>JAITLV010000135.1 GCA_031277685.1 Sphingobacterium sp. | reverse complement strand
TATTAGGAACATTTATCTATTCTATCTGGATTTTGATCATTTGCAGTCTTACAAATCTAACAGATTTGTTCTTCGATCGACTTTGCATAGGATAAGAAATAGAACTGCATATCTAACGCGTTGCATCTCGTTGATAGTCTGGTAGACAGGATAAACTTTCGAACAAAATATTTTGAAAGCGGATTTTTCGCCCTGGATCAAACTGCCGGAAATACCTCAAGTTGGATGGATAAAATAATAAAGTTTAGTGAAGATTTCGGAGGCTTTGATCATATTATTTCGGAAATTACTGATCAGTGAAATCGAATAATTTTGACCATTAAAATAATGCACCTATAGATTTTAAATATATTATTTTATTTCGAAATTCAATTTAAATGGTCAATTTGCGACGGAATCGCATGGTCAGTCTATCCGAAATCTCCATATGAGTCTTAACTTTTCGGTATCTCTCCACTACCGCTTACATACACCTCCTTTTCCTCAGATAGCGGCACCAGCCCGCCTACTTTTACTGTACACTTTAAAAGAAAAAGAAAATGGCAAATCAGATTTTAATTAAAAACAGCATGGCAGATATGCGGGCATTATCTGCGGCTGAAATCACAGCGTTGCAAAATGGAACGTATGAAGGAATAGAGTTATTGGGCTATTACAAAAAAGGAGATACCCCAGTGTCAATTAATTACTACGTTGCAGAGGCTGAACCAGGCTTAGACAATGGAGGTAACAAATATAAAATAAAAGAAGGCCTGTCGCGCAGCATTTTTTGGATAACCGAATAAAATTTTAGGTTTTAACTATGATATTTTTATCATACTTTTGACACGTACCTAAGTTTTGATGGATTTAAAGAACACAGATAAAGAAAGTGCACTAATTTTAAGAGTGCAGCAGGATGATAGAGATGCGTTTGCGGCATTGTATTATATGCATATTTCCAAATTGAAGATCTTTGTCCAACGTACGGCGAAATCACCATTTTTAACCGAGGACATTGTCCATGATACTTTTGTTAAAATTTGGGAAAAACGTAAAGATATTGATCCGAACAAATCTTTTAAATCCTTTCTATTTACCGTTGCTAAAAATAATCTCCTCAATCTGCTGAAAAGAGCACAGTATGAATCTAATATTATTACTGAGATCTCTAGATTCGCGACAATAGCTGATCATTCCACCGATCAGACTATTGGCTTTAACGAAAGCAGCGCGATCGTTGCGGAAGCACTCGAACAGCTCCACGGGAATGTCAAAGAAGTCTTTGTGCTCTGCCGGCTGCAAGGTTTGAGCTATAAACAAGCAGCAGAGATACTTGGTATTACTACCAGTACTGTCAACAAGCATATGCATAAGGCATTGAAACACGTACGTGATTACATTACAGCTAAGAATTTGCTTGTAATTATTTTGCTGAGTATAAGCAGATTATAGGATATTTCTATTTTTTTTTCTTTTTTGATGGATGTTTTTTTCTACCCATTTGTATATCCATTATAACAAGCCAATAAAAAGTGAACGATAAAAAAGAACTCATCGGCAGGTATCTGAACGGAAGTATTTCCAAAGCTGAGCTTGATCAGCTTTTGGCAAGCTTGGAGGATGCGGATGCATTTATTTCCTGGGAGTCAGATTGGAAACAAGCCTGGGAAGAAGATATTGCAGGCATAGCGCTACAGGATATGGCCGATGTTCCAAGATCGGCCGCAGAAAAAGCTCTTTTCAATCGCATTGAACATACAATAAATGCTATTGATGAAGGTCAATCAGATATTGATAGTAAATATGCAGTCAGCCCTGTGGCCAGACCTGGCATATGGCGTCTATCTCCCTGGCGTTTGTATGCCGCTGCGGTCGCTCTCCTTGTCCTTTCCTTTGGTGTTTTGTATTATAAAAATATGAACTCCGCTGATAAGTTGTCGACTGAAAGCAGACTGACAAAATCAGAAGCGAAGTTCGATAATAAAGTAGTCCTGAGACGTGGAGATGGAACAGTGATCCCACTCGAGGGGGATCATGGCAAGATCGCTTCGACAGCTCGGGGAATAACCTATCAGACAGATAATAAACGTGTCGACCTGATCAGTTCGCAGACTGAAAAACTGACCTTAAATACGCCTAAAGGAATGATCTATTCGCTTGAGCTGTCTGATGGAACCAAAGTATGGCTCAATGCTGCATCGAGTCTTAGCTATTCTGTAGGTTTGCTCAACGGTAACTTTGAAAGAGAAGTTTATCTGGAAGGTGAAGCCTATTTCGAAGTCAAAAAAGACGAAAAACATCCCTTTATCGTAAGAAGTCAAAGACAGGACATTCGTGTCCTTGGGACGCATTTCAATGTCAATGCTTATGCCGATGAAGAGTCTATCAGAACCACATTGCTTGAAGGAAAAGTGCAAGTTACTTCAGCGGATATAGAAAAGTCTGCCGTTTATTTAAGACCAAGCCAGCAGGCGCGGTTGCAGCATGGGGCATTTGAGGTTGCAACAGTAGATCCAGCACTGAGTCTTGACTGGAAAAACGGCCAGTTTCAGTTTGAAAGGGAAAATCTTTCTGCGGTAATGCGCAAAATCGCGCGCTGGTATGACATTGAAGTTTCTTTCGATAAAGATTATAACAGAAATGACTTCTCGGGTACCATTTCAAGAAACACTTCACTCGATGAGGTATTGACCTTGCTCGAGCTAACAGGCTTGGCTCATTTCAAAAAAGAGGGAAGGAGGGTTGTCGTGATGCCGTAGTCTGATTTTAGGGGAAGGCCATTTAGATAGCCAGAAGTGCTCGTAACACTTCTGGCATTGGTTAAGGGGCCTAATAGCGTTGTGAACTAATAAGTTTGAACTTAACTAACCAAATATATGAAAATAATCGCTATAAGTCATGCGAAGAGGCTACTCTATGCTTATAGGATAACCATCCAAACTATGAAAATATCAAGCACGCTCCTGTTGATTTGCGTTTTATTGACAAGTGCAGTAGCATATGGGCAGAAGGTAAATCTTTCCTTGAAGAATGTAAAGATTGAACATGTTTTGAAAGAACTGCGTAAACAGACCGGAGCAGATTTTCTCTACAGTAATCAGGAACTGGATCGTGCAAAACTCATTTCTCTTCAGGTCAATGATAAAACGCTCGATGAAGTCTTAAAATTATGTTTTGCCGAACAACCGTTTACATACACCATTCGGGGAAAGACAGTGGTAATCCGGTCGATCCCTCCATCGTCTGAAAGAAAGCCATTAATCCCGGGTTCGCAGAAATATCCAATAAAGGGAAAGATCTTGAATGCACAGGGGGAAGCATTGAAAGGTATCACCGTGACTCTCAAGGGAACTAGTTTAAAGTCGCTTACGAATGATAAAGGAGAATTTGAAATCGAATCATCTACAATGGATAATGTTTTGATCTGTAGTTGCGTGGGATACAGTACCCAGCAGATTACCGTTCAGAAGGAATTTGTTGTCGTTCGCCTTGAACCCCGTGTAAGTCAGTTGGACGAAGTTGTACTGGTCGGGTATGGAACGGTTGAGCGCCGTACTAACCTTGGCGCTGTTGGAAGTTTTAAGCCTAAAGCGATTGGAGCGCTTCCCAATTCCGTTGATGGAGCTTTGGTGGGGCGTGTTGCAGGTTTGCAGGTCTTGCCTTCCTCCGGTGTACCTGGGGCAGCACCTGTGCTTTCCATAAGGGGAATTACCAGTATCAATGGAAAAGGAAACCCGCCCTTGATTGTCATTGACGGTGTACCGATGTATGGAATTGACCCGGATGCCAACACCGTGAATTTCAGTGGCCGTAGCCATAATTCGACCTTTACAGGGAATGCTAAAAACACAATGACACAAAATCAAAGGGAAACTTTTGAGCGCAATCCATTGTCGCTGATCAATCCGGAGGATATTGAATCTATCGAGGTATTGAAAGATGCCTACTCTACAGCAATTTATGGCTCGCGTGGCGCTTCAGGTGTCATCCTTATCAAAACCAAACAGGGCAAAGCCTATGCGCCAACTATCGATGTGCAGTTTTCCACTTCTTTGAATACGCCAGTGAAGAAGCATGAGTTAATGAATGGAGATCAATACGCCGATTTTTATACGGAGTATTTTAAGAAGCAGAATAAAAATTTAGTGTTTCCTAAAGGAGTGAACACCAACTGGCTGGAAGAAATATATCGCACAGGTGCGTCTTATAATGCGTCCTTCAATATTTCTAACGGAAATGACAAGGGTAATTACTATTTGAGCGGCTCCTATACCAATGACAAACCCTATGTCATCAAAAATAATTATGATCGATATTCTGGAAGGCTTAATCTGAATCAGTCCTTGAGTAAGGCATTGCGTGTTGGGTCAAATATTGCCGTTTCGAGCACAGTGAACAACGCATTAAACGCCAATCTACTCTATGGTGATGCCGCAATTACTGCGCCTAATAAACCGATCTATGACGGATCAGGAAATTACATTTGGGCAACGGGTCCCAATCCTGTTGTGACAAGCGTGGCTCGGGATTTAAATGCCGTAGGCTATGCTAATACCACGACCAACTATGTGAATGACAATAATATTGTAGGAAATATTTTCGCCGAGCTGGATTTGCTTAAATGGATTAAATTCAAATCTGAGTTTGGGGTCGACTGGGAAACAACACGCGCATTTAGCCGCTACACCAACCGACCGCGTACGGTAGGTGGTCTAGCATCCGAGACCCAAACCTGGCGTAGAAAATGGGTGGTTAACAACACGTTAAACATCAACCAGCGCTTTGGCTTTCACGGTCTTAACGCAGTTGTGGGCCAAAGTTTTGAAGCTTCAGTCGAAAATAGCACCAATGTCACAGGCAATAACTTTCCCAATGATCAGGTTCTCAGTATCACAAGTGCCGGTACCCGAACCTTTGGAAATGCACTGCAACAGCAATGGGCGTTATTTTCAGTATTTGGAAGATTCAATTATAGCTACAAGAATAAATATATGGCTGGTATTACCTACCGTATTGATGGCTCGTCCAAATTCAGTGAAGACCGCAGGTACGTTGGATTTCCTTCATTCTCCCTGGGCTGGGATCTGAAACAGGAATCTTTTTTGAAAGATATTTCCTTCTTGGACCAATTTAAAATTCGCAGTAGCTTGGGACTATCCGGATCCGATGGAGGTGCAGGGTATTATGGTAATAAGGGCATCTATGCTAATCCAACGGGAAACCCCAGTTGGGCCGGTGACGTGGTTATTGTACCGACTGTTCCAAATAACCCTGACCTGAAATGGGAGACACGTACCAAATATAATATCGGTACGGATATTTCGCTGTTTAATTCGGCATTGGTACTAACGGTGGATTATTACAACGAAAAAACAGACAATGCGATTCTCTCTTTTCCGATACCTGCTTTTTTGGGATTTAATATGCAGCAGCAAAATGTCGGTGTACTACGCAACAAGGGCATAGAAATAACAGTAAATGCGGATATCCTAAGAAAAGGCAATTTCTCATGGAATACGATGCTTACGTTGAGTAAAAATAAGAACAGGATCGAACGTCTATTTCAAAAAAATGGAATCACCGATCCTTTGGAGCTTGGCCGCACACTGGAAGCCGGTACCGGAAAATTTTTAATGGAGGGACAGTCGGCTACGGCATTTTTTCTCTATGAGTGGGGCGGGGTGAATCCCCAAAATGGTAATCCACTTTGGGTAGATAAAGATGGGAATAAGACCGAAGTCAATATACAGCTCCAAAAAAATGGATGGGATGAACATCGTAAGCTCATGGGGGATGCAACACCAAAAGTATTCGGTGGCTGGGATAATATTTTTAGGTATAAAGGCTTGGAGATGAATGTTTTTTTGACCTATGCGGTAGGCAATAAGATGATCAATGGAGCCAAAGCATACCTATATTCGTATACGAGCAATGAGGCAAATAATCTCTCTACGGATTTATTGGATTATTGGAAAGAGCCCGGACAGCAGACTGAGATCCCGGCGCTGTTAAATGAGACAAATTCTGTTTTAAATCCAATCTCCGGTGTCCGTAATCCGTTGGGAACAGATTATACGTTGGGTCGAAATACCTCCCGTTTTCTGGAAGATGCTTCTTACCTGAAAGTAAAGAATGTGACCATCGGTTATAGTTTCGAATCTCATTTTCTAAAAAGAGCAAATATACAGGGGATAAAACTCTACCTGCAGATGGACAATGCATTGATTTTTACCAAATACACGGGAATAGATCCGGAGGTCAGTGCATTTGGATCTTCAGCACTTCAGGTCGGAAGAGATGAATTTACGTTGCCCCCGGCTAGATCAATACGTTTTGGCGCGAAAATCAGATTTTAATTTAGCACAAAGAATATGAAAAATAGATCAACATATGTATTACTACTTTTGGTGGCACTTTTGGTGTCCTGTAATAAAAAGCTGGATCTGAGCCCAGAAAATAATCTGGTTGAAAGCGAGCTTTTGGAAGACAGGAACACTACCGAGCGCCTGATTGCCGGAGGCTTCTATACTCAGTATTTAATTGAACGGGATGCCTTGCCCATAGCCGACCTGAGCACCGGCAATCTTTATCTTGTAACCAATACCTACTATAATGGAACGGTAGATCCTACTTCGCCTGTATTGGCCAGGATATGGACAGAACATTACAAGGTAATTAACATTGCGAATGTAGTCATCAATAACCTGCCAAAATATGCCAAGTTTGAAGAAACGGTGCAAAGGCAATTTATTGCTGAAGCAAAATTTTTACGAGCTTACAGTTATTTTAGGCTGGCATTGTTATTTGCTGACGGCTGGTACGGTGCAAATGGCAGTAGCAAGCTCGCTGTTCCGTTACGTCTGGATGCATTTTCTCGTTCGGACGAGAGCCAGTATATTCCAAGGTCTACAAATCAACAGGTATTCGATCGGGTGATTCAGGATCTTGAAGAAGCTATTCCTGACCTTCCGCTAAGTTATCCAACGGCGACGCAGGTGGATGTCAAGCTGCGTTCCAGAGCTGTTCAAAGTGTTGCCAAGGCGCTCTTGACCCGTATCTACCTCTATCAGCACCGTGATGTAGACGTTGTCAAAATGGCTGATGCCGTACTTTCAGATGCAAGCTACAATCTGGCCAATTCTCCTGATCTCGTTTTTCCGAACAATAGCTCGGTGATCGCTGCTCCGGCCAATATTCCATTCAATAAAGAAATTATATATGGCTTTCCTGTGAGTTGGAACACCGCATTGTCGAGTAATACAGCCAATAACTTTCAATATGCGGTAGATCCTACCTTTGTAAAAACGTATACAGAGCATGATATTCGGCGTAGTACCATGTTACAGACCTTGGCACCGACCCAGACCATACCTGAAGGTGAAATTCGGTCCAATAAATACACAAGCCCAAACATGTACGATAATATGGTCGTCATTCGCCTGGCTGAAGTTGTGCTCAATAAAGCTGAAGCACTGACAAATATTGAAGGGGTCAATCAGGCTGCTATAGACTTGTTGAATAGCATCCATCAGCGTGCATTTTCGGCTGTGAATAAACCCGCGCCCTATACCATTTCATCCTTCGCAAGCAAGCAGCAATTTCTTGAAGTACTGTGGCGTGAACGCAACTGGGAATTGGCTTTTGAGGGGCACGACCGGTTTGACCGAATGCGTACGGGCAGAGCAATTAATCCAGTGATTCCAGCCAATCGGTACGCCTTTCCAATACCACAGGCAGAGATCTCGATCAGTAATGGCTTCTTAAAACAGAATCCGGATTACTAAAACAAAGTGTAAACTATACAAAAACAATAATATAAATGAAAAAGTACCTTATTTTACTCGCTATCTTTCTGGTCAAATTTAGTTTGATCGCTCAAAATCGAACGATACAATTTAAGCATGATGCCGCTTTCGAGACTGTTCTCAATGAAGCAAAACGTGAAAAGAAACTGATTTTCTTGGATGCCTATACTTCTTGGTGCGTACCCTGTAAACAGATGGCAAAAGATGTTTTTACTGTTGACAGCATTGCCGATTTTTTTAACAATACCTTTATTAATGTCGGGTACGATATGGAGAAAGGAGAGGGGATTACATTGAAAAAGCGTTATGCCTCAGATATCGCTGCTTACCCGACTCTGCTTTTTATCGATGGTGATGGGGTAGTAGTGCATAAAATTGTGGGCGCGCCCTCGGCTAAGGAGATGATCAATCTTTCCAGACCGGCATTGGATCCAAAGGCTTCGCTTCTGGGACTAGCAAAACGCTATGAAAACGGTGATAGATCTCTTTCTACCTTAACAGCCTATTTCAAAGTGCTGGGTAATGCTGGTGACCGCGCTAAGATTAAAGAGGTGGCCACCGGCTATTTTGATGCACTGACACCGGCCGAATTAAAGCAATCAGAAAATTGGAAAGTCTTAGGGGAATATCTCTATAACACAGACTCCAAAACTTTTAACTATATTTTTTCGCATCAGGATGAATTTGCCCGAAAAGTAGGAAAGGACAAAGTTTTAGGCTATATCATAGGGAATTTATCCGGTGAAGTTGGAGCAGCAAGTACAGCATATTATATGAAAAAGCCTGTAGATGCACAAAGACAACTAAAGGTAATGAACATGCTCCGATCCATTGGTGATCCGCGCGCGAATGAGCTTTTGCTTCGTCTACAGCTGGTCGATTTTAGAAATAAGAGTGACTGGGCCAGTTTTAATACCACGATGTTGCAGTTGATTGGCACAGATAGTCCGATCAAAAGTTTGGAAACCAAAAGTTCATATTTATTGAATTATACTAGAAAGTTTATCGGAAGTGCTCCCGATGACCGATTAAAAGATGCGATCCATTGGACGGATCTATTGCTGGCTACTGACCTGAACCCCGTTTATAAAAAAGACTTACTTGATTTTCAATTGAAGCTATATACCCAGTTAAAAGATCAGGCAATGGTTCAAAAAGTAGAGCAGGAAATTGAGGTGCAGAATAAATTGAAAGAAGCTGAAGTAGCCAAGGGTGTCAAATTCAACTCTGCAATCAGAGGCTTTATGTAATTAGAAAAATATAAAAAAAATGAAAAAATATATTTGGATGCTACTACTTTTGTTGGTAGCAGGAACATTGTTTGCACAAGGAAGCAAAGTAATTACGGTAACTGGTCATGTAAAATTTCCGGATCCGACCGGGAAACGCCAGATCTATCTTGGGCAAATGAAAGGCGAGGGATTTAAAAAAGTTTTTACTCCAATGGATAGTGCCGTCCTGGATAATAAACAGAATTTTCAGTTTAAGATCAATACAGCTGTGCCTGATTTTTATCAGATCAGAGTCTATTACATGGACCGTATTGATATCTGGGCAGACAAAGACGACCTGACAATTAATTTTAGAGGTATAGATACAGCTAAAGTCATTTATAAGAATCCACCTTATATAATGATTGAGGGATCTGCCGACAATAACGTGATCAATCTGGTTAATTTTGCATCACATCGTAATTATCAGGGACTTATTTTATCGTCCAGACAAAAGTATGAAGCACAACAAGCGAAAGATTCTCTTTGGATGAAAAGTGCCGATCTTCAGCTTGAGGCGCTTACTAATGATATGAATGAGCGCATACGTAATATTGTTCAGCTATATGGAGATCGGCCGACCGTACTCTATGCACTTCGTTCTTTAAACTGGAAGACAGACCATGATCTGATGATGGCCACATTGGATAGGCTTTCCAAAAAATATCCGGATTGGGCAACTATTGAGCAGAGGCGCAAGGAGATTTTGGCTAATATGGAACAGACGAAAAAGCTCGCAATAGGCAATCCAGTTCCTACCTTCAGTCTTTCAGATCCATCTGGGAAGAAGATCAGTCCAGAACAGCTTCGTGGGAAATATCTTATTCTCGATTTTTGGGCATCCTGGTGTGGTCCATGTCGAGGGGAGATTCCGCATCTAAAGGATATTTATTCGAAATACAGAAAAGAAGGTTTGCAGATTATGGGTGTTTCGATCGACGCAAAAGAATCAGATTGGCGCAAAGCTTTGCTCGAAGAAAATATGCCTTGGCACCAGGTATTGGCCAAAGATTCACGAAAGCTTATGAACGATTATTTGTTTAACGCTATCCCTTATATGGTGATTGTCGATCCCAAAGGAAATATTGTGGAAACCAATCTACGTGGTGAGGCTTTGACGACCAAGCTTAAATCCATTTTTGGATATTAAGTAATCTTGATTTTTAAATTTGCTGGTAGGTAGTAATGTTACTACCTGCCTTTTTATGCTATGAACAATGTTTTTTTATTGAAGGTTCAGTAAAACTATGGGTTTGGAAAACTAAAACTCCTAGAAATTAAAGATTACTCGACATCGCTTTTAAAAGTGTCTACTGCAAATTATACTTCGAATAGTATTGTTTAGAAGATTAAGATTAGATGCGGAACTAAATATATCGTTCATTAATTAATGACTCACTAAAAAATACACGTTTATAGGTTTTATAAACGTGTATTCAATGTAGAGTTATTTTCAAAAATTAATAGCCAGGATTTTGTTGATCCTTCATATTGGGTGCATTATCAATATCTTTCTGTGGAAAAGGCATGAGATAATCTTTTTCTTTTCGGAATATTCTTTTTTCTACAGCACCTTTGGTTTGCCCACCATTTAGTATGATTGATCTGTTGAGCACTTCCTCGGCGATTTTCCAGCGACGTACATCAGAGTAGTACAGTCCTTCACCTGCAAATTCAATTCTTCTTTCATGTCTAATGCGTTCACGCATTTGTTCTTTGCTCAAACCAGTAGGAAGTGCCGGCATTTTAACAGAGGGGCGTGCACGTACCCGATTGATCGCATTATAGACCTCTGCGGTTGGTCCTGATAGTTCATTCAATGCTTCGGCATACATTAATAGGATGTCTGCATAACGAATTACAATACCGTTAATCTGAGAAAGACCAGTGCCCCCTATCGCATTGGAAAGACTGGTATTGTTGTCATAAATGGTGTATTTCTTATAGCTATAACCTGTATATACACCTGGCCAACCGTCTTCGGTTACCGGGTAGGGAACAGAGTTGTATAAAACACCTTTTCTGAACATCGTTTGGTCAAGTCTCGGATCCCTGTTATTATTTGGATCTTTGGGGTCTGCAATCGGGTTATTAATACTGTATTTACTTCCGTCTTTCATCTCATATTCATCAACGAGATCTTGGGTAGGTTCGATGGAACTCCAGCCTGGAGCATTGGCGGGTTGATAAATTCCTAAGTATACATCCCAACTGGTTGGAAATCTTGGTTGTAAAAACTGTACATCAAAGACCACCTCGCTATTGTTTTCGTTACCTTCTAAAAAGATTCCCCGGTAACTTGGAAATAATTCGTAGCCTAATTTCATTACTTCGGATGCTGCCTTGGTCGCTTCATTCCATTTTTGTTGGTAAAGACTGACACGTGTCAGTAATCCATAAGCTGAACCTTTGGTTACGCGACCTTTTTCTGCTGATTCGACCGGAAGCATGCCGGCTGCAGTATTTAGATCTTTTTCAATCTGTGCATACACTTCCTCTTTTGTACTTTTCTTGGTATTGATCTGATCAATGTTGGGCGAATCCAATACCATAATAACTCCACCCCAATAATTGACAAGTAACGAGTAGTAATAAGCTCTCAGAAAGTAAGCTTCTCCTTTCATAACAGTTTTTCGTTCCTCGTTCATCTGAATTTTATCGATGTTTGCTAAGAAGTTGTTTGTAGCGGATATTCCGCCATAAGCACCGGTATAGATTCCGCCCATTCCACCCAAATCACTCGGCGTTTGTGCACTTAAAGAAATATTTTTCCATCCTTCCCAAGGATAGTTGCTGTAAGCATTTGGCGTTAATACATCCAAATAGGGAAGCACCTCTGTAGTCACATCCCACAGTGCCGAATAACAACCGATATTGGCTGCCTTGGCATCTTCCTCTGTTTTCCAAAAGACTTCGGGCGAAACGGAGTCCTGTGGAAGCTTATTTAGAAAATCCTTTTGACAAGAGACGGCAAACAGGGATATTGCTGCCAGTCCAATGCTGAAATATTTTGTTTTGGTCATGAGATACTTTTTTTAAAATTTTAAATTTAAACCGGCTGTGATGATTCTTACATTTGGATATTGAGCAGGAGAAGAATTAGTCAGATTGCGCTCTGGATCCAAGCCCTCAAATTTTGTAAATGTAAATGCGTTTTGCGCATCGACATAGACACGCAGGCCTGCAACCTTGAGCCTAGAAAGTACACTAGAGGAAAGGGAATAACCAACTTGGATATTTTTTACACGTAAAAATGAGGCATCTTGAAGCCAAAAACTATTGTCTGCGTAATTTTGACTGCTTGATGCACTGTACTGTACCAATCGGGGTAATTTCGCATTTTGGTTTTCGGGTGTCCAGGTATTTCCTGTATCCCAATGTTTACCCACACCGGCCCCGTTTAAGAAAGGAAAAAATAGTTCACTTCCAACATAGGATTCCACATCTGCAACGCCCTGCAAATTAACCCGTAGGTCAACGCCTTTATAGGCCAAATTGATATTGGCTCCGTAAGTCCAGGTAGGAATGGGTTTACCCACAACCTGTCTATCATTAGCATCAATAATACCATCTGGTTTTCCCTCAGGACCGCTAAAATCTTCAAATTTGATATCACCTGGCTGAGTCGGTACCGCATTTTGTTTGGCACTTTCATCTACCTCTTGTTGGGATTGAAATATGCCAAGCGATTTCCACATATAGAATGCATTGATTGGTTCACCCTGAAGCAACGCATTGCGTGCTTTTTGTGGATCAGGTATATAATCTATTTTATTTCTGACATGCGTGAGGTTGAATCCTGCATTGATATCCAATTCGCTAATTTTATGATGGTAATTTGCAGATAATTCCCAACCTTTATTGCTAACAGTAGCTAGATTGCGGAAAGGTGCATTGCGGATACCAATAAAATCTGGAAGTTGTATTTGCCGCAAAATACCCTCACGTTTATCAACAAAATAATCAAAAGTTAGATTAAGTTTTCGATTTAGGACTGTTGCGTCAAATCCAATATTACTCTTAGTGCCAACTTCCCATTTTATATTTTCATCTACAATTGACATCTGTGCTATGCCTGTTGCAATATTGTCATCAATCGGGTAGAATCGGGCAAATGCTAAAGTCGGTATGTAGGCATAAAGATCACGTTGATCATTGAATCCCATACGATCATTTCCAGATTTCCCCCATGAACCACGGATCTTTAGTTCATCAAAAAAGCCTTGATCTTTCATAAAGTCCTCCTGCGAAATACGCCAACCTACGGAAAGCGATGGGAAAAAGCCCCACCTGTTTTTTGGAGAGAAGCGTGATGAACCGTCATAACGGGCTATACCCTCGAACAGGTATTTTTCCCGAAAGGCGTAATTAAGTCGGCCGATATAGGATCTAAGCGCCCATCCGTAAGTGGTACCATTGGTTAGGGGCGTGGTAAGACCTGCGTTTATCTCTGAAAGCGAATTATTGACAAATCCCATAATTGATCCAGAAAGTGTACGGTATTCTTCTTCTTCCTGACTATAAATACCTGCCAATGTGAAGTCATGATCCTTGGCAATCGTCTTGTTGTAAGTTAAGCTACTAAATAACGTTTTATAAAGTGTCTTGTCCCAACTATTACTTGCATTAGGACCAGAAGCATTCATCGTTGAAGTAGCCGTATTAGTTTTCGGATTATAGACTAAGTTTTTTGGAACAAATGTTTGATTATCATTGGTCGAATAATTTACACCAGCTGTTATATTAAATTTAAGCCCTTCAAGAAGTTTGTAATTCAAGAAAATATTGGTGTTAATATTGCCATATGCACTCTTGTTTTTACCTTCATTAACCATTACTAAAGGGTTTCTAAATTGTGCATTGATGGAATTCACCCAAGTAGAAGCGTATTCACCGGTTGCAGTATAGGTTCCATAGTAGGGCAATGTTCTATAAAGCTCAGTAAATAAATTGCCCGAACCATTAAAGGATTCCTTTCGGTCCTGATATCGTATACCTGACCGAACGCCTATATCTAGTCTTTCATTGACTTTAGTATCGATATTGGTTCTTAAGTTATAAAGTTTGGCATTCCCATTTTGCACGATGCCGTCCTGATTGATATAACCCAATGAAACATTGAACTGTGTATTGCCTTCACCACCGGAAATACCAAGTTGATTCGTTTGAATAGTAGCATTGCGCATAATAACGTCCAGCCAATCTGTATTTGGATAAATAATGGGATCTTTTCCATTCTTATATTCATTTATCGTCGCCTCACTGAAAAATTTGGGAGCTCCCTGATTGACAAGTGCCTGGTTGTACAGATTCATGTAATCCACCGAATTGGTAATCATCTCCGGCAGTTTTGTTGCGGCCTGTTTACCATAAGAGGTCGAGAAATCTATTTTTACCTTTCCTTTTGCTCCGCGTTTAGTTTGAACGAGAATTACGCCATTTGCGGCCCGTGAACCATAGATAGCTGCTGAAGCATCTTTTAGAACAGATATGGATTCAATGTCATTTGGGTTTAATGAACCAAGTGATCCTACAATTCCATCGATGATAACGAGTGCGTCGCTTGTTCCTATAGTACCAATTCCACGCACGCGGATACTAGCACCATCACGACCTGGCTGACCAGATTGTTGATTGACCCAGACCCCGGGTACTTGTCCCGATAGTGCCTGTGTCGCATTGGTAATGGGTCGATTCGATACAACATCGCCTTTCATGACACTGACAGAACCTGTTAGCGTTGCTTTCTTTTGTGTCCCAAAGCCAACAACGACGGTTTCTTCAAGTGTACGCACGTCGGTTTCTAAAACTATTGACAGATTTGTCAAGTTTTTTGTGATAAGAATTTCTTTTGGTAAATAGCCAATGGAGCTGGCTACTAAAGATCTGTTTTCAGTTGCGGCAATTGTAAATCTCCCGTTGTTGTCAGTTCTCGTCACTGCGGAAGTCCCTTTGACACTGATATTAACTCCAGAGATTGGTTTGCCTTCAGAATCGACTACTGTACCGGAGACAGTTTTATTCTGTAAGTCCAGATTAGCATTTGTCAAGGCGTAATGTAAAGCGCTTGCTTTCGTAAAGGATACATTTCCCAATAAAAGTAAGAATGCAGTCATGCCACCTAGAAAGTCGACGTTAAGCTTTCTTTTCATGTATTAAAATTTAGTTGTAAAATTTTGTTAGTTTTATTTTTGGCGTATCACTTATTTACCTGAAATAGTGAAATGTAATTTAAATTAATAGGTGATGCTTTTATTTATGGTTTATAGCTTAGTTATCTTCGGTACGCAAACTGCTAATTGTTCTATTGTAAAATTAGTGTGGCAGAAAATGGATAACCAAAACTATTCTATCCGATATTGTAACTATTCTACCATTATTATTTCGGTAGGTAGCCACAATATGTTAGAAAAGTGCCTTTACATAGCCTAGTATTTCGTAAATGGAAGTTTTTTGATTGATAATATGCGGTGCCAAAGGTAACTGTACAGGCTTTTAGTTAGCGTTGTCTAGCCAAAAGATCAGAAGTGCAAAACTGTTTTTAACAAGGAAAGTTAGTATGTGTTTTTTTAGATTGGAGCACAGATGGGGTTCGAAGAAAATTCAATTCTAGAGATAAATCGAGTTTATAGATCCATTTCTTTTCGAAACTCGCGCGGTGTCTTGTTCATAATGGATTTGAAAAACTTATTGAAGTTAGTCAGGTTTTGATAACCGCATTCGTAGCAGATCTCTGATATACTGAGTGTGCGGTCCATCAGTAGTTTACAGGCATGGCCAATGCGCATCTCATTGACAAAGCGAGAAAAGGGTTTCTGGGTATGGCGTTTGAAAAAACGGCAGAAGGCATTGGGCGTCATATTGAGCATGTCGCTGGCCTTATGTAAGTTGACGTCCTCTTTGAAATTGCTCATCACATAGAGGTAGACCTTATTGATGCGCTGGGTCTCCTGCTCACTAAAAGTAGGACGGTAACCGTCGGAAGCCAGACTTTCAAATTCATCCGTTTGCTGCAGCAGCTGAATAAGTTTGAGAAACTCGATGATTTTTGAAAAACCCTCTTTATCACTAAGCTTTTCCATGATGGTCCTTGCTTCATCCAGCGTTCCTCCAAAGAAGCGGAGTCCACGTTGGGCTTTGCGGATAAAATGTTGCATGGCCTGGATCGTTTGATGCTCGTCGGTCAGACGAAGTAAAAAATCGGCAGGAAAATAGACCACAATGGCGCGGGCACGCAACTGGTTGTCCGGCTGTAGAAACAAATCGTCATTGCGCCAGATATGCGGGATATTTGGACCCATCAAGACCAGGTCACCCTCGGTAAAGGTGGCGACATTGTTGCCCACAATGCGCTTCCCAAAACTCTCCACGATCAGCACCAGCTCGCAGAGCTCGTGAAAGTGCAATGGATTGCTCAAAAATTCTTGATCGACCAGTTTCACATGGATTGTCTTTTCGCTGGGCGGCGTAAGCTCGATAAATTGAGGTTTCGATAATTTATTCATACATAGATAGCTACATTGGTCTGTGCAAAAATAGGATATTTGTTAGTATTTCAAACAATATTCACTCATTAATATTTGATGTCTGCTTAATATGGTATAAATAGTTTTAGTTTTTGTATAATCAGTTTTAGTATGGCTGTGCAAGAGCTCCTATCTTTGACAAAGAATGTAAGAACATTACCTAGCGTTCGAATTGGATGGAATTACAACCTATTATGATATGAAAAAACTAAAGAAACTTATTTTGTTGGCCTTGAGGAGTCTGATGAGTGAAGTTGTCATGGAGGGGGATGGTATTCACAACGACCAATCATATTTTTGTAGACGTAAATTTATGGTATCTAATGCGTATAGAACATTGGAATCCTCATCCTGTCAGGGATCTATTACGTTAAAATTCTAACGGTAAGGTTATGTTAGCTTGGATTGATCAAATCATTTATCTGCTGTATTTTATTGTTGTCGGTGGCTATGGCTATTACATTTATCGACGAAAACACAGCTCGGGTTCACTAACGCACGACTATTTTCTGGCGGAAGGTTCCTTAAGCTGGTGGGCCATCGGAGCCTCTATTATTGCATCGAATATCTCTGCAGAACAATTTATAGGGATGTCGGGCTCGGGATTTGCTTTAGGTCTTGCAATTGCCTCTTATGAATGGATGGCGGCTATTGGACTGATCATTGTGGCAGTGGTGTTTTTACCCATTTATCTGAAGAATAAGATTTTTACCATGCCCGGCTTTCTGCGCAAGCGTTTCGATCCGCGGGTGAGCATGGTGATGGCGGTATTCTGGGTCTTGGTCTATGTGTTTGTCAATTTGACCTCGATTCTTTATTTGGGTGGTTTGGCCATTCAGTCGATTGCGGGGATTCCCATGGTTGTAGCGGTTTGGCTGTTGGCGGTATTGGCCTTGATCATCGCTTTAGGCGGGATGAAAGTGATTGGCTACACCGACGTGATCCAGGTGGTCTTGTTGATTATAGGCGGGCTCACGACGACTTATATCGCCCTCGATCTCGTGGCGCATACAAAGGGCATGGGACATTGGCTGGAAGGACTCCTTATCTTGAAAACGGAGGTGCCACAGCATTTTCATCTTTTTATCGAAAAAGGACAGCTAATAAAACCCGATGGTACCGATGCTTATATGGATCTGCCCGGATGGTCAGTTTTGTTGGGCGGAATGTGGGTCATCAATCTGTCGTACTGGGGATGTAACCAATATATCACCCAGCGTGCCCTTGGAGCCAAAGATCTTAAAACAGCCCAAAATGGGATGCTCTTTGCAGCCGTTATGAAACTATTTATGCCCTTGATTGTGGTATTACCAGGTATTGCTGCTTATTATTTACATAGAGAAGGTTCGAACCTCAGTTTTGCACAGGGGATGCTTGAGGGCAGTACTGTGAAGCCCGATAAGGCTTATCCGTTGTTACTCTCGATTTTACCGACAGGTTTCAAAGGATTGGCTTTTGCTGCTTTAACGGCCGCAATCGTTGCCTCACTGGCTGGAAAGGTCAATAGTATAGCAACGATTGTGTCTTTGGATATTTATAAGAATATAAAAGGTGATGCGGTGAACGATACAGCCTTGGTGAAGCTGGGTAAAGTAACGGTCTTGATCGCTTTGGTCATTGGCGCTTCCTTGGCTCCGCTATTGCAACATTTGGATCAGGGCTTTCAATTTATTCAGGAATTTACCGGTTTTATCACACCAGGAGTATTGGCGATTTTTCTGATGGGTATCTTTACAACTTGGACAACACCTAACGCTGCGTTTGCTGGTGCCATTGCTACATTTGCCTATTCCTTGCTCTTTAAAAATTTCTGGTTAGATCAAAGCCCCTTTATGAATCGCATTCTTGTGGTGTTTATATGTACGGTGGCAACAATGGTATTGGTGAGCCTGCTGGGCAATCGAAACTATCGTAATGATACAGTAATCGTGAATAAAAATCTTTTTGTGACCTCCAGTGGTTTCAAATTAGTGAGTTTATTCATCCTGGGTGTATTGGTGGCCCTATATGTCTTTTTGTGGTAACATGATTTAATTTATATAAAAAATGAAAGAAAACTATCTGGCGGAATGGGCAAATGATGAGGAGCTTTTTGAGCTGATCCGTAAGGAACTTTTTACAGCTGTCATTGGGGACGTGATGGACAAAATGGGATTGTTCCATCAATTTCTGCCACCGAATATAAGACCGGTAAAATCAGATTTGTTTTTAATTGGTCGGGCAATGACGGTATTGGAGGCCGATGTCTGCGGGAATGCTGAACAGCAATCACAAAATCCGGTGCTGTCAAAAGCATTTGGTTTTATGCTCGAAGCCCTGGATGACCTGCGACCGGGAGAAATTTATATTTGTAGTGGTTCTTCACCAGAATACGCACTTTGGGGTGAAATTATGAGTGCAAGAGCAAAAGTATTGGGTGCGCATGGCGCGATTGTCAATGGTTACTCAAGAGATACGGCTGGGATTTTAGCACTCGAGTTTCCATGTTTCTCCATGGGCTGTTATGCCCAGGATCAAGCACCAAGAGGCAAGGTTATCGATTGGCGCGTGCCGATACGTTTTGGGAATGTACTGATCAAGGATGGCGATATGCTGATCGGTGATATTGATGGAGTCTGCGTGGTACCCCGTGAACATGAACAGGAGATTTTCGCTCGGGCATTCGAGAAAGCGAGAGCAGAAAAAGTAGTATTTAACAAAGTGATGGAAGGCTTGGGTGCCAAAGAAGCATTTGAAAAATATGGAATTATGTAAACTCAAATTATCCAAAGGAGCTTGGCTGGCTTTATTATTAACCTGCTATTCTTATGGAAATCTGTCAGCACAGCAGCGGCAGTTTTTGACTCCTTTGCCGGATCAGTTGGCCACAAGTAAAAGCAGTCGGATGCTATTAAATGGCCAATGGAACTTTAAGGTGGCTGATACAAAACCAGTACCTATTCAGGTTCCAGGAGAATGGGAAATGCAAGGCCAACATGTTGCTGCGGGTGAAACCACAGTTTACGAACGCTCATTTGACTTGCCCGATGATTGGGAAGGAAACCCCGTGTTTATTCGCTTTGATGGCGTTAGTTCACATGCGCTGGTGAAAGTTAACGATCAGCCGGTCGGTGAACACGAAGGGGGATTTGTTGCTTTTCAGGTCGACCTGACCGGAAAAGTCCACAAAGGGAAAAATAAACTGACCGTAGAAATCCAGGCGAATACCATTAGCGATATCCTCTCTTGTGTATCGCAATATGCGGTACATACCGTGGGTGGAATTTTACGCAAAGCGACTTTGTTTACGCTGCCTAAGGTGCATATTTCGGATGCACAGGCTGTAACAGATTTCGACTCGAAATATATCCATGCAACGCTTAAACTTGCGGGTTTGGTACAAAATAGCTCAAACCGGCAGCAGCAGGTCCAATTGCGCTACGTACTCCGAGATGCCAATGGCAAGACAGTGCTTGAAAAATCCTCCGACAAGATTCAGCTTGAGGTAGGGAGTCATAAACAGATCGAAAGTCGATTGGCAGTAAAAAAACCGATGCAGTGGTCGGCCGAAACACCTTATCTCTATGTATTGGAGACAGCGCTGATTGTGGATGGAAAGACCGTACAGACCAACAAACAAAAAGTTGGATTTCGTGAAATTGAAGTGTTCAAAAATCAATTGATGGTGAATGGTAAACCGGTCAAGTTGAGAGGGGTGAATAGGCATGCTGTACATCCATTGAACGGTAGGGCTTCTGATCCAGCAATTGATCGGCAGGATGTGGTCCTTTTTAAACAGGCCAATGTCAACTATATCCGCACATCGCACTATCCACCATCGGAAGAATTTTTGGATGCGGCGGACGAGTTGGGCATGTATGTGGAGAGCGAGGCGGCATTGAGCTGGATTCAGCATCATGCCTCACCAATCTGGCGCAAATGGGATTACAAAGATAAACGTTTCTTGCCTGTCATGCTTGGCGCAAATATCGATAATGTGCTAAGCAACCGCCATCATCCTTCGGTAATATTTTGGTCGTTGGGCAATGAGTCGCATTGGAGCCCGCTTTGGGCTGAGATCAATACATGCGTGAAGGCTTTGGATCCAACCCGTCCCACGAGTTTTCATGACCAGACCTGGGGTGGATTTAATAATGGTGGAAGTAAAGCGGATATTGCCAACTACCATTATCCGGGGATCAATGGCCCGGCTGCAACCGATACCATGAAAAGACCGACTTTATTTGGAGAATATGCCCATTTATCGACTTACAACAGGCGGGAATTGCTGACCGACCCTGGTATTCGCGAGGCTTATAATGCTCCGTTAGTAACTTTTGTAGATTCTATCTATAAGCATTCGGCCAATCTGGGTGGAGCTATATGGAGCGGTATAGATGATACCTTTCATCTGCCCGATGGACGTATTGTGGGTTATGGTCCTTGGGGTCCAATCGATGGTTGGCGTAGGCCTAAACCCGAATATTTTGGAATGAAAAAGGCTTATTCGCCCATCAAAATCGGCACACCGAAATTGAAGAATGGTAAAGTGGTGGTCAACATTGAAAACAGATACGATTTTCTTTCGCTCGATCAGCTCAAACTGATGGCCATCGTGGATGGCAAAGAGATTCCTTTCAAGGCCGCGATCAAACCGCGGACAAGTGGAGAGGTAACATTACCGATCCAAGCGGATTATGGCTCATTGCGGATTATTGCCATGGACAATCAGGAACATGAGGTTGAAAATGAACTGTTTCAGAAAGCAATCCAATATCAGGAAAAGTTTTCGGCTACGGATTTAGCACTCAAACAAGATTCGGCGTATATTTATGTCAAGCAAGGCAAGGTGGATTATACCTTTAGCCGGACATATGGCAAGCTGCTTGCTGTGCGCAAAGATGGTGAGCTGATTTTGACCAAGGGACCCACGGTAGCGCTCATTGAAGCAAATGCCGAAGACGGAGGGAAACCAAATGTAGCAGGAGAAACTTATCAAAATAACATTGCGCCCTTAAAGCAATACGAGCAATATACGTTATTTGCGGAGGCAGTAGAAGCAAGCCATACAGGCGATAGCGTGAGTGTTCGAATGGATCTGCGGTATCAGAATGGAACAGGAAAACAGAAATTTGTTTTCCTTAAAAATGGCCTTTTGCGGGTGGAATATGAAATGGTCTATCAGCAGGGGCAGGAAATGGATCTCTATCAAGCTGGCCTGATGCTCGAATTGCCTTTATCTTACGATAAATTGGCTTGGTCGCGAAATGGATCATTTTCTACCTATCCCGCCAATCATATCGGACGTAATGAGGGGGAGGCTGTATTGCATGCCGTACCGTTGTATGAAGTAGAAGAGCATGGTAAGCCACAAGCGAAAGATTGGAAAGATGATGCCAATATATTAGGCTCAAACGACTTTAGGTCGACCAAAGGAAATATTTACTGGGCAAGTTTGCGTAGCCCTGGCGCTGCGGTGAAGGTGTTGTCGAATGGTAAGCAGCATGCACGGTCCTGGAAACAGGATCAGCACATACACTGGTTGATAGCTGATTATTCGAATAATGGATCGGAGCCTTTTTATGGATCGCCGCACAGTTATGGACGTAAAAAGCTAAAGAAAGGCGATAAGTTAAGTGGACAGATTATTCTTGAGATAAATTAAAATAGTGGAGCAATGAAGATTATAGATGTTAAAGTATGGTTGGTTGAGGGTGTAAAATACAATTGGACTTTAGTCAAGATTTATACCGATACCGGGCATACGGGAGTAGGCGAGGCAACCAACTGGCCCGGCAGCCCCATCGTGTATGAGGCCGCTAAGCATGTGGGGCAGCGCATTATTGGTTTGGATCCGATGAAAACAGATTTTATCTGGACCAAACTCTACCGCGATCTCAATTGGATTGGACCTTATGGTGCAAGCATGTGTGCCATTTCGGGTATTGACATGGCACTGTTGGATTTGAAAGGCAAGGTGCTTGGTGTACCTTGTTATGAACTGTTGGGCGGTGCTTTCCGTAAAGAGATCCTGTTGTACGCTAATTATTGGTTTACCGGTGGTGGGCATAATCCCGAAGATTATGCCCGACAAGCGCAAGCAGTCAAAGAAGCAGGTTTTACGGGTCTAAAGTTTGACCCATTTGCGCATACAAACTATCTTTATGGGGAAGATCTGGCTGCAAACCTGACCTTGACAGCCGAACAGCAGGACCTGGCATTTGAGGTGAGTAAAGCGGTACGTGATGGCGTTGGCCCCAATTTTGATATCATGATCGAGACACATGCCATGTTGAACTATCGCGTGGCTGTACAGATGGCGCAACGTCTTTCTGAACTGAATATTACCTGGTACGAGGAGCCTGCGGGGCCGGAAAATTCAGACAACTTGCGTGCCATGCGGGAGCGTATTCCTTCCAATGTGTCGATCTGCGTGGGCGAAAGACACTATACCCGTCATGGGATCCGACCGGTACTGGAAAAGAATATCTGTGACATTATGATGCCTGATATTACACGTTGTGGTGGGCCTTCCGAAATGAAGCGTATGGCAACAATGATGGAAGCATATAACGTGTTATTGGCACCACATAATCCCAATGGACCACTTTCCACCTTGGCCAGTGCGCATGTATGTGCTTCAGTACCTAATTTTTTTAGACAGGAATTTATGTTCAATGATGTTCCTTGGCGCGATGAAGTCATTGATCATCCGATTAAAGATATGGTGAAAAATGGTCATCTAGTCTTGAGTGAAAGACCAGGATTGGGGGTGGATTTGATCGAAGAAGAAATGCTCAAACATCCTGGAGTATTGGAACCACGACCGGGTTTTTATGTGTAATTTTAATAGTACATGGCATTTACAATTGATTTAACTGGCAAGGTTGTCCTGATCACAGGCGGAATTTCGGGCATTGGGCTGGGAGCGAGTCTGCAATTTGCTGCGGCAGGTGCGACCGTTATAGCCTGTGCCGAATTGGCGGTAGATGATCCGGCAGTGACTTCCTTTTTTTTCGCAATGGAACCTTATCAGCAACGAACGTTCTATTATGCGGCAGATATGTCCAATGAGACTGCTATTCAGGAATTGGCTGTGCTCCTTCAACAGGAGCATGGCCGTTTGGATGTCCTGCTATCGAATGCAGGCCAGAATATGTTCAAAGGCTTGGATGAGTGTACGCTTGCCGATTGGAACTATAATAATAGCCTAAACCTGGCCTCACATTGGTTGCTGGCACGGGCTTTAAAGCCGCTCTTGGCTCAAGCTTCACCGGGGGTGATTATTGTGATGGCTTCCAACCATGCTTATGCTTCCATCCCAGGTTGTTTTCCTTATAATGTAACCAAGGGGGCACTCCTTTCACTGGTTAAGGCCATGGCTATCGAATGGGGACCAGCGATTCGTACGGTCGGCCTTGCACCTGGGTTTATTGATACACCAGGTAATCAAAAATGGTTTGACAGTTTTCAGGATGCTGATGCCGAAAGACAGAAGACGGTTGATCGACATCCCGTCAAAAAATTAGGTACGACAGAAGAGATCGGTGGTTGGTGTGTTTTTCTTTCCAGTACCTACGCGTCCTTTGCAAGTGGAACTACCTATTTAATTGATGGCGGAAGAAGTGCACTGATGCAAGAAGATTAAAGCCTAAAGTGAGCTTGCCGATTTAATTGGTGAGTGAGGTGCTTTAATACAAAAAGATTAATCCCAAGAAGAGATTACCGATCAGATCAGGCAAAGCAAAATGGTGATGGAAAAGAATTTAAAAGAAGCAGCAGTCTTACTGCATACCGAATGTCTGCTGGGTGAAGGCATGGTATGGAGCAAGCAGGAAAACAGTTTGTATTGGGTGGATATTTTGCATAAGCGTATACATACCTATTCGTTGGAAAGCAAGAAGTCGGCTTACTGGCAATTACCAGGTTATGTGAGCAAGATTGTACCCTGGCCAGATGGATCGGGTAAATTTCTCGTGGCCTTGCAGCAAGGGTTGGCCATTTGGACAAAGGAAACGCAAGATCTGACGATCGTAGCTGAGCTAGACTCGATGGGTGGACAAATACGAACCAATGATGGCGGAGTCGATCCCGAGGGTAATTTTTGGTTCGGAACGATGCATATGCAAGCTTTGCCGGATCAGGGGAAGCTTATGCATTTCTGCAACGGGCTTTTGGAGACTGTTATTCCTGCAGTAACGATTCCCAACGGTATCGTGTGGCCCAGCGATAGCTCCTATTTTTATTTTATCGATACCTATACCCGCGAAATCCGTCGTTATGCTGGGCATAACACAGGGGAATCAGTGACAACAGGGGAGCGGCGCTACAGTACATTAGTACGTGTCCCCGATGAGCTGGGTATGCCTGATGGAATGTGTCTAGGGCCCGACGGGCATCTCTGGGTGGCACATTGGGGCGGTTTTGCGGTCTGCAAATGGCATATTGAGACGGGCGAACTGCTGGATAAAATAGTGGTGAATGCTCCACATGTGACTTCCTGTTGTTTTGGCGGTGCTACAGGCACCGACCTCTTTATCAGTACTGCAAGAGAAGGCCTCACAGAAGCTCAATTACAGCGCTTTCCTGACAGTGGAAAAGTATTTTATTTTAACAATGTCTGAGCAAGGCCAAAATTGTAGCTTATGCAAATGAGGTGGTATAATATACATACATTGTTGGGATTCATTATAGGAGTCCTGAGCCCCATATTGATCTACAGCAGTGGCGACATTGTAAAAACTTTCAGCCCTGAGAAAATAGCCATCTCTGTTGCGATATGCCGTTCGTATTACTTGGATGTCTTCGAATAAAACAGAATGGGAATCCATGGTACTAAAATTAAAATTGCGGCTTCCACCTTCAGGATTGAAACCTGCATTTATAGCTATCGCTTCTACGAGAGTCGATTTTCCGATACCATTTTCTCCTACGATAAAGGTTACAGGATTTCGAAATTTCAGATCATCCAGTGTTGATAGAGACGGAATATTATACGGATAATGACTGCGATCTTCTGTAGGTCTTTTATTTCGGATTTGGCTAATATACATCATCTTATTATTTAGTAACGTGTTTCCAAAGAAAATACTTTTCCATAATGTTTAGCTATCATTTTTAAACATGCTGGACCGCAATCCATTTGATCAAGCTGACGATAAAAAGGAAATTTACCCATAAATTGTATTAGTCAATAAATTGCAGTTTTGAAAGCTCGATTTCTGCATCGCTAAGGTATACTTTAAAGGGCATTTCAACATATGGATCCGACATAGTATATCCATTTGTGAAATAATAAATAGATTTTTTAAAAGACTTCTTTGCATCCTTTTTTTTCTTTTGCCCAAGAAATGCCAGCCCTTGATAGTAGTATCCATCAGCTAATTTGTCCGAATTTCGAAGTTGCTTATTGAAATCCTCAAGAGCCCCTTTATAATCCTTTAATGCCAACTTGATGTTCCCACGATAAAGGAAATCAAACATTCCAACCCATTCTTCTCCATGTTGCTCACTGGAAATTGCGATACTCTTGTTTGCATATTTCAATGCAGCTTCATGATGATTAAGACCAGTTTCACAGAGAGCCATCCAGGTATAGATATTGTAGTCTCCTATAACCTTTAGGGTATCAGTGGTTAAAAGGTCAAAATTTTTAAAATCTTCAAGTGCTCCTTTATAATCATGCAAAAATTTAGCCTTACACCAAGCCCGTATGTCCAAGAAATCAACTGGCGATATTTCAATGGCACGATTCAGATAGGTCAACCATGTTGCGTAATCACCACGTTTTAAAAAAGGAACTCCTTTTTCTCTCCATGCCTTTGCGAAATTAGGACATAACCTTGTTGCACTATCAAGATAAAACTGTGACCTATTAGTTCCTTGATCACCTTTTTCTTCGAAAAGCATTTCAGCCTTGGCACAATTTGAAAGCGTATCACCTTTCACTTCAAACTGCTTAGACTCTGTAGCGTTATTTCCATAGCAAGATATAAATATAAATATGCTAGGGAAGTATATCCGTAGTTTTTCCATTTTGAATTACAAAGGTTAAATACTGATAATAATCAGTTGGTTTTTGACGAGTTTTCCCTATTTTCCAGTCCTTTAAACTCTCTGTAAATTTCAGAATAGCAGAAACCTGAGATTTATCAAATTGAGTTGTCTTATAACTTTTATCGACTTGCAATACTCTAAATTTGCCAGATTTTCCATCACAATTTACTATAAATCTTATTGTAATAAATCCATTTGTAGAATTTGAGTCGGAGGGGGTGGGAAGAGATAATCTTCTTTTTGCTAGTCTTAAAATCTCACTTCTCCCTCCATTATATCCTCCATTTACGCTATAGTATTGAGGAATATCATTTTCACTACAGACCTTAAATAGGGGCAAATCAATATTTCTATCAAATCTGATATCTCCAACGTTTTGGTTTTTGTCTGCCTTCAAAGATTCTATTACCTGCCCTTTTAGTGATTTGGTGTAGCATATAAAGAATAAAAAAGTAAAGTATTTCAAAAAATTCATTGGGATTCAATCAAAATTCGTTAAAGGGTACTAATTGGTCGCCAAAATAAAAATACATTTTTTAGATTACATTCAAAATAAGATTGAAATTGTTAATTTTAATTTGAAAGAAATACTATCAAATATGATTGCTCTAGATAACGTTAGTAGAATCGGACTTGGCACTTACAGGATGTCTTTGATGAATAATAAAGACATTCATACTTTTGCATTATGTGGTGAAACTTTTCTATGTTTTTAAATACGATTACGCTTACTGTAAATTGCCTGTACATTAATTTAATTTAATTTTTTCAGGTTATTGATAAAGAAATCCAGATCAGTCTTTGCCAACCTCTTATGGGTTGGTAAAGTGAGTATAGATTGTGTGAGCGTTTCTGCATTTGGACATTCAGAAACATTGACCTCTCCCCAAAAAACTGAAGCATTTAAAAGTGGAGAATTCGAAAGAAGTACAATTGCTGCTGGAGTGGATATTTTGACACCGCTGACCATCTATTTGATTTACCCATATTGTACATCGTTTTCTGGGGGTATTCAATAGGTTTTTATTTGATAGCTATTTGATGATTGGGAGATATCAAACTATTTTGTGATCAGTTTTAACAAAATACGTTCATATATCACTTTATCAACAAGGTTCAGTTCCGCTAGATTACGCTGTACAAATTCCCAACAACGATCCTTCTTGTTCAATTTTCCATTCTGCTGATAGACCAACGCTAAATACATTGCGGACAGCAGTGTTGCGCTGTTCACATAATCAAAATCCATTTGTGGCGATAATATTTCCTCGCCCCGATCCCATTCTTCATTCTCGACCAAAATACAACCCCAGGTGTGACGGATGGGATCGAGTTCAGGTAGAAGCTGAAGTGCCTGTTGTCCCATTGCAGTAGCCTGCTCCATATCACCTTGTACTAGATAGATATTGGCATAAAGATTATAAAGGTAGGCTACTAGGTATTCCAGTTCTTTTGCGGCCAGCTGATTTTCCACATCCTTCAAAATGTGTAAAGCTTCATCATAATCCCCCAGATGAAAATAACATAATCCAATATTAAACTGGAGGGCACAGGTAATAGTCGGGCCGGATTCCGAACATATTTTTAGGCATTCCTGAAATTTCACTAATGCCTCATTATATCGATGTTCAGCTACATAATCATCTCCTTCCAAACTGAGGTCTATCGCATCACTGCTCGCTTCTTTTTTGTATTTCCCCAGTAGTATGTTCAGGATAATCCGTCCGTCAAAATCCATCGGGAAACCATTTATTTTTCTTCTCAAGGGCAGTAAATTGGCTAGCCCTATCAATAACTGCATATAGCCAAACCATAGACTGAAGGTGATTGTCTTTGAAAAATCGGTGGAAAATGGAACCATGGTTATGACAGCAATTCCAATAGCGATATTGACCAGCGGCCCGCCTAGGACAGCTACAAATGTTTTGAGCCTATAATATTTGCCATCTGATATATTGAGCATGACATAGCCGCCCTCAAATTTAGAATTCAGATTCAGCTTACTCTTAAAGAAATGTGTTCGCTTCAGCATGTGTCCTGTGCCAATAACGATGCGTTTCGGATATTCACCGGCCAGCCGCGTGAAAATCCAATGTCCCCATTCGTGTATGATCAGCGCAATCGAAAGACCTAGTAGACAAAGAGCATAATTTATAGCCATCATACCGAAATAATTAAACGGCATCGGTAGAAATAATGCAACTGTTCCGAATACCAGACTCATCCATCCGTATTTGGACATGAATGCGAGTAGTAATTTTTTGATCATTAGAAAAGTTTATATTTAAATATGGCTATGAGACAGTTAATAGATGATAAAATAAGGAAGTTAAATAATAATTAGTTCAGTCAACCTATTTGTCTATACACCAGAATGTTCTTTAATCGTCAATTAAGTAGGATCTGTTGCACTTTCATAGATGAAGTTCTGTTTGCCATAACGATCGATAGTAAATGGAATTTCTTCTTTTCCTCTTGTAAGATTTTTTACCCAATATAAGGCTCCGAGTGACAGATTTTTGAATTTGAGGTAATTATATTTTGCTACTTGTTCTTCAACAGGTACCCAACTGCCTTTATCATAGACCAGTAATAAATATTTGTCATTGACAAGAATACCGTTATTTGCATTTATAGGTGCTATTCTTATTTTGGTTACAATTTGTTTCTCTTTTAGATTAAGTGCCACCCATCGGCTCGAACCTGGAGCTGTTTCCATGCTTTCATCATATTCAGGCAAACCAGAAATTTTGTCTAGGCCCTCCGCCAACAGCCTTACTATATTTGGATCTTCAGCTTTGATTTCAGAAGGAGCTAATACGTGTAGAGGCGAGGGTTTTGTTACGTTTGAGTAATTGAAACTCTTTTTTGTCAAAAACTGAATTTCTGATAAAAATAAATTAGGTTTTTCTTCCGGGGCTATAATACGGTAGAATTTATAGGGTTTTTCGTTTTTGAGAGCGATCTCCTGAAAACGGGGCTGTAGTTCAAAGTCTAAAGTATATAGTGTATCCATCTTGTTAAAAGAAGCATCATTTGAACCCGCCAAAATAGTTCCTCTTAGGTCCTGTGCTATTTTGATCATATGTTCTTTTCTTGGAAATTTCCGGCTTATTATGACTTCGTTGTTAGATGGAGTAGGGAAGTCGTTATATTCTCTCTTTACATACCCATTTTCCACGGAATTATCTTTGATCATCATAAATGGTTTTCCGAATACCTCGATCGAGTTACCCTTATAATATATTGGAAAATAGAGTCTATTCGGTATGACATTGAAAAAATTAGCCGTTTTTTTGTCCTTATTAATTTCCGCCCAGGTAATGGGTACCATTTCTTCTTGGCTATTGAAGGACGCTAGATATGCAAGCTTGTTGTTCGTTTCCGCTTTAAACGGTAATTCCAATGAAATTGTCTCCATTCGTTTTGAGGTGACATCCTCTATAAATGGGTTCGCCAATTCAGTGGGTACAAATTCATGCGCAGACTTCAAAAAATGAGGCGCATCAGTCTGTGGAGTGTAATGGATTCGGTATAAGTTCATCCAACCATCATATTTCTCAAATTTTTCTGACATCTGTTGCGGGAAGTAATCAAATCCCTCAGGTGAGAATATCGTATAATGCCCTGCGTCATCCAATATAGCACATAGCGAGTGACGGCCCGGTAGCATTTTAAAAGCCATATTGTATTCTGTTGCTGTAGGAATACCTGCGGCATTAAAAAAAGCAGCAGCATAATTGGAGATATCGAAGCAATCCCAATTCGGAACATTCGTGAAAAGGACTTCTTCATATCCGACGCGACGTTTTAATGGATAATTACCTAAGATGTATCTTAAATTATAAATTGCCAGACGATATAGCTTCGCAGCTTCCGTGATGTCCAGATGACCATTAGGAATGATATATTTTGAGATGAAATCACTTAATTCTTTACTGCTTTTTCGGATACTTTTTCCGAATCTGGCTTGAAAGGGAACAATATATTCGCAAAAATCAGTAAAAGACATTTTTGAGACCAGAGGAGAGCTTTCCCTCAGCTCAAAACTTCTTTCTAATTGTTGTCTTAGGGTTTCATAGGATATATTTTCAATGGCAGTCGCTTCCGGATTTGCTTTTCTTCCAGGTAGATCTGTAATCGTCAGATTTAGGGAATTAATATATTTTGAAAATTTGGCTATCGAGTCAGCCATTGACATGCTATTGATTTCATTGGACGATTTCCCTTTTACAGCCTGATAGTAAAGGGAGTCAGCTAGATGAATTTTTTTTGAAAGATTGGGGTCAATGTTTTTAGACTCATCCTGATACTCATGGTACATCAAATTTTCGACCAGATGTTTGGCCGCTCTGAATTTTAACGAGTCCTCCGGCTTTCTATATAAAGACAGAAACCGTTCTATTTCCGGACGATTTGGGCCAGCTTGGGAGAGTGCAAGTTCTAACTTTTCGTTGGGTTGTTCGCTGTCTTTTTTATCAGCCTGTAAATAAAATTTTAATGATATAATAATACCCACGATTAGGATAGTATATATGGCGAGTTTTTTTAACATATGTAGGTTAATTTAATGATTGCGTATTATTAAGATATTTTTTCATTTCAGCCTGAATGAAAAGAATTGTTGAGGACTGGATCTTTACTTCTTTTTTTAATATTTTTTTTGCCATATTCAATGCTTTTGGTTTATTGGTTTTTACATATATCTCATGTAAATAAAAAAGTGGTAAAAAACGATTAGGACACATGTTCGCAGCCATTTTCAAATGGGGTTCAGCTCGGTGCCACTTTTCTAATTTGATGTAATTATCGGCCAAAAGAATCTGAATATCATAATCATTCCAATAATTGAGGGACTCTCTAAGAATTTCTATACTCTTGTTAAAATCACCCAGATGATTTAATTCTGCAGCATAGTTGTATAAAAACAGGTGATTGCCGTTCCACTCTTGATAAAGATCCCCATATTTTTTGTAGATTCCTGTTGTTTCTCCAGTCAGGGCACTTTTGGCCGTTTTGTTCCAGTTGTATTCAAACTTTATATCCTTTATTAGAAAGTAAATCGAGAGAGTAGATATCGAAAGTAAAATTAATCTACTCCAATTTTTGGATAAACGCAGTACTATTCTTTCATTTTTGCTAAGTTGTACAATACTATAGATCATGATGATCCAAGTGATAGGATATTGAAAGGGGTATGAAAAGAATGAAAAGATGCCAATCGCGATTAACGAAAGGAAATAAGGTGACGACCAATCGTTATTACGTTTTATATTATAAATTATGCCTATAAATAAAGAAAATCCCAACAACCCGTATTTAGCGAGGAACAATAGATATTCGTTAAAAGGAGACATCATATTACTAGCGAGTAAAGCATAGTTGCTTTCTGGGTTTCTGCTAAAATACTCAGCCTGATACAACATGTAATTTTTTTGAAAGGCATAGGCGCCATTGCCGAAAGCGATATCGTCGGCAATCATTGTGCTGGTTACATTCCACATTAAAGTTCTTCCAATTGCAGAGTTCTGCTTCAGATAGAATAAGTACATGCATCCCATAGCCGATAAAATAGCAGCCCCTAAAAGCATATAATTTTTATAAGGATAGATTCTTTTTGGTAGATTATTAAAAATATAGATACAACTCACGATAGTGACTGATAATAATCCTGCTCTTGATTCGGAGAGAACTATCGTAATAAATATTACCAGCGAAAAAAGTAGAGTTAGGGTTTTGTATTTTTTTGCAAAAGTGAAAATCAAAGGAAAAGTGCAGATTAGACTGGTAGCCAGGCCAGCGGGATTGCCATAGGATCCTAAAATTCTGAATGTATGATCTGTCGGAAGGATTAGGGTATATTGCAATAAAGCATAAATAGCCTGACAAAAGGCAATACCAATAAAGAAGAAATCTAATAGATTCGATTCAGTTCTCTGAGTCTGAAATATGAGATATAGTAGTACCAGTGAAAGACAAATAGAGATATCTAGGGTTGACGATTCAGATAAAATACCTCGGATAGTACAATAACTGATTAAAATAAGTATGAGTATAGAGGTTTTATTGAAGGTAACTATGTATTCTGGAACAAAAAGTTGTAATAAACATATGGCCGGACTGAGCGCAATAACAGCATACCATTTCGCTGTAATTTTATCATCCACAAAATTATCTGTAGACAGAAAAATAGCAGATGCTATTAGTAGTAGCAACAATGCTAATCGGACACATTGCTTTAGGTCGAACGTCATAATTGTCGAATAGGTTTTCGTATGGTATATATTCGTTTTATTTAAATAGCGAACCCTAGTTCGGATAGCATCCGTTCATGGTAATTCATAAAATATTTCATCAGTTTATACTGTTCGGTATCCTGATATGCAATTAATTTGATTCCATTATCAGTGATCTGATAGATGTCTGCCTCAGGATAAACCAATAGGATCGGGGAATGTGTTGCGATAATAAATTCTGATCTTAGGTCAACAAATTGTCTTATGCGGTTTAGTCTGTTTAATTGCTTTATGATTGAAAGTGCTGATTCTGTCTGGTCAAAAATATAGAGTCCGTTTGCTCTCAACTGACGGTGCAAAGGGCGGGATTACAATAACGATCTCCAGCATATCTATTGTTTCATATTCGAGAAAAATATCATCTTATATTAAATTCAAGTTACATGTAATGGATAATTACATGCAACTTGAATCTGTATATATTAAATTTCCCCTCTTTCTTTCAAAATACTTTCCAATCTGCGGAACTCTTGCAGTTTATATCTCCATTGATTTTCTTCACTAAAAAAGAATGTTAAAAAATCGATCTCTCTCTCAGCAAAATCATTTTCTTTCGTAATTCTCTCAGTAGGCTCATCGAACTCAGCAACAATAAATTCATATTCGATACCTTCCTTTATCCTGCGATCTGAGAAAATATATCCGGTACCTTCTAATGAGAATCGCTCTTGATCAAGGTTTAAATTCAATACAACAAAGTCTACAATTCTATACTCCCGCCCCTTAATATTACTTGTTAAACCTATCATATCTATAATAATCCTTTATTTTCCAATTCGATTTTTAGTCTGTTGTATCTTTCTCTTATGTTCTCAGTGTCATTCGGAACAATTTTATCCGGCTCATTTATCGTCCCTAGATCTTTTACTTTAATATTTATTTTATCTCCTACTTTTAGCACTTGACTCGGCCACTTCAGAGAATTATCCTGAGCATCAATTCCACCCGGCATTAAAATAAAAGTATCCTGAATATTGGAAATAAACAATCGGCTATTTCTGGCAGCCACTCTAATCAGATGAATATCATTTATCATTACTTCAAATCCTATCATTATTAAATTAAAAATTGTTGCTAAATGAATCCTTCTTTTTTAAGCAATTTTTCGAGCATATGAAATTTAGTAACCATTTGCGTTATATCTTCCTCTGACAACGGAAATGTATTGGCGGCTTCTGCCTGATTGTTAATTAGTTTTGATGCAATATTTGAATCTATTATATCTATTTTCAAATGTATAGCATCATTTGGCGCTAAGATCAGATTAAAGCGCTTCTTGAGTAGAGTATTTTCATTGGGCTCTAGTTCCCATCCCTCTAAATCAACATAGTAATATCCATATCTTTGATAGATCAAAATAGGTGTAACCGGTTCCGCTGGAACAATAAAAGTTCTTTCATTATATCTGATTTCAACCCCTTTCATTTTATCCTCCCTTGTTTAATAAGAAACTCTTTTAAACTGTGATATTCAGCGAGAAGATTTTGTCTATCTATATTTTCTACACTCACAGCAGGAGTAATTACACCTATATCCTTGGCTATTATTTTAACCCTATCTCCAGTATATAGAGTGGATTTCTTCCATTGTAAAGAAACTCCAAATTTATCATCCCCTCCGGCGATGTCAAGACTATATTGGGAGGATAAGGTAATTAAAACAAAGCCGCTATGGACTGCTGCGACTGTTTTCTCCTTATTATTAACAGTAATTTCAAAACCTTTCATAAAACTATTCGTAAACTGGACACTTCCATGTTCCGACTCTTACACAATGCTGTAAACATGCCTGACAATCCATTCTTACTCCATTTTTCCAGGGGTATGCTACACAGTCTTTTGCTTGTTTCACACAATAATCCTGCGTACTTAATTCTCTGTTCATGCACCACGTAATAAGATAAGCTCCCATAGCTCCAGCAGCAGCTTGTGTTATTACCTGAGTCGCTTTTTCACCTAAAGAATTAATATAACCAATAGCTACAGCAAATGCAGATTGTTCTTGTCTACAAGTAGTGCCGGTTGAACCTTCTCCACTTTCAGAGAAAGCTTTGAGTCTTGGAGTATTACCTATTAACAGGTCTTTGCGGTTATGTCGTGCTAGTTCACCTTTTTTCTCCAACTGTTGAATCTCAGAAAGGCTATGGTAGAGAACGGCAATTATATTGAATAGGCGTTCTTGTTCTATCTTCGGAACTCTCTTGTAAATGTCTTTACTGATATTTGACAAGCTATTTTTGAAATCTTGGTCAGATTTCCTTGTTCCATAACTATTGGCAATCCGATCTATTATTTTCTGTTGATTTTCAGTTATTTCATTGTACCTATTTTGAAGGAGTGGAGTGGAATTGAAAAAATTATTATTATTAGTAGATGCTAATTCTGGTACCGAACTAGCAGCATAAACTTGTTTGTTAAATTCCTCAATTTCTTTTTTGCTTTTTATTTCGGAAAAATTGTATCCCTTATCATTTAGATTATTGACAATATTTCTTATTTCTTTTGCTACAGCTTTGCCATAATCATCACTTGTTTTTGGAAGATTAATTTCTGCTTCTAGATTTTCCTGTTCTAGAGGGGAATACTCTGATCTTGAACAACCCTGAATAAAGGTTATGAAACAAAGCAAAATTAAAAAGGTTTTTCTCATTTTGTTGTGTTTAAAAGGTTTATAATTTATGATTTAACGTGAGCAAGTATATTGATGTGTAAATTTGGCTGATTAATTGCATTTGAATAAATGAATATATCTCTGGTAAGTTCGCCTGAATCTGTTGGCTTAAAATAAAATCTTGCAGTATATTTCTTTCCGCTTCCAATTACAATTTCCGAATTTATTCCTTCCAATGTGACGCAACTACAGCTCATATCAATTTTCTCTATTTTAAGGGACTCCTTTCCATCGTTGTACAATATGATGTCAAGGGGTATGCTTTGTCCAATCTTTAAGTCTGAAAGAACGATGTTCTTATTTGTTGTTCTAATACTTGGGGCATTGGCTATGTTAAATGTTGGATCTATTATTTTTTTTGCCTCAATGAATTCTTCTTTATAAAGCTCTAAATTACGGGATGATTCAGTAGATAGTAATTTCTGTGCTCTCGATATCATTAAGTCGGTATCGTTAGTAATAACTGCTGCTTTCATTAAAAGATAATCTATATAAGGGTATTTCAAGGAATCCGACAAATGGGCATATTGCTCCCATTTATAATTTTTATTCCCTAGATTATTTTCAAAATCTACTAGCTGTTTTAGTATCGGCATTAATGTCTCTTTATTTTTTTGAAAACTATTGGGCCAATGATATTGCGTGGTTTTTCCTTCTTTAAAGGCCTGTTCCATATACAAAAAGCTTTCCTTAGCAATGCCGGGTATTAAGTCGATAAGTTTTCCGTCGGAAGAGAAAATACAAGTTAAAGGAAGGCTAGTGGGTACAAAGGTCTTTAAGTAGACTTTGCTTTCCTTCGAACTCACATCAATGATGTTGAATATTGCATTATCGGCAATATAATTATATGTTCCGTTGATGGACTCAAGATATTCCTTAGAAGGGGATTGCGTGGAGTCTGTTAAAACGATGCAGAATGGCAACTTCTTTTGCTGGGCTGTTTTGAGGATCTCTTCATAAGTTCTGTTTGTTTGTACATTTTCTTCTTTAGGTGTACAGCTTACAATCGCTATAAGGGTGAATAATAAGTAACTTAACAATTTCATAATTTTTATAATTTGGTTTTTTGTTGAAAAACGAGTTAAAATAGTTTTTCAATTATTCCTATTGAAGTTAATAATTTTATTTCTTGCTGTCAAGAATGTTTTAAATTTTATTTTTATTGTGTTTTTAAAGAATTATTGTCATTTATTGATTATATGGTCAATTGTGCTTTTTATGCGAGATATATTGTTGTTGTTTTATTTTTTAATTTTTTGATGGAATAAGTTTAAATGTATGTACATTTTAAAGGTAAGGTACATTTGTATAACTTAATCGTAGAAGATAAGGGGGTAATTAGGGGATGACAATCAAGGGGCTAAATTTTAGTTATTACGAATAAGACAATTGCTTTCATATATTATAACACGAAGAAATAGATACATCAAATTTCAAATGGAATCGTATTTGTTCCGATGCCCCCTATTGCTACAAATTCGGTAGAAGGCACAAGATATATATTTTAAGGCTGATACGAAGGTTGATACGCCTTTCTGGAGAACTCATTCATGTTTTAATGAATCATTGAAATTCATGGATAATGAAAATGAGTTACTTTTTAAATCTTATGGAGGGAAAATAGTTTCTAAATTTGACGGATTATGTGTGGATGAGAAATTAATATTAACTTCTCAAGATACGGGATTGGAACAAGTTTGGTTGAGGATTGGTAAATATTTGGCTGATTTTTTTGTGTCTCATGAGTTGTTAAGAACTGCTTAACTATCATTTATTATATAATAACACAAATAGGACCTTGGGGGGGTAAGCATGGTGATAATTTAAAGTAGCTGGAGTAGTGTAATCTCCGACTAATGCAGTAAGCTATGAAAGAAACGTTTGTTTTTTTGTAGATGTTGTCTAAGGTCTCAAACAGGTGATATTTTATCTCCATTTGGAGATATTTTAGAGTTGTTAATCATCAGAACTAAGAGAAAACTCTAGCAGAAATATCTACTGTTGAAATGACCTGTTTTGCGGGGGGAGGTCGTCTCGTTAAATGTGCTTCGGCCAGTACAACTAGTTTGATTTAAAAATCAAACCCCAATTCGGATAGCATTCGTTTGTGATTATTCATGAAATATTTCATCAGTTTAAATTGTTCGGTATCCTATATGCAATTAGCTTTATTCCATTTTCAGATACCTGCCATAGAACGAACCCGTTATAACGCCTGATCCATGTAGCGGTTTCGTGGCTTTTTGGGTTATGCTCCAAACTGCTTTAAATGGTGGTTGCAATGTTTGTATATGAACTGACCTAATTGGGCTCTGGAGATTCTCCCAAAGAACCAATGTACAAATGTATCTTTCTCAAATGTTTCATATTTCTCGATTAATAATTTCCAATTTCGTTTCTCCATTTCTAAATCATGTATGTCTTCATTTACGATAAATACAGCGGATGTGGGTGCGTTTTTGCCAAAACTTGTTGTTTCATCTTTCAATATCCCCTTTATCGCATTTTGACCAAATATTCGCCCTAAAAATGAACGCTTAACCTTTATGGATCCTTGGTAATATTGATCAGATAATATACAATGCTTGACCATTTGCGTTACTGTCATTTTTCCCCAAAGAGCATCGCTGTCCTCGTGTAATAAATTAATTCTTTCGATGACGGCTTCCCTTATGTTTTTCTCAAATATTGATTTCATATTAGGAACATTTATCTATTCTATCTGGATTTTGATCATTTGCAGTCTTACAAATCTAACAGATTTGTTCTTCGATCAACTTTGCATAGGATAAGAAATAGAATGGCTTATCTAACGCATTGCATCTCGTTGATAGTCTGATAGACAGGATAATTTTTCGAACAAGATATTGTGAAAGCGGATTTTTCGCCCTGGATCAAACTGCCGGAAGTACCTCAAGTTTGATGGATAAAATAATAAAGTTTATTGGAGATTTCGGAGGCTTTGATCATATTATTTCGGAAATTACTAATCATTGAAATCGAATAATTTTGCGACGGAATCGCTTGGTCAGTCTATCCGAAATCTCCACTTTGTTTTCAGCTTTATGGACTGGCTTTAGATCCTCCATTATCTGAGCTATAAAAACCGATCAACATTATTCTTTTTTCGATTGTTCTATTACTCTCCTTTTAACATCATGATTGCTGCTGTATTTAAGCTTATCTGAACCGCATATCCCGCAAGCCCAAACTGTATATCTAAATGGTTTTTTAAGCTGAAATTTATTTTTCGTTATTGGGTTATTAAGGTTTTTACAAGTTTCGCAATAGTATTTGTTACGTTGTTCGCGGGGGATATTTAAATCTTCCATTTCGACGAATATTTTCATTTCCTCCAAGATGAATTCTTTTGAATTCTCAAGCGTAAGTCCTGTATTAAAAAGTGTTGAATTGTCGTACTTCAAATAGTCCAGATCCTCGTCAATTTCATAAAAGGAGATATACCTATAGTCATACTCGCTCGCGGACACAATTTTCAACATTTGGCCAAAAGCATACTCTATACTGACCTCTTTTCTGATTGCTTTTTTTGCGATGGTTAAGGCATAGTTTTCCAATAAATCTTCTTCGCTTTTCTCTATATTCAACTTGAGATCAGCAATTGATTTCCAAAAATAGATTTCGCGTTCTTCCGTAGATGCGTTATCTAATCCAGCTAAAATATACAGGTTGTCACTCTCATATCCCAAGGTTAACACCTTTACAGCCCATGTAACCAGGTGTTTACTTTCAAAATAAGTCAATGCCCTTTCCGCATAGATTTCAAGTGTTAATTCTTCAAGTGTCATATACTATAATTGCTAATCCTCATTTTACTAAACAAATATATTCTAAAGGT
>JAITLV010000114.1 GCA_031277685.1 Sphingobacterium sp. | reverse complement strand
TATGCACGTGTACCGGGACAAGAATCTGGTCACTATGCACAATGGGTGGAAGCTTGTCAAGCTGGTTATGGTAAAAAAGAAGTGAGTTCACCATTTGAAATTGCTGGTCCATTAACCGAAGCTTTGTTGATGGCTAACCTTGCGATCAGAGGCGCTGATTTACGTTTAGATGGGAAATATCCTGGACGTAATCTGAAATTGTTATGGGATAATGACAATATGCGAGTGACAAACTTTGACCATGTGAACCAATATGTCAAACGTAATTACAGACAAGGTTGGGAAATGAAATATAATTTCTAAAATTAAGATATTTAGTAGTATGAATAGAAGAGAAGCATTACAACGAGTTGCCTTGATTTTAGGAGGTACCGTTATCGGCGCCAATTTATTTTTGGAAGGTTGTACGCGTTCGGCTACAAAGGATGTGGAAGGCTTATTTGAGGCAAAAACAACAGATTTGCTGGGCGATTTAGCGGAGGCTATTTTACCTAAAACTGAAACTCCAGGCGCTAAGGAAGCGGGTGTAGGAAGCTTTATTCCAGTAATGGTAAGAGATTGTTACACTGAAAAGCAGCAAAAGGCATTTATGACTGGTTTTGCTAGCTTGGATGATAAGGCGAAAGAAGTGAAAGGAAAACCTTTCCTTGAACTTTCAGCTGGAGATCGCACCGCAGTAGCAGCCGCACTGGATAAAGAAGCCAATGAGTTTAACAAAAAACAGGCTGAAGAGCAAAAAGACATCCTGGAGAAAAATAAAGAAAAACAGAACCAATTGTATAATTACGTAGAAAATGATCCACCACACTGGTTCACGATGTTTAAACAATTGACATTGACGGGTTTCTTTAATTCAGAACTCGGTTGTACAAAAGCATTGCGTTTTGTTAAGATTCCTGGAAAATTCGATGGAAATTTCCCTTATAAAAAAGGAGATAAAGCATTCGCATAATAAATATGCTTTATGAAACATAAAAAAGGAGGCTTAGCCTCCTTTTTTATTTGGTCTCTACTTCCAGGGCAAAATGAATACGTTGTTGTTTTGTCACGGTCATAAAATAGCCTTTGTCTGTTGATTCGCCATTAATTTCAACGGTATCGTTGTAGCGCAGCTCCCGCAGGTAATTCATCTCTAACGATTTGATCTGATTAGTGAGCACCAGTTCAATCGGCAACCTATCCATACACCAATCCAGGTATTTTACATTATTGGCATGATTGACAATATCGAGGTCGGACAACTTGACGATATACTGATCTATATTTTTGACAGCCTGGGAAATATCTAATTTTGAAAATGGTTGCTGTGTCGCAGGGCGGTCTGGATAAGTTGTAAAATCCGCGGCGGAAATGGCCAAAGCTTCCGAACTTCTTTTTACGGTATTGATCACTGCCCAATAGCTTGTTGCCGTGACATAGACCTGTCCATTCACACTGATTTCAAAATTACGTGTTGAACGCGCACCTTCGAGTTCCTGTATCCATGTTCTTACCTGAACAATGTCCATCCATTTGGGCAGTCTATTGATTTCAATACGTATGCGGCTGAGTACCCAAGTTTGATTGTGTTTGGCCATTTCTTTAAAACCAAAACCAACATTGGTGGCATGTTCGCCAGCTGTAAGTTGAAGAATATTTGATAAGTCGGAGAAACGGATGCGACCATTGGAGTAACATTGCGTGAAATAAATTTCCCAGGTTTTCTCAAAGACTGATTTTTCCATCTGTTGTTTAATTTTACTGCAAAATTAGGCAATATGACTGATTTAAGCCTTAAAATCAAAATGAAATGACATAATTTTCAGATATCTGCATATTATTAATTCTCTAGCCGCTTTTGACAATAAATGGAGGGAAAAGAATGAAATCAACAAATCGTTTTTTTATTGTAAAATAAATGATAGTTTTCATTTATTTAATTGATTATTATCATCGGAATAGGTAGATTTAAATAAGCCAATGGCATAAAATAATAAAATAAGATTGGTTTTATCACGTTATAACTAGAGTAGCGCGAAACATTAAATTTACACATTAAATGCTAATATTATGGTTGGAGAACTAATAGCTAAAGAGGAAATTCCTCAATTTAAATTTATCCCTGCGAGTGAAGATAAATCAGGTACGTTTATGGATAAATTGAAAGGGGCCCTTCGGTTGGGAAATGAATTCAAATCCAAAACTGAAATAGCCTTTCAAACAGATTCCGGACCAAAGCGTATCGAAACCACCGTGTGGTCATTAACCGATAGATATATCCAGATTAAAAGTGGAGTCTTGATTCCACTGCGGTCTATTATTGCAATAGACTACTAAATAAGAGGCTTCCGATAAAAAAGCTCCTGAAATTTTTCAGGAGCTTTTTTCTTGTCTAATTTCTACTGCGAACGGATTGGTTGCACAGGCAGCTGGCTACATCATAATTCATGCGAATTAATATGTTTCACCCGTTAATTCTTTTAGCCGTATTTCCGAAACCTTCGCGTCGTATTGGGCGGTATAGCTCCGCGTCATTGCGTTAATGTAATTCAGCTGAGCTGTTCTAACTTCCAGGGTTGTTATCGTTCCGATACGGAACTTATCCATGGTAATATTCAGATTTTCTTTAGCCAGTTCTTCATTCTTTTTTTCGACGTTGGCCAATTCGATATTGGTGATATAAGTTTGAAATAGCGTTCGGACCTGTGCCTGTATATTTTGTTTCTGTTGTTGAATCTGCAATTCTGTACTTTGTACCTGAAATTTGGCTATTCTTTCATTTCTGTTTTGAAGGAATCCATTGAAAATATTCAGCGAAGCGGTAACTCCATAGTTGAGACCTTTATTTTTATTTTCTGTGGAGAAGCCAAGGGAAGAGTGGGACTCATTCCAATTGTATCCTGTATTCAGCCCTATTTTAGGATAACGTTCAGCTTTTACGGATTTTAGATTGAGCTCTGCAACCCGTCTGTTGATGATTGCCAGTTGAACTTGTGGGTTCTGTTGGTCCGCTATCTGGATTAGATCGCCCAGTTTGAGATCGGTATCAAGTTTCATTTCGTCTTCTACTTGAAAATCTATTCCCAGGTCACGGGTCATCAGCTGGTTTAGGTAAGTTTTCGTATTTTGGAAACTCTCTCTTTGTCGTAACAAATTGGTCTGGTCCGTGTTGAGGTCGACCTTCGCATTCAATAAATCCAATTTAGAACCTTTTCCAATTTCCAGACGGTTTTCGGCTAGCGTGACACGATATTGGGATAGGGTGATGGTGGTATCTAATGCATTCAACAAGCGCTTTTGCTGCACTAAGTTATAGTAGGTAGCAATGACTTCACTTAACTGACTGATCACTTCAAATTTGATCTCTGCCTCGCCTTGACGCTGTATTTCTTTAAATCTATCACGACGGGCAAACATGCCGAAGCCATCGAATACGGTCCAGTTAAGATTGACGCCGTAAGACATATTGTCATTTTTGGCATTAGAAATTTGTTGCACTTGACCATCAGCCCGCACTTGTCTTGAGTTTTGAATAGAATTGCTTCGACTAAAGTTTCCTGTAACTGCAGGAAGCATCCCAGCGCTGCCAAGGCTTGTATTTTCGATGTCTATTTTGCTGTCATTTTTTGCCAGCAAAATATTGAAGTTATTACTCAATGTGGTTGTCAACGCCTCTTCGAGCGTTAGTATTTGTTGTGCACGGGCTTGAAATAGGATGAAGCTAAGCAACAGTGCGATGATTATATTTTTCTTCATGTCTGATCTATTCGTAGCTATTAATATTATCAAATTCAGGTCTGTGTTTTTTGGGACGTGACCACATGTAATAGATTGCAGGAATAATGAACAAAGTCAGTATAAGCGAAAATATGGTACCACCGACAATAACAACCCCCATACCAATACGGCTTGTGGAGGCAGCGCCCAATGACATTGCAATCGGTAAGGCTCCCAAGGCAATGGCCAAACTGGTCATTAATATGGGGCGCAGCCGTGACTCGGCTGAGTGCATGATGGCTTCAAATTTTTCCATGCCTTCCTCCCGCATCTGGTTGGCGAATTCAACGATCAAAATGCCATTTTTCGTCACCAAACCTATTAACATGATGGTTCCGATCTGGCTGAATATATTCCATGTCTGATCAAACATCCATAAACTGATCAATGCACCAGCGACGGCCATAGGGACGGTAAGTATGATGATAAAGGGATCTAGGAAGCTTTCAAACTGTGCTGCCAGTATCAGATAGATCAGTAGCAAGGCTAAACCAAAAGCAAATAGGGTATTGGAGCTACTTTCAACATAATCCCGCGATTCGCCACTGAGATCGGTTGTGAAGCTCTGATCCAATACTTTTTCCTTGATACGGTCCATCGCCGCAATACCATCACTCATACTCATACCTGGTGCCAGTCCGGCAGAAACTGTCGCTGACATATAGCGATTGTTATGGTACAGTTGAGGTGGACTACTTTCCTCTTTAACATTGACGACGTTGTCTAATTGGATCAGCTGTCCAATATTGTTGCGCACATAAATTGAAGTCAGGTCTGTTGGTGTTGCCCTTCTATCGTTCTCCACCTGTCCAATTACCTGATATTGCTTGCCATCACGCATAAAATAGGCGAAGCGTTGCCCGCTTAACAATAACTGGAGCGACTGGGATACATCGAGCACAGATACGCCCATACTCAATGCTTTTAGGCGATCAATTTCGACATGAAGCTCCGGTTTGTTAAACTTTAGGTTGATATCTGTTGTTGAGAATGTTGGATCATTATTCACTTCATTCATAAATTCTGGGATCTTTTCCTGCAGTTTTTCGAAATTTTGTGCCTGAATAATGTATTGCACCGGTAGACCACCTCTACGGTTCATGGAAATTGTTGGTGTTTGCGATACGTTGACACGTACACCATCGTATTTTTTTGTCCATTTTGTCAGCTCTTTTGCGACGTCATCCTGCGACCGTGTACGCTCTTCTGGATCGACTAAAGTCATCCGGATCCGCCCCGAATTGACAGAACTTGCGCCAAAACCGGGAGAGGTGATATTCAAGCTGATCTTGTTTTCAGGAATTGAGTCGTAAACCAGCTTGTCCAGTTCTTGCATATAGCGGTCCATATATTCATAGGTCGCCCCCTCAGGTCCCGTGACACTGACCATGATGCTGCTCCGGTCGTCATAGGGAGCTGTTTCCTTCTTGATCGAAGAGAAGATCACCCCGATAATAGCAAAACAGATCAATAAGATTGGAAAGCTAATCCATTTGAATTTCATGAATTTATCCAGCGAGTTGGCATAACCCTTGTTCATTTTGACAAACATCGGTTCAGTCCACTCGTAAAACCGGGTTTTCTTGTGGCCTCCACCTTTAATCAGGTAAGCATTTAACATGGGCGTAAGGGTCAACGAAACGAAGGCTGATACCAAAACAGCCGAGGCAATGACGACACCGAATTCGCGAAACAGGCGTCCCACAAAACCCTCAAGAAATATCACGGGTAAGAAAACGGAGGCCAGAGTGACGGAGATGGAAATAACCGCAAAGAAGATCTCCTTGGAGCCCTTGAGCGCTGCTTCAATAGGGGACATGCCTTCCTCAACTTTCTTAAAGATGTTTTCGGTAACGACAATACCATCATCGACCACGAGTCCGGTCGCCAATACAATAGCAAGTAAAGTCAGTACATTGATCGAAAAACCAAAAATGTACATAATGAAAAAGGTCGCTATCAGTGAAACGGGGATATCTAATAATGGACGTAAAGCAATTCCCCAGTCACGGAAGAAGAAATAGATGATAAGTGTCACAAGGATGATCGATATCAACAATGTTTCGGCGACCTCAACAACAGATTTTTTGATGAATTTGGTGTTGTCGGAAGCGATATTGATGCTGATATCCTGTGGAATATCCTCTTTCATCTGATCAAGCATCTTATAAAAGTTGTCCGCTATATCCAGATAGTTTGTCCCTGGCTGTGGAATAATGGCAACCCCCACCAACTGTTTGCCGTTACTGACCATTTTGGTCTCCAAGTTTTCGGCATCAATCTCAGCACGGCCAATGTCGATAAATTTAACCAGGCGTGTGCTATCTGCTTTTAGGATAATGTTGTTAAACTGCTCTGGCGTTGAAAGGTTGCCGACCGTTTTTACTGTCAGTTCGGTCGCGTTCCCAACTATTTTACCGGAGGGCAGCTCCACATTTTGATTATTTAAGGCCGTACGGATGTCTGAGGCTGTAATACCATATGCAGCCATTCGATCGGGATTGAGCCAGAGTCGCATGGCATAGCGCTTTTGACCATAAATTTGTGTGCTACTAACACCTGGAATAGTCTGAAGTCTTTCGGAGATGACATTTTCAGCATAATCGCTCAATGATAGTTTATCTCTGGTTTCACTTTGCAAGGTGAGTGTGATGATCGGATCGGAATCAGCGTCAGCTTTTGATACAACTGGAGGGGCATCAATATCCTGCGGCAAACTTCTGACTGCTTGTGATACCTTGTCGCGGACATCGTTGGCCGCCTCTTCGAGATTTTTCTTTAAATCAAATTCAATGGTGATATTGCTGGATCCTTGATTGCTTGAGGACGATATATTGCGGATACCATCAATGGAATTGATGGCTTTCTCCAACGGTTCGGTAATCTGAGATTCAATAATATCAGGATTGGCACCCGCATAATTGGTCCGTACGGATACGATTGCAGGGTCAATGGAGGGGTATTCGCGAACGCCCAAAAAGCTAAAACCAATGTAGCCAAATAGAATGATCGTAATATTGACAACAATAGTTAAAACGGGGCGCTTAATAAAAACGGCAGATAAATTCATGTACAGTTAGTTAGCTAATGATACTTTAACTTTCACTCCATCTTTTAATGCAAGTACACCGGTTGTCAATACGGTGTCTCCAGCACTTATCCCAGATAGGATGACAATCTCCTTATCAGTACGGGCTCCAGTTTCGACTTTTGTTTCTTTTGCCAGCCCATTCTGCAGTATAAAAACTTTTTTCCCATCCTGAACAGGAACGATGGCTTCAGTTGGGATGGAGATGGCATCATTTTCCACTTCTATTGGAAGAATAACATTCACAAAGGAACCCACTCGAAGCCTGCCTTGTTCATTTGCAGCCCTTGCGCGAACTGTCAATGTACGTGTGTTTAGGGATACTTCCGGTTCTAAGGCATAAATATTTGCTTTGATGACCGTTGGGTCGTTGGCAACACTGAATGCTATAGGGGCATTTAATTTGACTACATTGCTGTATTTTTCAGGAATGGCAAAGGTAATCTTGACTGAATTGTCTTTAACTAAGTTTGCGATTAGGGTATTGGAGGAAACAATGGCACCAACGGAAATATTCCTTAAGCCAATCATTCCACTAAATGGAGCACGTACAGTTGTCTTGGAAATCTGCGCTTGGATCAATTGGATCTGCGCTAAGGATGTTTTGAATGCCGCACTGGCAATATCAAATTCCTCCTGGCTGATTGCTCCTTTTTGGAGTAGGAGCTTTGCCCGGCGCTCATTCTCTGCATTGAGCTGATTGGTGGTTTGGGCTTGTTTAAGCTGTGCCTGAAGCTCAATATCATCAATCTTAATCAGGGGCTGTCCCTGTTGGATGCGTTGCCCTTCTGAAAAATAGATTTTTGTAATTCGACCGCTAACTTCACTTCTGATCTCAACCTTTTCTTCGGCATCGATACTTCCAGACAAATTGATGGAACGATCCGCCACAGATGATTTGGCTATAATCGCCTGGGCAGGGACAGGAGCGCCCTTGTTGACAGCAGATTTATTGCCTTCTTTCTTATCTTTTTTTGGATTTATAAAGAAATATCCACCTCCAATGACAGCACAGGCTAAAAGGATGTAGATGGTTGTTTTTTTATTCATGCGGTATAGTCCTTATGTGGTTTTTTGATTTGACGGATAAAGATAGGTTTATTCTAACGATGATATCGGTTGTCAAGAGGATTTTACAATACAGGTTGTGGGCTTAATGATGAGTTTACTCACATATAAGTTGAAAGGGAAGCTTGCCATATAAAAAAAGCTAGAAACTCGTTCTAGCTTTAGGCCTACTATTTTTTTGCTTTAACAGCTTTCTGTTCAACTTCTTTTGGCGCTGCATCACCTACTTTTGGTTTGAGAGCAGCTTTCGATAAATGTGGTCTCCTTTTTCCAAAGGAACCATTTGATATTTTTCCTCTTCTGGTTTTGATATCACCTTTTCCCATAGTATAAAATATTTTGGTTTTAACAATAAATCGTTGATAAACCTAAATATACTATTTTCATTTATTATTTACAACTTCCTAAGTGTTAAATGATTGGAAAAATTCTTTTCTGCGTTTCAATTTTAAAATTCTGAGCAATGGTCTCAAAAAACAGATTGTTAGCAGGTTTGTTTTCGGCGATTAAATAAGGGATTTCCAACAGCTGGTTTTTTAACTTGATTCGATAGTAGCCATAGAGCAGACCTCTTGTCGTTTGAATGGATTCGATCTTTTGAACAGCCTGTACATCCTTAAAGATGTTAAATGCATAATTGTCTGCTTTCAATTGCTCCACAAAAACCTCGTTTGTCTTGGCATTGAACCATATCTGTTGGCTTTTGACCTTGCTAAAATGGTTGTTGAAAAGAAACAGGTATCCGATCAGGAAGAAGGCTATTGGAAGCAAGAATAAGACAATTTTAATTTTGACAAAGAGTAATACCGTGATGATAATGAGCACAACGCCCATGACAACATTGGAGATTGTCTTTTTAAGGAAGGATTGAATAAGAGCTGCTGGTGCTTCTATCAATTGAAACCCTGATTTTAAATGTTTGGAATTTGTATCTGATGATTCGGAAAAACTAAATTTCTTTCGAATCATCAGATAGGCGACAAGGATAATAAGTCCAATGATCAATAATCTCATAGTACTTTGTTAATATTGTTCTTCCGCATTTGGGTATTGAACGGCTTTCACTTCAGCTACGTAATTGCTTACAGCGGTAGTGATCTGCTCGTGTAGGTTGGCAAAATGACGCATAAATTTGGGTTTAAAATCGGAATTCATACCCAACATGTCATTAATAACCAATACTTGACCATCGCAATCGGCACCAGCGCCAATTCCAATGGTTGGAATAACCAGTTTTTCAGTTACTGTTTTTGCTAAAGCTGCTGGAATTTTCTCCAATACGATGGCAAAACAGCCTGCATCTTGTAGGGCCAGTGCATCTTCAATAAGTTTAGCGGCCTCTTGTTCTTCCTTGGCACGTACACCAAAATTTCCGAATTTATTAATAGATTGTGGCGTTAAACCCAGATGTCCACAGACGGGGATTCCTCCAGAAATAATCTTCTTGATATTGTCAATGATCTCTAGTCCACCTTCTAATTTCAAGGCATGAGCGCCAGATTCTTTCATCATGCGTACGGCGGCATTGTAAGCTTCGTTCATGGAACCCTGATAGGTACCAAAAGGTAAATCTGCCAGAACCATAGCGCGTTCGGTACCTCTGGCCACAGCCGCGGCATGATAGATCATATTGTCAAGGGTAATCGGCAGGGTCGTTTCGTAGCCGGCAAATACATTGGCTGCTGAATCTCCGATCAGAATGACATCCACACCAGCGTTGTCTACCATTTTGGCCATGGAGTAGTCATAGCTTGTCAGCATAGAAATCTTCTCATTACGGTCTTTCATTGCTTGCAGCATTGCTGTGCTTACGCGTTTTATTTCTTTGTTTACAGACATCTTAACTTATATTTTATGTCCAAAAGTAAGGTTTTTATCATACATTGGCCAATATTCTGCCTTGTGTTTTGTATTTTTGTAAAATGATACAGAATGAAACCCGTCTATTTAAATTCCCCAAATTTTCAGAATTAATAATCCATGAGGATGAAAATTTGATTGTTATAAATAAGCCACCTTTTGTTGCTTCTTTGGACGAAAGGGAGGGGGGAGAGATAAATATTCTCCGTTTGGCAAAGAAATACCATGCTGACGCACAGGTCTGTCACCGTTTGGATAAAGAGACTTCTGGCATTCTGCTGATCGCGAAAAATCCAGAGACCTATCGTTCTATTTCCATTGCTTTTGAGAAAAGAAAAGTCAATAAAATTTATCATGCCGTCATCGGTGGTACACATACTTTTCAGGACCTTTTGGTCAATTTGCCTATTTTGAACCAAGGAGCTAAAAATGTGTCAATAGACCGTGCGAATGGGAAACCTGCTGAGACAATCTTTAATTCATTGAAGTACTATAAAAACTATACTTTGGTGGAATGTAAGCCAATTACTGGCCGTATGCACCAGATCCGTATTCACTTGGCGACACAGCACGCTGCGATTGTGGGGGATAGTATGTACCGGGGGAAACCTGTTTATTTATCACAGATCAAGAAAAGAGGTTATACCTTATCGAAGGATGAGGACGAACAACCGATCATGAAACGTTTTGCGCTACATGCCAAGCATGTTGAATTTGAGTTGAACGGCGAGCAGATGGTGTTTGATGCACCCTATCCGAAAGACTTTGCGACACTGATCAAGTTGTTGGACAAGTTTGACTCTTAATCTGCCGAAATTATTCTTTATGAATCCAAAAACAAAAAAGATCATTGGGAATGTTGTTTTCGTGCTACTTATCGGCTTGTTGATCTGGCCAACAAGTAGAGGGTATTTTCAACAGATGCTAATGAAAATTGGTTTGTTTAAACCGAAATTGGAAGCACCAAAACAAACGGGAAAAACGACGGGTGCTGCTGCTGCAAATCGTGTTGATCATGCTGTTTCTTTTGTCAATCATTTAGGCGAGACTGTACAGGTCAGCGATTTAAAGGGTAAGGTTGTTTTTATCAACTTTTGGGCGACCTGGTGTGGTCCCTGTAGAGCGGAAATGCCATCCATTAATGTGCTTTATGATAAATTCAAAGATAATCCGGCGGTTGTATTTCTGATTGTGGAGATAGAAGGCGATAAGGAAAAGGCAGCTGCTTTTGTCAAGAATGAAAAGCTGACACTACCCATAAGCTATCCGAACAGTGATATTCCAAAAGAATGGCTTTCCGAATCTATTCCCACTACAGTGATTTTAGATAAGGAGGGGAATTTGGCAACAAGACATGAAGGTATGGCTGATTACTCCACCCCTGATGTAGCCACTTTTATACAAGATTTAATCAATAAATAAATACGATCTATACATTAGCATGACCAGAGCAGAACTTATTCATCAAATTAAAGAGAAACGTTCATTTTTATGTGTCGGATTGGACACAGACCTTACTAAGATTCCGGAGCATCTGTTGGATGACGAGGATCCAATCTATAGTTTCAATAAAGCGATTATTGATGCAACAGCGGATCTATGTGTTGCTTATAAACCGAATATTGCGTTCTACGAGTGTTATGGTCTGAAAGGATGGCAATCGCTTCAGAAAACATGGGCCACATTGCCGAAAGATTGTTTTAGTATTGCTGATGCCAAACGTGGTGATATCGGAAATACATCAGGTCGTTATGCGATGGCATTTTTTGATGAAGCAAATTCGGGGCTGGGATTTGACAGTATTACAATTGCTCCTTATATGGGAAAAGATTCTGTTACACCGTTTTTGGAATTCAAAGATAAATGGGCTATCGTACTGGCATTGACTTCTAACGAAGGAAGTCTGGATTTTCAGAATTTTGAAAATAAGGAAGGACTCCAGTTGTTTGAACAGGTGATAGATAAGGTAAATACTTGGGGTAATACCGAAAATTTAATGTATGTCGTAGGTGCAACACGAGGGGAAGGCTTTATTAAGATCCGCGAACATGCACCTGAACATTTTCTTTTGGTACCGGGAGTAGGTGCGCAGGGTGGTTCACTCGAAGATGTCTGCAAATATGGTATGAATAAAGATTGTGGCCTCCTGGTGAATAGTACAAGAGGGATTATATATGCTTCAAAAGGACGTGATTTTGCGGAACGCGCACGTGAGGAAGCCTTGAAACTACAAAAAGAAATGGAAATTGAACTCGTAAAAGCAGGTATTATTTCCTGATTTGACATTTAATAATTCATTCGTAATACTTACCTTTGCAGCATGCCAGAAAAAATTATCATTCTAGACTTCGGGTCTCAGTACACGCAATTAATCGCAAGACGTGTCAGAGAACTAAATGTGTATTGTGAAATACACCCGTTTAATAAATTGCCGGATTTTGACGAATCTGTGAAAGGTGTTATATTCTCAGGAAGTCCCTTTTCCGTTCGACAAGAAGATGCACCTCAAATTGATTTTGTCGCTATTCAGGAGCGCTTCCCTCTTTTAGGTGTGTGCTATGGTGCGCAGTACATTGCTCAGCAATCGGGCGGAGATGTATTACCATCAGAAATCCGTGAATACGGTCGTGCAAATCTGCAATTTGTCAATAGTGAAAATGAATTATTGGTCGGAGTACCTGTGCAATCTCAGGTATGGATGTCGCATGGTGACACCATTAAAGAGGTTCCCGCGAATTTCGATATTATTGCTAGTACAGATAAGGTACGTGTTGCAGCATATCAAGTAAAAGGTACCCGTACCTATGGTATACAGTTCCATCCGGAAGTAACACATAGTACGGATGGCGCGATTTTGTTGAAAAATTTTGTTGTCGGCATCTGTGGCTGTGCACAGGATTGGACACCAGATGCTTTTGTGGAGACTACGGTAGCTTCATTGAAAGAGCAGTTAGGCGATGACCATGTGATCATGGCTTTGTCTGGTGGGGTAGATTCTACCGTTGCTGCAGTTTTATTACACCACGCTATCGGACAGAAATTACATTGTATTTTTGTTGATCATGGCTTGCTTCGTAAAGATGAGTATGAACAGGTGTTGGATTCATACAAAAATATGGGTTTAAATATTAAGGGAATTAATGCGAAAGACCTGTTCTATGGTCGTTTGGCAGGAGTTTCTGAACCTGAGGAGAAACGTAAAATCATCGGTAACTCTTTTATTGATGTGTTTGACGAGGCGGCGAAGGATATTCAAAAAGAGTTACCTGAAGGAATCGAAGCGAAATGGTTGGGACAGGGTACAATCTATCCTGATATTATAGAATCGGTTTCGGTTAAAGGACCTTCAGCGACAATAAAATCACATCATAATGTTGGCGGTTTGCCTGATTTTATGAAATTGAAAGTTGTTGAACCGTTGAAGACGCTCTTTAAGGATGAGGTCAGAAGAGTTGGAAAGGCATTAGAGGTCGATCAGGCGATTTTGGGTAGACATCCATTTCCAGGCCCAGGTTTAGCGATCCGTATTTTAGGTGATATTACAGCAGAGAGAGTAAGAATTGTTCAAGAAGCAGATGCAATCTTTATCAATAATTTAAAAGAATCTGGTTGGTATGATAAAGTATGGCAAGCTGGTACAATCTTTTTACCTGTACGTTCAGTAGGGGTAATGGGTGACGAGCGTACTTACGAGCATGTTGTAAGCTTAAGAGCTGTAGGATCGCTTGACGGAATGACTGCAGATTGGATACATTTACCATATGACCTGTTGGCAAAAATTTCAAATGAAATTATCAACCATGTGAAAGGAATAAACAGAGTTGTATATGATATCAGTTCAAAACCACCCGCTACGATTGAGTGGGAATAAAATATGGGTTGCAGCAGTCGTGGCATTATGTCTGGCGAGCTGTACAACCAAAAAAAGCACTGTTTTGCGTTCGCCCTCTTCTAATAGGGGCGAACAGCAAACTGCTGTCACCAAACCAAACAAAGAGAAAGATAAGCCTGCTGTAAAAGTGGGTGAAGTACAAAATGTGAATGGCCATTCGGTCAAGAACAATAAAATTGCACTTCTCTTACCGTTTGAATTAAATAGCATTGCTAAAACGGTGACTACTGAAGATGTCGAGCGCTCGGCTCTGGCACTGGATTTTTACCAAGGTTTTCAGATTGGTCTGGATAAGATCGCTAAAGATGGGATGCTGTTTGATTTACAGGTCATCGACTCACGTGACAATGTAGCTTATAATGCGTCATTGGGAACAGCAGCATCCGTGAAGGATGCAGCCCTTGTTGTCGGTCCTGTGTATCCGCGGGAAATTAAAAGCTTTGCACAAACCTTTGCGAATAAAAATGTTCTTCAGGTGTCTCCATTGGCAGCTACTATGGCTTCTGAATTTAGTGTTCCTAATTTGGTATCCATGACGCCGTCGATACGCACCCATGCGGAAACGATGGCAAAATATGTTGCTGATCAATATTATAATGGCGATCAGATTTTGATCTACGATGCTGGAGATGATGAGAGTAAACAATTTTTGGTGGGCTTTGCCAGTGAGGTGACAAAAGCAAATGCGCAGGCGAAGGTAAAAACAGTCACAAGCTTAAATGAGTTGAATAACAGCCTTGCACTAGCAGGAACAAATCATGTTATCTCAGGTACTGCCAATAAGAACTTGGTGAAAGCGTTGCTGGATACAATGGACGAACGTTTTTTGAATCCCGGTAACCAGTTTAAATTATATGGTCATCCAAATCTCTCAAAGCTTTCCTTTGAAAATTTTGAAAATATGGATTTTTATAACTTGACGATTACTTCTTCAAGCTTGGCCGATGAAACGGATGGTGATACGAAAAAGTTTATCTCAAATTATAAATCACTCTACAAAATAGATCCGTCTGAGTTTTCCTATAAGGGTTATGATGCCGCGGTTTATTTTGGACGCTTATTACATAAGTACGGTGTTGATTATGTAAGTCATATCACACAAGAGAAATTCTCAGGACTTAATAGTGATTATAGGTTTGAGTTTTATCCGAAGTGGGGGTATGCCAATAGGGCGCTTGGGATGATGGTCTACCACAACAAAAAATTTGAAAGAAAATAATCGTTGAATGGCTGAATTCAGTGAAAAACGTGTTTACCAACAAATACGTAATTTTGAACGTGCAATGGATGGCTTTGAACAGGATCAACCATTTTCACGGTATTTGACAACTTTTTTTAAAGAGAATAAGCAGATGGGTTCTTCGGATCGAAGATCTACTTCCCGTCTGTGTTATAATTATTTTCGTTTGGGGCTGGCAGCAGCCCAGTTGTCGCAGCAACGAAGACTGGTTCTTGCTGAGTTTTTATGTGAGCAGGATAGCCCGGTAGTTAGTCTCTTCGAACCTAATTATGTAGCTAAACTGGGTTTATCACTGGATGAAAAGCTTGCTTTTCTTGAGTCTGAAGGATTGTTGAAAAGAGCGGATCTATTTCCTTTCACAGCGTATTTGTCTCCTCAGATTGATGCAAAACGTTTCTTGATGAGCCAACTGGTTCAGCCTCATTTGTATATTCGGATAAAACGAGGAAAAAATAAGCTTGTACGGACGATATTGGATGAAAATCAGATTTCCTATACAGCATTGAATGAACAGACGCTCGCCTTGGTCAATGGTACTTCATTGCAACGTATTTCGAGGCTTGAAGGACTTGTTGAAGTACAGGATTTATCTTCACAACGTACACTTGATTTCATGCAACCTGCGGAAAGAGAGACTTGGTGGGATGCTTGTGCAGCGTCCGGTGGTAAATCATTGTTATTAATGGATGCTTGTCCTTCTGTCAATTTGTTGGTATCGGATCTCAGAATGAGTATTCTTCGAAACTTGGACGAACGATTTGATCAGGCAGGTATCAAGCATTACCGCAAGAAAATATTGGATCTGACAAAGGATCCGTATGCGATATTGGGTAACGAAAAATTTGACGGTGTCTTGTTGGATGCGCCATGTACTGGTTCGGGTACCTGGGGACGTACACCAGAAATGATCCGACAGTTTAAAACTACTAAAATTGAGGAATTTAGTACTTTACAGAAAACAATAGCAAGCCATGTCTCAGCTTATGTAAAAGTAGGTAAGCCATTGGTCTACATCACCTGTTCCGTATTTAGGGCGGAGAATGAAGATGTGGTTGACTATATCTTGAACAATTTGGGATTTGAGTTGGAAAGTATGCGTTGTCTGGAAGGTTATACTGAACAGGCAGATAGTATGTTTGTAGCGCGATTGATAAAGAAATAGTTTTCCTGATAAAATAACAAAAGCCTATTCTCCAGTACGAGAATAGGCTTTTGTATTCGCCAATTATTTCACATTGGAGCCAGTTATTAATCGCATTTACTAGGTATGACCAATACTGGGCAGGTTGCTTTGCGAATAACGGATTCAGATACGGATCCAGAGATGAAATGATCAAATCCCGTTCTCCCATTTGAACCCATAATAATCAGATCTGCGGACCATTCGTGTGATGCAGCAAGGATTTCTTCTTTAATTGATCCAATCCGATTAAACAGATAGACTTCTCCAGAATCTGTGAATTCCCGACTTAATTTCTCTAGGTATTTTTGCGCATTTTCCTGTTCCATTTCGGATACTTCGGGTACAATAATCGGTTGCTGACCCAACAGCGGATCTGCTCCAAAATTGGTTGGCGAAGTAGGAGGGATAACTGTGACTAGGGCGATTGAGGCATTAAATACCTGAGCCATTTCTTTGGCATATAGAATAGCTTTCTCTGAACATGGAGCATCATCGACGGCAACGAGTATTCTTTTGAATTTTAAATTTGTATTCTCCATATCTACTATAATTAATTTATCTTCGTTTTATAATATATAATCACAGATTTGACAATTTTGTTTTGTTTGGCCAATGAAATATGGTATTTGTACACTTGCTCTTGTTCCATTACGTTCGAAGCAGGCGCATCGGAGTGAAATGGTTTCCCAGGTATTGTTTGGTGAATTATTTGAGATTCTGGACGTTGAACTAGACTGGACCGCAATTAGACTATTGGAAACGGGGTATTTAGGTTGGATTCAGAATGGTCAATTTAAGGAACTTGAGGCTGAGGAAATGGAAGGTTATCTAAAAGGGAAGCTAAGTTTGGTCGGAAGGGAAGGTGGCTTGCTTTTTAATGCTACTGATCAGTTCAGCCTCTGTCACGGGACAAAACTTTATTTGGATGAGTTCAATAGGTTTCATCTAGCGCAGCTTGATATGACTTACCAAGGCAGTATCAACTCCTTTTCCGGATCCGATTTTGAAACTAAAGTTGCCGAACTGGCCAGAAGCTATAAGGATACAGCTTATTTATGGGGTGGACGCTCGCAGTGGGGAATTGACTGTTCGGGTTTTTCCCAGTTGATCTACAGCTGTTTTGGCATAGCTTTGCCAAGAGATGCCTATCAGCAAGCGGAAATCGGGACGACAGTGGATTTTATTTCAGAAATTAGGACCGGCGATTTGGCTTATTTTGACAACGCGGAGGGACGGATTACCCATGTGGGCATTATGCTGGATCGGGATACCATTATCCACGCGTCAGCTAAAGTGCGTATTGACCGGATGGACAACGAGGGAATCTTTAATCAGGAATTGAATCGGTATTCCCATAAATTGCGGATTATCAAGCGTTATAACGCGTGAAAAAATTACTAAAAGAAAAAGGCGATAAGATATCTTACCGCCTTTCTTTTCTGTTCAGCTTTCGACTAGAAGTGGAACTGTACGCCTAAAGTTGGTGCTAAAGAATTCGCATCTAGACCAAATGTATTTGTTGATCTATCAGCTGTTTTGTTGTTATTATGGTTGTAGTATAAACCTCTAACTTTTAACTCGATACCGATTTTGCTAGTTGGGAAATACGCCATACCTGGAGCTAACTCAACACCGTAATTTTCGAATTTTGATTCTGATTTTACACTAGTCTCTTCAGTTGTAGTTTTCCCCCATGACATTGGCACAGATAATTGAGCAAAGAATCTTAATGGACCATTAGCAGAATATTTTCTGACGAATGGAGAAACTTGGAAAGCATCTCTTTTTGTGCTGTTGTCTTTGTTCGTTTCATTTTTACTCCAATCGTAACCTACACCAGTACCTACTGCCCAGTTGTCACTTACGAAGTAACCAACAGTTGGGTTGATAGAGAATGAATTATTTTTGAAGTCAGTATCTTTAACTTTAGAAGTTTGGAAGCCAACTTGACCACCAACCATGATTTTACCTTTTTCAGTTTGTGCGTTTGCTGCGATTGTTAAACCTGCAATGGCAGCTAATGTAAGTAAAGCTTTTTTCATGTCTTTTTATTTTAAATAGTTTGTTCTGTGTGTCAGTAATTACTTTCTGACTTTTTTAATTTGTTAGTCAAATGTCGTAAAGTTATTTTATTTTATTGTCACTAGATTGTCTAGATGTTTTGTCTAAATCATAAATTATAGTGGTTCAATCAATTAAAATTTACTATATTTTTATTTTTAGCGATTCTAATTAACGATAATGATATTGAATTGACTTTTTGTAATTAATTGTCAGTTGTGGGTAAGAATAACAAAAAAAGCCATTTGTCTTTTTGTGACAAATGGCTTTTTTTGTTATTTATTAAATTCGATTTTTACTCGAAATATTCTTTAATCCGTTCAAAGAATGACTTTTCACTTTTACCGGGTTGTGGTTTAAAGTTTGGTGATTCTTTCAATTTATTCAGTAATTCTTTTTCTTCGTTGGATACTGCTTTAGGTGTCCAGATATTTACATAGACAAGCTGATCTCCTTTGTGATAGGAATTGACTTCAGGAATACCTTTTCCTTTTAAGCGTAATATCTTACCGCCTTGTGTTCCGGGTTCAATTTTTATTTTAGCTTTTCCGTCGATTGTTGGAACCTCTACGCTGGTACCCAATGTGGCATCTACAAAATTAATATATAGATCATAGATTACATTTAGACCATCGCGTTTTAGGCTTTCGTGCGGTACTTCCTCAATTAATATGATCAAATCCCCAGGTATACCACCACGAGGGGCAGCGTTTCCTTTGCCGCTCATCGAGAGCTGCATGCCTTCGCTTACACCTGCAGGGATATTGATTGCGATTGTTTCTTCGCCACGTTCTAATCCTTCACCTTTACAAGTTGTACATTTCGCGGTAATTTCAACACCTTCACCGTTACAGGTAGGGCAGGTGCTTGTCGTTTGCATTTGCCCAAGGATCGTATTGGTTACTCTTCGTACCGATCCAGAGCCACCACAGGTTTTACAGGTATGGAAAGATGATTTATCTTTGGCACCTGAGCCCTCACAACTATGACAGGAAACTTGTTTGTTGACTTTTACTTTTTTCTCAACACCTTTAGCGATTTCTTCAAGAGTCAATTTAACTTTGATACGTAAGTTGCTCCCGCGAGCTACCCGACGGCCTCCACGTTGACCTCCGCCTCCGCCTCCAAAGAAGCTTTCGAACGGATGTCCGCCACCGAAAATATCGCCAAACTGGCTGAAAATGTCATCCATATTCATGCCGCCACCACCGCCGTAGCCGCCACTTGCTGAATTACCAGCATGGCCAAATTGGTCGTAACGTTGGCGTTTTTGTGGATTGCTCAAGATATCGTAAGCCTCAGCAGCCTCCTTAAATTTTTCCTCAGCTTCATGATCACCTGGATTTTTGTCTGGGTGATATTTAATCGCTAATTTGCGATAGGCTGATTTTATCTCCTTCTCGTCCGCTGAACGCGCGACACCAAGTATATCGTAATAATCTCTTTTTGACATCGTCTTAATATTATTGACCTATAACTACTTTAGCATGACGAATCACTTTGTCACCTAGATAGTATCCCTTTTCAATGACGTCTACTACTTTATTTTTTAAATCGGCTGTGGGTGCTGGAATAGATGTAATAGCTTCTTGCAATTCGGGATCAAATGCTTGACCAGTGGTCTCCATTTCCTTTAATCCCAATTGAGACAAGGTTTGTCTTAGTTTGTTGTTAACGATGTCCATTCCCGTTTTGACGGACTCTACGTCTGTTGCTGTTTCCATCGCATTTAATGCACGGTCAAAATCATCTAACGTAGGTAATAATTTAACGATTACATCTTTTCCTGCTGATTGAATCAATTCAACACGCTCTTTGCTCGTACGTTTTCTATAATTGTCAAATTCAGCAGAAAGACGAATATATTTATCCTTTGCCTCTGCCAATTCTGCTGCCAACTTCTCTTCGGCAGATAACTCTACCTGATTATCTGAAGGCTGCTCTTGTTGATCAGAAGAATTAGTTTCTACTTGATCTTGACTCTCATCATAATAATTATCTTGCTCATTCATATCTTCAATGCTAAAATAGATTCAAAAATTTACTATATCTTCTTTTGTCAAAGTTTTTGCCAAACAATAAAATTCCGACAGCTTGTCAGATTTTATTGAAAAAGCCTAACAATTTGTCGGAATTTGTGAAAATGTCTCTTTAATTGTCAGTATTTCGTTTAGATGCTGACATCATCTTGTAGAATGCCGTCTCCGGTTTTAATAATCCGGGAAGGCATATTGCGAATAATGGTATAATCGTGGGTAGCCATTAAAATTGCTGTTCCTGAATTGGCGATATCACGCAGTAAAAGGACAATTTCCTCTGAGGTAGCCGGATCCAAGTTACCTGTAGGCTCATCTGCAAGAATAATCTCCGGATTATTTAACAATGCACGTGCAATGACAATCCGTTGTTGCTCGCCACCAGAAAGTTCATGGGGCATTTTCTTTAATTTGGAACGAAGTCCAACTTTTTCCAATACGTCCAAAATACGGCTATCGATCATTTTTTTATCTTTCCACCCAGTTGCTTTTAAGGCAAATTCTAGATTCTTCTCGATTGTTCTATCCGATAGTAAATGAAAGTCTTGAAAGACAATTCCCAGCTTCCTACGTAAATAAGGAACATCATTTTCATGAAGTTTCTTTAAGTCAAAGCCAGCAATCATTCCTTCACCATTCCCGATGTATAAATCGCCATAGATGATTTTTAATAAACTACTTTTTCCGCTACCAGACTGGCCGATGAGGTAGAGAAACTCTCCCTTACCGATATTCAAGTTGACATTGGATAATACTAAATGTTTCTGTTGAAAGATATCAACGTTCTTTAATGTAATTACTTTATTTTCAATCATGGGCGTTAAAACTCTAATTTTTTAATTTGGCCAAACGGCATTTCTCTTACCAATTGCATGATATATTCCGCCTTTTCCCCCAATCCGATTTTGTCAAGGGATTTGTCCGGTCGATCCACTCTAAAATATGCCAACAAGGTGAAGGCATCATCTCGCAGCTGTACATAGTCAGGAATTTTGGCGACACCTTTTACTTTAATGATATACATGATTTCAAAGTTAGTATTTTTAATGCAATTTCTTTACTATGAATTTAACGGAAGCTTATTGGTTGGCGAATAAGAAGTCTAGCGTATTTATACCATCGGCATAATCATCTAAGGCTGGACATTGACTTTCACCAAAATGGAACAGGGCTGATTGTATGTTCAATTGAACCTCAGCGACGACACATTGGATGTTTTCAGCTTGTTGGTTTAGTTCGTTTTCTACATCAGCAAGGCTATCGTACTCTTCATAATAAACGACAGACAGTGGAGAGGCTGTACGTTGGTCTTGTTTGAGTAACAGAAATCCATTGTCGAAATGTTTATCGCCATTGATCAGATAGATGGATTTATTATAGTCGTAATTATTCGTATACTTAAAATGTTCAGTTGTGTTATTGAAATCGGCAATTCCCTCAAAAAAGTGTGATACAGCATAGCCTTTTGGAATAAATAATTTGGATACTGAGCGACAGCCAAGACCAAAATAATCAAAAATATCGTGACCTAAAGCCTGCAGCTGTGCCGGGGATTCCTGGCCTGTAATGATCGCGACACTATTTCTGTTGCGACGGATAATATGAGGTTTGGATCCAAAATAATAATCAAAATAGCGAGCGGTATTGTTTGAACCTGTCGCAATAACGAGGTCGAAGTCTTTCAGTTTATCGACTATTTCAAAAGTGGATTCAAGATCCGGTTCGATCTGTTTTAAACGATCAAGCACATAGGTCGTCAAGCCAGCATCATCGGAAGAAACTTTAATTTTGGCCTTAAATCCACTGATCAGGACACAAAGTATATCGTGAAATCCAACGAGGGGAATGTTTCCCGCAAGAATTAATCCGACCGTTTTAGTAGATTCAAGATCCGGATAGTTGAGCAACCAATGATTGAGCTTTTCCTCGGTCAAGTTGGAGGAGATTGCATGAATCGCCCTTTCTACATTTTTTATGGTATACCAAGGGTTTTTATGTTGCGCCAAATGAATGATTTGAGTAAGATCTTCAGGCTGTTTTTCCAACAGTTCACCCAGTTTTACAAACGCATTTATTCGTTGTTGCTTTGTCAAAATATTAAATTTTTAAAAGATGAATACACAAATTTGTATTATATTTGTGCTGTTAACATTAATCAACGTGAATCAACTAGCCTTATTGTACAATCGGACTTTGTTTTCATATTGATAATGCAAAAATAGTTTATTTATCATAATTGTGAGGTTATAAATGGCGATTAAAATTACAGACGAATGCATTAACTGTGGTGCTTGCGAACCGGAATGCCCAAATAAT
>JAITLV010000103.1 GCA_031277685.1 Sphingobacterium sp. | reverse complement strand
CTGCAACTGAAAATATCCCGTAATTAAGTTGGCAAAAATGCAGGATAAATCTATTCGACCAAAGCCACTTTAAGAAAAAAGCCTCCATCCGGAGGCTCTCTCATTATATATTATTTGGTGGTTTTTCTAACAATTATCATTGGACTTACTATTGTTTAGCGTCACTTTGTAAGCCAATACTAGATTCGTCACTTTCGTAACAGATATTATGCCAAACTCAAAGATTCAACTATTTAAATAGTATTTTTTTGTTTTATCTTTTAAGAAAAGTCACTCATTCCTCAAGAAATAACGCATCAGGGCCTTCCCATACATTTTACAGAACATCATTTTTATCGTATTGTCTGCCCAAAGTATAGGCAGTTACAGCATTTTTATAATTTTCTTAATTGAAGGAAATTATAAATAAACATTTTACTTATCTTTCGAGCAATTAAATTACGAAAAATTTGAAGTCAGCTTTTTGATCTGTAAAATGCATTTTATGAAACCAAGCTTTACCCGATTAACGACCATGGTCATGATGTTGATCGCCATAATAGGCATCAGTTCCTGTTCAAAGTCTCCAGATCCACCGTTGGTGGAAAAAGGTATTTTCCTTTCCGGAACTGCCCAAAAAGGTCCTTTTAACAAGGGAACCAAATTAACCATACATGAATTGGATATTCAGCTAAAACCTACCGGACGTACTTTTACAACTAATACCATAGACGATAAAGGCAGTTTTGAATTTACAAATATTGCACTGAACGGTGATTTTGCCCAGGTGAACGTCGAGGAGGGCCATTATTTTGATGAGTCGACTGGCCGACAGTCCACCGCTCCCATCAGCTTAAATGCCCTTGTCAGTATCCGTGACCAAAACCCGTTCAACGTCAATATACTGGGTCAGCTGGAATTGAAACGTGTCCAATATCTGGTCCAAACGGAAAAGTTGGATTTCAATGCCGCCAAAAAGCAGGCCATTGCCGAGCTATATAAAGCCTTTTTTGTTAAGACTGCGGCACTGCCAACGGCTGAACATATCAGCCTGAGCGATGGTAGCGATCATGCCGCTATCCTATTGGGCATATCCGCAGCGCTATTGAAAGCGAGTGACTCCGACAGTGCGAAGCTGGCCAAACTGATTCAGGCTATTGCTGAAGATCTGGAAACAGATGGCAAGCTGAACGAAACATTAAGCAACACCTTCAAAAACAGTCTTACGCGACTAAATACGGATCTTATTATTCTTAATATCAAAAAGAAATATCAGGATAGCGGACTCGAACTGAAAAATTTTGCTATTCAGGATCAATTTTCGATAAAGATAGAGGGCGAAATTATTCAAAACGAGTATTTCAAAACGCTGGAGGATTTTGAAACCTTTAACAATGCGATCCGCCTAGAAATGGTACGGCTTTCCGAAGAGTATTTCATACTGGAAGGTTTATATGCAGGATCAATAGCCAATATTGTCTCCGAGAACTATACTCAGTTTTACCGACACCGTGTAACAGCTTCCAATCCGCACAATGCTGCACTGTACAGCAGCCATTACCGGCTGATCAATATGATCAATATACTGATTGATCGGGCCCGCAAAACCAATGTAAAAGACGCACAGCATTTTCAGTATGTGGGTTACACTTACCTTGCCCTGCTTTACGATCAGCTGATCAACCTATGGGGTGATCCGGTCTTTGTACATCCGGATAATTACGAAGCGATACAGAAAAATCCAATGGTCGCCCGCAGCAAAACCGAAAGTGTCCGAACTGCCCTGATCAATGGATTGAAGACAGCGGTACCCCAATTAAAAGAATCAGACTACGGACTCGGTGCTACCATCTTGGCCCGACTGCTTCGCGACGGGGGACTATATACCGAAGCCCGGGTACAATTAGACCGGCTTATACAGTCTGGCCAATATAGGCTCGCCGAACCAGCCAAGGTACATACATCAATTCGCCCGGAAGGCATTTTCAGCTGGGATTTTGGTGCAGTAGGCAGCATTCCCCGGAATTCCAATGCGGCTTGGTATACCAAAGGCAACAGCCATCATATCGTCCGTTATTCAGAGGTTTTATTAATCAGCAGTGAAATAGATTACCATCTTGGTAACTATGTGAGCGCATTGGAACAGATCAATCAGATCCATAAACGTGATGGTGGATTAACGCTTTTTACCTCAGCTGAATCGTTGTGGTTAGCTATTGTCGAAGTATATGGCCATGATATGAAAAATGAAGGCCAGTATTTTGCTGCGCTCAAACGTGTGGGCCGGGCAGAGCTTGAGCTTTCTACCGATAAAAATAAATTATTGCTGCCGATTCCTGAACAACAGCTGAATCAAAATCCACAGTTACAACAAAATCCGGGATACTAATTTATCCGGTTGACTGATTTAACAAGCCTGCCCTGCCTAAAAGCAAGGCAGGCTTTATTTTTATGCAGACTGCCTTACACATTTTTATGCTGCAGGAATCAACAGGTACTATTCTCCTTCTTTATCAGACCTTTATTTTAGGATCAATCCAATACGTATCAAAATCTGTATGGCTAAAAAATTCCATCGGTGTCAAATGGCAATCCATGGTATCCTGGAGTCCCCCATCGGTATAGCTAACCACTTCCTCAGAGGGTATCACCATTCCAGTCAGGATGGCATCCTGGTCCAGGCAATTTAAATCTGATAGCAGTACGTTAATGTGATTGGCTGTTACCCATTGCTCCATCTCCTCTTTATCTACCTGCCGTACACGCTCGGCAAGAAATTTTGCTTCTTCAACTTCTTTTTCGACACTATTTGGGTAAAATAAGCGCAAAAAAGCTGCATACTTTTCAAATGATTTGGTTCGGATGGATTCATTGCGCAGGAATTGCTTCTCCCCCAATTGCCCATACTCCTTGGCATATTTTTGCAATTCGAGCTGATGCAGTTCATGATCGGCACATTTAGCCAGTTCGGATAAAGCATAGACATCCGTACCATGTCCATCGTGGTTATTTAAATATTCCCAGATATCTCCTTGGATGACCTTGGGTTTCTTATGTTCGAGGACATTATATCCTTCGGCTATCCATTGTTCGATTTGTTCCCTTCTCATGCTATTACATTTTTATACCTTTATATGCTATAATCACAGCACAGACATCGCCCTTCGTCTTACCGATGCTGTTCTCTGTTTATACTTAAACAAATGCACTACATGGAAAGTTTCCAATTTAATAGAAAAAGGCCAGCGTTCCCAAGTAGGAACCTGACCTTCTATAACTAAGTTATCCATTATGGATACCTATAGGACAATACCTTGCAGCAAACAGTTTGCCCCGTTAACATTTTCTTTCACAAGATCTATTACATGAGATACACAAAAATGCCTGCTATGGTATGATCAAGCTGCTGTCACTTATAGATTCAATGACCTAATCTACTGTCAGCCGCTTGTATCCATCTGTTTTGACCCCAAGTGCATGGAGCTGCTCCTTTCCGATCGGAAAGCAGAGATCTGCCAGATCAAATTCCTTTTGTTTACCGGATAAGCACAGCAACAAAGTCAGATTAGGTAGAAATAGTAACTTTCTCATCGCTCCACCCGTTTGGGCATGCTCGTTCTATCTTCCTGTTCTTTTTCTTCGCGTGTACTGAGTTCCATGAGCCCCAGGTCGACGTTGTAAGTGGCCACATAAGATTTCGAAAAGATAAAACGCAAGTATCTTGCCGTTCCTGCGGCTGCAGTGAAATTCTTTGGATCAGTTAAAAAAGATTTCGCACCCATATAGTTCTCGGACGGAGATTCAAGCGCACGTCCTGTCTTATCTCTGTCCGACCATCCCCCCTCAAGGTTAAAAAAGTAAATATCGGATTTGTAATTCCGGTATTTCCCCTGGTACACATGAGCCTTTTTCTTCTGATCCGTATAAGTCACTTTAAAATGGATATCATCCACAAACTCGATCTTATAGGCGGTCTTTTCCTTACCGTATATGAGCCTCATTTCATTATATTCCGAATCTGATTGCGATCGTTCATAGTTAGCGGTGAAATACCAGGTTGTATGTTGGAGCGGGTAAGTTTCCGTCAGCGGGAAAGTGTAATTTTCTGAAGAAAAAGGAAATTTTTGTCCTTTATCATAGATCAGCAGAAACTTTACCCTATGAAGCCGCTTGTTGTCGACAACAGTATCCTTGCCGATCATGTATTTAAGAACCGGGGTTTTAAATTTAGCTTGGTATGTATCTGCATCAGTCTGCTCCAGCTCAGGCTCATGGTTCAGCAAACGTTCCCTAAAAACCTTTAGGTCAACAGGCGTAAGATAAGTCAGCAGAATTTCATTTTTATTGTCCAGCTGCCTAGCGGACAGCGATAGTAGTTCATTACGCTGCGGATGAATGTAGTGCGTATCATCCAGGCGCTGGAACCCTGCAGGCAGCAGGTAAGTTTGATTTAATACAGCTACTTCATTTGCAGCAACCTCCTGATCGGTAAATAGGAGCAGAAAATTTCTGGGATAGAATTGCTGTGCCGATAGATTGCTGTTGATACAGCAGACAACTAGGAGCAGCTTCAGCAACTTTGCTATTTTTTTATTCATTTTTAACGTGATGATCTCTTTGTCCACAAATATAGGGATACTTCGAGGGGCATCAAGGCTACTTTAATATCCGCGCAGTCTTACTTACGATTCGCTAGACCTGCAAGGTAAATATGTGCACAAAATAAAGCATTAACAACCAGATCAGCAGAAAGTATACGCAATAATAATTTGGCAATGATATCAGGCTACAAGATGGTCCTCCAACCCTGGCAAGAGAAAACTGTCAATTTATCAGGTAAAATTTGACAGTTTCAGTGCAAAAATTTCAGCTTTTTCTGTCCGGTATTTTTTTTGTGGGATGGACTATACAGTCGGCCGGCTGACAGACTTAAATGTATTTTTTCACTTCATTAAAAGGAGGTTACTATGAAACTTGCAAAAAGAAACTGGAACAATTTTTCATTTTTTTCACCCATGTTTGATAATTTTAACCCTGAACTTTTGAATTGGGACAGTAAAAATTACTCATCAACAAGTACTACCGTTCCTGCTGTCAATATCAAGGAAAACACGGATACTTTTGTAGTCGAGGTTGCAGCGCCAGGGATGGCAAAAGAAGACTTTAAGATCACGCTGGATGGTAATATGTTGACCATATCCTCTATCAGGGAGGAGAAAAATGAGGAACAACTGGACAAGTACACACGCCGTGAGTTCAGCTATCAATCCTTTCAACGTAGCTTTGAGCTTCAAAAGAACGTCGTCGATCAGGATAATATCCAGGCGCAGTACGAAAATGGTCTGTTACGATTGACTATACCTAAAAAAGAAGAAGCCAAACAAAAAGAGCCAAGGCTTATCGAAATAGCATAACAATTCAAGTAGCACATTTAATTTGTTTAGCCTCGACTGGAGGCTAAACTTTTTTCGTTAAAAAGGATTATGGAACACTCCACTTACTATCTCGATATACAGATGTACTGCCAGGATAAGTACATAAACATCGCAACATTCGACCTCAACAGTTGTGCAAAGATCGTCGATGAACTATTCAATGAGTTACAAGGCGAAAATCAGGTCGTCGGCAACAGGCTTTTGCGTATCAACCTGATGCTGAACAAAGCCGGCAACACAGCCATCGTGTGGCGATCGATTAACTGCACCCTCGATGAATTGGCAGAAAACAGCAAGATCATCATCAAAAAAACATTTAGGACAGTAAATTTTGATTAAGCGGCCAACTGCCCAATGCATAAATAAAACGCTTTGCCTGAAGATCTTTTTAACACATTTTTTTTACAATTGATTTTAACCTTCAATCTTGACAATTATCAAATAGATTTTTAAATTGGTCACGGTTTTTTTTCAAAAAGGCACCTGATGCCCGAGACCAGCATTTTTTAAAGCTAATATTCTATTTAAATATAAATCTTAGTTATTGGATCATGTTAACAGAATTACTAATTACAAACTCAAACAACCGTCTATCATTCAGACAACTTTTTATTGTATTCGTTGTGCTGGCAAGCAGCCTATCTCTGTCAGGACAAACTCTTAAACCACTCAAATCAAGTTTTGAAGCTAGGTTGATCAATATTGAATCTCCCAGCAATGAACCTTTTCGGTACAGCAGTACCCTTACTAATGGGCATGCCCAAACAATCAACTACAACCTCAGTGCCCAATTGCCTGAAGGATGGCAGATCAGCTACCGGGTCGAAGGCTCACAGGTGACCTCCCTACAGATGCAACCCAATAAAGTGCAGGAAATTAGTATCGAAATCAGCTGTCCATTAACAGCTAAACCTGACACCTATAAAATCCCGCTTCGGGCCATAGCTGCGACCGACACCTTACAGCTTGATCTGGAGGCTGTGGTCAAAGGATCCTATGCCCTTGAACTGACCACGCCTAGTGGCAGACTCAGTGACGAAGTGGTCTCCGGAGGTAGTAAGGAGATATTGCTCAAGGTTAAAAACTCGGGAACACTGCCTCTAAATACACTCGAGCTCAGCTCTCAGCTTCCCAGCAGATGGGAGGCGACCTTTAGTCCAGCAACGATCAAACAGCTCGAGGCCGGTAAATCTATGGACGTTAAGGTCAACCTGAAAGTGCCCGATAAAACGATTGCTGGTGACTACGCTACGAAGTTTGAAATTAAAAGTCCAAACAACAGCAGTGATATTTCACTCCGCATGATCGTCAAGACCTCCCTGCTTTCAGGCTGGATCGGCATCCTCGTTATTTTATTGGCTATTGGCTTAATCTATTTCCTCATCCGCAAATACGGACGTAGATAAACGAACAGAAAAGATTATCATCATGAAAGATCCTATCATTCAATTGACAGGTCTAACGAAAAGCTATGGTAAAGTAACTGCCGTAGACAAGTTGGACCTAAGTATCTATCCCGGCGAAATCTTTGGTCTGCTCGGCCCCAATGGTGCCGGAAAAACAACCAGCATATTGATGATGCTGGGATTGACCGAACCTACTGCGGGTACCGCATATGTCTGCGGCCACAATGCTACCCGTGACCCCATCAGCGTCAAGCGCAAAGTAGGTTACCTCCCGGATAATGTTGGCTTCTATCCCGAGATGACTGCGCTGGAAAATCTCTGCTTTATTGCGCAATTAAACGGGTTGACAGCAACCCAAGCACGGAATTGTGCGACAGAAATGCTGCAGATCGTCGGACTAGAACAGGAGATGCGAAAGAAAACGGGGGCTTTCTCCAGGGGCATGAAACAGCGCCTGGGGCTGGCGGAAGTACTCATCAAAGCACCCGAAGTTGCCATCTTGGATGAGCCGACTTTGGGTATAGATCCCAAAGGTGTGGATGAATTTCTAGGGCTTATCAAACGGCTGAGTAAAGAGCACAGCCTCACCGTGCTCCTATCTTCGCACCATCTGCATCAGGTACAGCGTGTCTGCGACAGAGTGGGAATATTTGTTGGCGGCAAAATGCTGGTCGAAGGCTCCATCGAGAATCTCGCTCAGAACTTACAGCAACAAGCAGGAATTACGACATCCATTACACTGACAGATTCTCTGGATACCATAACAGGAGTCGAAGAAGCCATCAAAACCCTGCCCGGATTCCGCAAATTAAACATCAACGGACCGACAATCGAACTGCAGGCAGATAACGATATTACCGCAGCTGCCGTCCGCCTGCTGGTAAACAGCGGTGCAGATATTATCGCTGTAAGCCGCAATGACTTTAAACTCGACGAGATCTACAATACCTATTTTGACAATAGCATAACTACACCTACTGCACATGAAAAATCAAACGGTTTCTTCAAAAGATATCAATAGCTACGCATCAGTTCCCATGCAGGTGCTGGTCAGCAAAGAAATCGCAGCACATATCCGGAGCTGGCGTTTTATTATCCTGATCCTACTTATCGTACTCACGTTCGGCGCCTCATTATATGTTTCTTCCATGGGCCTGAAAAATGCTGTCAGCAATATGCAGGATCCAGACCAATCCTTTCTGTACCTCAAACTATTGACGACGACAGATAACACTATTCCTCCTTTTCATGTTTTTCTGAATTTTTTGGCTCCGTTGCTGGGTATTGCCCTCGGTTTCGATGCAGTCAATGCCGAATATAATCATGGCACACTCACCCGGCTGATGGCTCAGCCCATCTACCGAGACAACCTATTGTTTGCTAAATTTTTGGCACCCCTGATCGTCGTGGGCACTTTATTTGTCGCTCTGGTACTTTTGATGATCGGTGGCGGACTGCTGGGTACCGGTATTCGCATCGAGCCCCAGGAACTGCTCCGCATTTTTGGCTTTACACTGATCAGTGTACTGTATGTTGCATTCTGGCTGAGCCTATCCATTCTGTTGTCAATTCGCTTTCGGCAACCAGCTACATCCGCAATTACTGCCATCGGTATCTGGCTATTTTTTACGGTATTCTTTCCGATCGTAGTCAACCTGTTGATACGGCCTTTTTTACCCAATCCAAATTACATTTCAGAGCAGGAATACCTGAGTTATAATGAACTTATCCTAAATGTGCTCCGCTTTTCACCAAGTCAACTCTACAGCGATGCTACCACCACCCTTCTAATGCCGTCCGTGCGCAGTCTTGGCCCTATTGCCATGGAGCAGATGGTGGGCGCCATTCCCTCGCCACTGTCTTTTCGGGAGAGCGTGCTTTTAGTATGGCCACAGATCAGCGGGCTTACCGCAGCTATAATGGTCTGTTTTGCCTGGTCGTACTATATTTTTATGCGAAGGGAAATACGGAGTTAAGTCTATCAACACAATTAGGCCACTCAAGTTGAAAGACTAAACGCTATTGAATCTGTCCTGAGGAAGGAACGGTTATTTATCATAAAAGCATCCTGGATTTGGATCCAGGATGCTTTCTGATATTAACCTAAAAAATGAAAAGTAACTCATAACATTGAGTTTATCATTGAAACACCTGCCAGTTGGCTTTCGTTTGTCCAAACGCTTTTTTTTCTACGGCCTTATTTTTCACAACTCCCCTCAGCATGTATTAGTCTCATCATTAAGACAAAAGAACGATCGGGCTTTCCCCGACCTGCTATCATGAAGTTTATTTTAACAATAACAAAGGCTGCGCTGCATCATCTGCAGGCAACCTTTGCACAGTATATAATAATTAAAATGAGACTTACTTGCTACTTTCCTTTTTGTAAGCAAAGTAGAATACAATGGGCAGGATTGAAAATGAAAGAATCATACAGATAATCAGTCCACCGACAATCATAATGGCCAGGGGTTTCTGGATCTCAGACCCCATACCATTAGAAAGTGCTGCTGGCAATAAGCCCATTGCGCCCATCAGCGCAATCATTAAAATGGGTCTGATCCGACTTTTGACCGCTTCATAGATCGCAGGCTTCAGCCCCATTTTCTGCACTAGATTTTCCTTCATGACACCGATTAAAACAATACCATCAATCGTCGCTACACCAAAGAGAATAATAAAACCTATACCTGCGGAAATGCCAAATGTCGTTCCTGTAACCCAGAGGGATACAAATCCACCAATAAATGCAAAAGCAAGTGTCAGCGAGGAGATCAGGGTGTCTTTCAGATTGCCAAAATTGGCATAGAGCAAGAGTAGGATCAATAACAGTGATACGGGAACGACCTGCATCAGTTGTTTGGTCGCCCGCTCCTTACTTTCAAATTCACCGGCCCAAACCACCTTATACGATTTTGGCAGTTTCACATCCTTGTCGATCTGCTTCTTCGCATCAGCAATCGTACTTCCCAGATCGCGCCCCTCGATATTAAATCCCACGCCGATGTAACGGGAATTTCCATCGCGATAGATAAAGGCAGGCCCCGTATGATAGTCTATGGTCGCTATTTCCCGCAAAGGTACCTTCTGGTCATTCATGGTCGGAATAATAATATTTCCGATCTTTTCCGGGCTATCCCGATACTGCTTCTGAAAGCGGAGCCGGACATCAAAGATGCGTTCATTATCGTAAAAATGGGTCACTGACTGTCCACCAATGGTCATCTCAATGACCGATTGTACATCTTTGGTCGAAACACCGTACTTTGCCATCTTGGAATCGTGCAGCTGGATCCGCAGCTCAGGCAGTCCAATATTTTTGAACACATTGACGTCCGTGATGCCGTTTACTTTTCTAAGCGATTCCGCAAACTTGTTGGCTTTATTCTCCAGATCCTGGAGATTCTCACCGAAAATTTTGATCACCAGTGGACTTTTCACACCAGCCACATACTCCTCCACATTATCCTGAATAGGCTGACTAAAGCCAAAATTGATCCCAGGGAAAGTCTGCAGGCTATCCCGCATCTGGCCAATCAGCTTCTCCTTGGATATTTTCCGTTTCCACTCCCCTTCAGGCTTGAGTTCTATATTGAATTCGATATTAAAAAACCCCGTCGGATCCGTTCCATCGTTGGGCCTGCCCGTCTGCGTCATAATAAAATCAATCTCGTCAAACTGCTTGATCAATTTTGTTTTCATTGTTTTTGTCAGCTTGACGGACTCCTCCAGATTGACACTATTGGGCAGGGTGGCACGGACATAAATTGCACCTTCATTGAGTTTCGGCAGAAATTCTGAACCATAATTGCTAAACCGGACAATACAGATGACCAAAGCCAGTCCAAAAATAGATAGCGTCCATTTTGGGTGATCAAAGGCTTTTTTAAACCCTTTAAAGATCATATTACGGCTCACCTTCGTGATCTTATTCTCGTCTTCTTTGATATTCTTTTTCAGTAGGTATTTGCACATCGCAGGCACATAGGTCAAGCTCAGCACCAGCGAACCCAGCAAGGCATACCCGAGGGTAAAGGCCAAAGGTGAAAACATTTTCCCTTCCACCTTCTGAAAAGAGAATATAGGCGTCAATGCGACGATCAGGATCAATAGGGCAAAAAAGATATAGCCTGCGACCGATCCGGCACTCTTTTTAATTATGCCCAGCTTGGATACTTTATTAAAGCGGGCGGTACCCAGTCGATGGGCCTCTTTTTCCAGCGAGACAAATACCGTCTCCACGATGACTAGTGTCCCTTCGAGCAATAGCCCGAAATCCAGTGCACCCATGGAAATCAAATTCGCCGGCAAGCCCTGTATTTTCAATAAGATGATCGCAAATAGGAAAGCCAAAGGGATCACCGAAGCGACGATAAAAGTTGTCTTCCAGTTATTCAGAAAGATAAAGACAATGATCGAAACCAGAATCACCCCCTCGATCAGATTTTTGGAAACCGTATGCACGGTATTGTTCACCAGCTTTGTACGGTCAATGACCGGCTCAATCTTGACATTTTCAGGCAAGATACGACCGTTCAATTCCTCAATTTTTGCTTTCAGGCGCGTCACTACAGCCGATGGGTTTTCACCCCGGAGCATAATGACGATCCCCTGGACCAGGTCTTCTTCCTGGTTGAGCCCCACCTGCCCCAACCTGGGCTTGGCGCCTAATTCTATTTCAGCGACATGCTTAACCAGAATGGGTGTATTACCCACCACTTTGATCAAGATATTGCCAATATCATCTATCTTATCCAACAGCCCTACACCACGCACGACATAAGCCTGATTTCCTTTTTGGATCACGTCGCCCCCCACATTGATATTTGAACGTGATACCGCTTCGTACACATCCAATGGTGACAGGTTGTAATTTGCCAGTTCCGTCGGATTGATCTTTATTTCATAGATCTTTTCCTCTCCACCAAAACTCACGACATCCGCGACGCCAGGTACCCCGACCAGTTCCCGTTCGATCACCCAGTCCTGAATAGCCGAAACTTCCTTGATCGGGAGATTGCTTTTGACCACATAGCGAAAAATTTCACCGGTAGCACCCGAAGGTGGTTCTATCGAACTTTCAGCTCCTTCGGGCAGATCGATGGACCGCATCTTATTGCCCGCATATTGCTGTGCGTAAAAGTCTTCCACATCATCCTCAAACTGTACTGTGACGACCGATAGGCCAAACAGGGAAATAGACCGTACATCCGTTTTTCGGGGGATGGTATTCATTTCTTTGGTGACGGGCAGTGTGACGAACTTTTCGATTTCTTCGGCACTACGCCCCGGCCACTGTGTAATAATCCGGACCCGCGTATTGGTTACATCCGGAAAAGCTTCGATCGGTGTATGTAAGTACGCATAAATTCCACCGAACAGCAAAGCCAACGTAAAAAATAGGACGACCAGTGAATGTTTCAGCGAAAATGAAACGATATTTTGTACAAGTTTCTTCATCCTATCTATTCATCAATTCATCAAATACAATCAGCTCATTCTCGGTCAATACCCGATCCCCGGCTTCAAAACCTGTCTCAACGAAGGCATAGGTTTCGTTCTCCGAGACGATATCGACCGCCTTCACGGCTAGATCACAGTCACTTTTGTAGATCACCACAAAATTCTGGTTGTTATGTAGGATAATCGCGTCTTTCGGTATGGCCAGCAGGTTTTTTTCCTGTCCAGATGACTCTTTCTCCACCAATACGTCTACGCTCATACCAGGCTTCAGCCGCAGGTCCTTGTTGAGCAGCCTGACACGCGCTTTGACCACACGCTCTTCGGGATCAAAAAAGTTGGCAACCTGATCGATATAACCTTCAAAATATTCACCTTTATAGGCTAAAGTTGTAATCTTGACCTGCGCGCCTTTTTTGACAAAAGGCAAATTATTTGCATAGATATTGACGGAGACCCACACCTCATTCAAGTTGCTGATCGCGAGCAGATCCGCATCGTCAGCGACTGTCATTCCAGGACTCACCTTTTTATCGACGATGTATCCAGCTTTGGGTGCACGGATATAAAAAACACCATTTTCGGACGAACCATTCAGCAAGTTCATATTTGTTTTCACATGCTGGATGCCAATCTGTGCTGCTTTGAGTTCACTTTCCATCTCTACCAGCTCCCGTTGGGAAGCCATGCCATCTTTCAGCATGCTCCGCAAGCTGGCCAATTTACTTTCAGTCAATCGTTTATTATTTTCCAGTTCGCGTAGTTCCTTCCCAAGGTCATTGACCGATGTACCCTTAAGTGAAACTAGAATCTGTCCCTTCTCCACATAATCGCCCATTTTTACCGGGACAGTTTGCACGATGCCCTGGATCGGGCTCTTTAGTGCCGCCAGTTCATCCTGATCATATTGGATGGCACCGTTTAATGCGATCTGTTCAGACGCCACCCGTTTCTGGATGGAATCAATTTTAACTTGATTTTTAAAATCGGCACTCAGACAGAAACCTTTTGTTCCGACAACATGCTTATCCTCCTGCTGCGCTGACTGACAACCCCACAATAGACTGAGGGACAATAGCGTAAGTGGTATTAAAAAATATCCTTTCATTAGACAATATCCTTTCCTATTAAATACGACAGTTCTTCCCGATACTGAAGATACTTTGCCCTGCGTTCCAATATTGATTCTTTGTTTTCCATATAATTATTGATAAAGTCTATAAACTCAACGATGGTGAGCCGCTGTTGTTGAAAATTGCGTACATAACGTTCCAGTGCCACATCCAATTTACCGTCAAATCCATTATCTGTAGCCTTCAGGCTAGATTCCAGGTTGCTTAGACGCGCGGACAGAAAATCAATTTCCCGTTCGATATCGATACGGAACTGTTCGATTTCAACCTTATTCTTTTCAAGCTCCAGTTTGGCGATCTTGATATTTCCCTGGTTCCGGTTAAATAAGGGCAGATCCATAGCGACGCCAAGACCTATAAAATCGCGCATGATATTTCCGCCCCGGTCGTAATTCACAGAGACTTCCAGATTCGGTATACGTTCTGCTTTCTCGATTTCCAGCTGGGCTTTGCCTTTCTTCGATTCATTGTGGATGATTTTATAATCGCTGCGATTATCCAGGGCCATGATTTTCCACTCATGCTGTCTAGTGCCGATAAAAGCCGGCGTACCGAGCGTATCAGCAATGAAAAGAGCCTTTCCCTTCGCTCCCAAATAAGCCGCCACCGCGTTCATTTTTGCAATTTTTTCCTGCTGAATTTCATTCAGTTTATTCCCAAAGGCAATAGATTCGCTCTGGATCCGCAGGTAATCCATTTCACTTACATTTCCTTCCTTCCATTGATTTTGATAAGATTGCGCCAATGTATTGAAGATATCGACCTGATTCGTGTATAGGCGTTCCTTCTCCTGGAGGATCTGCAGTTCCAGGCATTGGGTCCGCAGATCATATTTCAGATTCCGCAGCAATTCCTCAAATTGAAGCTGACTATTCTCTTTTTCCAGGAGCTGCAGCTGTACCCGTTTTTTTCGCTTGCCTGCCAGTTCAATCGTCTGCTCCAGTTCCATTTCCAGTTGCTGATACCGTCCATATTTTCCGATCAGCGGTGGCAGCTCCTCACTGGAAGAGTTTTTCCAGAGGTTGATTTCGCCAATAGAGAATTTGGGATTTGGCCATAGCTTGGCCTGAAGTACTGCAGCTTCAGCTTGCTGAATATGAAAACGCTGCGCCATCAAAGTCAGGTTATGTGACAGGAAGACTTGTTCTATTTCCGATTTTTGCAAACGGTTTTCGCCGACATCCTGCGCAAATAGTTTACTATTCAGCCCAAGTAACAGCACTAATGCGATATGTATTTTTCTCACTTTATTTTGGATTTCCACAAAACTAAGCGACAGGGATTACAGGCAACTTTAAGGTAAATTAAAGTTTGATTAGAAGAGATTAGAAAATGGTTAGAATTTTGGGAACAGCAGAGATACCGTTGTCCCCAGGTCATTTGAACTTATTGCAAAGTCCACCCCCTGGTCTTTAAAAACGATCTGCGCAAAGGAGAGCCCTATGCCACTGCCTTTTACCCGACCAACATTGGAGCCGCGATAAAAGGTCTGTTTCACCGCCTCCAGTTCCGCTGCCGGGATACCGATGCCATGATCAATGATCTCCAGGGACAAGCGTTCAGCAGCAGTGTTCATCCGTACCAGCACCTCCTGTCCATTGGCATATTTCAGGGCATTTTCAATTAAATTCGAAATAGACAGCGCGATGAGCATGCGATTGCCGCGAAAATTAAAATACGCTGGATCATCGACCTCTAGCGCTACTTTCAGGGGTACGGAAAATGACCTTGCAAACTTAGGAACAAGATCCCAGACGACTTCATCTATGCGAAAGACCTCCAGGGATCGTTTCAGCGATTGGTCTTCGGTAAGCAATAGGAAGTTGCCAATGAGTTGATTTAGAAAATTCACATGTTCGGTGATGGTCAAGGCCAGTTCCTGGTATTCCTCCTGGCTACGCGCTTTGGCTCCATACACCTCCATCGACCCGAGGATTCCAGCCAAAGGCGTCCGGAATTCATGGGAGACATAACTCACAAAATTTTTCCGGATAATCATGTTTTCACTGATTCTTCGTAGCAGTGCATTATAGCTTTCGATCAGATCCTGAAGTTCATCCTTTGTCCTGATAATTGTCAGCGGTTCCTGAATGGTATTCAGATCCTTATGCTGGATTTCCTGGATCACTTTACGAATGGGTAGGTAAGCATACTTGCTCAACCAGACCGATAGCAACACGATGCTGATCAATGCAACAAGGAAAACGATAATTAGCGTCACGAGCAGGCGATTGAGCTGGTCGTCAAAATCTGCGCCCGACTCCTTGACAAACACAAAAAAGTCTCCCTGATTGTCCGGGTAATACAGTCCAAAATAAAAGCTATCGGCTGTTTTAAAATAAATGGTCCGCTCCATTTTCAACCGGGTGAGCACGCTCTGATTGATTTGATTATCATGCCGCATACCACCATAGCTTACCTGCCCCCTTGCATTATAAACAGCAACCATTGCCCTTTTGACTAGGCTTTCATATTGATTTTTGGATTCAAGATGCTTGAGTGGACTCTGTTCATCCGCCTCCAAATAATAGATCCCGGCGATCTTTGCATTTTTTTCAAGCGAACTTATTAAATACCGTTCGGAAGACGTATAGAATAACCAATAGATTACGACCGCAGCAAGTCCAAAAATGATCGTAAAGACCAGAGAAGAAAAAAGCGTAAGCCGGATCTTTAAGTTCATAGTTAGTCTGTTTTGAGCATGTAACCGACCCCTTTGACGGTTTTGATAATAGACGTCTCACCGCCGTCGTCCACCTTGCCCCGCAAATAGGAAACATACACATCGACGACGTTAGTATTATTGTCAAAATCAATTCCCCAGACAGCCTGCAAGATCGCGGTACGCGAAAGTGTTTTATTGCGATTTTCGATCAGGTATTTAAAGAGCCTAAACTCTTTTGGCGACAGATCGACATTTTTATTGCCTTTATGAACTTCATAGCGTTCGAGATCCACTTTCAAATCGCGAATTTCTATACTGGTATCATTGGAGCTACTCTTATAATTGTCGCGCCGTACCAGCGCTTTGATCCGGCTGACCAGTTCCTTAAATGAGAACGGTTTGACGAGATAATCATCGGCACCGCTTTCCAGTGCTTCAACCTTATCTTCAATTTCACCCAATGCGCTTAAAATCAAAATTGGAATATGATTTTTCCGGTACCTGACCATCTTGGTAAATTGGATACCATCAATCCCCGGCAACATAATATCGAGCACGACAATATCCAGCGAATCCGCATTGATCCAGTCACGTGCTGCTTCGGCAGATTCCGCCAAAATAACCTGGTGTCCCAGTTCTTCCAGACCTTTCACTACGAAACTACTAATACGACGATCGTCTTCAACCAACAGAATCTGCATATACCCTCTTATTTTTATACGGAATTATAAAAATTATAAATTCCTGATGGAATCCTACAAGTATACGAATTTACAATTTAATCAGTAGGCTGTCCACAGCGCCACTCATCTCCCACCAATGGCGCCTGCTGCACCCGACATCGACAGCCGGTACACTAAAAGCAAATACTTCCATCATCCAAAAGTACGACAGTCCTGCTATTTCAGACAGCGTGCCGTGACCAAGAGCTGGCCGACATGGCGCTGTGCATGTTCAGCTGCATGAAACAATAAGCCGATCAGTGTTGTGGGGATGCGTTTTCGTCCCAGAAAGCGTACTTCGGTCAAGGTTGCGGGGTCAATGCCAGCCAGTGCCTGTAACGCCTGTTCAAGCTGTCCATGTAAGTTTTCGACGAGCGTAGCGACGCCTACTTCCGTATCCACGACACCTTCGTTATGGAGATAATCAAACTGCTCAGGCGACAGGGCGCTTCCCGCCGCATACGTAAACATACGATCAATCACCCCCCTGATATGCAGCAGGTGAAACCCAACACTGGCATTTCCACAAGGTCGTGCCCACAGCTGCTCCGGAGATAACTGCTGCGTATATTTCAAAATATCTTCTTCCGCTTGTAGCAGCGCATGCGCCACTGGCTGTAAGAGATCCGGAATCCCTGCGATTGGGCCCCGCATCCATACTTCTACATTTTCCATAGCTGTCGTACTATCCTATTTTCTTCTCCTTGTACTCTTCAGCGCCCAATAGACCAATACCGGTTGAAAAAATAAACGGCCAAGCCGCTTGGTATCTGTATCCAATCCAAAACCATCACGGTGCTTTTGATATTGTGCAATATTCCCGGGGAACACCGCAACGAAAAAGGCTGCCGCTATTTTCCCTACTGCTGAACGCTGTCTGGCCTTTGCCAAAATCAGTGCACTACCCAAAGCAATTTCCGCGAATCCCGAATACAGCACTGTATCATCTTTGGGGATCGGAACCCAGTCCGGCACCTGCGCCTGAAATTCCTTCCGGGCAAAGGTCAGGTGCCCGATTCCGGCTACGACCAAAAAAGCCCCTAAGCCATAGCGAGCCATCTTGTGAAGATAAGATTTATCCATAGCATTTTCTATAAAGGACATTGTATAGTGGAAATAGTTTGCTGAGGATACTTAAAATATGAAAATACCCCCTATAGGGTATAAAAAATAGTAAAACAAATTATTTATACCACTTCGGGTATAAATAATTGAGCAAGATTGACCTGGAACCAGCATTTATGTCCGATGGTCGTTGCATCGGCATTCATGGCAAAACCAGAGACAAAAAAGGGACTTATCCTACGATAAGTCCCAACAAGTAAAAAACAAACATTGACAAACTATTGCTGGCGATCCCAGCCGCCACCCAGAGATCTATATATAGCTACGCTCGCTTTGAGCTGATTCGCTTTCTTCTCAACCAGTTCAAATTTGGATTCCAATGCATCGCGTTGCGTCAGCAACACTTCCATATAATCCGCGCGGGCATATTTGAATAAATCATTGGAGATATCGATAGATTCCTTTAAGGCATCCACCTCCCGGGTCTTGATCGCAAGGCCATTTTCCAGATTTTTAATTTTTGAAAGCTGGTTAGCGACTTCGATATAAGCAGCCAATATGGTTTGCTCGTAGTGGTATACAGCCTGCACCTGCCTTGCGTTGGCATTGTAATAGGCCGCTTTGATCGCCCTTTTATTGATCAGGGGAGCCGTAAGCTCGCCGACAAGTGAAGTCAAAAAAGATTCCGGTTTAATCAGATAGGTCGGATCAAACGCCTGCAACCCCACACCGGCAGCAATATCCAAGGAAGGGTAGAAACGCGCTTTCGCGGATTTGATATCCAATTTGGAAGCAGCGAGTTCATATTCCGCCTGCTTGATATCCGGCCTGTTTTCCAGCAGATCAGCAGGGATACCCGTGTAAACTGTCTGTGGCACAAGCTGGTCAAAAGCATCCTGATTGCGCTGTACCGGCTGCGGGAATCTACCGACCAGATAATTGATCCTATTTTCGGTTTCCGTTATCTGCTGCTGGATATCATATTGCATCCCCTGGGTTTTCAGGATCTGCGCCTCGAATCTTTTGATAGCAAGCTTGTTTGACCGCGCATTCTTTTTCAGGTCATTGACCACAGTCAGTGCATCATTTTGGATCTTCACGTTTTCATTGACCACCAGCAGTTCATTATCAAGCGCCAACAGCTCATAATAAGCATCCGCAATTTCGGAGATAAGGTGCGTCACCATAAAGTTTTTGCCTTCCACACTCGCAAAATAGCGCTGCAATTGCGCTTTGGTGGCATTGTGCAGCTTACCCCAGATATCCGTTTCCCATTGCGCCTGTACCCCGACACCAAAATCAAACAGCGGTTCGGGCATCTCCCGGCCCGGTTCGATTTCCGTATGCTTCTCCATGGCGCCGATATTGGTATAACGGCTCACTTTGTCAACACCGGCACCTACTTTAAGCCCTACAGAAGGCAAATATTCACCTTTTTTGGCACTGACCTCATTTTTGGCCATCTCGATTTCCTGAAGCATAATATGGAGCTCCTGATTATTTGCGAGTGCCAGACCGATCAGTCCCTGTAGATTGGGGTCATTGAAATAACTGTTCCATTTGATTTTCCCAGTATTTGTGGAGTCACTTTCGGCAGTACCATATTTCTCCGGTACAGCTCTATTTTCAGCACGCTGTTGTATTTCCAAAGGTTTGCAGCCCACGAAACTCAGTAAGAAAAGTGCAAAACCTGTATATTGATATAATCTATTCTTATTCATAATGTATCATGTCTTCGCTTAAAGGTGATTCGTCTTCGGCCTGGATCATTTTTCTGCCATCCGCCAATTTTGCAAAAATGTAATAGAGCCCCGGAATGACAATAACGCCAAAGATTGTCCCGACGAGCATACCACCCAATGCCGAAGCACCTATGGTATGGTTTCCGATAGCTCCGGCACCACTCGCAAAGACAAGTGGAACAAGTCCGGCGATAAAGGCAAATGAGGTCATCAGGATTGGTCTGAACCGGGCCCTTGACCCTTCTATGGCTGCTTCCAGTATCGAATCTCCAGCCTGGCGGCGTTTGACGGCAAATTCAACGATCAGCACGGCATTTTTACCCAACAGACCGATGATCATGATCAGTCCCACCTGTGCATAGATATCGTTTTCGAGCCCCATCGCTTTCAAGAGGAAGAATGAACCAAATACACCGACCGGTAGCGACAACAAAACTGCAAACGGGATAATAAAACTTTCGTATTGCGCTGCCAACACAAGATATACGAATACCAAGACCACCAAGAAGACATAAATGGCTTCATTTCCGCGCTGCGCTTCATCATAAGACAGCCCCTCCCAGGCCACTTTGTAACCGTGAGGTAATGTTGCCAGCGCTGTCTCATTGATCGCCTGAATGGCGTCGGCCGTTGTATAACCATTTGCCGGAAGCCCACGCACCGCAGCAGAATTGTACATATTGTATCGCGTGATCTCATTGGGGCCCTGTGTTTTTTTCAAGGTCATAAATGCCGAATACGGAACCATCTGGTCATGATCATTTTTGACAAAGAGGTTCATAATATCCGAAGGCAGTCTTCTGAATTCGGGCGATGACTGCACATAGACTTTGAAGAATTGACCAAAGCGGATAAAGCCCTGTTCGTAAGTACTACCGATCAGGATATTGAGGTTGTCCATGGCTTTACCGATAGAAACCCCTTTTTGCATCGCGGCATTATTGTCAAATACCAGTTCATATTGCGGGTAATTGGCCGCGAAGAAGGTGAATACCCCTGTTAGCTCTTTGCGTTTTTTTAGATTGGCAATAAAAGCTTTGTTGACTTTATCGAAATCCTGGTAATCCGTTGTCCGGTTTAAATCAAGTAAACGCATCGAGAAACCACCCGAGGATCCAAAGCCCGGAACAGCCGGCGGTTCGAAAAATTCTACGGTCGCCCCCAGATTTTTTGATTTTTCTTCAAGTTCTTCCATGATCTCTTTCACGCCATGTTCCCGCTCACTCCAAGTCTTTAGGTTGATCAGACAAGTCCCGGCATTTGATCCACGGCCTTCCGTCATGATCTCATAACCAGCCAGGGAAGAGACCGACTCCACACCGTCCACACCCTGACAGATCTTTTGCAGTTCGCGGGAAAGCTTATTGGTCTGTTCCAGCGTCGATCCCGGTGGCGTCTGAATGATGGCATAGATCGTTCCCTGATCCTCGCTTGGTATAAAACCACCCGGAAGCGTTTTATTGATCAGGAAAGTCCCCACACAGAAAGCAATGAGGATGCCCCAGGTGATGACCCTCCGGCTGGCGATTTTGCGCAGCAAAGACGCATAGGAACCCGTTACGCGGTCAAAAGTCCGGTTAAAGGCATCGAGCGCTTTGGTAAATAGATTTTTCTTTTGGGGTTTTCCATGATTATTTTTCAGCAACATGGCTGCAAGCACTGGCGTGAGTGTCAGCGCCACCACGGCAGATATCACAATGGAACTCGCCATCGTAATTGAAAACTGGCGGTAAAACGTCCCTACAGGACCCGTCATAAAAGAAATCGGGATAAACACGGCAACCATGACCGCCGTGATAGCGATAATGGCACCCGCAATTTCAGCCATCACTTCCTTGACCGCATGGTATGGCGAGATAGCACTCTCCTCCATCTTGGCGTGGACGGCTTCAATCACGACAATGGCATTATCCACCACAATACCAATGGCCAGGACAAGTGCAAAGAGCGTGACCAGATTGATCGACATCCCGAAAAACTGGATGACAAAGAATGTACCGATCAATGACACTGGCACAGCGATGATCGGAATCAAGGTCGAGCGCCAGTCGCCCAGGAAAATAAATACAACGATAGCCACCAGGATAAAAGCATCACGCAGGGTATGCATCACCTGTTCGATCGAGGCATCCAAAAACTGGGATACGTCATAGCTGATCTTATAGTCGACACCCGGAGGGAAATTTCCTTTCATCTCCGCCAGCTTAGCTTTCACATCCTTAATAACATCATTGGCATTGCTACCATAATTCTGTTTGAGTACAATGGAAGCCGAAGGATGCCCATCCAGATTCGAGTAGATATCAAAAAACTCACTGCCCAGTTCGACTTTGGCAACATCTTTCAACTTGATATTTTCACCTTCACCATTTGCGCGAACGATGATATTTTCATATTCCTCGGGTTTATTGTACTGGCCTTTATAGGTCAGCACATACTCCAGCGACTGGGCAGCAATACCTGAGCTCTGTCCCAATCGTCCCGGTCTGCCGATGATACTTTGCTCGCCGATAGCCTTCATCACCTCATCGACAGATAAACTATAAGCACGCATACGGTCAGGATTTAACCAGATCCGCATGGCATAACGTCTACTCCCCAAGATCTGGGATTTGGCGATACCATGGATCCGGTTGATTTCGGGGATGATGTTTACGGTCGCATAGTTGTACAGGAATTTTTCATCCATACTTTTGCTGGTACTATATAGGTTCACGTACATCAGCATACTGGGCTGAATCGGATTGACGATCACCCCTTCCTTTTGCACCAATTCGGGCAACAGCGGCATCACCTGATCCACTCTCGTTTTGACCAGTACGACCGCATCATTGGGATCCGTCCCCGGGTCAAAGACCACGTTTACCGTAGCCTCACCGGCACTGGTCGCATCCGTTGCGATATAACGCATGCCCTGTACACCATTAATGGCATTCTCTAAGGTAATGAGTGAAGATTTTACAAGCACATCCGCACTTGCACCCGGGTAGGCGATGGAAACCGCCACGGTAGTAGGGGCGATCTTCGGAAACTGTTCGGTAGGAAGCTGCTTGATAGCCAGACCACCGATAAATAAGATGACAACCGATATGACAATAGCAAATACCGGCCGATGTATTACTTTTTTAAACATAATGCTGCTTTTTAATTACTCTGCATATAAATCTAGGTTTGACATGACTTTCTCCGGGGTCTGGTACTTTGATTCAATGGTCTGATTTTCCTGTACCATGCGAAGTCCATTCAGTAAAATCTTTTCGTCTTTACTCAAGCCCGAAGAGACAACATAGATATGTGGCAGTTCAGCAGCAACCTTTATTTCTCTTGCTTTAACTTTATTATCTTTTGTGATGACATAGACATATTTCTTTTCAAGCTCCTCAAATGTCGCTTTCTGCGGGATCATCAAAGCGTTGCTGTACGGTGAGGTGATCACGATATTGCCGGTCTCCCCAAAACGCAATAAACCTTTTGGATTGGGGAAGGTTGCCCTGTAGGCAATATTTCCCGTTTCGTTATTGAAGTCCGATTCGATTGTTTCGACAATACCCTCCTGGCCAAATTCCTTTCCGTTGGCCATGTTCAACCGGACATGCATTGGGCTGTTATCCTTTTTCACCTCCATCTGATTGAGGTATTCTACTTCGGGCACGTTGAAGTAAACCCACATTTTGCTATTGTCAGATAGCTCTGTAATCAACTCCCCCTCATCCACCAGACTGCCTTTACGCAGATGCAGTTTACCGACAATACCAGAGAACGGTGCTACGATATCCGTAAATTTGAGGTGCGTATTCATGGACGCCAGTTCGGCTTTGGCCTTTTCATATTTTGCTTTGGCCATTTCGGTTTCCTGGGGAGCGACAATATCTTTTTCGGAAAGATTTTTGGTGTTTTGATACTCGATCTCCGCATATTTCACCTCTGCTTTTGCGCGATTGACATCGGACTCATAGAGGTTGGGCATAATTTTAAAGAGCGGCTGTCCTTTTTGTACAAACTGCCCCTCGTCCACAAAAATAGATTGAATATAGCCTTTTTCCTGGGCGCGTAGTTCGATATGATTGATCGAACGGATCTGGGCGACATAATCTTTATTGACGAGTGTATCTTTCACCAACGGAGTGGTCACGTTGAAAACTGCTGCTTCTTTTTTTTCCTTTTTCTCGGACTGGCAGCTTGTAGATAGCATAATAAGGCACAGGTTGATATACATGAAATTTTTCATGACCATGATCATAGATTTTTATAATAATTTTCGAAAAATTGAACAATAGTGTGACAGGCTTTCAAATTATGCTGAAAGCCATTTTTGATATTTTCTAAAAAAATTAATTAAAAATCACAGCCTAAAGACACTGTAATGGATATAGAGCGCGTTTTTTTGTGAGGTAAGATTTTGGGCATTGGCCAGCGAGACCGCGGTGCGTGTGTTGTGGAAATCGGGGTGGATGTGGGGGATCAGATAGCCAAGCTCATTCCCGGAAAGGGCAAATAAGTTTGACGAGTCAGCATCGCTTCCGGTATCATCATTTTCACCGTCTTTTTCCGCAAAATAAGCCCTGAGTTTTTCGTGGCGCCGGTGTTTACCTTTACGGATAACATCGTTATCCTGCTGCGCGCCCCTTACCTGTCGATTGAAGTGTTCGACAGCATGCCGGTTGATTGCGGCGGGAGATTCTGCTGTTGCTGCATAATGCCAGCCTAAACTGACAAGTATTGCGCACCATACGCCGAACAGATATTGACGGAATCTTCCTTGCATCGTTAAAGCAAATGTAATTAAACTTTAAAAAGGATGCAAGCAATTTAGATACGGAAGTGTTAAAGATGGAATACTATTATTGCAAAGTATTTAAAATTAAACCTTTAAAGTTTAAATAATCATATTTCAAAACCATTGTACAGCACGTTTTAATAGGCCCGCCCCACATCCCTCCTTAGCCGGCTCAGGCAAAATATCCGTATTTTACCCCCATGTCAGACACCTGCTTCGGCTTACTTTTTATCCGTAAAATATAGCTCCATTCCCCCATCTTCCGATTTCAGATTGATCAGATAACTTGCCTGTTCCGTAATTTTTACGGGAGTACCTTCGGTTTCAAAGCTATTGCTGTCCAATTGCTCCTTGGGCTTGCTCGTTTTGCTCATTGTGGTCGATTTGGCAATAAAATACGTATCGCCTTCCACTTTGGCCACCCGGAACCAGCCAAAGCCCAAACGGTCGCCTGTACCCTGACGTGCTTCAAAATGTCCAAAATAAATATCTCCGACCGCTGGTTTTTGCTCCATGGCCAAGCTAGCAGCCGATTTTGGCAAGGGCGGTTTTACCGCATCATAGGTAATCATCCCAAAAAGGGCGACGATCAGCAACAGGGCGATCCAGCCGATAATGGTCAACTTGAAAACAAAGGGCGGGGCCGGGACTTCGTTGTTTTTCAGCGTGTAGAAAGCCTTCATATCAGCCGTCCACTGCCGCCGTCGTATGACTTTGCCGGTATTAACAACCCTGAATTCACCGGCCGCTTTTCGGGAATGCACGGTACAGACCGCCATGCGCATTTCCGTACGTAGAAAAACAAGGTCCATCGCTTGCCCCGGCGCTTGCGGGTTTTCCATCTGACCGGCAGAAAAACGTGCCGCTATATATTGCTGAACTAAAAAAAACATAGTGCTAAAATTTATTTTTTTATACTGTTACCTGATGAAAGACATCCGGAGAAATGATCAGTCCGCCCGTTTCCCTGCCAGGATTTCTGCGAAGTCCTCCAGATTTTTGTCTGCTTTTTCAATAAGGCCGGGCGCTAACTGACTAGATGCTGAGACAGCTTTCAGCGAAGCCTTTCCCTGCCTAAACTCAACGAAAGCCATGACGGTATCTCCACCCCACATCCAATCGTAAATAATTGAGAAACCGCCTTCCGTATATTCAGCCAGCTGTTTTAAAAAAGCGAGGAGGGGCAGTATCTCGTAATAATTTTCACTGAAGTTGAGGGCAGCGAAGGTCCACAGTAGGTTTTCCGCATCATATTGCTCCATTGCACCAAAATATTCATCGCGGAGCAATTCATCCAGCACCGCCCGGTTTGTTTCTGATTGGTACGAAGGAATAGCAATCAAGGCCTCCTTATTGTACATCTCGCGACTATCCCACCATTGTTTCCAATCGTCAGCCATGTCAGCCAGATGAGGTTTTGCCCGGAAAAACTCTTCTAGTTTTTCCTTTTTGATCTGTACATTGATATAAAGTGAATTGCGTTCAGACATACTATCGTTGTTTTAAATAATCCCAGCTTTAAACAAAAAATAACCGCCACCGATCAGCAACATCGGCAGGGCGAAGGCCAATAATATATTACTGGCCAGATACACTCCCCAATAGGAAAGTATGCGTAGATCCCCTGTATTTCCATCATAGATCAGTGTCACCTTTTCACCGATACGATAAGCCGGCGGGTTGGAACTTGCATTAGGTGAGAAGGTCTGTGCTTTGCCATTGAGCTGGTATTCCAGCAATGGTTTATACATCGTTCCCCCCTCACTCCCCCGTACGGGTATATTTTCGATGACAGTGGATTCGACCTTAGCACCATTCATAATCAGTCTACGTGAGCTGCTATAAGACAGGATTCCCAGCACCAACAGTGCCCCCCCTAGGATCAGTAAAATTGCGTGTATTGTTATTGCCATTTTCATATTTACCACCATCGTGCTTCCGGTAATTCGTAAAAAACGGTATCGGTCTCCGTCTGCCATGGCGCACGATGAAATTGCCAGCATGCTTTGACCTTATCCATAAATTTTCCAATATTCATTGTCCCCCATTGATAACCCGCTTTGTAGCTTTTGCCTCCGTAACTGACCGTGCCGAAAACAAAGGGTGTAGAGCTACCCGAGACACCCCCCGTATACTGTACAGCCTTCTCGATATGAAATGCCGCGCCCGCCGGGAGTTTTGCCACCAGTATGTAATCCCCCAATTTGATACGTTCAGCTAGATAGGGCCAGTCGGGGTGCAAACTGTCCAGTAGCAGGTAGGGATACGTTCTATCATCGAAAAGCCTTACCTTTTCCGTCAGCAGAACCGCCTCCTGATCCAACTGCACTGTTTTATCCATCCATTCCTTATAGGGACTGTACCGGCTGATGCCGGTCGATTTTGTTTTGATGGTCGCATACAAAAACAAGCCAAAGACAAGCAGTCCCGCGATTCCGATACCTATGATTATTCCCATTGTTTTTTTAACGGACATATCCCTATTTTATTTAATCATTGTTTACGCTCCCTTCCAGTACGCCAACCCCGACGCCTATGGAGCAGCTAAATGCGACAGCCTCCTACTCACAATCGGCTTCTTTTGCCATACAGATAACGATACTCCTTATCCAGTGCATAGCCTAGTTCATCCCGTACCTCAAAACGGAACTGTTCCAAACTTTTTGTTCTGATCGGTTTTATGGATCTTGCAATCGTGTCAATATAAAATGCCAGCCGCTTATCCACAGCATAGAATGTATGATCACATTCGCGGTAATAATTTCCCGAAACACATTGCTCCAATATTCGAAAACTCGCCGCATCCGCATCGGCCACAATTTCATTCCGGAAATAAACGTGGTTTTTATCTTTTGCCACATTACCGATGTCTTCACCATGGCATACTTCGAAGGATGCAGCATCAGCATTTTTCACTTGATGGACATAGGCGCAATAAATCGCATCCCCCACCTGCTGGTATAAACCCGGCAGTGCAATGCTATCCGCCAGACGATAGCTCAGCTTTTTGTCAAACACATAGTCCATCGCTAACGAAGAGGCCATGCCATTTTCAAAATCAATGATATGAAAATCCGTAACATCAGCATCCGTCAGTACGCAGAATGCATTCATGTAGCTCTCGAGATAAATATGGTTGCGGTCCCTAAAATAATGAAACGTAGACCCATTGCTCTGTATGATCTCAAAGCTGGTAAAATCAATGATGCCATAAAATTTACGGTACACTTCCTTGTCGAAATGCAAGATAAATTTGTCATCTACGACCACAAACCCATTTCCAATAGCTCTTCTGCCCATCTGTTATTCGTTAATTCAGATCCTTTTTTTGTCTACTTTTCCATTTTACTGGTGACACGGCTAATTCCCAGCCCATTTTCTGGTTTTCCAGCAACAGGGGCAAAAGTAAAATACCTATGCAAAGCATATGGACCGTATTTTTGGATTCATCATAATTTTTGTTTTTTGTCCAAAGCAAATATGATAGAATTCAATACAAAAACCACTCCGATAACGATCACAATGAATCTACAGGTAGAAAAATCGGTATATACAAAGTATCTACACATTTATTAACAAATTGAAAATCAGTAGATTCAAAAGAGGGATATTATACTCCGGATAAAAATGAATCCGGATATAAATCCTAAATTTGGTTTTTAACGTGGTTCATTGTATATAAACAAATATGTATTTGAAGAATCTCCTTACGCTGCTCTTGTTTCTGTCGGTCAGTTGTGCTGCAAAAGCCCAATTAAACCCTGCTATGCAGCAAACCGTGCAGGTGCTGGAAAACCTGCGTCTCAAAAATCAGTCAAAAGAAGCACTTGAGGTTATCGAAAAATCCCTCGAAAAAAAGGAAAATACAGCTGACGAATTCGCCTATTTATATGCACATCAGAGCCTGATCTATAGCGGAATAGACAGTTTGCTACTCAGCAAAAAAAGTCTGGACAATAGCCTGAGATACGCTCAAGTAGCCATCACCAACGAGGCCAAAGCGATGGCTTACCGTGCCGAAGCCGTTTTGTACCGGCAGCTGGAGCTGCCGGACGAAGTGGTCAAAAGTGCCTTGCGAGGATTAGCACTACTCCAAAAAAGCGATAAAGACCTACAGCAAAAGTATGCGTTCAACTACCTACTCTATAGCATCTACAGCCGCTGGGATGACCACAAAAAAATGAACCATTATATCCGACTCTGCGAGCGCTATGCCCTACAAGACAACAATTACAATGCGTTGGTCAATGTCAATAATGGGCTATCGAGCATGTTCCAGGCCAGTTATCAGCAACTGCAACAAAGGGCGCTGCTCGACAGCAGTTTCCACTACCTCCAAAAATCATTTGACCTCCACCAAAAGGTACCGGCAGGTGTCAGTACAAACAGTTTTGTGATCACCTGCATCAATCTGGCCAATTTTTATTTTGAGTTTTCGGATGCCAGCTTAACGGAACGCAAAAAACAGGCATTCCATTACCTCCGCTTAGCAGAAAACGAGCTCCGCAACAATCATGCATCCGCTGCATACTGGGTCAATGTTTTTGGGATCAAAAGTGATTTTGCCTTACAGGAAAACGACCTGCAGCTTGCTGAGCAATATCTACTGCAGTGTATCAGTCAGATTAAACAGGATGGCGATACTTTTTATAAATCAGAATACACCGTATTTAAGCGCCTTGCCGATATCGCTTTTAAAAAGAATGATCTTCAGATGGCACTCAATTACCAACAAACCGCTGAGCGCCTATTGAAAAAAACGTTCGACCAGCGACAGATTTTCAACACGCAAAAATTAGAAGTACAATATGAAAGTGAAAAGAAAAATCAGCAATTGGAGTTACTGAGCCAACAGGCTGAATTCCGCAAAAAACAAAATTACCTATACGGCGGTATCGCATTGGCTCTGCTAGCCGGACTAGGTTTTATGTTCCGCGCTTACCACTTTAAGCTTCGCTATTCTATCGAACGAGAACGAAAACTACAGCAAGAGAAGGAAGAATCCGAAAAACGGGCAAGCATTCAGCTCCGGCTAGAAAAAGAAGAGCAGGCACGTCTGAAAGCCGAGCAGGAGCTACTGGACCTCAAACGCAAGCAACTAGAAAAAGAGGCCCTGGCCAATTCACTGCTCATTGACCATAAAAACGATCTATTGCAACAGATCAAAAACCAGCTGAATGTGGCAGATTCCACACCTATAAAAAAACTACTGAAAGAGGAAATGCTGTTGAGCGCCGATTTTGAAGACATCACCAGGCAGATCCAGCAGCTGCATCCCGATTTTTTCAGTCAGCTATCAGCCAAGGCGGTAAAGAAGCTCACCCCTTTGGACCTGAAATATTGCGCCTACCTGCACCTCCAAATGAGTACGGCCCAAATTGCGCAGGCCCTTCACGTCGAAGCCCATAGCGTACGCATGTTTAAATATCGGCTAAAGCAAAAATTCGGGTTGGATAAGGATACCGATCTGGAACAATTTTTAAGGGGCTAATATAAAAAAGCAGCCTATCTCTAGGTGATAGGCCGCCTCTTTGACACAATTCGATCAAAGGTGTAAATGTATTGATTCGTAGTCGCTAGTTGATCGTTTAAAAAATGTACGAAAATAATCTCCAAAACTTTTATATGCACAAATTCGTCACTGAATTACGTCACCCAATGTTGGATCTGCAACTACCCTTGGATTACTTAAACCCGTTTTGAATGCATTGATTTCCTCCTGTCCATTGGTAAAACGCCAATCTGTTTCTTTATTGATATTAAACCATACGAAACTTCTTATTTTGGGAAACTGTGTTTCCAGCTGGGCAAACATATCGTTGATCCACGCCGCTTTATCGCCCCCCGTCGATGAACAGCCCATTTCAGCGATAAAAATCGGTTTGTTGGGAAAAGTAGAAGTTAACTTATTATAAAGTGGACCGAAAACCTGCGCAAAAGACTGCCAGGAAGACCAGCTTTGGGAGGTCCCAAAATTGTAACCATCCATACCGATCAAATCCACATAGTCATCACCCGGATAATAAGATTCTACCGTTTGCGGATTTTTATTACCATTGGCATTATTAGGTGCCCAGACCCAGCGTGCATTTGTCCCACCAGCTGCTCGCACCCTATCGTGCACATAGCGAAAGGCTTTGATGTAAATCGCAACAGGTACTATTTGATCATTTTGTATACTCCAAGGGTACCAGTCACCATTAAATTCATGTGCAAAACGCAAGATAACTGGTTTACCAAATTTGGCCAACGCTTCGCCATAGCGTTTGATGTCATTATCGTATTTTCCTGACATCAGTTCATCGAGGCCCATCATGGGTTCCCAGGTCACGTGTGGTACATAGCCCGTTGCGGAAGCTTCCTGGCAAAATGCCAATGGAAATTCGCGACTACCATCCGCAGTCCAGCCATTAAACATCATCGCCATGCTCGGTTTTTTGCCAAATCCGTTGTAGAAAGACATCGGCGTTCCTGAATCATCAAAAAATCCCCAGTAAAGCAAGCTAACATCAGTTTTTTGATTTACTTCGAGCGCAACAACGCTCGATTTTCCACCAAAAGATAGGACAAAAGATGCTGTACCAGCTTGTGCCGGAACTCCGCTTATTTTATACAACAATGAGCCATAGCCTTTTTCCAAACGCCCTTGCTGCAAAGTTGCTGTCAATCCCAACACACCAGTTGAAGCTATGGCCGTTCCATTCTCAAAGGCTGCTCCATTACCACCGGCATAAGGAAGATATATCTCTGCCTGGTAAGTAGCTCCTGCGACCGCAGCTTTTGATACTTGCATAAATGCTACATCCAACGACTGGACCTCAGCAGTTCCGTTAATAATTTCGGCATTGTTTTTCGAGCAGCAGCACAGGTAAAAACAAAGTGTTATCAGCAATAAATATGATTTTTTAGCCATCATTATGATATAATTGTTATACGTTAATTTTTATTTTACAAATAGAATGTCATCAAAATAGATCGTTTCATCCTGCGGGACATTCCAGTTATTCAATCGCCAGCCGAATTTTCGGAAGGTCGTGCCTTTGCTCCACATCGGCTTTCCAGAACCGTTACCAATCGGAATTTTATAATACGTCCATTCGTTTGTCACAATGATCCCAACGCCGGCAAAGTCGCTTCCATAGCCATCAGGCATCCCGTCACCCATTAAGGCCATTTGTATACCTTCATTGCCGGCACCGGAAGTAGTCCCTTTTGCCCAGAAAGTGATATAATTATAACCTTTATCTTCAAAACTTGCCGTACTGACCAATCCCCCCGGGGAGTAATTATTCGCTGCATATTTGATAGCCAGCGAAGAAGTCCCCCGCTTTGCGACCGCTGTGGAGATGGACTGAGTGGAGCCGTAATCATCTCCATCTTTATTGGCTCCGATATTGGCGCCATAAGTATCCGTAAATACCTGCAGGGCAAGATTTAAGTTGACCAGCTCAAAAGCACTTTTTGTTGTTCCAAATGGTGTTACCAAATCAATAGTTGAGCGCGAAATATCGTTCATCTCCGGAATCTCAACCTGCAAGCTGTTGGCTGACTGTGCTAGAATAGCGATCGCTGCTTCGCCGTTGGAAAACTTCAAGGCCGTTACTTTGTCGAGATTCTGTCCGGCGATGGTAATGGTAGCTCCGGATGTTACATTGATTTCGGATGTCGTATTTGCAGACGGAAACAGGCCCGCAATGTTAATATCCACCAATGTTGTCGCACGCTTTTGATCTAGGGTATACCGACTTGGATTGGCAATTTGCACCGCTACAACCAAGTGTTTACCAAAGTTGGCAGGGTCCGTAATGGCACTGTTATCCACCTCAAGATAAAAGTTTGCGGATCCATTTTCCGCAACATCCAATTGCTTGGGCAGGCTGTAATTTGTTGCAGGCAGCGCTTTGTAATCTGGACCAAGGGTACCCTGTTTCAAAAGTTGATCCAAGGTATCTGTATTCGCTTTTACCTCGACGCTATAAGCTCCTTTCGCCGTCCCGGACAAGGAAGCGCCCAACATGATTTTTGTTTTGTTCGATTTTTCATCGACGACATAGTTCATTCCCGTTGGGCTGATCCCATTGGATGATCCCGGAACAGGATAGAGCGCATTTGATCCCATGGAAAAATTGACGCTCTGCGGCATATAAATGAGCGAATCGCCATAGTCCTTTGCCGAATCATCCTTTTGACAGGCCGTAAATGTCAAGGCCATAGCCCAGGCGATGAGCATCCCATATATGCTATTTTTTTGATTGAGTATTTTCATCTGTTCATCATTAGTGACAAGTGAATCCAACCCTGATTTTCCAAGATTTGCTTCACTCCTTGTTTATTTCTACATCTTCTTTGAAAGTTCCGGCAACATTTGCTCGCCCATTTCGCTCTCCGTTTTCCCAATTAGCGCCTGCTTTTACGTATCGCTATTGCAAAATCCACCTGCGCAATTGTTCTTACCAGCCTGGGTTCTGAACCAGTACACCACCGGTGATATGGATTTCAGCTTGCGGAAAAGGATAGAAATTCATTTTCGGCGCTATGAAAACCCGATTTTGAACTTGTCTCGTCTCGTATTCCAGCGTGCCAGAAGCTGTTTTTGTTACGGTAACACCATAGATCGGTTTGTTCAATACGTTGGCTGCATCGCCCCAACGGATCAAATCCCAATACCGGTGATTTTCAAAGGCCAACTCCACCTGACGTTCATGTTTGATTGCCGTGCGCAAATCAGCTTTGCCGCTAGCCTGCACAGCAGGCATATTGACCCCCGGACGAACCCTCAATTTATTAATCGCTTCCCTGGCGGTAAGCCCCCAGCCATTGGCCTGATCGGGTCCATAGGCTTCATTCATCGCCTCCGCATAGATCAACAGCAGATCGCCATAGCGGAAAAGCGGCCAGTTGTGCGGATTGGTAGCGTTATTGACTAGATTGACATTGTCGTTTACAAATTTTTTCAAGTAATACCCTGTCCTACTGGCGTTGGTCCGTCTCCTATCATCCGATCCACCGGCTGTCTGATCGATAATACGGTTGTTCCACTCACTTCCATTCACCACGACCGAATAGCCCAGACGTGGATCCCTATTTTCATAAGGAGTGCTTGCTGAATAGTTGTCCAGCTTTTCGTAGGCCGATACCAAATTCTCGCTTGGTGTTACTCCACTCAATCCGCCGGGTGTCGCAATCGGATAATTTGCACGCTCCAGATCGTTGCTAGCCGTGTAGCGGATCGCCATAATTGTTTCGGCACTGTTTAGCGTATTGTTGCCGAGAAAGTAACTTCTGTAGTTATTGTCAAGCGCGTTTCTTCCGCCCGCATCATCCTTTCGATCGGCAAACTGCAATGCCTCCGCAGCAGCCTTTGCAGCACGCTGCCATTTGGCAATATCATTACCCGGATTATGCAGCGGACTGGCGGCATAGAGCAATACACGCGCTTTTAGCATAAGCGCAGCACCCTGATTAAAGCGGCCATCCAGATTCGTAAATTGCGAAGTTTTCCAGTTAGGTTGCAAGTCTTTTACATGGCTATCGACGGATGTCACGATATATTCGACGACCTCCTGAAACGAAGAAGCTGCGATAGCCGGCTTTTCATTCAAATTGAACGTTTTGGTCAATAGTGGTACACCACTATAACGCTTGATCAGCTCAAAATAATAGTATGCCCGAAGCACATGTGCTTCAGCAATCGACCAGCCCATGGAAGCTACATCGTTGAGGTACTTGGTACGCGACTCCTGTGTGATGGTATCGCGGTTTACCGCCAATAGGGATTTGTAATCACCCCCTTTTTTGTCCAGATATTCCAAAAAATAATTTGCTGCATAGATGCCCGAATAATACATATTGTAGCGATCGTCTGGGTTATTAAACGCACCCCAGTTGCCATTATTAAACAGGTAAACATCTCCTATAGTATTGGTCTGTTGAGCTTCATCGGTAGCCGCAGCAAAAAGATTTCCATCCAACGCGGCAAATTCGTTTCGCTGAGACAAATAGGCATAAGGGGTATTGGCCAGCTGCATCAGACTGACGTAATTGCCGTCGATGTTATGCTCGGTGGGCTGCGTGTCGAGACGCGTATCCAAAAACGACTTCCCACAGCCCGAGAAACTAAGCGCTGCTGCTATCGCAATCGCTATTTTGGTGGTTATATGATCACGTAAATACATGGGATAAACAATTAAAAAGTAAACGAAATTCCTAGATTATAAGATTTCAGCGCCGGATAGCCAGCAGGTGTCTCCGGATCCATTTTGTATTTCCGGTAGAATGAAGACCAGACAAACGGGTTCACGGCGGTCAGGAACACCCTGAACTTCTGCAGCTGCATTTTCTCCGATACAACGGATGGTAAGGTATATCCGAGCTGCAGTGATCTCAATTTAAGGAAATCTGCATTTTTCATCCAGAAGGTTGAATTAGTATAGTTGTTTGCATTGCTCTGCGTTGTCAACCGCGGAAAAGTTGCGCTGTTGCGGGTGTCAATACCTTCCGTTGGATAATAAGCCCAGGCATTTCCGGCAATGGGATAAATCGTCGTATTTCCCACAAAAGGAACCACCTGATTGTAGGCTGCGCCCAATAGATTAATATCCATGCCTGTTGCTCCCTGAAATAAGGCCGACAGATCAATGCCTTTGTACGCTAGCCCCAGATTGAAAGCATAATACCATTTAGGATATGCCGGTTTGCCAATAGCTGTCACATCGCTCTGATCGACGAGTCCGTTCTGGTCCAGATCTTTGTATTTCAGATCCCCTGGCTGCACCGGACCAAATCCCGGTTTGGCAAGTCCATTTTTCAAGCTTCCGTCGGCATTGAAATCCTCAAACTGGTAAAATCCGTCTGCCACCAGCCCCATGGGTGTACCGATAGCACGGCCAGTCGTGTTGGAGAAAGCATTTTTATTGGGTATCTCGGCCTGATAAACGATCTTGTTCTTCGCATAGGTCGCCATCATGCCTACATTCAGCTGCATCGCTCCGATCTTTTCATGATAGCTTAACCCCAGCTCGACACCTTGATTGTTCACCTTACCAATATTCCGAAGCGGCAACATATCTGCGCCTGTATAGCCCAGGTAGCCTGCTACAAGGTTGTTTCGCGTGATTATGCCCGATCTTTTATCGCTAAACCAGGTCGCCTGAAGTTCGACATTTTTGACCAGGCGCAAATCGAGTCCCAGTTCGTATTTCATGCTTTGCTCAGCCGTAATATCCGGTGTAGCCAGACGGCCTAATCCCAGTCCACCATTAAAGGACAGACTATTGTTGCCCGTCACACTCCCTGGGAGGAAGCGATAATATTGCTGATAGAGGTACCTTCCCTGTAGCGTCTGATCATTTCCAGTCTTTCCAGCCGCTATACGCAGCTTAGCATAGTTGATGACTGGATTGTCCTTGAGGAAACCCTCTTCCGACAATACCCAGCTCAAGGAGGCCGCAGGATACAGTTTCCAACGATGTTCCGGTGCGTACGCATCCGATCCGCTATATCCCCAGCCGAGTTCCGCGAAATATTTATCTTGATAAGCATAAGATGCCCTTCCAGAAAACTGCTGATAGTGGTAGGCAATTTTTGAGGCATCCTCATTCGCATCGGGGATCATATCACTTGCGTAATAATTGATCACAGCGTTGATCCGATGCTTTCCAAACTGTCGTTTGTATCCGGCCGAGAGATTGGACTGCCGCCAGGTCAACTGCCCATAAGGAGTATTGCTTCCAAAAACAAGCGGTGTATTCTGATCGGCGGTCGCTTGTTTACCTTCGTAAAAACGGGCATAGGTGGCAGTCTTATTCTGGATCACACGCGACCAGGTGTTAAAAGAAACCGCCTGTTCAAGGTACAAACCTTCTGTCAGGAAGCTCAGATCTTCCCGTAGGCTAAAGTTCCCTTGTAATGTACGGTCATGCGAAGCATACATGCCCAAGGCATTCAGCTCCGCAACCGGATTGTTTGGATAAAGGGCATTACCCGACCATTGTCCTGTCAGCGCATCGCGCACGGGATAGATCGTATTTGGGTAAGTCGTCAGCCGCTTCCAAAAATTCTGTGCGTTGTCGTACGTGTTGTTGCTAAAGGGCTGGCTATAACTTTCGATACGCCCCCCCAGATCAATCTTTCCGGTAAAAATTTCAAAGAATTTCAGGTCCACATTTGAGCGTAAGTTATACCTTTTGAGGCCCGCATTGCGACTTGCTTCAGCCCCACTTGGTATATTGAAGAGTCCTGTCTGATCCATATAATCCAGATAGAGATTATATTTAGCCACCTCCTTCATTCCACCCTGCATATTGATATAGGTATTGGTATACCGACCGTTATCCCTGAGCGACTCGTTGAGCCAGTCCACATTGGTCCCGGCTCCATCTTTGTACTGCTGCAGGGCTTCATCGCTGTAGGTCGGAGACCACTGAAAGCGGTTCCCATTGAGCGCATAGGCATCGTTACTAATCGCCTGATTGTATAGACTGGCATAATGATAAGCGTCGTAAGGCTTCCTGATCTTTACGGCCTGCTGAATGCCAGATACTACCTGCGCATCAATACGGAACGTATCGGTATTGGCCCGTTTTGTCGTCGCCCACAATACGCCGTTTGCGCCTTTCATACCAAATGTGGCTAGGCTCACAGGATCTTTCAAAATTGTCACACTTGCGATCTCACCTGCTGCAAGGTATTGAAAATAGAAAGACATATCCACCTGGAAGCCATCTACGTAACAGACCAGGGCAGCCTGATCGTACGTTGCCCTTCCCCGCATCATTAGCGTGGCCTGATCATAACCGGGCTGTTCATTGGTTTGCGATACCATCAGCCCGTTCAGACGTCCATATAGGGTATTGGTTAAGTTGGCCACAGGTATCTTTTCCAGTTCCTGTCCACGAACTGTGGCATAATTTGTCACCTTTTGGCTGTCGGTGGAATCTGGAGCAATCCATTCGCCCGGCTGCTGCGCCTTCAGCGACGTGCTTCCCGACCACACGGCAAAAAGTAAGGCGGTAGCCTTTTTTATCATTGAATAGGTATTCATAGTTTAAAGTCTTCTAATAGGGTCAGTCTTATCAATTAATAGCCTGGATTCTGGATCAGATAACCTTTGTTTACCTCACCTTGGGGGAAAGGATTTAACAACTGTCTTGGGTGCCAGAATCCATTATAACGTACCGCATTGCCAAAATTGGTATTGCCCGACGGTAAGGCATCACCGCCATTATTAAAAACCAGAAAACGGATCGGTCCACCGATAATGCCCTTGTCGATCTGACTATCCTTCCAATGTTTCAGGTCGTTAAATCGGTATTTTTCCTGGATAAACTCAATCGCCCATTCCCGTTGGATAATTTTACGTAGTTTATCTTTATTGGTCTCAGTGACAGCTGGCAGTCCTGCACGCTGATGGATTACATTAAGGCGGCTAAGTGCTTCGACAGGTTGCCCCATTTCGTTATAAGCTTCTGCCGAACTCAAATAATATGCCGCCAGACGGAAAATCGGGAAGTCAAACCATTCGCGACGTCCTGCTTTATAGTAAAACTTTGTCGGCTGTCCGGCACCGAAATGGTTGACGTCCTTATAATGCTCGTTCATGTGCCAGATGGGATCGCCGGGGTTATTGTCCGCCTGCATTTCCCAACCATTGAAATCAGCACGCATCCGTGGCTCCATCTGTTTAAATTTGGTGAGATATTCCGAAAACGGCGCTGTCTGACCTACCCCTGGCCAGCTCTGCTCGGTGCCGTCTGCCTTGTAATAGTTTTCCAACATACTGCTCGACAACACCGCTCCATTGGCCTGATAATGGTAGTTGACCACGTTAAAAATATTGTATGGACCAGCACCTCCCGACGATGGCACCTGCTGTTTGAACGCTAAAATCACCTCCCGGTTGCTCGGTGTGGAAGTGGCTGTACCATAGTCAACCAGCGGATTTCCCGTGTTGATGATATGCAGTCCCCCCGCCCCTTCGGCTTCTTTGATCAGGGCTTCACTGGCTGCGAGCGCAACGTTCCAACGTTGTGGATCGTTGTTGCCAAAACAAATCAGCGCATTGTTCGCGCCCAGCTGCAGATAAGGTGTTGCATTATTGAATAAAGGACGCGCCGCATAGAGCAAAGCTTTTGCTTTAATCGCCAGTGCTACCGATTTGGTCATCCTGCCCAGCGAATTATCTGCCCAGCGCGAAGGTAAGATTGCCGCGGACTGATCACACCAGGTTACAATACTATCCAATACATTTTTTATCGGCGCACGCTGGATGGCCAGTTCCTCCAGATTGTTTAAGGCAGTCAGCGGAAAACTTTTTGAGATTATCGGCACCCCACCATACATGATAAACATTTGGGTATAGCGGTAAGCGACCAGCGCCTGCATTTCAACCTGTACGATTTTCTTATCTGCATCGCTCATATCAGGCACGCGGCCAATATTCTCCTTTACCAGGTACGCTTTGCGGATTGCCTGAAAGTTATCTGTGTAACCATCGTTGCCATAGCCGCCATTGGATCCCATGTCCTGGCTATTGGAATTCGGCGTAAAGCCACCACCAAGAATAGATACCGCCGCCACGCTGCCGGGGATTTGCACCCAAAAAGCCTGACTGCCCGCCAGCTGATCATCGGTACTCGGTGAATAATAACCGTTCCAGTTCAGTCCCTGGCGCAAAGAGGCGAAATAGGCGCCTGCAATCGCATTATAAGCGTTGGAAGACTGGTTAAAAACTGTGTCCACTGTCGGACTTCCTCCCGGAGGGACCTGCAAAAAATCTTTTTGGCAAGATATACTGCTCCCCAGGATCACCATGGACATGGAAGCAAACAAAGCCTTTTGCCAATAGCGTTGTATTATATCGATCATATTTGTAAGTTTTAAAATGAAATGTTCACCCCCAGGTTGTATGTTCTCACAAGCGGGAATATATAGCCATTGCTATTTTGGCTAGTAGACTCAGGATCTATCCCTTTCACGAGCTTGGTCCAGGTCACCAGATTATTACCACTAGCATATACCCGCACCGAACTGAGTCCAACACGCTGCAATAGTTTGCTATCACGAAAGGTATAGCCCACAGAAGCATTTTTCAAACGCAAAAAGTCCGTTGAACGCAACCAGAATGTACTTCTTACTTTCGAGGCCTGCGAAACTCCGTCAATAGCATTTAGTGCGGGGTAAAGGATTTCCTGTCCACTTTCATATTTTTTCTGCGTCCATCGACCGTTATTGACTTCTTCGACGATACGATTGCCGCCATAATACGTGTTGCTGATATCATAAGAGCCTTTTGCGGTACCGATAAATAGCGTGTTTAAGTCCCAGCCCTTATAGGTCACACCCAAACGAAAGTTGTACGAGATAAGCGGAAACGAAGGATAGCCAATCGGTATCATATCGCTATTATCGATGATACCGTCACCATTGATATCTTTATAACGCAGGTCACCGACATCCACCAGGTTGCTAAAGGTATTATAAGGACGGTTGGCCAGTTCTGCAGCATTGTTGTAAAACCCATCAGCGACCAATCCTTTTGGCTGGCCGATCATATAACCCGTCTGGTTCATCCAAGAATATGGAAAAGCAGCCTCGGCCATGTAATCGATTTTATTGCGTGCGTAAGAGAAGTTTCCTTTCAGGAAGTAGGTAAAATCTTCGCCTAACTTATCGTCCCATCCCAGTTCAAACTCCCAACCACTGTTGCTTACGCGACCTACATTGGAAACCGGCGTGCCGGCAACTCCCAGATTGGCCGGTATAATGCTCGGCTGTACGAGGATATCGGAACGTTTTTCGTTAAAATAAGTGCCCGAGAAAGACAATTTATCGCGAAAAAATTTCAGATCCAGCTGTACATTGCTCTTTTTTGCCCGTTCCCAGGTAACCACCGGATTTCCGACCGACGATTCTATAGCACCCGGAATATGCGGATTGGTCGCCGATCCATCCGTGCTTCCAAAATAATAGCCATTGTTCTGATCCCCTAAATTCCATGAATTGGCCAAATAGAGGTAGCGCATAGCACCGATCTGATCATTGCCGACCTCACCATAAGAGGCTCTGATCTTGGCAAAGCTCAAAAAGCTATTGTCTTGCAAGAAAGACTCTTTGGAGATAATCCAGCCGGCAGAAAAAGCCGGAAAAAATCCGAAGCGGTTGCCCGGAGCAAACTGTTCAGTCCCATTGTAAGCCATATTCACCTCGGCCAAATAGCGCTCTGCATAGTTATAGGTCGCCCGCCCAACTAAGCTCATTAAACCCGAAGGTGTATTAAAGGCCAAGTTGTTATCAATATATTTTTGGGCATTCGCCAATACGAGTCCTGATACGTTATGTTTCCCAAAGTCGCGGTTGTAGTCTACACCAGCTTCATAATACATTTTCCGGAAACTGGAATTGAAAAGGTAATCAGTCAGGCTATTGTCAGTACTGACCATGCCACCGATATAGACGATTTCTGTTGGGTTTTGTGGATTGCGGTAAGCCGAATAGGTCGGTACACCTGGCGTCACGGTGTATCCTTTTGCATAATTATCGTCATAGGCAACTGTAAAATGCGATTTTAGACCACGCGTCAGATAGTCCATTTTATGCTTCAGCACCGTCTGCGCACTTAGGTTGGTGCCCTGTGTGACCCCGTAGCCGCGCGTCACGAGATTGAGCGGATTAATGACCTGGCTTGGGAAGCCCCCATTTCCCCCTCTGACCGTCCCGATCGGATTCGTTGCGCTGCCATCAGCTCCAAGAAAGTTTAAAACGATGCGTCCATCAACGATTCCGGGCGATATAAAAGGTCCATGTTTGAGGTTGAGCAATATCGCCTGATAACGTGAAGCCAGGTCGGACCCCTGTACGTTGCTAAAATTATCCGACTTGGGGCTGGCAATTTTATTCTTTAGGAACTGCCCGCTGATGTTAACACTGATCTCCAGGTTTTTGACCACCTCAATATCGAAATTATTACGGAATGTATATCGAGAGAATTTCGGATCCACATTTGCTCCGGCTATTTTTGTATAGTTCAGAATGCTTGTCTGGTCAAAATATCCGATCGAACTGGCATATTTAAATCGCTCGCTACCCCCAGAGACATTTAAGTTGTACTGATTTTGACGGCCTGTACCATTGAAGAGTTCTTTGTACCAATCGTGACTGGTGTAATACAGTGCCGGACTATTTCCCAGCTGTTGCTTCTGTTGCTCGTTGAGGGGCATGGCTGCAATTTCTGCTGCTGTATAATCGCGGTTGTTCCTAAATTTCCAAAGCTCATCATCCGAAAACAACATATTATTATACGCACCGTTTCCCGAAGCATCCAGTTTGCGGATCGATTCATTTCTGCTGGAAGCAAAGTCATGCGAATTGGTCATGCCCATGAGCGATGTTGCACGCGTAACCCCGGTGTTGGCCGAAAAACTAAAAGCAGGTCTTCCCGAGCGGCCCCGCTTGGTGCTAACGATAATCACGCCATTGGCCCCGCGGATACCGTATACCGCTGTCGCCGAGGCATCCTTTAAGATACTGACATTCTCAATATCGTTGGCATCAATGGCATTCAACATGGTAAATGGATTTTCCGCAGGCTGCTGCACACCATCGATAACGACGAGCGGATTGGCCCCATTCAAGGTGGATATTCCGCGGATACGCAATGTTGTCGCATTCTGCCCCGGTTCCCCACTGTTCTGTATCCCAGTGATACCAGGCGCCATACCTACCAGCATATTGCTGACATTCGCTACCGGAGTCTGCACCAGATCTTTTCCCGCTACCACACTGACAGAACCCGTGACGGTAGGCTGTTTCTGTTTGCCGTAGCCGACAACAACCACCTGCTCCATCTGGATATTATCTTTATACAATTGGATGTTTATGGCTTTCAGGTCGCCTACGACCCTACGTTGGGGCAGGTATCCGACGAAGGTATAGATAAGCGTATCGTTGGGAAGAGCTTTTATCGAATAATCCCCCGTGGCATTGGTCAATGTCACATTATTCGAGTTTTTGACGCTGATATTAACGCCGGTCAGCGGGCGCCGCTGCTCATCCATCACATTTCCAGAAATGCGAGTTTGCGCGTGAGCCATGCAGGTGATTGACGCCATAAATATCCCTAAAAAGGCCACCTTTTTAGAAAAATGTACTGTCGAGCGTTCAAGACAGGTCGAATGACTGTCAGTGGACAAACAAATCATATTTATCAGTTCGTTTATAATTTAGAAATTATTTCCCTTACAGTAACCTGAGTGGTTAATCAAAAAATTGGTTACAGCATAGCATCAAAATTAGGATATTGGCTATGCCTGAGGGATGAATTTTCGCAGAATATAGGGGGAAAAATGTTTCACTTTAGCCGTTTCAAAGCCTTTGACGGTGTTTTTCCTGATAGGCAGACGGTGTAATGCCAAATTCCTCGCGAAATACCTTGGTAAAATATTTGGGATCCGTAAAGCCGACCTGGTAAGCAATTTCAGCGATGGACCATTGTCCAGTTTCAAGCATATGCTGCGCCCGTTGCAAACGTATGCTTCGGATAAACTCCACAGGAGTCTTACCCGTCAGGTCAAAAATCCGTCGGTACAAGGTCGCCCGGCCCAAAGCAAAGGCCTCACCGAGCCCTTGCACGGAGAGGTTTGAGTTGCCCATGTTGGCCTCGACATAGGTCAGCACTTTCGTGATCCATTCATTATCGAGCGAATTCGTATCCAGTTCACTGGCAGCCACCGAGACCTGTTTTTGATAGGTTTCCTTAAAACGATCCTGTTGTGCCAGCAGGTTTTTCATTTTAGAGATCAGCACTTCCATGCGAAAAGGCTTGGTGATATAATCGTTGGCTCCCTTTTCGAGGGCCTGTAACTGGCGCTGTTCGGAATTCACCACAGTTAGCAGGATAAAAGGAATAAAAGCTGTTCGTTTGTCTGCTTTAATTTTCTGACAGAGCTCGGCGCCATTCATTTCGGGCATATTGAGATCACTGACGATCAGATCCGGATGTTCGGCAAGCGCCTTTTGCCAACCTTCCTTTCCATTGCTGGCAACAATGACCTGAAAATAAGGCTGAAGAAATTCACGCATATAATTGCGGTAATCTTCGTTATCTTCCACCAGTAATACCGTTTTGTGTAAGGAAAACGCTGTACCCATCTCTCCAGCTAGCCCAATGTTTTGCAGTGTTGTGGCATGTTCTTGTATGGCCTGCAAAGGTAGCCGCAGCACGAACGTACTCCCTTGGCCAACCTCGCTTTCGGTATGCAGGGTTCCTTCGTGCAGCTTGGCAAATTCTCGGCTAATGGCCAATCCAATGCCACTTCCCTGATTGATCATATTTTTGGGCAGTTCATTCTGAAAAAAGCGTTCAAAGACCTGTTCCAATCTGTCGGGGGCAATACCTATCCCAGTATCACTGACGCGGACTTCAAGCCTATCGCCTGCTGTTGTGTCGACGGATAAGATCACCCTGCCACCTTCGGCTGTAAACTTGAAGGCATTTGTCAACAAGTTAAATAGTATCCGTTCCATTTTATCGGGATCCAACGCTGCCCAAACCTCCTCGCCCGAAGTTTCGAAGGAGAACTGCACCTGTCGCTTTTCAGCAAGATCCAAAAACGACTCGTAGACCTCCTTACAAAACCCAAAAACCCGAAGGTCTTTTTTATGCAGATGTAGCTCACCAAGCTCCAGTTTACGAAAATCCAGCAGCTGGTCGACCAAATTGAGCAGGCGCCGAGCATTTCGATGGATCAATCGGAATTGCCGATGCTCATTTTCCGGAAAAGGCTGATCCAATAATTTTTCTACCGGTGTAAGAATCAAAGACAGGGGAGTTTTAAGCTCATGACTGACGTTGGTAAAAAAGTGGATTTTCATCGCATCAAGCTCTTGTCTACGCAACTGTTCCTGTTCCTGTTGTTCTTGCCTAAATTTCAAGCGGGTACGGAGTATGATCCGATATCGCGCCCAAAGTAGTCCCAGTATGATGGCCAGGCCATAAAAAGTATATGCCCATGGACTTGCCCAAAAAGGAGGCATAATCTCAATTTCCAGTTTAGCATATACCGGATTGGCACCGCCGCTTTCTTCGGCACGCACTATAAGCGTATATTTGCCGGGAACTAATCCCGTAAAGCTTATTTTTCGGTTACGACCATCTACCGTGACCCACTGATCGTGCAACCCCTGCATTTGGTAGCTGTAATTTATCTTTCCAGCATCGACAAAATTGAGTGCCGCAAATTGGATGGCAAATGCATTCTGATCATATTTTAAAGCAAGCTTAGTGGTCATGGAAATACTCGCTGACAAAATCATGTTACCATTGTATCGTTCCCCCGGACGTACACTATTGTTAAACAGCTGCAGGTCCGTAAACAGCAACGGATAGTGATGACCTTTGGATTTATCGTCTGGTGGAACGAACAGGTTAAATCCATTACTTCCACCAAAGACCAATTCACCTACCTTGGTGATAAATGCTGCATCATCGTTGAAGACATTTCCCTGCAGCCCATCTGTCTCGTCGTAATTCCGAAAGGACAGTTGGAGACCATCTTTTAAGTAATGTGGCGAGATCTTGGACAAGCCGCTGGGTGTACTCGCCCAAATATTGTTCTGACGATCTCTGATCAGGCGCAAGATGGTTTGATGGGGTAAGCCATCGGCTTTGTGGTATTTGAAAAACTTTTTCTTTTCAGGATCATAAATCGATAGGCCATCCCGTGTTGCTATCCAGATCAATCCCTTTTCATCTGCTATGATATCCAAGACGGTAGTATTACATAGACTATTTTCTACGCCCTGTTGGTAATTGAAATGCTGCAAGAATTTTCGATGCTGATCATACAATTCGATACCTGCCGAACCGCCCACCCAGAGGTTTCCTTTACGGTCCTCCATGATCGCATTGATCGAAAAATTGAAAGGATGATTGTAGCGATAATCCACAAAGGTATTTGTACGGCGGTCCAAAAGCTGCATTCCCTTATTTAATGTCCCCACCCATAAGCGTCTTTCACGATCCTCAAATATTTCCCATACATTATCCTCCGATAAGCTGTTGGAGAGTTTGCTGTTGTGCCTATAGTAAGTAAATCGCTGCCCGTCGTAACTATTCAGCCCACCAAAATAAGTACCTATCCATAGTTTATCGTCTCGGTCGACATATAAACTCGCTATAATATTGCTCGAAGGTCCGCTCCCATTCTCTGCCTGCAGATATTTTGTAAACGACTTTGCTGTCCGATCATAGTATAACAAGCCACGTCCATTGGTGCCGATCCACAGATTTCCACGTTTATCCTCGGCAAAGCAATTGACATCGTCAAAAGGTAAGCTGTTGGGATTGTTGGGATCGTGACGATATTGCGGAAAAGACGACTTTATTTCGCTATAAGAATTGATACCCGCTTTGAAGGTGCCCATCCAAATCGTCCCCGAAGGATCTTTGAACAGCGACTGAATGGCATTTCCAGGCAACATATCCTTAAAGCCAAAATCATTTGAAATATAACTAATCGTCCCCTTTTGTTTATCGACGAGGTTGATTCCGCCGTGATCAGTAGCAATCCAGACCTTTCCTTGATCGTCCTGTACGATGCCGTTGACAATATCATTATTCAGTTGAAATTGCCCCGGCTTTCGGTCGAGGCTCAACCATGTGTTATCTTTAGACCGCAACCAGTATACCGCATTTGCTTTGCCGGGCACATAGATCCAGGCGTCATCTTGGGCATCCAAAAATAGCTGATAGGCTTGCTCGGCATTGCTTGCGGGCACATGCAGGCGTCTGAGCAGTTTATTATCCGAATAACGTCGTATCTCGACTGTTCCATCCGCATACAACATCCAGCTATGCTGCTTCGAGTCAAATGCCAGGGATGAGACCCCATTGCTATAAAGCGGTTCACGGCGGCTTTGCGTACTTAAGAACAGGGATTTTTTCTCTTTGTTGCTGTATTTATAAACCCCCTCACCAGGATAGATAAACCAGAAATTCCCAAGGGAATCGGCGACAATGGTTTTAAACCATTCGTGCGGCAATCCGAGCTGGGTCAACCAAGCCTTTGGTCTGGATTCAAATTTTTCGTTGAGAGGATTGTATCTATTCCAACCTTTTGGAGTATAGATCCACAGCGAATGGAGTGGTCCTTTAACTATTTTATCAATATAATTATCATTGATACTGGTCGTATCCTTTTCATCATGTAAAAATACCTTAAAATCATAACCGTCGAAGCGGTTCAGTCCCGAAGCCGTACCAAACCACAGGAATCCATTTTGATCTGTAGCGATAGCGATCACGCGGCTGTTGGATAGTCCGTTTTTGATCCCCTTGTTGTTAAAGAAATAGCTTGTTTCTTGTGCCGGGAGGGTAATACACAGCATGATTATCACCAAAGAAAACAATAGGCGACAGTAATCCATCAAAAAAAGAAACCTTTCTTTCAATTCTACAAATACTTTTAAATAGGGGAAATGTTTATTATTTATTTTCCATATCTAGGACGATCAAAGATACGTTTATTCCATTAATAGTATAAACTAAACTTTTATAGTTCAAAAAGTGTTAAAATAAGCTTCTTTATCTTATGAAAAGTAAGTACGGTAGATTGTACTATTAAAAAGTCAACCTTTTCAAAAGAAAAAGCATCATAGCAAGAGTTGCTATGATGCTTTTTCTTTTGAAAATACCTGTATTTGTAAGCCCAAATTTACTTTTAGATCGAGAGATTGAGGTCTGCGATATCCCCCAATAGCTGCGCATCATCCAGATCCGCAGATTGCGCTGTACTTTCCACCTGATGGAGGCCTTCAATGGGTAAAACAGCGCTAAAATCCTTGGAGCTTCCCTTTTTAAAGTGAAGCACTCCAGCTATACGGATGTGGACACCTTTCAGGTCATCGATCTTTGCTCCTTTTTTTACCACCTTAAAACGGACAGATACATTTTCCGGCATAGCCGCCCGTTCAAATGACATCATTAAGACCCGTTCAAGATTGACATCCAGCGCCGGATGCAAAGGTTTCACTTTTTTTATAACGACGCTTTTCAATGTATCGCCTGCCTGCTCAGCGTTGAAAATAAATACGCCACTTTTTGCATTTCGGTCACCGCTATATTGTCCCGGTCGTTCCTGAACCATATAATCAACCGCGATCTTGACATTGTCGTTAAATCGTTGTGTTAATTGTTTTTTTCTCCAAAAACAAGCGCCTAAAAAAATTATTAAAATAAGTAAGATAGCTGTTGCCATAAAACAGTTGTTAATATGTTAAACATAGATAGATGACACAAAAGTAATTGTTTTCCACTCACTTAACGAACGACACATCGCTCTTTGCCAGATTTATACCATAAAAAAGCTTTCTTGTAATTGATCAACTACAAGAAAGCTTCACTAGCAAAAAATATCCCTTTTAGCTTTTCCAAGACTCCCCTTTCCCCGGAGATTAAACATCAACTGCCCAACACCCGGCGTCGTGCAAATATCACCATAACGGGAACGAATCGTAAATCAAGCGGGACAGATATAAATCGGCACAAAATTACCCCGTTCAAATGTGCACCTTTGTTTTAGCAAAAGAGAAAGGAACGATACAGATTAAAGGCGCTCAAGGCGCTCAAACTGACGGCTACATATCGTCTTATCTTAACAAAACAGGGAGTAACAAATGAAAGCAGCAGAAATTTTTGACCAGATCGGACAGCAAATCGCCGCACATTATAAAGCATCAGGCTTTAAATACAGTAAAAAATGGGGCGTAAAGAAAACAACGGATGAATATGAATACAGCATCCGCTTTCACTCGGCCGATGGAAACAGCAAAACGCGGATAGCTCTTTTCACCACATTTGTGATCAGTTGCAAAACGGTAAAAAGCGATTGGAATACTCCTACAGGCCTGATTTCATTTTCGCTATGGGATTTAGGCTATTACTACGAAATTGGTGATACACACAGCCTTGAGGAGGTCTATGCAGATATTTGCAGACATGCTGACATATTATTTATTCCATTTATCTCTATTTTTGAAAACCATGCCGATGCGTATCAGGACGAATGGGTCCAACAAGGATTTTTGGGAAAAATTCCTGCTGATTTATATCACTACCCGCAACTGGATTATACCACGCACAAACATTATTGGGCCGGAAGTCAGTTTTTGGCGGAACATAACGAATTCGGATTTACCATTTCCCTGCGATACATCCTCGAAAAATTCGGTAAGCATCAGGCCGAAAAATGCCTGAATAATTACTATCAATCCCTGAATGAAGAATCCAAGAAGTATTTTTTACAAGCCTATCAGGCCGAAAAAATCAGCACAACACAACCTTGGGACTGTGGCGATCAACATACACCCGACGTCGAAATCGTAAAATACGCCATCAAACAGGGATTATTATTAAATAGCTAAGCAGCAAACAACGAATAAAGCATTACTACATGAAAAAATATATTATCATATTCAGTCTTTCCCTACTCACATTAACTGTTTTCGCACAGAAAAAGAAGAAAAAACAGATACCGCCGCCAAAGGAGATCGTCCCCGTGGTTGTAACTCCCCCGGTTATGGACAGTCCTACGGAGACCGCAGTCTTCGCTGCGCCGATGCCCACGACGAGCCCCGCTCCTATCCTTGCGACGACCATCGAGGGAAAAGAAATACGATTCAAGCATATCGAAGAATTGGCAAATATCGATTTATCGCAGCTAAAAGAACTGTCATTTAGATCAGTGGTATCGGGCAAACGTATCGACAGCAGTCTTTTGCAGAAAATCATTGACCGTGCAACGCAACTGGAAGCACTGGGTATTGACAATTTCGAGTTAGAGGTTTTTCCTGAAATCAAAACAGCCAATCATAACCTAAAAATACTTTCCTTAGAGAGAAACAGACTGCAATCATTGCCAGAAAGTATTTTCAAGCTTACCGCACTGGAAAATTTTAACTGCAGTAATCCTCTGACGGAACTGCCCCGGTCCTTTGCACAGCTCAAAAATCTAAAGCAACTCGCGCTGGACAAACACATGTTTAAGGTCTTTCCAAAGGAAATCTTTAGTCTGAACAGACTATCCATGCTGTATCTATCGGGTAACAATGATAATCAGCCCGGACTGAAAGAGCTACCCGATTTATTTCAGCAACTACCTGAACTCAAAGAACTGGCGATACAAAATGAAGGACTTTCTGCCCTGCCTAAATCCATCGCAACACTCAAAAAACTGGAACATGCCAATTTTTCCCACAATCAATTTACGTCCTTTCCCTATGTATTGGCCGCAAATCCCAAGCTCGACTATGTCCCTTTTGACAATAATCCGTTACAATGGGAGTCATTCCTGGCATCCATCAAAAAGATCCAATGGCGAGGGCTATTCTTCCTGTACGAAACAGGGTTTACCAAAAAACAATACGAACAGATCCAGGATATCCTGAGTAAAATAGATGTTTACTATGATGGCATGAACGACTAGTGCCCGGCACAAAACAATTTGACTACATAACAATCACCGTATGATAGCCCATTTTCAAGATATTAACTTTAAACTCTGCGCCATTCAGGAGCTGATGTACAATCAGCATGTATTGCTGCCGCAGTTTGATATTTATGCATTTGCAAAAGATTACAAGCACCGCGCGATAGACATTGACGCGGAAGGCTATGCCATCATTCCTGAAGCACTGGAATACTTTAGGCAACTGGAAATCCCCGCTGCACTACTGGCAAACATTCCAGAGATCTATCAAGACGGTGGCAATGCTATTTACATGCAGATTGCCCCGTTGTGGGATGGGGAGGATGAGCAGTTTAATATCTCCAATGCGGCAGATGCCTCACTGTTTCCGAATCTCCGAAAAATGACCATTTTCTATGATGCGGATCAAACGGTTTTAGAACAACTGAAAGCCCAGCATATTGACGCAGCTTATCTGTAAACGGTTAAGGACATTTTATCCCGATCAAATTAATGAATCATTCGAACGAAAGCTACTTAAAAGAAACCAGGAGATTGCACGACAAAATTACGTACAATTTTCTCATGCCAGTGCTCTACATCCTATTTCTGTGCTTGAGTCCACCGCCGGTTCTTATTTTCACCGTAGTCCTGTCGCCGCTGTTATTTATACTATTTTTTAACCGTAAAATCTTCAGCAGGAAGTTCGTTACTTTTTCCTTTATCGTCTATTTGGTGGGATCAGCCAGCTATTCCTGCCTACCGCAATTTCAATATCGGAGCTTTCATTTCTTTCATCCTAGCTGGACGAAAGTGGAGGGCAGCATTATTGATTATAAAATCAGCTGGGTGCCAACGACAAGGCAGTCTGCCGCTTCGTCTAGTGCATCCATTACCTACAGGTACAAGGTCGGGGAAAAAGAGCAGCAAGTTTACGCTTCGGAGGCAATCCGTCGTTACTCCAATAATCTATGGAATACAGACGGTGATATTGCAGCCCATAATTTAGCACTGAACAAGCAAGTACAGGAGTACATCCACACTAAAAACTATAAAATACTATCGGACGGAACAGATCATTCCAGGTTGTTTATTCCCCAGGATTATTTTAGTTTTTGGGGCGCACTTCCCCTTCAGATTATCCTGATGCTGCTCAAGGTCATCGTCACATTGGTGCTTATTGTCTTGCTACCTTACCTATGCATCTATGTCGTTGCACGCTTGCAGGAAGACCGACGAAGAAATTGGCGGTAATCAAATAAAAGTTTACTGCAACTTAATAGGGCGGCCCGAACCTGTCAAATTTCATCGCATACGCGATCATTTCCCGGAGATAAGGCAGATTATAATCATGCTCTTCCTCCCATTGACTTTGCAGCTTTCCCCATAATGTTTTACCATGTACCAAATAGCAATAGCTCAGAATATTTCCCCACATACCATTATGCCAGTGTTCAGGTGATTCTTTCCAAAGTTTCTTGTGCAATGGATCAGTTGTATTGGCCGCATAGGCGATCATCTTGATCATTTCCCCCTCCGTCCATTGTTTTTTGTTGTAATAATACAATCCATCTATGGCATGGCTAACGTATTTCTCAAGTGCTATCACATAGGCATTATCCTGCGCTGTGCTATTATGCTGGATATAGCTGAGGATTTCGGTGTTGATCTGAAGCTGGTGGTTTTCATCCCGTGTAAAGATTAAATTATCCGTAACATATTCCGGGTTGCCTTTGTGTTCTTCCATCAACTCAGCTAGCGGAATCTCATCCCTGTCCCTGAGATCTTTCCCCTGATTGAGGTTAAATGTAAACTTTTCCATTCCCTCCTGAAATGATACCTCAAGTTCATCCCCGATCCGGCCTACCTGTAGTTTGATAGGCTGCGCTATTTTATCGGTCAGCGTAATCTCTTTTTTCCCTAAGTACTTCAATGTGGTTGCGTTATAAAAATAAACCACATATAAATGGCCATATTCCAAAAAGGCATCCAATATAATCACTTTATTGGGGCCATTGCCATAAGCAAAAACCTCGCAGCCCAATTCGCAGACATCATCGGCAGCTTGATCGATATAACTTACGTCATTGACAACGAAGCTGACACTTTTTTTAGAAAGGGCAACAGAAATTTTCTCATTTTCATTGAAACATCTATCAGGGCTGTACTGTTCGCCATAACATTTCAGTGGTATTTCCCCAAAGGGAATGATCCTTATTGTATCCTGCGGGGAAACGCCAGGGGCTGCCGTTGAGGTACGATGGTCACCGCATGACACTGCCCCTAAGCAAGCAAGTATACCTATTAAAAACAATATCCTTTTCATCTGTCTATATGAGCCGTAAGTAAAAATTGCATTCGTATAAATAATGCCTTATACTAAAAATAGCGATATGATACCTTGTTTATCAAGCTATTTTATATCCGTATCGGATCATTTAATATCCGCCGTTCTCGACCGAGATAGTGTACTTACTTTATTATTCTTTTGGTCAGGTTATCTTCTCCCTCGATCAAGTTTGTGCAGCTCGCTAGCTTGATTTCAAATATTCCAGTTTATTTCTGGTGATAATCTCCTGCCACCATTTCGGGGTAAAATCCTTTGCTCGGGGGTATTTTCTAAACTCTTCGATAAACGGTTCGAGGTTCGGATCCTTGTCGGCATAAATCCTTGAATGGTCAAAATTATAACTGATATGATGCGTTCCATCCGGGAAGATGCTGATGGTATATGCAAACCAGGTTCCCTCCTCCGGGCTCTGCTGATAGCTATATTCCTTTACCGCTGTCAATAAATCCACCGTTGATTCATCACCATCATATAAATAGTAGGTTAATTCAAGGCGTGTTTTCTGATCGTTGTCATCAACATACCAGCCTTTCATGCCCTTCCCACCGATATCCTGGCCTTCAATTTCAACCTTTTTCCAAGGCGATTCCCCAAGGGCAGCTTTTAAATCCTTTATGATCAACTGTATGACACGGTCTATTTTATCAGTAACAAATTGACTGGCAAAATCCTTTGTTCTGCTGATGTGGTCGGCAGCAAATTCCTTACTGCGGATCTTACGGCCAATGGCTGCATCCGGATTGGTAGATAGCATAACCACGGTATCCAGGAAAAAATTCCAAATTTCAATCCTTTTAACCCTACTGCCCACAGCTAAAAAAGGACTCCCGTCCGCATAGGCATAGGATGCAAAAAGGTCAGGCGACCAGCTTTCCGAATCGTAAGCATCGTCATCCGCACCCGCATAACCCGCAATATCCAATAGGCTAGCCGCATCTGTAGAAAGATTTAAACAAAGGGACAAACAGGCAAGTCCAATAGTTGAAAAAGTGGTTGATTCCACCGCCTCCAGGTAGTTTTTGTACTGCCCATACAGTTTTGCAAAATCACAGTCCTGCCCCGCGTACAAAAAGCTTTCTGCTTTATCCAACATATCTGACAGGACCGCATCGTCTATTTCTAGCGCAGCATAAACAAATTTACAACAGGCCAGAAAAACCTTATTGACCTTCGTCGGATCATTCAGCTCCCCTGCGATCTGTATCCTATTGGCCAAGTGCAAATGCCCTTGCGGGTGGTTAGACAGTGCTACTTTAGCCTCTTCAATTATTTCTGGTCGCATTTTATTTTTGTTATATCCCTAAATTCAGATCCATCCGGTTCATGATCGTAGTCAAGCCATCGTCCATCGAGGTAAGCCCCCTAGCTGACCTCAGCTGTCATTTTGGTATCTATTTCCAAATCTAAACATTCGGCAAGTTAATCAACGAACGAATTTATATTTGCTGGAAAGGAATAACAATCCGTACGATTATAAACGTCGAAGTACAGGGCTGGGAGAAGCAATCATTATTAGTTTTTAATTTCCTCAGATTCGTAGTACAGCATCGCCGCTTGCTTTAAGGGATGGGTACTCCATTCCGACCAAGTACTGGTATAGGGATCGTAGCCACATTTGAGCGGTTTGGAAAATAAGTCCTGCGGCTTTTCGGTAAATGCCCTACAGTCGGTACAGATGTGCCTGAATTCGCAATCCCGGCATACCTCGATCTGATCTTTATGGATAAACCATAGTTTTTTAAGGTCAGGATGCTGCAGTAATTGATCCAAGGACATCCTATCCACATGTCCAAAAACCTGGTTTGTAGAAGGGCAATTTTTGATAAATCCCGACCTGTCGATCGCCAATTTCCGGTTGAGGCAGGTATTGTGTTGTTGGCTTTCGGTAAAAAGCTCCATATTGGTCATAAAATAGGCCGTGCGGACCACACCACAATGCGCATTGGAATCGATACAACGGGTGAGATACCTGACCTCCACACTGTCCTTATACGTCGTTGTCTCCCTATCACTCGGGGCACTATGCAGCAGAATAGACCGAACACGAAGGTTGGTCTTGACCAGTTCGTATAGATAATCTGGGCTGGCTGCGAGCGAATAAGGAATAACGACTTTGATATACTTTAATACCTTACCGTTAAAAGAAGCAATGAAAGCCTTCAGTCGGTCCAGATCAACCTGATCATAGCAGCGGAGTTCCAAGGCCTGGATATTAGAGTCAAATAGCGACTGGTAAAATTCACCTTCGTAATTCTGCGATTCGCTGTATTCGACAATGACATTGCTGATCTCGGCAGGGCTATCCCATTGGAGATCCAAGCTGCTTAGTTCGCCTCTTATCTCCGTATCCATAAACCCGATTCCCCGGTCCAGCACAAAGTCAATATAACTGCGTATGGCCTCCTCATTTTCGGCACCGTAAAATTGGATACATTCTTCGATGGAATGTTCCTTTAAATGGACCAGAACCTCAAAAATTGCATTCGAAATCGGGTATGAAACCTGTAATTGCAGATCTGATATCAAAGACTGGTTTGCTCCTTTGACAAATTGACAATTCGAAAAATAATTGATGTAAGCCATATTAAAATTTTGATATCACTTTATAATAATTGAGCAACTCATAACCTTTGGAATTGATTTTCCCGGCTGTATCGTATTTCCAAAAATCACCCCGCTGTGTTTGGGGCGGATTACCATCATTTTCCAGTAGATAGACAGCGAGTGGCAAACCGTCTTTGCGCTTTAAACTCTTAACAAATTTCCTTTTCATTGTCCAATTTTTTTAAAAGGGTTGTAGCCATTTTTTTTTCCAAATAGTAATTGCAGGGATACGAAACCATACCAAACTGTCCTGCGGGATTGATCTCCAGAAAATAGTAGTCGCGGTTTTGATCAAGGATCAGATCGATGGAGCCTGTTTTCAGGTTGAGGCGCTGCATCAATTGCTGTAGCTTTGACGCGATGTCTGCTGGCAGTTTATAGGGGACAGTACGATTGGGGTGATCCTTATCATAATTTCGAAAATCGCTTGTGGTCTTGCTATTGCCCTGCGAGAAGATGGCCATGGAATAAAAACATTCATCGAGATAGAAAGAGCGTATTTCAAGTGTTTTTTCTACCCTTTCCTGCACCATAGAAGGGAAAAACTGTTCGGGTATCAGGTCCATGTTTTCCTGGTCGATGACCTGTGTCAACATCTTAAAGCGATTGCCATCGTCGTCTTCCAGCATGATACAGTCACTCAGCGGCTTGACGATAAGTACTGGATACGCCTGCTGAAGCTTGATCAATGATTTTTTATTTGTCAGGACCTCGGTAAAAGGTATTTTCAACCCAAGCTTACTGGCCAGCTGAAGTACCCTTAATTTGTTGAGGTGGTCTTCTATGACCGGGTCATTGAACCATTTAGCTTTATCTATCGCATAGAATAGCAAGGAATGCAGGGTATCAAATTCATTGATCAAAAAGCGGTTCATGGTATAATGGGTATGGGCCGAATCGTTTTGGGTCGCAAAATCCACCGGCATATGCGCTATTTTACGGCGATACCAGACTAAGCCTACCTCATCGTCATTGGGAAGCTGATTTAGGTTTTCCAATTTAAATAGATCTTCGCCATTGAACCGCTGATAAGGTGCCTGCAAAAAATTAAGCCACATACAGACGGTATCTGTCGTTCCTTCTAAATAAGACTGGCTCAATATTAAAATTTTCTTTTCCAAGGTGCTATAAATAAATGGGTTCATCCTAAAAGCAGAAAAGGCGGACATTGTGTATCCGCCCTTTCTTAGCATTTTGATTCTTACATCGCTGTTGCAAACGATAGACAATTGCCTGTTTTTGGATCAGGCTTGCCATCTTGACAGCAGTGGTCACCATGGTCTGATACCCATGTAATTTCAGTTGCACCACCTAATCCGCCTACGATCTTGCTAGCAGATTCTCCAATTGTCTGAACGCCTTTAGCGCTTAATTTTTCTAACGTTTTCATCTTTTAAAAGAATTTAGTTGAATAATTATTTTAATAACATTACGAATGTCTACTATTTACCCAGCACCTAAAAGCACCAATCCATATTCGAATTATACTACATCAATATTGGGACAGATCTGCTGAATATTTGAAAAACCGACAGGATAATTGGAGATACGTAGAAACGCCAAGAAAGACAGGTCGTCCATCTCCGAAGTTCAACTCAGAAAATTTTATACAATCCAACAAGCCATAGGACCCCGGACCTTTCGTATCCATATTTCTTTAAAAAAAATAAATGTAGCGAAAACAACCACAACATCGTTATTAAGCATAAAATTATATTTAAATATTATTAAAGGTATTGCAATTTCATTGTCAGATTATTCAATTATCATACAATGAAAGTTTTAAATAACCAAAAGCTTTATTACCTTTCATAATTACCGGTAATCAAAATTACAAACCATCCATAGAAAAAATATTATCTGAAGTCACCAATTTTGTAAAATAACGTTATGGAGAACAACAAGTCTACAGCGCCTTTTCACGAAGACAGTTATAGCCGACATTCCAATTGGTATACAAACCAATTTCCAGAAAAAGAACAACGGATCACCCTACTCAACGGAATTAAAGCCTATAAGGGATCCGTGAACCATTGGTTGCAGAATCAATTTTTTAACTGCATCAAACCCATCACTACTTATAAAGATTCGTCCTGGTTGACTGTAGGTGACGCTTATGGACATGACGCCAATTATTTAATTGAAAATGGTGTACGGGATGTCATTGCTTCGGATATCAGCGATGAATTTCTGGCGGTATCCGCAGAGGTTGGCATTGTTGAAAAATATTCAGCTGAAAATGCCGAAAGTCTTTCATTTGGAAATAACAGTATAGACTATATCTTATGCAAAGAGACCTATCATCATTTTCCAAGGCCTTATGCGGCGCTATATGAAATGATCCGAGTAGCGAAAAAGGGGATCGTCATTATTGAACCACAAGATCCGATTCTGAAAATGCCACTTTTAATGTTTATAAACAATGTTTTGGAAAAAATTAAATATGGTTCAGTAAACAAAATCTGGAAGAACCGTTTCTCCTATGAAGCCGTAGGCAACTTTGTTTACAAAGTTTCGGAAAGGGAAATGGAAAAATTCGCAGCCGGTATAAATCTACCCATGATTGCTGTCAAAAATTTTAATCCGAATTTCTGGTTCCCCGGAAGTGAAAAAATTCCAGCGGTGAAGGCAGAGAAGAAGTTTCGGCGGATTCTGTTAAAAAAAGGTGCCCGAGATTTTTTATCAAAATCCGGAATAGTACCGAGTCAATCGTTGAGCATCATTATCTTTAAAACGCTCCCCGAAATTGAATTACAAGAATCGCTAAGGAAGGAGGGCTATAAACTCATCCGGATCCCGAGAAATCCCTATTTATA
>JAITLV010000093.1 GCA_031277685.1 Sphingobacterium sp. | reverse complement strand
TTATAATTGTATATAAAAACAAATTTATCTAAGTTTGGCTTTTAAGACTTTTAAACAACCTAAGAGGATAAATGAAAAATTGGTTTAAGGCGAATTCAGCACATTTGATCGTTATTGCGATATTCATTGCGCTAGTATTTTTTTATTTCACACCTGTTTGGCAAGGAAAAACTCTCGCTCAATCGGATGTGGTACAAGCACAAGCTGGACAAAAGGAATTATTTGATTATAAAGCCAAAGATGGAAAGGCGCCATTATGGACGAATTCTATGTTTGGGGGTATGCCTACTTATCAAATTTGGCAGGCAAATGAAAATAACATTGGTACCTATGTGCTGAAAGCTGTTAAATTTGTTTTTCCAAGCCCAATGGATACAGTGTTGTTTTATCTTTTGGGTGCTTATTTTCTTTTTAGCGTATTACGTATCAAACCCTGGCTCGCTGCGGTGGGCGCAGTTGCAATAGCATTTACTTCTTACAACTTTATTTATATAGAGGCGGGGCATATCACAAGAGCAAATGCTATCGCATTTATACCACCTGTTATTGCTGCGGTGATCATGTGTTATCGGGGGAGCAGATTGTGGGGGCCAGTACTGCTGGCGTTATTCCTTTCGTTAGAAATCCGTGTCAATCACTTGCAGACAACTTACTACTTGTTAATGGCGTTGATGGTATACGTTATTTTTACCTTAATAGATGCGATCAAACAAAAGCAATTAAAGGAGTTCTTTATATCTTCCGGAAGACAGGTGATCGCCGTTATTATTGCATTGATGGTAAATGCGTCCATTTTATTGCCAACTTGGGAGTACAGTAAGCTCAGTACACGCGGTCATGCGAATATTACGAAAGTTGATAATAACAGTACAAAAGAGAAAGGTCTTGATAAGCAATATGCTTATGAATGGAGCCAAGGTGTCGGTGAGACCATGACTTTTGTAATTCCGAATGCCTATGGTGGTGCAAGTGGTGGCCAATTGGACGAAAAGTCGAATGTTGCCAAATTTTTTACAGAAAAGGGCATGTCAACTGTGCAGGCAGGACAGATAGCCCAAAGTATGCCAACATATTGGGGCGATAAACGTTTTACTTCAGGCCCTTGGTATTTTGGCGCCGGAATTTTCTTCTTGTTTATATTGGGACTTGTCATTGTTAAAAACCGCTTCAAATGGTGGATATTAACAACTACGGTATTAGCATTGCTTTTGTCATTTGGGAAGAATTTTACATTGGTTTCGGATCTATTCTTTGATTACTTTCCGATGTACAACAAGTTTAGGGCGGTTGAATCCATCTTGGTTCTTGTTTCAATCACAGTGCCGCTGATGGCTATTATGACGATCAACGAACTCTTGACGAGAGCCAAAGAAATTCCCAACTTGGATAAAAAAGTGCTATATACTTTTGTTGGCGTGGGTGGAATTTGTCTTTTGATTGGTTTGATGCCTGATCTATTCTTAAATTTCAGAAATGCAGAACACAATAATTTAATCGAGCATTATTCCCGAGAAATTGGAGATAAGTCTGTTGGAACGGAATTGGTGAACCAATTGGTTTTGGATCGAAAGGATATTGCCAGTAAAGATGCTTACCGTTCCTTTGTGATTATTTTGTTGACATTCGGCCTTGTTTGGTTTTATCTTAAGAAGAAACTCAATGAAGGCGCATTATTGGGGATCTTGCTTGTCTTATTTTTATTCGATCTGTGGAGTGTTGATAAACGCTTCTTAAACGATAAATCCTTTATGGAGAAGGGGGCGACTACACAACAGGTATTCCAGCAACGTGAGGTTGATCAATTAATCTTAATGGATAAAGATCCAAGTTATCGTGTCCTTGACTTGACAACCGATCCATTTTCTGATGCCCGTCCTTCCTACTATCATAAATCGTTGGGTGGTTATCATGCTGCTAAATTAATGCGTTTTCAAGAAATCTTGGAGAATCAATTCAATGGAGCTCTCAATGAAGATGTGCTGGATATGTTCAATGTACGTTATTTGATTACAACAGACCCTCAAAATCAATCACAACGTATTGTGAGACGAAGCACAGCAGCTGGAAATGCATGGTTTGTGGACAAAGTAACATTTGTGAAGGGAAATGCAGAAGAAATGCAAGCGATCAGTTCTTTTGATCCGCATAAAGAAGCTTTTGTGAATCAACAGTATCAAAATGAAATTAAAGCAAAAACTTCGAGTGCTACTACGACAGGGGAAATAAAACTAACCTCCTATCATCCGGATAAAATGCAGTATGAATATACCGCTGCCAATGATGCCTTCGCGGTATTCTCTGAGGTGTTTTATGATAAGGGCTGGAAGGCTTATGTGGATGGAAAAGAGACGCCGATTATTCGTGCGGATTATTTGCTAAGAGCCTTGCAGCTGCCCGCTGGTACGCATAAGGTTGAATTTATTTTTGATCCAGAATCACACAAGATGGGTAATCTATTGACTTTAATATCGTCGTTTATCCTTGGATTGGGGATAATCGCGGCAATATATTTCTCCTTTCGAGATACAAAAAAAGAAACAGTTGTATAGCAGGCTGTTTCTTTTTTTAGTTTAATAAAGCTTTAGAATAATTTGAGCTGTGGATCAGTTATTCTAAAGCTTTTTCTATGATGTGGTGTTGAGCCATGTTCAAGAACTGCAGTCCGATGCTTTACAGTTGGATAACCTTTGTTGTTAAGCCAATCATAGGCCGGGTAATCCGAGGCAATATTATCCATATATTCATCCCGGTAGGTTTTTGCCAAGATGGATGCAGCAGCAATCGAAAGATATTTCCCATCCCCTTTTATAATGCATGAATACGGAATAGTTTGGTAAGGAATAAACCTGTTTCCATCCACAATAATATATTCTGCTTTTATCTGTAACATATCTAACGCCTTATGCATAGCAAGATAACTGGCATTGTGGATATTGATGCGGTCTATTTCTTCTGCAGAGACACTTGCGACAGCATAGGCAAGAGCTTCCTTTTCAATAATCGGGCGTAATGCCATACGTTTTTTCTCGCTCAACTGTTTCGAATCATTGAGGAGTTCATGATGAAAATCGGTGGGAAAAATCACGGCTGCGGCAAAAACAGGGCCTGCCAAACAGCCTCTGCCAGCTTCGTCACATCCCGCTTCAACCCATTGATCTTGATAATATGATAATAGCATTTTCTTGTTCTATAAATGAACGAAAGTACGAATAAAATTAGAGTTATACATTGTAACTTCTGTGTGAATAATGCCCTTTTACATTAATTAACACTAATAATCTCTTCTTTTGTAAAGATTTAGAATGTACTGTTGTGATTGGGGAGAAATAGAGGTGTTAAACTAAAACAGAATCATTCGGTCAAATAATTTGTCAATTATAGAAATATAAAAATAAGTGTTATGAGGAGCTTCATGCTTTTTTTGTTGAGTATGCTAACAGGATGGACTGTATATGGCCAGACGAAAAGTGTACAAGGAATGTTGAAAGACGATAAGAACCGTGTTATTGCGGGAGCAACAGTTACGTTGACTTCAAAATTGGATTCCATGACTGCAGGTTCAAATATGGCCGGGATTTTTACCTTTGATAAAATTAAGGCGGATACGTTTAAAATTAGTGTTTCTAATTTAGGTTTTGAGCGTTTTGAAAAGGAGTTCGGCTTCCCCGAGGGAGAGGTAAAATATATTATTCCGAGTTTGACCTTGCAGCAGAATTCCCAAATGCTGGAGGAGGTTGTTGTGGATGGTGTGCCGACTGTAGTTGTGAAAAGTGATACACTGGAATACACGATGAGGGATCTGAAGCTGCGCGAGGGATCGGTTGCGGAAGATGCATTAAAAAAACTGCAGGGAGTAGAGGTCGATAAAGATGGTAATGTCACCGCACAGGGGGAATCAGTGAAACGTGTACGTATCAATGGAAAGGATTTTTTCGGGGGCGATGTAAAAACTGCTACACAAAACCTTCCAGCAAATATTATCCAGAAAATGCAGATTATTGATGATTATGGGGATATGGCTAATATTACGGGAAATAAGAACGGTGATTCCGAAAAAGTACTAAACATTCAGATCGATCCCAAATATAATCAAGGTCATATGACGACACTTCGTGCGGGCTATGGAACGGAGGATCGTTATCAGGCAACAGGAATGTGGATGGGGATGCGCGAAGGGGAGCAAATTTCTGTTCTAGGAAACTTAAACAATACCAATGCACCCTTGTTTGATTTCAATACAACGGGCGGTGGCGCCCGACGTGGTCAGGGTGGTGGTGGACGTCGTGGCGGCGGTATGTTTGGTGGCTCAGATGGCCTTACCAAAATAGGTTCTATTGGCCTTAACTTTCGTAAGGATTTTTCGGATAAGTTGACAGCCTATGGTAGCTATAGTTATAGCCATAGTAATAATACAACACTTTCACAAAGATATATCGTGAATGCAACGCCAGGTCGATCGCAGGCAGACAGTGTAGATGCGAATTCAAATTCCATTGGTGGCAACCATCGTTTTGAAGCAAATGTGGAATGGAAGCCGACAGCGAAAGATTATATTAAGATTGTGCCACAGTTTGGCTATGATGATGGTAATAATAACGCAATAACAAACTCTATTACCTATCTAAACGAGGTTTTGGATAATAAGCAGGTATTAACAACTGGAACAAATTCCACGGCACCAAGGTTTGGGATCAGTGGTTTATACAACCGTAAACTGAATGACAATGGACGTAACTTGTTTTTCAATTTTAATTATAATAATGCCAAAACTGATAAGGATGTAAATCAGATACTTGATAGGTATATTTCCGATCCATCCAATATCAACCAACCCATGAGTAACATTTATCAGCGTACGGTTCAGGATGCACTCAATAAAAGCTGGAATGCGGGAGCTTCGGTAAATTATACCGAACCTTTATCCAAAAATGGAAAATTAGAGGTAACCTATGATTTTAATAAGAATAAATACGATAATAGTATTCAGCAAACGGGGTATGACAAAGCTGGCGATAACCTTGAAAACGAATTTGAAAATGCAAAGTTAAACCTTGATTATAATTATGACTATGCGTTTATAACCCATAAGATAGGAGCGAACTATTTATTTAGTAATGATAAGGTGACTTACTCTGTGGGAGTAGCCGGACAACCATCCCACTTGACTGGATCAGCGATTAATTCGGGTGAGATCATCCCGATTTCTCGTAATAATATGAATTGGATGCCAATTGCACGTTTTGAATATAAATTCTCTCGTCAATCCAACATCAGTCTAAACTACTCGGGATCTCCGACGGAGCCAAGTGTATCGCAAATATTGCCTTATAATCTGAGCACAAGTTCGACAAATATCGTATATGGTAATGCTAACCTGAATCCAGAATTTAATCATCAATTGAACCTGAGATTTCGTAAAAACGACTTTCAAAAGGGGAACAATTTCTTTGTATTCCTCAATGGTTCATTGGCTGACAATAAAATTGTTAGTTTAAATAAATCCTACTATGGCCCTATCCAGAAAGATCCCACGACAGGAAACATTGATTCCGCATTGATTTCAGAGACACGTTATTTTAATGAGACTGGGGATCGTCCGTATGCAATCAATTCATTTTATCATTATGGTAAATCGTGGAAAGAAAAAACTTTCAATGTTATGTTGATGGGAGGGATTTCGGTGAATAAAACAATAGGCTATTCTTCGATAGATGAGAATGATAATATTGGCCAGAAAAATGTTGCCCGTAATTTTGTCCTTACGCAAGGATTAATGTTTCGTTACAATCCATCCGAGAATCTGGAAATTAATCCAGGTGTTCGCTATCAATTTACGCATACACAGAATAGCTTGTTACAGCGAAATAGTGATATTCAAACTTGGACACCAACTTTAATAGGTTCATACAATATTCTGAAGAATACAATTTTTGGCGCGGATCTTTCTAAGTCTTTCAACCAAGGATATGGTCAAGGGTTGTCTTCCAATCCATTCATTATCAATACTTATGTGGAGCAAAGGTTTTTAAAAGATCAACGTGGAACATTGCGTTTGCAAGCATTTGATTTGCTAAATCAACAAACGAATCTATCACGTACTGTGGACGGCTTTCTAACTACGGATAGTCGTACGAATCGCCTCGGACGCTATTTTATGCTATTATTCACTTATAAATTCCAGAAGTTTGCAATGGGGAACCCTCAAGGGGGGGATGACTTTCATGGAGGTATGAGAAGACCTCGTATGTAAACTGAACAAAAAGCTAACTAAAAAACGGTTATAGTGATTTCGCTATGACCGTTTTGCGTTTAAAAATCCCTAGTTTTGCTGAAAATGCAACAAGAAGGGTTAGTTTGACCAATAGCATACGATAATATTTTAGCTCTTGTTGCAATGATGAGTGAACTGTAAATCATATATATGAGGATCTTTTCGCTATTTATCATAAATAAGGAAAGATTGGTCTGTTGGGGAGTAGGGAAAAATGGCGAAGTGAGAATAGATCAATTAAAGAAATTTTATAAACTGAATGGAATACGAAATCATCAGACTTTCAAATGGAATCCGTGTGGTATTCCAATATCAAAATTTGCCAGTAACCCATGTGTGCATGGTCATCAACGCAGGCTCTCGAGACGAGTCGGAGGGTAAGTTCGGCGTTGCTCATTTTATTGAACATCTTTTATTTAAACGAACTGAGAAAAGGTCAACACAGCAAATTATTGATCATCTAGAGTCTGTGGGCGGCGATCTGAATGCTTATACAACAAAAGAATACACTTGTGTTCATGCGTCTATACTGCGTCCGTATCTCAACAGGGCTCTGGATCTATTTGAGGACATCTTCTTTCATTCTACTTTTCCTGAAGTGGAGATGGATAAAGAAAAATCGGTTATCGTTGATGAAATGGCTTCTTATTTGGATAGTCCAGAAGAATCTATCGTTGATGATTTCGAAGATCTTGTATTTAAGGGGTCGGGTTTAGGGCATAATATATTGGGACTTGAAGATCAGCTTTTGGCGTTGCAAAAGGGCGATATCGCAGATTTTATGGCTTCTAACTATGACACTCATGATATGGTCATCGGTATTACTGGTAATTACAGGCTAAAAGAAGTCGAAAAGTTGCTGCAGAAGACTTTTGGAGGAATAGCACAACATTCTGTTTCTCGTCTCAGAAATGATGTAAAGCCAATTATAGTTGAACATCTTGAAATTCCAAAACCCATTAATCAGGTGCATTATATGTTGGGATCATTGGCTTACGACTACCGCGATGACCGCAAAACGGGCCTGTTGCTTTTAAATAATATGCTAGGAGGAATGGGAATGGGGTCAATTTTGAACCTCTCTATCCGTGAAAAATACGGGATAGCCTATACCATCGAATCCAATTATACGATTTTTTCGGATACAGGATTGTTTAGTATTTACTTGGGGACTGATGAGGAAAAGGTCGAAAAGGCTAAAAAGCTCGTATTTAAAGAGCTATATAAACTGTGTGAGCAGCCACTTTCCGAAATTAAATTGAAGAAGGCAAAACAGAAGTTTATTGGTCAAATTGCTCTGACAGAAGAAAATAGGATGAGTATGATTATTTCGGCTGCAAAGAATGTGATGGATTATGATCGTGTTATATTATTGGATGAGGTGATCGAGAAAATACAACTTTTAGATCGCACGAATCTTTTAGCTATTGCCCAGGATGTCTTTGATCCCGAGAAGATGCTGTCGTTGAGTTTTGTCCCAGAGGATTAATATTTGATAGAATTCTATATATTTGCGGTTACAGTAATTCTTAAATATGAAACTGAGCTTGCGAGCTCTCATCAGCCATTAAAGAAAAAAATATAACAGATGAAAACAGCATATGTATTTCCTGGTCAAGGAGCCCAATTTGTTGGAATGGGACAAGACCTGTATAATTTAAATGAAGAAACAAAAGCTTTATTCGAGAAAGCCAATGATATTTTAGGGTTTCGTATTACGGATATTATGTTTTCTGGTACGGATGAAGAATTGAAACAGACCAATGTAACGCAACCAGCAATTTTTCTGCATTCTGTTATTTTGGCTAAGGCTTTAGGAGATTCTTTTCAACCGGATATGGTAGCCGGACACTCTTTGGGCGAATTTTCAGCATTGGTGGCAGCGGGAGCTTTAAGTTTTGAAGATGGATTGAAATTGGTTTCTCAACGGGCAAATGCCATGCAAAAAGCATGTGAATTGCGACCATCGACAATGGCAGCCATTTTGGGATTGGAAGATGCTATCGTGGAGGAAATTTGTGCAAAAGTAGACGACATTGTCGTTGCGGCAAACTACAATTGCCCGGGACAGTTGGTGATCTCAGGAACAATAGAAGGTGTAGACAAGGCTTGTGCGTTGTTGACAGAAGCAGGAGCGAAGAGAGCGTTAAAACTAAATGTTGGCGGAGCATTCCATTCACCATTAATGGAATCAGCTAAAGTAGAATTGCAGGCAGCAATTGAAGCAACAGATATACTTTCTCCAAGATGTCCTATTTATCAGAATATTGATGCAAAGCCGCAAACGGAACCTACTATTATTAAACAGAATTTAATTGCACAGTTGACTGGCGCTGTTCGTTGGACACAGACTGTACAAAACATGCTGGAAGATGGTGCTACTGCATTTGTAGAAGTTGGACCGGGAAATGTCTTGCAAGGTTTAGTTAAAAAAGTAGATCGCCAAGTACAAACTTCAGCTGCTTCTGTAACAGCTTAAGATGATTCGTACTAAAAGATATGGAGGGCCGAGCATTCGGCTCTTTTCATATGCGTAAAATTCCGTAGCAGTTTCCTCGCAAAAAGCAAATCATGTACACATCTCCATTTGTCTTCTAACGGGAATGGTGTACTGCTGATTCAGTTACAAACGTAGAAAACCTTTAGTACTTCGAGTCTAATACTGATTGTATTAAAGCTTTGTAAGCTCTATTTGTCTTTAAACATACTATAGTGATCTTTCATGACTTGTAGAACAAAATCATTTGGGGTCATTTTTTCGGGATGTTTAACCTCCATGATCGTTTCCAGGCGCTGAACCAAAGCTGTCAGTATGCCTACGTCCTTTCTGTCAAATGCGGTTTGGTAAACATCTTTGATTACATTAGCATCTTTGTCACTCAACTTGATGACTTGAGGGAATAAAATAGGATGATTCTCAAAAGTCTCCTCATAAATGGTATCACTGAGTTTCAAGCTAGGTTTCAAACTAATGACAGATGTCTCTCCGGCAATATCACCAATACGTTGACCATATTTTGATAGGACAATTGAGGTAATTGCAATTCCACCCATTGTCATCCATATATCGACGATTGATAATGTCCAACGCGATAGATATTGATAAAAGTCTGCGCGTGAACCATCAAGCTTCACTACTTTTATTTTCATGATCTTTTTACCAATGGTCTGTCCGCTAAATGCTGTTTCCGTAATTAAAGTATAAAAGAATGCAGGTAAGGTCATCCCCATAATAATACCATAGAAAAGATAAGGATCCTTACTTGTGATATCCAGTGCATCCAATAGGAACATGCAAAAGAAAAAGTAACAGACAATAATAAAATAATCGATGGCAAATGCGATCATCCTCGAACCTAGGCTGGCAAGATTATACTGTATTTTTACATTTTGTGCTGTGTTTATCTCAAGCTTATTCATATATTTGGTTTAGCCAGTTAAAAAAATTAATGAGAGAAGCATCATTTGTAGAACGAAATAAAGAAAAATGGACGTTAATTGAAAATAATTTGTCAATTAACATGCAGGTTGATCCAGATGAACTGGCATCAAACTATATCGAGCTGACAAATGATCTGGCTTACGCGCAGACATTTTATCCCAACAGTAAGGTACGAAATTATTTAAATGAACTTGCTGTAACAGCACATCAAAAAATCTATAAAGATCGAAAGGCTTCCAATAATAAATTCAAGTCTTTTATTAATGAAGAGATCCCGCAGGCAATTTGGTCAATCCGTCGACAGCTTTTTTATTCCCTGTTGATTTTTGTTTTTGCGTCGGCCATTGGTTTTCTTTCGGCGGTGTATGATATAGATTTTATCCGGCTTATCTTGGGCGATTTTTATGTAGATTCAACAATAGAGAGTATCAAAGCGGGGGATCCTGCTGCAGTTTATGGTAAAGGGAGTAATTTTGGCTCGGCTATCTGGATTACAATCAATAATGTTCGTGTGGCTTTTATGGCTTTTGCATTTGGATTGTTTTTTAGTATTGGTACGGGATATATACTGTTTAGCAATGGCATTATGTTGGGCGCATTCCATCAGCTATTTTTTCAATATGGTGTGATGGGGAAGGCCATGTCGGCAATATGGATCCATGGTACAATCGAAATTTCAGTGATTATAGTTGCGGGAGGATGCGGACTTGCAATAGGAAATAGTATTTTGTTCCCCAAATCCTATACTCGTATGGCTTCTTTTGTGCAGACAGCAAAGACGGCGATGAAAGTATTGGTGAGTACGATACCATTTTTTATTGTAGCTGGTACATTGGAAGGTTTTGTAACACGATATTATAATGTATCGGTCTGGCTCAGTCTATTCATCATACTTCTTTCCTTGCTGGCTATATTATTTTTCTATGTTATTAACCCCTATCGATTAGCAAAACGATTTCAATGGAAGTAGATTTTGAATTTCAGAAAGAACGAAAGATAGGCGATTTTGTCCAAAGCTTTATTGATCTTTTTAAATTGATCTATAAACATTTTGTGACAACCATATTTGGGCTGTCAGCATTACCGCTGGCTGCAATTGCATTGGTATACTATTTCCTGTCTACAAAAATTACCTTTTCAGCAAACAGTAGCTCATTTGAAGATATTGATGGGTTTACTTGGGCAGGATTGCTGATCATAGCACTCATCGCGCTAGGTTTATATGTATATGGTATTTCTATCGAATATTTTATCCTTCTGAAGGAACGTAAAAATACACACTTTACAGGAAAAGAAGTCCTTCAAAATTTTAGAACCAATATAGGTCGGTATTTTATGTTTTTATTCGCAATGGTTCTGGCATTAATTGTTGTTTTTATACCACTTGCGATAGTTGCTGCGCTCTCCGCATTTATTCCCTTTATTGGAAGTTTTGCGATTGGTATATTGATGTCGATAGTGGGAATCTGGTTATTTAGCTCATTCTTGTTCTATCGTGAGGGATATTCTGATCTGGGAAGTTGTTTCACGGATTCTTATGTCATGCTAAGCAAAAAATTGATTCAATACGGTATAGCAACCTATATTGTCAATTTCATCTTCCAGATGGCTGTTATGATGATCTCTGTAATTCCTCTAATCATTATCGCCCTGATATCTTACAATTTTTTAGGAATGGAAGCCGCTTTTTTTGATTCATCTTGGGGGAAATTATTGATGACTTTGGGCGGAATGTTCATTACTTTATTTACCTTATTCTTATATATGGCTGGCGTATTGGCCAATGGAATAATCTATGAGACCGCCAAGGATCTCAAGTTTGGCGAGCGCATTTATGGTATGATTGATCAGATTGGAGGTAGAAATGAATAGGATACTATTCGTTTTCTCCTTTATATGTCTATTATCGCTAAGCGGCTGTGATCCCAAGCCGGCAACCGATGACTCGGAAATATCCACGACAGACTCGGTAGCCGTGGATTCAGTTGCGTCACTATTAGATTCAGCTGCTTTCGGGGTAGACTCAGTAGCGATGGATTCTGTCGCCATGACGAAGGCTGTGGATAATAAAGACGCCCTTTGGGATCCGCACTTATTTGACTCTATTCCCGAATATAATCAGGAACGAGCGTTTAAGATGGACCCCTACCAAGAAATTATTAAACGTTATGAGCGTGATGATTTTGTGTATTCTGAAAATATTAAAGATAAGGTAAGCGTACTGCAGCGTATCTTACATCGCATTGGAGAATGGCTGGGGGATATCATGCCTGATAATCCATATAAATTTAATGAAGAATTTGGTTATGTCTTTGCCTTTTTCGCGTTAATAGCATTGGCTTTTGTACTCTATAAAGTATTGTATAATAAAAACCAATATTTTATTAAACATGGACAGGAGGAAGATGCCTTAGATACGCTCGCTTATGTGGAGAGAAACTTGATGGATAGTGATATTAATGAGTATATCAAAGAAGCTATTTCCCAACGAAATTATGCGCTGGGAATTCGATATCTGCAATTATTAAATATCCAAAAGCTGGCGCAGGCAGATCACATTAAATGGAAGCATAGTAAAACGAATACCGAATTTGCGAATGAGATCCAGAATAATACCTTAAGGAGGGGATTTGAGGAATGTACCAAAGTGTTTGACTATGTTTGGTTTGGGCAATTTGAATTGACTGAATCAGATTTTAATCAGTATAATGAACTGTTTAATCAATATCAAAATCAAATTAAATGAAAGGATCAGTAAAATTTGGATTGATATTATTGGGAGCCGTTCTATTATTGATCGGTATGATCGACGTGACGAGCAAGAAACCAATTATTTGGAATCGAACTTTTGATGCGAAAGATAAAAATCCTTTTGGTGCTTATGTGCTTCGGGAGGAATTAAAGCATATTATTGACCAACGTAATGTGGACGTGAAGCGCCCACTCTACGAATACCTGGACAGTACAAAAGGAACGACGATGAATCTGCTATTTTATACGTCGTATTTTTCCTTAGGTGAAGCTGCGGGAAATAAATTACTCGATTATGTGTCTCGAGGTGGAAATGCAATGATTATAGCGGAAACAATTGACTATAACCTTTTGGATTCTTTGAACGTGAAGGTGGAAGATTTCTATGGCTACAAGAAAGGTGTTGATATTAAGGGTGATTTAAGAGTGAAGCTAACAAACGACAATAATAAGATCCATTATGCTAAATCGGACTTAAGTACGGTCTTTAGTAAACTGCCAAAAAATGCGACTATTCTGGGTGGAATAACCTACCAAGATTATCTATTACCAAATTTTGTTGAGATACAGTTTGGTAAAGGCAAACTGTACCTACATTTGACTCCCGATTTATTTGGAAATTATTATCTCCTGAATTCAGCCTCCCAATATGCTTATGCCGCAAAAGCATTATCGTATTTAAATGATAGGCCAATTGCCTGGTATGATTTCAAGGCTAATATGGACCAATACCGTACCCCGTTGCGCGTTTTGTTGACCAATTCAGGATTGCGCCAGGCGTGGTATGTGCTATTGGTGGGACTCATCCTTTTGCTTGTGTTTAAGAGTAAAAGGGAACAACGTGCTGTGGCTATCGTAAAAGTGGAGCCTAATCTGTCTAAAGAATTTTGTGAAACAATTGCAACTTTATATTACGAAAATGGTACGCCAGGTAATATGGTTGATAAAAAAATAGATTATTTCTTACACGACCTACGAAACCGTTTTCACATAGACACCTTAGCGTTAAAAGAAGATGGATTTTGTGAGGAATTGGCTGAAAGATCAGGTGTTTCCTTGGCTGACACACAACAGTTAGTTGAGCTAATCGTTCGAATGCAGGGGGTACAGCAGCATGATTTGAATGGATTAAGAAAGATTAATGAAATTATAGAAGATTTTAAACATAAAGCAAAAATGATATGAGTGATTTTGATAAATATATATCTTTTGAAAACCGTATAGATCTATCGGTTTTATATGAAAAAATGGCTCAGGTAAAGTCGGAGGTAAAAAAAGTAATCGTCGGACAGGATCAATTGATTGATATGTTATTGATTTCGATTTTGGCTTCCGGACACTCTTTAATAGAAGGATTACCCGGTGTCGCGAAAACCTTATCGGCTAAATTGATAGCAAAGACAATAAGTAGTGATTTTAAACGAATTCAATTCACTCCAGATTTGATGCCGTCTGATGTGACGGGATCATCTATCTTAGATTTAAAAAGCAATGAATTTGAATTTCGCAGGGGACCAATCTTTGCTAATATTGTTTTGATTGACGAGATCAATCGTGCCCCTGCAAAAACTCAGGCGGCACTTTTTGAAAGCATGGCTGAACACCAAGTTTCTGTTGATGGAAATACTTATATTTTGCCGATTCCATTTATTGTCTTCGCTACGCAAAACCCGATTGAACATGAGGGGACCTATCGTCTACCAGAGGCGCAATTGGATCGCTTTCTTTTTAAGATCAATGTGCATTATCCAGAACTTGAACAAGAACTGGAAATTTTGAAAGAACATCATGCGCAAAAAGCATCGAATAAGGAAGATCAGGTAAATCCTGTTGTTGCTGCGGAAGAAATCTTCTCTTTTCAACGACTGATCAAATCAATTTTTGTACATGAAGAATTGTTGAACTATATTGCTCAGGTGATCATAAAGACGCGTACCAATCCTAGCTTAACTTTGGGTGCTTCACCGAGGGCCTCTATTGCTTTATTGGAATCTGCAAAAGCTTCTGCTGCATTGAGTGGCCGGGATTTTGTGACACCTGAAGATATTCGAAGAGTTGCCTCTGCGGTTCTGGGACATCGTGTCATGCTAACACCTGAGCGGGAAATGGAGGGCTTTACAACCGCTTATGTCATTGATCAGATCATTAATACTGTAGAAATTCCAAGATAATGAAGAAATTAAGACAGCTTTTTCTAACCAATCAGTTCTTCTATTCTTTATTGGGAGTAGCAACATTCTTTGCAGTTTCTTTCTTTATTAAGGGGTTGCTTATTGTTGCCTGGATTGTATTTTGGTTATGGCTAGCTGTATTGATTTTTGACTTTATACTCTTATTTTCGGGCAAAGGACGGATTGAAATCGCTAGAAACTATCCTGAGAAGTTGTCCAATGGGGACGAAAATTCGATGAAGTTAACTGTCAGTTCCTTTTATCCGTTTCCGACTTCCGTAGAGATTCTGGAAGAATTTCCGATACAATTTCAATTACGAAATAACGAATTCTTTATTCATCTGTCGGCACGGCAAAGTACTGATATTTCCTATTCGATACGACCTACACAAAGAGGTATATACCAGTTTGGTCGATGTATGGCACTCGCGAAACGTTTTGGATTTTTCAAACGGAGATTTGTGACCAATGAGGCGCAGGAGATACCATGTTATCCCTCTTATATTCAATTGAGAAAGTATCAACTTTTAGCAACGAGCAACAGGCTAAATGAATTGGGAATAAAGCGCATTCGCCGTATTGGCTCAGCAATGGAATTTGATCATGTTAGAGGGTATGTGCAGGGTGATGATTATCGTCATATGAATTGGAAGGCGACTGCAAAGGTCAAAAAGCTAATGGTCAATCAGTATGAGGAGGAGAAATCTCAGCCAATCTATTCATTTATTGATCTTGGACGAGCGATGCGGATGCCATTTGATGGTCTCACGTTATTGGATTATGCAATCAATGCATCACTGGTTCTTTCAAATGCAACGATATTAAAGCAGGACCGTGCGGGATTATTGAGCTTTTCGAAGGAGGTGAATGTCTTTATTCCTGCTGAAAAGAGGAATAACCAGATGTTAAAAATTTCCGAGGCTTTATATCAGGTAACGACAAAATTTGAGGAGCCTGAGTATGGGAAACTCTATAGCTATGCAAATGCACATATCAATAAACGTTCGCTCATCTTTCTCTATACAAATTTTGAAACATTAGACTCCTTAAGAAGGCAGCTAAATTATCTGTGCATGTTAAATCGAAGTCACATCATTGTTGTGGTTGTATTCAAAAATGTTGAAGTGGAAGATTTAGCCAGAAGCACTCCCAAAAAGACCATTGAGATCTATAATCAGATTATTGCCGAAAAATTCATTTATGAGAAACAACTTATTGTGCAGGAACTTATTCGTAATGGGTTTCAGACGATCTACACCGCTCCGGAAAATTTGACTATCAATTCCATTAATAAATATCTGGAAATAAAAGCTCGCGGGCTTATTTAATAATGGAAGTGTCTTTCACCATCACTTTTGTCCAAAAATGCTGATATTTTTCGATTGCTTTTAAATGGATTGGATGTGTTTCGTAGACGGTAATGTCTTTAAGGTCTTTGAATGTCACGATTAGCGTATAATCAAAACTGTTGTCTACGACAGGTCGAGGATTTGTTTGGGCCGGTACACCATAATTAAGTGTTTTGATTACATCTATCTTGCGAAGTTCCTCGAAAAATCCCACAAAACTTTTTTTGTCCTTTTCATTGACATCCTCTTTGAGCCAGAAATTTACGATATGTACAATAGTATCGGTATGAAGATCCTCATCCGACTGGATTGAATTTGCCCATGTAGGGGCTGTGATGAGCACCATGGGTGCCAGTAAAAAATTGCGTCTTTTCATGATTGAACGGTTTAGAGTCTTCAAGATACGAAAAAAGGAGACATCACTGTCTCCCTTTTTTTATTTTGATGGATATTTCGTTGTTATAAACCAAACTCTTCTTTCACCTTATCGATATAATCCAATTTTTCCCAAGTGAACAATTCAACTTCGACTTGTTTTTTCTCTCCAGTTGAGCTTTCGAATTCTTTTGTCACTTTTCTTGGTGTTCTTCCCATGTGGCCGTATGCGGCAGTTTCGGAGTAGATAGGATTTCTTAGACCAAGACGCGTTTCAATACCATAAGGAGTCATATCAAACAAATGTGCTATTTTATCCGCGATCTGACCGTCGGTTAGATTTACGTTGCTTGTTCCATAGGTATTGACATAGATTCCCATCGGATCTTTTACACCAATTGCATAGGATATCTGCACTAGGATTTCGTCAGCTACACCTGCTGCAACTAGGTTTTTCGCAATATGACGGGTGGCGTAAGCTGCCGAACGATCTACTTTCGATGGATCCTTTCCGGAAAAGGCCCCACCACCATGCGCACCCCTGCCTCCATAAGTATCTACAATGATCTTACGGCCAGTGAGTCCTGTATCTCCGTGTGGCCCTCCGATAACAAATTTCCCGGTTGGATTGATATGGAATTTAATGTCATCATTGAATAGCAATTGAAGTTCTGGTTTCAACTGTGCTTTTACGCGGGGAATTAAAATTGCTTTTATATCCTGTGTAATCTTATCTAACATGACCGGCTCACTGTCGAAGTCATCATGTTGTGTAGAAATTACGATTGTGTCAATTCTCTTTGGTCTATGGTCATCACCATATTCCAAGGTTACTTGTGATTTCGCATCTGGTCGTAGATATTGTATTTCATTGTTTTCTCTACGCAGTTCTGCTAGTTCGTACAAAAGACGATGAGAAAGATCCAATGCCAAGGGCATGAAGTTGTCCGTTTCATTGTTTGCATAGCCAAACATGATACCTTGATCACCAGCTCCTTGTTCTTGTCTAGTTTTACGATCTACACCTTGATTGATATCAGCAGATTGCTCGTGGATTGCGGATAATACGCCACAAGAGTTTGCCTCGAACATATATTCGGATTTGGTGTAACCAATTTTTTGAATAACAGAGCGTGCTATTTTTTGAACATCCAAGTATATGTTAGATTTTACCTCACCAGCGAGAACGACCTGTCCAGTCGTTACTAAAGTTTCGATAGCAACGCGTGAGTCTTCATCCCATGCTAAAAAATTGTCTATTAATGCATCTGAAATTTGATCCGCAACTTTGTCTGGATGCCCTTCAGAAACAGATTCTGACGTAAATAAATAAGCCATGCCTTACGTAATTTTAATATTGGATTTGCGCTAGAAATGAAATAACAGCAAAGTGATAAGAGCCATGATAGCGAAGGGTTTTTAGCACTTTTTTACTGTGGTTGCAATCTCCTTGTCGTTGCCTTGTGTATGCAACAGCACGCAAATCAGTCCACATTCTATTTTTTTGTCGCGACAAAGCTACGATACTTTGTGGGATATTTAAAATCAAATTTGTCTTTTCATCTTAAAAAGAGTAAAAAGCAGCGATGAAATGGTGTAAAGATTACATTATTTTAAGAAATTGGTAATTTCCGTTATCTTTGGATATGTCAGAACGTAAACAAATATTGTTTGTTATTAACCCCATTTCCGGAGGGAAGCGCAAAACATCCTTTAAAAAACAGGTGTTGGACGTGCTGGATTTGCAGAAATTTGATCCCACATTTCAACAAACGGCGAGGCCTAATCATGCTTATGAGATTGGTTTGCAGGCTATTAAGGAGGGGTATGACGCGGTGATTGCAGTCGGTGGAGATGGGACAATCAATGAGTTAGGTTCTGCTTTGGTTGGTTCGGGTATCCCCTTAGGGATTATCCCTGAAGGTTCTGGTAATGGTCTTGCACTCTATTTAGGTATCCCAATGAATGAAGCGGCAGCTATTCGGCGCATAAATCGTTTTGAATCTATCGAGGTTGACTGTGGTGTGATTAATGACCGACGATTTTTTAATATTGCGGGATTAGGTTTCGACGCATCGGTGAGTGAAAATTTTGCCAATGAAAATATAAGGGGCCCTTTAGGCTATATGAAATCAGTCTTTAATGTCCTTAGTAAATATCAACCAGCTCATTATAAATTGACAATTGATGGACAGGTCTATGAAAGGCAAGCCTTTATGATCAGTGTTGCTAACTCACCACAGTATGGGAATAATGCCTATATCGCGCCTCAAGCTTCGGTCAATGATGGCATATTGGATGTTTGTATAGTACATAAATTCCCGTTGTATATTCTACCGAAGATGATTTTTCATCTTTTTAATAAATCTGCTGATCAGTCTAGTTATGTTGAAATTATCCCTGGAAGGAATATCGAGATTGAGGTAGACTCAGTTTCACCGGTACATGTGGATGGCGAGCCTATCGAACTTGGCGATAAGCTAAATATTTCTATTATGCCAAAAGCAATAAAAATTATTTGTTAAAATTATGAGTAAAAATAAGAAACAGTCCTATGAAGGCGTTGTATATTCAACGGATGA
>JAITLV010000078.1 GCA_031277685.1 Sphingobacterium sp. | reverse complement strand
TAGCGAAACAATACAGTCTTCCGATTGCGTATGGCATGATTGATTGATCAAACCCTATTAATGGCTTAGCTGTAACTTTCCAATGAACGGGCGATTATCAATCGTCCGAATAGCTTCGTTAAGGGAATAGCATAGCTGGTAGCTTTCGCTCAATGCCTTTTTGTTAGCTTCTATTTTGTCTTTTTCAACCTTGTCGACAATCCAGGTTGGGTTTAATGGATCTGAATTAAATTTGGTGATTAATACGGTAAATCCTTCTTTCTGAGCACTGATTAAAGTGTCTTTTGTGATGTCTACTATTTTCATAGTGAGATAATATACAAAAAAAATACGAAAGAGGGTTTGCTTCCTTTAGCTAACGACCCTGTCAAAGCCGTACAATTTATTGGAAATATACCCTCCTTAAGCGATCCGAGCCTAAACTTTGAAGGTTCAGCGATCGGTTTATCTAGCATGAAGCCGATCGCAAAATAAATTAAAATGTAACAAAAGGTGGTCTGTGTCTGCATTATTCTACTTGTTTGCGTAGAAATCCTTCATAAATTGACTTTCCTGAAAATAAAAGCTAATTTTGAATAATCAACATGAACTAAACCATCGGGATGAATGTAACACATGGCAGACAATTGTTTACCCAGCTTTACGAAGAAAATTGGGGCAAGTTGTATGTGCATGTTTTCCGGATGCTAGACGATCGGGACGAGGCCCGTGATATTGTACAGGAAATTTTTACGAATCTCTGGGACCGCATGGAGCGGCTCGAAATAGAGCATTCTTATCAGGCGTATCTTTTTCGTTCGGCCCGTAATCTGGTCATCAATCGTATCGCCAGTCAGGATGTGGGCCGGAAATATGAAACTTACCTGGAGCATGCAGCCCCGGCCTTTGAAATGATGCCCGACGAGTTGCTGCGGGAAAAAGAATTGGCCAGGCAGATCGACGAGGCCATAGAAAAGCTACCGCGCAAAATGGCTTTGATCTTCAAAAAAAGTCGTTTCGAACAGCGGAGTTATCGGGAGATCGCCGCAGAACTTGAGATCTCTGAACAGACGGTCAAAAAGCAGATTTACAATGCGTTGACAGTTCTGCGAAAAAAAATACGAACTATTTTCATTTTTTTCTACCACTAAAGGGGCACTATCCTGTCTTCTAAACGGTAAACAGGATAGCACCTATGAAACAACGCATATCGAAACAATTACTGCAGAAGTACCAGCGGGGCATGTGCAGCGCCGAGGAAACTGTACTTGTCGAAAGTTGGTACAATCAGCTTAGCAAGACCAATAACGAAAAGGATATCCCGGAGCTTGACCTCGCTGCCGAAGACCGCTATTTCCAACAGCATATTTTTGGGTCCGAATTAAGGGCTAATCGCCAGCGAAGGGCCTATTGGAAGGTGGCTGCCAGCATTGTCTTCTTTTTGATGGCAGGGGCAGCGCTGTACTTCTTTTCCCAGCCCCAACAAGCGCCACAGCCACTGCCTTTTAGTGTCGGTCACTTCCAGGCCGATCTGCTGATCGGCAATGAAGTGGTGAGCCTGGACGAAAAGAAACCGTTTAACCCCGCCTACATGGCGCAGGGGAATGGGGATAACCTGGCGGTCAAGACCAAAAAGGGGCAAGAATTCAAGATGGAACTTCCCGATGGGACCACCGTCTGGCTAAATGCCGACAGCAAGCTGGAAATAGGATCGGGATATGACGTCAACGAACGCTCGGTATTCCTGACGGGTGAAGCCTATTTTAAGGTGGCAAAAAATAAAGCCAAACCTTTTATTGTTCATGTCGGCAACACCAGCATTGAAGCCTTGGGAACCGCTTTCAACGTGAAGTTATACGCAAACGATAGTCAGCTCTTAACCACACAGCTCGACGAAGGTAAAATACAGGTCAGCAATGCGGGTCTTCAGGAGATTCTGCTACCGGGGCAGTCGATCGAACTGAACGTGCTGAACGGTGCCTTCCAGCGAAAGCAGCAAAATACCCAACAGGATGCTGCCAATTGGAAAGATGGTTACTTTGAATTTGACCAGACACCGCTTCCCGAGATTTTGGCCGATCTTTCCCGTTGGTACAATTTTACCTATAACCTGTCGCCGGTCTATAAAAACAAAGTCCTTAGTGGAAAAATTAGCAAAAAGGAGTCCTTTGAAGAAGTGCTCAAAATATTGCGATTTGCCGGCATAAATTATACCATCGACAAGGACCGACTCGTCCTTGTTCCCTAACCAAACCCAAACAAACGCATTTTCAATCTAAATACCCTATGAAACAATCCGTAAAAACACTGCTTTTGATGCTCATGCATGTCAATGGCTATGCCTTTAGCCAGCAGGCAGACAAGGCATCTGACCATGTTCAATTTAAACAGCTCGTCAAAGCCATTGAGCAGCGCAGCGATTACCGCTTTGTGTATGATCCCTATGAAATTAATCCCGATCTGCCTTTTGATGTCAACTTAAATAATGCCAATATCCCCGAGCTACTTAAACAGGCATTCTCGGCTAAGGGCATCCGCTATCAAATTGTCAAAAACACCATCGTGCTCCAGGGGAAAGCCGCAGCCAAGACACTGCAGGTCACGATAAGTGGCCGTGTTAGCAATGCTAGTGGTGCAGCGCTTGAAGGGGTTAGTGTTCGGGTTAAAAATAAGATAGTCAGTACAGTGACCGATGCTAATGGACGTTTTAGTTTAAATGGGCTGCAGCAGGATGATATCCTACTTTTGAGTTATGTAGGCTACCGCAGCAAGGAAGTGAGGGTGACCGACAAGGCCCTCCTGGAAATAAGCCTTGAGCTAGATCCGGGCAACCTGGATGAAGTGGTGGTGATCGGTTACGGTACGTCTTCGATACGCAAAAATACGGGTTCGGTATCCAGCGTCACCGGCAGGGAAATAGAGACCCAACCGGTACTCGATCCACTGGCTGCATTGCAGGGCCGCGTTGCCGGACTTAGTATCGCTTCTAATTCAGGCCTGCCGGGCAGCTCCTTTCAGGTGCAACTGCGGGGTGTAAACTCCCTGAGTAATGGCAGCAGCCCCCTTTACATTATCGACGGCATTCCATTTTCGGACGAAAGCATGAATCAGTTTACCTCGGCCAATGGGAACCAAAGCCCGCTCAGCCTGATCAATCCCAAGGATATCGAGCGCATAGATGTGCTGAAGGATGCCGATGCAACAGCCATCTATGGCTCCCGGGGTGGGAATGGAGTAATCCTGATCACAACAAAAAAAGGAAATAAGAGCGGACTTAAAATAGACTTTAATGCCAATGTGGGCTCTGGTAAGGCCATCCGCAACTTGAAGATGCTCAATACGGAACAATATTTGGAAATCCGGAAGGAAGGCTTTAAAAACGATAACTGGACAGCGACAGCAGATAATGCGCCGGATCTGCTCACCTGGGATCAGTCCACTTACAGCGACTGGCAAAAGGAGTTTTATGGGGCAAGTGCGCCTTTTTCAACCTATCAGCTGTCATTTTCCGGGGGAAACGAAAATACGCAATACCTGGCCAGTGCCAATTTCAATCGTCAGGGTGATCCCTTGCCAGGTAATAAAAATTATCAACGTGGGGGGGCGCTGTTGAACCTGTCTACGCAGTCCAAAGATCAACGATTTAAACTCAACAGCAGTTTCAACCTCAATCTGGACCGTAACAATACCGTGCCGACAGATATTGCCCAGTTTTATAACCTGGCGCCCAACTATCCGTTATATGATGAGAAGGGCGACTATTATTGGTTCCAGCAGAGTTTGCAGAACCCCGCCGCCTATATGGAGCGTTCGAGTGTTTCGAAATCAAAATCCCTGCTGGCCAACCTGTCTGCCGAATACGCGATCTTACCCGAACTGGTCGCTAAAATCAATGTAGGGTATAACCTCAAAAGCATGGACCAGACACGCCTGCTGCCCAATGCCGGATTTAATCCATTGACCAGCGCCGGCTCCACGGCTTCTTACGGCAATTCGGATTATCAGTCCTACATCGTTGAGCCGCAATTAAATTACAGTAAAACCTTTGGTAAACATGATTTTAAACTGCTTTTGGGGGGGACCTGGCAGCAGCGTGTCAGTGAAGGTAAATATATAGATGGCGGTAATTACCCAAGTGATTCCCAGTTAGGTAACCTGGCTGCCGCAGGTGTCATTGCGATCCGCAACAACCAATACGCAGATTACCGTTACCAGTCTGCATTTGCCCGTATCAATTATGCCTATGCCGACAAATATCTGTTGAATTTCAGTTACCGAAGAGATGGTTCGTCCCGCTTCGGTCCCAACAATAAGTACGGTAACTTTGGGTCGATCGGTGCGGCCTGGGTGTTCAGTAGCGAAGAATTTTTAAAAGATCAGTCTATCTTGAGCTTCGGAAAGTTACGTGCCAGCTGGGGAGTGACGGGCAATGACCAGATCGGCGATTACCAGTACCTGGA
>JAITLV010000074.1 GCA_031277685.1 Sphingobacterium sp. | reverse complement strand
ATTTCTTGCATAACCCGCAGAGAAAGTATAACTTTCATTGAGCAAATAATCAAATCTTACTTTAGGTAAAAGATGGAAGTAGTTTCTTTTGAGTTCCTGCTGAAGAGAAAGCTGATAGTTTGTATTTTCACCCCTTAATCCTAAACTAAGATTGACCTTGTCTGAAAATTTATATTCACCAGAAAGATAAAGGGCAAAAATGGATTCATTAAAACGACTTTCCAAGCTATCAGTTTTACTTACCTGATTAAACAACTGTGTATTATCACTCTGCGTGTGAACATATTTGGTCCCGACACTATATTTAAGTTTTTTATAGTTCTTGTCAAAATCTATAGCAAATGTCTTTGCATTTAGATTGCCCCAGACTAACTGTATGAATATTTGAATTGACGTTCTTCAGGGCTTGACGGAGAAGGAATTTGGACGATAAACCATGACATAGGAAAATATCTTTTTGGTCCTTAACCAGTGGTCTTTCTGCAATTGATTGAATAGCATTTTTCAAATTCGGATAAATAGGGTTTAGAGCTGTCAAGGTTGAACATTTTAAACAAAATTCACGATGCCAAGGTCCCCATAACACCAGCCACTGATTGCTGAATAAGCATAGCTTCCTGTTTCCATATCATACTTTATTGGAAAAATATTTGCCCCCTCCTCTGCAAGATTTAATGGCTGATCCTCAAAAATCTTTAAAATATTAACTAAACTAGTAGTAATCAAGTCGGTTAATACCCCTTTTTCTAGTAAATTGAATAAAATATTACCCAAACCGGCATATCCGTGAGCAATACCAAAATCAACCGTATGCTTGCCTATCAATGGATTTACAATGAAATCATTTGTTTCTTGCTTTTTGGTTCTTTCGTTTAATTCAATCAATACGCTTTCGAGCACTTTGGTGTCTACCGGACCCACAGAAAAAGCTGCAAGGATTCCTCCTGCACCATATAAATTATCCCAAATATTTTTATTTACTAAATATAAAAGCTCTTCGCCCAGTGCCTCATTTGCATCGTCAAAATCAGGAAATTGAAGAAATGAGAGTTCTTTTTTACTTGACAAATACCCATAACTAAGGGATTTTTTTCTTGTATACTGTCGATCAGAGAGTTGTTCAGAGAAATTAGATCTTCCTTTTTGATAAAAGAATAACTTTTCAAGTATAGAATACAGCATAATAGAAAGTATCCTCCTTCGCCATCCAGTCCAATATTTTCTGATTGCCTTCTATCTAATCCTCTAAACAATTTCTCTAACAACATATTAGTAGTTTTTTGTCATGTCCTGCTCTAGTGCTGTAGTCAACATTGTTGGAATAGTACCAAAGTCATTCATTTTTGAATTCCCTGCCGCTACAAATTGAGATTCGTTTTTTACTTTGGTAAAGCACCCCGGTATGAGGTGCTTTATTGGTCTATTAAACGATTGCATTCCCTGGAGTTGGAGAAATTTTGATGAAGTATTCCGCTCCTGTTACTCCTCTTAGTGTTCAAGGATTGGTCCATTGCACTTCGTTTTAAACTGTGATTTAAGAAATCAGTGTCTTTGCATTTTTTAGTACAATACTAGGAAAGAGTTTCTTTTTCCTTAATAGAACAAGATGACGATTTGAATACACATACATCACCTGCCGCAGCTTTTCCGCCCTGAATTTGGTCTAAGATACTTTCGTTCAACTTCGCTACATTTTTCTTGTTGATTTTTAATTTTTTTGAATTCATGATAATTTGATTTATAAATTTGTCCCTACTCTAACTGCTTTTCGGGTCCCGCCTATTTTTCTTCCTTTTTTGAATCAGTTTCCTTACGTTTTTTTATACTAGGAAAGAGTTTCTTCTTCTTTAATTGTGCATGATGATGTTTTGAATACACAGACATCACCTGCCGCAGCTTTTCCGCCCTGAATTTGGTCTAAAACATTTTCGTTCAGCTTCGCTACATTTTTCTTGTTGATTTTTAATTTTTTTGAGTTCATAATAATTTGATTTATAAATTTGTCCCTACTCTAACTGCTTTTCGGGTCCCGCAATAATTTTGATATACGAATGTAGCAGCTAAAAAAAATTGCACATTATTTTTTACACTAAACCCGAATATCCACTGATAAAACCAGCGTTTGAAGAAATTAAAATCTTTAAGAAAGAATTCATTAGTCGTATTTGGGAACACAAGCTCCTTTAGACCAACGATCTGAAAAGTTCAATCGGTAGCTGTTCTCATTATATAAAACGACAACAAGCTTACTTTCGAAAGAAAGGCTCAACATAAAAATTGGCTGGCGTCTTACAATGAAAATTCAATTGTCTTTTAAAACATTGGATGACGAAACACAAAAGAGGAAACGTAAAAAAAAGCCACATGGTATGATGTGGCTTTTAAACTAAATTTAAACTATCGGCTGTAGTCCAACGATCAGGAAAACGCGATAAATGGTGGAAATGGGAAGATGGCTAATTGTTATTGAAAATATTCAATGACATGATAAGTACCATCTTGATATTTATCGAGTAGTTCTTTTAAATAATATTTGTGTTGTACTCCGGTCAAGACAACTATTTTTTTCCCACTATACTTGTTAGCGTGTCTGATGATATTAATAGCCATTGTATTATTTCTTAGATCCCAAAAATTACACCAAAGCTGATAGCCATCCCGGTAAGAGATCTTTTCACCATTTGGTTTCACAATATATTTCTCTCCAAAAATTACTTCGGAATGAGCTATTTTGGGCATCTCATGATGCTGAAGAGTTTGTCTATATCTGTTCAAAGTTTCAAAAGCGACGGAATTCAATGTTTTTATATCTGTTTTTGAAAAGTTAAACAGCGCTTTATTCGCTTCTTTATATTTCTCATAGATCGCTTTATTGGATTCACTTAACTTACCGACTTGATACAAGCTATCAATAAGCTGTACTGTAAGGTAATCCGCCGGTACCATACCCCTATCTTTTCTATACTGATTTCTACCCTCAAATTCGAATGGTAAATTGAGTGTTTCAGGATACTTTTTTAGATATCTTAATGTAGCAGTCTGCTCGTTTGACGTTAGACGGATTTCCTTCGCATAATCTTTAATCTGTTCGCTATCATTTTCTTGTAAGAGTATATCTGGTCCGACCTTATCTAAAATTTCAAATAGCATATCTGGACTCAATATGGCTGAGGAGTCATGCACCGTGCCAATGATATAGAGCTCTGTCTTAATCGAGGTCTGAGCTTGCGTCAAGTTTAAAAATAAAACTGATAGACTTACAAAAAGGTATTTCATTATAAAATTGATATTTAGGTATTGTTAAAAGTGATACTTCCAAATATAAGAAAATCAGTAGTTAGGCGAAAATTCTTATCCATTTGAACCGATTTCATCGATATATCAAAAAAGATTTTTCATAATACTATTTCAGATTTGCCATTGTTCTACTGATATAAATGCATCAAGCTAGCCTTTTTAGAAGAAATGCTCAACATAAAAATTGGCTGGCGTCTTACAATGAAAATCCAATTGCCTTTTAAAACATTGAATGACGAAACAAAAGAGGAAACGTAAAAAAAGCCACATGGTATGATGTGGCTTTTAAACTAAATTTGAATGGTTTACTCGTGATCTGCCTTTATACTCATCTAGGCAGATCACGCGTTATAGAGATACTTATTTATACAAATTGATCGATTTGGATACTTACTCATACCAATAATCGAGTGGTACATATTGATATTTAGTCTTCACCGTTGTCTTATTGTTGTACATATCGTAAATACGCTGATGAACAATATAAAATTTCCCATCAGAGGAAGTCGCCCGTATTTCATAGGGTTTTGTTGCATGATCTCTATAGGCAGCTGAATAAATTCCTTCATATCCTTTATAAACAGTGACATTTAAAATATTACCGGAATCATAATACTCAATAATCAACGTATTTCCCCCATTCGGATCAACTTCTCGATATCTAGCCTTACGGCCAAATACACGATCAACTACCGGTTTATTTGCCTTGGGTGTAAATCCGGCAGGAAACAGCTCAAATGTATACCCCAATCGATGTTTGTACGACCTAAATTTGGCTTTAACAGCTGTCTTTGACGGAAGGCTAGCAATAGCTCGATTGAACTCAAGTTCTTTTTGGCTTTCAATAATGCTATCCTGTCGTTGCTTTGCCTGCATAGCCATCAGGGTCTGAACAATAAATTCGATTTTATCAGTGTCATTTATATCGCCTACCGATAACACATCAGCTTCAAACTCCTTATCTGTATTCTTATATCCGATCACTCTATACTTCTGCTTTAACTCAGTTTTCCTATTCCTCAGATCGTACCGATAACGCATTGCTGTATTCATAGTAGCTTCATCTATTTTCGCCGAACCAACATCAGCATATTTAGCAATACGTACATTGGTTACCTTAACTAACGAATCGTATTTGAATGTAAGCAAACTATCCAAAGCCAAATATTTCTCCAAAAGTTTTTCATTTCGAATAGTTGACACATGATATCCGCGATTTTTTAATGCTGTGGCCAAATATGGAGGATAATCTTGTTCGGTAATTTGCTGTTCTTTGGCTTTATTCCGAATAGCATTGTAGATATTTTCAAGGTTAGCTTGGCTATAGCTTTTTAATAAAGTAAATGTAAATAACAGGGTAATAATAAATAATCGTATCATAGTATTTTAAAGTGTTTTAAAGATTGAACTGACGTGTTAGACTTTTCTTTGACAGGCTCCTCCTTTTTAGTCGGAGCTCCACAGATACGCGATGTAGGTTTGGACGATCCGGTGGTTACGACCATATGCCTTGCGGCGACACTGGAAAAACTTTTTCATAAAATTTAATATAGCGTCGTTAATAGCACAAAGATAAATCCAGCAGTACGCAACTATTTACGGCAAACCATAACACAAGCTTTTATTTAACCACGATATTACGGCTTCCCGTAAAATAGCCGTACGTTATTTGGCTAACATTGCAGAAACTACTAGTTATAAAAAGCAATGTACAACGAGAAATTAGAACAACTAATTACATTAGCCCTCGCGGATGGCGAGCTAACTGAAAAAGAAAAGCAAGTTCTTTTTAAAAGAGCTGAAATAGAAGGCATCGATCTGGACGAATTCGAAATGGTACTTGAAGCGCGGATGTATGACAAAACAAAAGATCGAAATCCTACGCTCACCGCCGCTCCAAAATCTGACAAACTGGGCGATGTAAAAAAGTGCCCGGGCTGTGGGGCTATTACCGAGAGCTTTGCCACCAAATGCTACGATTGCGGTACAGAATTTAGAAACATCGAAGCCTCAAGTAGCGTTATCAAGTTTTTTGAAAAATTGGACGAGATAGAAGCAACACGTAGTGAGCATTTCTACGCACAAAATGGTTCAAGAGAGATTAAATTTGGTACCATCCTATTATGGTTTTTCTTTTCACCAATCATGCTATTCGTTAAAACGGTGCAATTTATCATTTATAAATCGCGGCCTACCAAATGGTCCACAACTGATGCGCGCAAGGAGGAGCTTGTACTGAACTATCCGGTACCACTATCAAAGGAAGGTATCCTCGAGTTTCTAACCTTGTCGGCAAGTAAAATAGATCATATATCCTATCTAAAAGTCCTTTCAGAGGACACTAAATATAGGAACACCTGGAATAAGATCTGGCTAAAAAAAATCGAACAGATCAATACCAAGGCTTCATTAGCCATGAAAGAAGACGAACGAACTTTTAACGAAGTAAGCTTGATCGTGGCAAATGCACGAAACACGGCCAAGGAAAACAATCAGAAAGTATACAAGGTACTTGGGGCGGCCTTTCTGATTTTTATTCTATTTATTTTAATGCTTAAAAGTTAATCGAATCAATGGGACTATTCGGAAAGAAAAAAGAAGGCGGTTTTATGGATGTAATTCGTTGTGATGAGTCGGAGTATTTGGTATGGAAATGGCGCCCTTCCGGTGATGTCAACTCCACAAAAAAAGAAAATGCCATCCGCTATGGAAGTAGTCTACGGGTGAAAGACGGTGAATTAGCGGTATTTTTCTATAAAAAAGACGACGGAATTATACAAGAGTTTATTGAAGGTCCTTATGACCAAACAATTAAATCTGCGAACTTTCCCATTCTTACTTCAATAGTGGGCGCTGCTTTTGGCGGTAACTCTCCTTTTCAGGCAGAGATATATTATATCAATCTATCGGGCAATATTCAGCTCAAATTTGGTCTTCCGTATTTTGATTTATACGACCCGCGCTTTACGGACCTTGCTGTCCCCTGTGCGGTACGAGGAACACTTACATTCACCCTAAAAGACTACAAAAACTTTATCAAGCTCAATCGACTAATCAACTTTGAATTAGCAGACTTCAAAAGCCAGGTGCGGGATTTTTTTCAACGTAAAACCAAATCCGTTATTACCAACATCCCGCAGAATGAGAATATCCCTGTCATGCAGATCGAACGAAAAATCGATGAGATCAGTGATATTATTCACAGCAAACTAGTCGTGGATTTTAAGGACCATTTTGGTCTGCAGCTCAAACGTGTTGATATCGGTTCAATCACATTGGATCATGAACATCCAAATTATTATCAGCTCAAGAGAACTACTGCAGATCAGCAATCAAAATTTATCCGGGCCACCACTGATGTCGAAATTGAAAACTTGGCAGAATCTGCCAGAATTAAACGCAAAGATTCGGAATTGGGAGTCGAGGGCAAAAATTTTGCAGTGCATCAACTCAACCAACAAGTGGATGTGCTAAAAGCTACTGCTGAAAACTTAGGTGAAATGGGGCATGTCGGGCTAGGTCGAGGTGGTTTAAATGCGGCGGGGCTCATGGTTGGCATGCGTGTAGGCGACGTCCTCGGTAGCCAAATTGGCAATATGATGCAGGGAATGGGCAGCACACCACCCCCACCACCTTCTACAATGTACCATATTGCCATTAACGGACAGCAGTCCGGCCCCTTTACCATTCAGCAATTGAAACAATTGGTACAAAGTGGTCAATTTACGGTTAATCATTACATCTGGCGGGAGGGGCAGGCAGGCTGGGAACTGGCAAATGCTGTACCCGAAGTATTCAACTTATTTGGTGCTATGCCTCCACCTCCACCCCCTGCAATTTAAGACATCATGAAGTTAGACTATATAAAAACGGTAATCGCAATCGCGATAAGCTGCCTAATCAGCTACGGATTCTTTGTATTTACAAACAACACCAACAAGGAACTCCTGTCTGTGGGGACGCTCCTATTTTTAAGCGTAACATTGATTTGCACTTTAGCAATACAGCTGCAATCTGCTCGGACCACAACATTGGTAAAAACTGTATCATCAATATTTTTCGTTTGTGCACTTGCCATAAACCTAGCCTTTCTATTTGTCGAATTTAAAAAGGAAATCTATATCATCCTCAACGGTATTGTGTTTTTGGTATATGTACTACTTACTTACTCCGTCAGCAAGCACGAGACCAAAAGTAGTATCTAAAAAGCCCTAAAAAGGGCTTTTTTTCATTATGATGTCTCCCCTACCTACGGAAAACCGTAACATTCCCCCGCATTTCCTTCCTAGATTTGGTTATACATTATTATTAGCAACATGGAAAATGACCTATTACTCAAATTAGAGCAACTACACCAGCGCGTAGGCTCGTTAAAAGATCAAAACAGAGGAAGCGACAAAAAATGCTTTTGTAATGCCTTTTATACAGATTCTGGGTTACGACATTTTTAATCCGACTGAAGTTATCCCAGAATTCATCTGCGATATTGGCACTAAAAAAACCATTTTTCACGCTAGATTTATCCAATCTAAAAGACTCCAATCTTAAGATACTGGAGAAATTCACAAAAAATGGCTTTCACCTGGAAGGCATATTGAATTCTGCAGAAGGCCTGAAGTACATTAAGGCCATTCGGAAAGAATTAGAAACCGAACTTCAGGAGCCATCAGACGAATTTGTAAAACTATTGGTCAGCAAGTTCTTTAGCAAGCCGCTCACCGCATCTAGGATGGTAGCGTTTAAAGATTATACAAAAAAAGCAATTACATCTTCTATCAATGAATCCATTAGTGCACGATTAAAAACAGCATTAACCATCAATGAGACTATCCCTCAAAAAGAAGAAGAAATTCAGCCTATCGATGAAAACTCAGAGAGCGAAGACAAAATTGTAACGACGGAAGAAGAAATGGAAGGTTATCAAATTGTCAAAGCAATCTTGCGTGAACATGTACCAGCCTACAGAATTGCCTATAGAGATACACAATCTTATTTTGGAATCTTATTGGACGACAACAACCGTAAACCAATGGCTCGCTTACATTTTAATTCGTCCAATAAATATCTTGAAGTTTTTTCAGAAGGAAAAGATAAAGGAGTTAAAAAACTCTTAAACTCCTTAGATGAAATCTATCTGTATAGGCAAGAAATCACAGATGCCTTGAAAAACTATGAATAGTAAACACTTCTTAATCAAATACCGGATCATCGCTTAGGCCCCAAAGCCCTAAGCGATTTTTTCGTGCATACTTTTGTAGCACGACAAATTGCGATTCGTAGCGAACATTGGGCGGTATAGTCATCAAAAGCGCATAACCATTCTGGATCATATCTGCATTGATAAATGTATTGCTCAGGTAGGCATAAGCCAATGTTCGACCGTATCGATCGAGCGAGTCCACATCATATTCCAAGCGGATCTCTTTATCAAGAATCAAACTATCCAGATAGCGTTTGGAGACCTTCCCAAAAGGGTGTTTCTTCTTCTTAAATGCATTTTTATCTTCGGGTGCATCAATGCCGATCAGTCTAATCTTTACATTATTGCCCTGTTCATTTTTAACCCAAAAGGTATCTCCATCGATAACCTTGTATACTCGTCCATAATGTTTTCCTGAGGCATTATTGCCCGAAAGGAAACCAGCTTTGATACCTTCCCGAGACCGGGAACAGCTCATAAAAAAAATAAGCGAAAAAAACAGAGCGATTACGCCCAGTTTGATCTTTACGATTATCCACTTTTTCATGTTGTCTACAATGTAATAATAGAAACTTTTACATGGCGCTCAAGGTACTCTTGAACTGTGACAAACAGTTCATCATCTGTAAACCAGGCTATTGCTATCCGAACTTCAGAATGAGCTTTCGAAAGTTCCTGCCTAAGGTGTTCGTAGAGGATTCTGCTATCGAAGCGTGTATCTTGGATCAATTGATCTGTGTTCATCGTGTTTTTCAGTTAAATACGGTTAATTGACTTTGCTGCTTTTTATTGCTTTATCGATTCAAAACTATCAAAAACCGTAAAGGATATCCTACGGTTTCCCGTAAAGGTGCTTTTGAGAAGAAGATTAGATCGCAAGAGCTTTAAACTTAACGCAATTGAAATAGGGAGATAGGAATTTCTTGAGAGTTTTAGTACATTTAGAAAAATAACAACCAACAATTTATTAATCTATGAGTGCAAATGTTCCTATTGTAAGGTCGGTGTCCTGGCCTGCTGTTTTATTACTGATTGTCTTCTGGATGGTTCTGGTGGTAGTTTCCTTATTTTTCTTCCAACTTGAAGGAATGATGGTCGCCTCAGTCCTTTTTTTCATTTTAATCACAACATTGCAACAGCTCATTCCAAAGAGCCACAAAAAGGGAATGAAAGCCGTCAAACAAAATGACTTTAAAGGCGCGGTTGAATATTTTAAACAGAGTGTCGATTTCTTTACAAAAAAGGAATGGATAGATAAATATCGCGCGCTAACTATGTTCAGTGCTTCAAAAATGAGCTATCGCGAAATGGCACTTTGTAATATAGCTTTCTGTTATTCGCAGACTGGCCAAGCCGAAAAAGCAAAAGCGCTCTATGAAGAAATTCTGCAAGAATACCCCGAAAATGGCATCGCTTACTATGCGCTAAACTCAATCAATACCTTTTCAAATCAGGCTGATTAAACGATACACTATTGGGCTGGATCGATCATAGGTCTGGCTGTTAAAAACAGCATAAAAACAAATAAAGGCTATCCTACGATAGCCTTTTCTCATCATCTTATTGGTTAAAATATGGCACTAAATATCTTGAATGCTTCAGGTATCGTGGTTTCGGTAATTAACCCCGCCTCGTTATTTGCCGTGCGCTCACAAAAGTAGCTGATAGTCTTAAAAATTTTTACGTAAAACCGTAATCCGATAACAGCGATTATTTATATAAAGCCTAATTCTTTGCAGTGTGCAACAAGCTGTTCATTTTTGGTAAAGCCGAGTACATCTTTCATTAGATTGAGTCGTTTCTCAATACTGCTCAGGCTCGAGGGACGAATATCACGCTGCTGGAGATATTCAGGCATTTCCTTTTGGGAAACACCTTCGTACAGAAGTTTAATGATATGCAGGTCAAACTGCGTAAACTCGTGCGAATTCTGCTCTTGGATAAATTTTTTACTGTCGGGCGATTGGTACGTACGGTTCTGATCAACCGCTTGGAGTGCTTCTCGCAAATGCTGGCCATCGCGCCGTGCTTTGCGTACAAGGCCATCGATCTCGTTGTTCTTAAACATGTCATTGATCAACGATGAGCGGTCCTTAGCCGTCAGGACAATAACCTTAATGTCTGGTTGCACAATCTTGACAGCTTTGATCAGTGAGAGGCCATCTTTTATCTCCTGCGGACTATCATCATCTTCAAATTCGATATCCGTAATCAGCAGATCATAAGGTTCACCATCGCGGATGGCATTTTTTATCCAGGTCAACGCATGGTCACAGTAGTAAACGTATTTGGTATTGTGAATACCGAGGTCGTGCAGGGTTTTCTGCACTGAAATGTTGGCTATCTCGTGGTCTTCGGCAATGAGTACTTTCTTAAACATACATTATTGTCTTTTTATAATGGGATAATGGTCGTGATATTGAGTCCTTTTCCCGGTTCATTGACAAAGGTAATTTTACCCCCGAGGCTTTCAATACGGGAAACCGTATTGGCCAGACCTTTTCCATTCGATTTTTCTTCTGGGATTCCAACACCATTATCCTTATAGAATATGTTGAGTTTTTGCTCCGATTTTTCAAAACGTACAACGACTTGTTCGGCCTGACTATGCTTCTTCATATTGACCATCAGCTCCTGAAGCACATACTTAACTTCATCCTTGATACGTTTGCTGATATCGTTCCATTGTTCGGCATCATTACCGGCGATCAGCACCCGACGATGATCGGCGGCAAAGGATTTGAGCAAGCTGGCCAGTTGCTCGTTATAAGGTGTCTCTGTGATGGTTTGCTGTTCGACATCGTGCGAGATATCGCGCGACTGAAGGTACATATTTTCCAGTTTATCGAGGACACCATCGCGATCCACCTCATCGCCATGTTCGATTTCCGACATCACCCGGTAGATGCCATTGGCCACGACATCGTGGATTTTCTTGGAAAGATGAAGCTGGGTCTCTTTGACACGATTCTGTGCTTCGAGTTCAAGACGTTGCTTGCGTCGCTTGTACCAAAGGGTTCCTCCACCGGCAACTAAAACAAGTAGGAAAATACTCGCACCGGTGATCACGCGTTGTCGTATAAGACGGTTCTGCTTTTCGGCATTTTCTTTTTCCAGCCGGAGGTTATCGGCTTTATTTTTTTCAACTTCATAACGGATCAGCGCAAACTGGTTTTTGGCTTCCGAGCGAGCTTGCTGAATACTGTCGGAAAGATGTTGATATTTTTTAAAATAGTTTTTTGCGGCCCCCGATGGAGTCAATTCTATAAGTCTTGCCATAGCACTAACCTCATTGTCGGCACGTTTTATTTTTTTCGAAACTTCATACATCTTATTCGCATATTGCAAGGCCAAAGCTAGATTTTTATCTTCGTAATAATCGCTAAGATGAGCATAGCTCGCATTTAGACCAACGAGATCCTTTTCCCTTTCTCTAATTGACAAAGCTTCTAATAACTCTTCTTCAGCATTATATTGTTTATTTTCCAACCACTTTGTTCGAGCTAAATTGGATAATATAAGTGCATACCGTTTAGGACTAGAAATATTCTTATTGAGAAGATTTTGATACATCTGAATTGCCTTCCTATAATCCTTAAGATTTTGGTAACACATTGCTATATTATTTTGATAGATAAATGTATTAGCAGAATCATTTGAAAATTTGAGTGCAAATTCGTAAAAGGATAATGCAGGTTGAAACTGATTAAGAGCAGCACTTGCGACACCTAAATTATTGTAATTTGTACTGAGGTAAGCTGAATATTTATCGTCTTTTGTATTCATATATCCAACAGCCTGTAACGCTGTTTCTTGAGCTCCGAAATAATCTCCATTGTCCTTTTGAATCACAGCCATATTAATCAGACAGTTGGCCGTGTTTAGACTATCATTAGCTTCAATATATAGGTCTTTAACCTGGCTAAAAACTAAAAACGCACTATCTGTTGATCCTTTTTCTAAAAAAGTATAGGCTCTATCATAATAGGAAGAATCGACTTCATTTAAGATTTCACTATTTTTTCGTACACATGAAAAAACGGTAAACAATAACAACAATAGGAAAATATATAAAGGCTTCAACGAGATCTATTTTCTCGAAAATAATAAAATTCTTTATTAATACAAAAGGCAGCCGAAGCTGCCTTTTAAAATAAAATTATTTTTTTGGAGGACGAGGAGGTAAAGGTGTCTCTGTTTCTCCTGGAATATCTCCATAAGGTGTCACTGTAGTTTGACCATTTTGATGACCTTGATTACCTTGTTGTCCGTTGGACGGTTGACCGATTCCGAATAAAAAATATAATATTAAACTCCACATGATTCAAAAAATTTAAAAGTCAAAAACTTGGTAGGTCCGCGTGCCCCATGCACGGGATTGCTACAAATGTTTTCAGAAGGCCTTCTGAATTTATTGGGAAGTAAGAGTGTCAATCGCGGGAGGCAGAAGCTGCTTCCCAAACCGGCTAAAGACTACCGCGAGATCTTCTCATTGTGAAATCAGATGAGTATCTTCGTTTATATTTTAATCGATCTATCATCTGACTTCGAGAACAAAGTTATAGCCGTTAAAACCCTTTTTATCAAACGCTTCCAATGCTTCACAACATTTCATGATGTTTCATGATGTTTCAAAAAAACTGGAAGGTCTTCCAAATTTTTCCAAACGGTCGAGATGATTTTTAGCATTGTCAGGCATACGGTTTCCCGTATTTTCCAATGCTCCATAGCTATTAATTTTGGAATCATGTTTGAGAATTTTCAAAAAGCTGTAAGAGACAGCTACCTAGATTTAAAGAAAAACAGACAACTTGGTTTTTCCCGTGAATGGCCTTCAGCGGGAGACCTTAAGAATTGGTCTATACAATGTTTCGAGAAGGGACTCTCTGAAGCTGACGGAATTGTATTCACTGATTATTTCAGAGAAAAAGATGAAAAAAAACTCCAAAAACAACTTGGCAAATCACTTAAGGAAATAGTTAAAGATGCTGAAACGGATAAATTCCGGGCTTTAAGAAATTTTATAATCGGTGATACAAAACGTAGTCCCGAGCGGGATGTGGTAAAGTTTCTCGCTGTACTGATTAATTTTCAACCGCGCCCCTACGACTTTGACTTTTGGAACGGACATCAAGCAGATGCATCAGTCCCAATCGATGATACTAACATTCGCAATGATACTTTTAATACCCCTAGTCAAAACAACGGCGATGATTTAGTGTGCGACAAAAGTTCGGAGGACTTAGGAGGCATACCCCTTGACCATCTGCAAGATTTGCGAGCTCCTGAAGAACCTTGTAACATGACTATTTTTAAACATGTTATTGATTCAGATGAGCGTAAAAATGAAAACAGTGATCATATGGAACCAGAAGAAATTCACTCTGGAAATGATATTATTGATCCGAATGCGGAAAGTATTGACAAGATTAACGTTAATGGAGGGAATAAGCGCCAACAAAATGATCCAAAATCATTTTTTAAGAAAAATAAACATGTGTTAAGGTTTTCTGGTGCAGCATTTTTGGTATTGGCAATATTGATTACCGTACATTTTCTAACGCCTGAAGAATGCATGTGCTGGAACGGAGAGAAATATATTGAGGTAGATTGCCAGAGTAAAACACAGCCTTATCAAATTATTGGTTTAGACAAAAACAAACTCGAGGGCTTTGTGAAAATAACGAGACCTGATACTTTGGGTCCAAAAGATATGGGAAAAGTATGGTATTCAAAAATTAATCATGAGGTAGAATTTTTTACCGCACCAGGATTTCATCCAACAGCATTCGGACGTTCACTAAAGGCTGCTACGATTCGAATCTTAGATAGTTATGCCGGTGCTAAAGCTAAGGTTGATCAAAATAAAAAAGAAGGAAATAGGTAAAAACAATGACTTCTTGGTGCTTAATTCAAACTTCCAAACGTAAAAAAGCCACATCTTCCGACATGGCTTTTAAACTAAATTTAAACACATGATTCACTCGTGGTCTGCCTATAGCTCGATTTGGCAAACCATTAGCTATCAGATATTATTTATACGAATTGATCGAATTGGATACTTTCCAGTCATTACCTTCACGAACTAAAGTCACCAAATCAGTCTTAGTGAACTTCTCAAAGTTCAAGGTTATTTTAGCAACCTTGAAGTCAGCTGATTCTTCAAGAATATCGGTGCTTACTGTACAGTTCAGCTTCTCTCCTTTTTGTTTTTTTAAGGATTTGATGACCGCTTCACGGCTATGAGACTGTGCATTCTTTGCTTGGATTTTTTGATTGAAATCAGCCGCAAATAACTGCTCTACACCTACCGATTCTCCCTCCGTAGTTACCGCAACATAGTGCTCTAAAGCGAAGTCTGCTGTAGAAAGGTTAATGTTTGTTTTTCTTGCTTTTGCTCCTGGTCCTTCAGCTGCCATAGCAAATGTTGATACGGCGATTAAAGCTGCTGCTGCGAATGTTTTTACTAATGCTTTCATAATGTCTTTTTTTATAGTGTTAGTTTTTACTTCTTATTTGTTGACTCAAAACTACAACACAATATTCCCCTAGCCTATCGGCTTTAGACCAACGATCAGGAAAACTCGGTGAATAGCGGGAATGGGGAGGTGAGTAATTTGCACTTTTTTGTTCAACATCAAATAACTATTTTAGAAGAACAGTAGCTGCTTATATTATTAATATTATTTTTATGATTTCTTCTGAAAACGCAAGAGACTTTATTCAAAAGCATGAACGTATTTCAATAACAAAAAGTCAACTCGAACAATTTTCCGAACCGTATAAAACTTTAGGACTTATTATCACCAATCAGCTGGTAAGAGATTATTCAGCGCATTTTGCTCTACTCAAAGCTTACCAAAAGCAATTTGGAACTGATGCATCTCTAAATCCTTGGAACAATGAAGAAGGTCTGAAATTAGCGACGCTATTATATGGCGGAGTAATTGCACCATATATGGCGCGTGTATGGGATTTACTCAGCAGCTTGCCTTATCAAGAAGGCTACAGCAGACGGCCATTTCGTATAAACCCAACAATAAACTATACGCTTGCAAAACTTCATATTTTACAAGCGATATATACAGCTGGAGCCTCAGGCTTCAATTCAATGGATCCTGCAGACCAATTACAATACGATGTTTATCAAAACAATGCATATAAAGGAATATTTTATGCAATCATTTTAGAAGAAAACCACGCAACATACTATCCGATACTCGAAGAAATATTTATCGGAGAGCATGAAATTGGCGGTGTTTCTAAAGAGCTCATCAGAGGACTCCTTTTAACAGATAATAAAACATACCACCAACTGGTTGAAAAGTTGCTATTGGCAGCGCAGCAGCAAGAAGGATTGAGGCAGACTATCCTCGAGACGCTCGACTTTACCTCAATAGCAGCATTAAAACACTTTATCAAAGTGATATTGGATCATGACCTAGCACGTTTTTCGGCGGTGGTCAGAGCAGTCGATACCTGGTTTGGATTTGGTTGGGATGCTCCTAAAAAAAGTACGATTACCCGTATTCTTCAACTTTCCCTCGCATTTTTAGAAAATCCCGATCAAATTGAAGGAGCTGTACAGCGTAAAGATTACATCGAAATTTATGTCGCCTTGTGGGCACTCGGAATCCAAGATGTCACCACGGCCAATAAATTAGCTTTCGGACCAGTGCTTGCTGATGATACTCCATTGGTCAAAAAAATCGTCTGCATGTATTTCATTCAACAAACCCAATGGTCAGATACTGATCTAATAGGTTATGCAGAAGAACATTTTGGAGAGGATATCGAACTCGATTATTGGATGATAACTCTTTTGCCCCCGCACACGCTTTCTGACAGACTCTTCGCCAAGATCGTCCAGTCCGCATCTTCGCTTCCAAGTGCTGGTAAGACGTTTTCAGAAAGAGGCTTCTCCTGGTTATCTTACACCATAAAACCCGACGATTTTTATAACGTAATCATTGAATTTGGTCAGCTACAACACTTCATAACATTATCGGCCAATCTGAGTGCGGTTCCTTCGGTTTCACGCGAGAAATTAATGCGTAAACTCTTTCCTGATTATATTACCTATAGTTACTCATCGCAATATGATCAAAATCAATCAGAACATAAACTGGACCTTGAAGAACATAATTGGCAAAGGCAGATAATACGACAGGCTATTGTCGACCGCAATACCACCGTTGCTGCGACCGGACTAAAATTAATGCACGCAATAGAACTTTTTGCAGATGATATTGCACAACTCGAATTTATACTATCCAGAAAAGGAAAAGATCAACGCAGGGTAGCGATCCAATTGTTGCTCCTTCAAAAGGATGAGATCTTAAAAGAAACAACTCAACGACTTATCAGCTCATCCAATATCGATCAGCGGCTGGCAGCATTGGAAATATTAACGATCCTCCATGACAATGAATCGTGGAAATCATTTGTAAAAGAGCAAAGCGAAAGTTACCAACAGAGAAAACTGAATAGAAATGAGGAAGTGTTTCTTGAAAAATTGAGCACTGGTTCCCAAACACCACAAAATGGATTATTAAATGGATTTGGAGCCATTGATTACACAACGCTCACAGAGTTTACAAATCCGGAAAGTCAATTTCAAAGGCCTAAGAAAAACATACTATCCTTTAAACAAAGTACTTTTCTATTTAAAAATCTCATTGACGCTGGTAAGGTAGCGAAAGCGATTAACCGTCTCTTCGATTTATTTGATCGTAATAGAAAATACGAATACAGTTTCGAAGGCTATCAGGGATCGCAAGAAACAGTTTTACTGGAAAGTACGATGCAGGGACTAAAGCGCCTGGATCAGGATGCGACAGATGAACAAAGGTTAGATAACCTACCCTTGGCCCATGTATGGAAGGAATGGTATAAGCAAAGTGAATTAAACGACTTTGAGATTCAAGCAGCAATACGCTATTTATATGGACGCTTCCATGATACTAACCTCCACGAAGGGTTGAAAGAATTCCAAAAATTATACCTCCCAGAATTCAAGGCGATAAAAACCGACAACGCAGCATACTTCTATTTTAGTGATTCAGAAAAAATCATACGAATTTTGGGCCATATTGCAGATGTTTATGTCGACAGGTCTACTTGGGCTGCATACAAATTGGATATTTTGGAGGATGCCTTAGCTAAGTTTCCAGATGATTTAAAAAAACAGAATTTCAAAAATCAGCACTATTTCCATAGTCCCGATATCTATTGGACAGAACTGATACATACACTTCTATATCAAATCAACGACGAGGACTATTGTTATTATTCAACCGATCAGCTATTCCGCTTATATCAATTGGAGCTCTATATGCTAGCCCAACAGATAGCAAAAGATAGTCCGATAACGAATGTGAGAGAACTGCCCCCCCTCCTACCAAAAGCATTGGAAGGAGAGCACCGAGATAACATAGATATTCCGGATTTTAAATTAATCTTTACCTTATATCAACGTCAACAGATCAATTCGAATGATTTACTCTTCTTGTCATTAATTGACAAGAACCTATTTTTTATTTTGGATGGTGGACAAAATTACTACACACATCGCTTAAAGGACTTCACCATTCCGGAAATAAATCAGGTATTGAAAAAAAACATGCTGAATCTGGAGCTCCATCGCGGGGATATACCGACAGAAGCCTCGCCATTTATTGGTAAAATTCAGACTGTAGAAGGTATGACTTATTTTTTTGATGTTATTCAACGCATGGGCAAGGACAATTTTAGTCGTGGATATGGTTATGCTACTAATGTCTCAAAGAAATATACCTTTAGCCATATACTAAAAAAGAGTGCTCCCGGCGAAGATGAGGGCTATGGTGAATTTGCGGCACTGTTAAAGAAAAATAAAATTGAGAAAAAAAGATTGATCGAGGTTTCCTGCTATGCAACACAATGGGCCAATTGGCTCGGTGATTATATGCGTATACCGAGTCTAGAGGAAGCTGTATGGTGGTTTCTGGCACATACAACGGACTACATGGACGCCGAAAAAGAAACTATACTGTCGCGTTACTCCAATATACCAAGAAACGATTTTCAAAAAGGTGCTATTGACATTGATTGGTTCCATCGTGTTTATTCGAACCTAGGCAAGTCCAATTGGAAAACTGTGCATGAATCGGCCAAATACCTATCAGACGGAATGGGGTATAGAAGGGTTAAAATATATTCTTCGATCTTGCTCGGTGAAACCAAATTGACGGAAACACTTCTAAAAGTCAACGAAAAAAGAGATAAAGATTACGTAATGGGTCTTGGCTTGGTGCCCATATCCAAAACAAATCCCGAATCGGATCTGCTTAAACGCTATAACCTCTTACAAACATTCCTCAAAGAAAGTAAGCAGTATGGGGCACAGCGTCAAGAAAGCGAGAAGAATGCTGTGGAAATAGGCCTGGATAATCTTGCTCGGAATGCGGGTTTTCAAGACAGTGTACGATTTACATGGGCCATGGAAAGAAAAGCGACACAGGAGATCCTCAAAAATTCAATCCTTGAGATTGATGACCTACAGGTACAACTGCAAATTGACAATGAGGGAAAAGCTGATTTATTACTATTCAGAAATGGAAAGGCTATAAAGAGTGTACCGGATAGATATAAGAAGAATAAAGATATTGAGGCCTTAAAACAGGGTAAATCTTATCTCACCAAACAGTTTTCCAGGACAAAGTTGGCATTGGAAAACTCGATGTTGCGACGTGATGAGTACACATTACAGGAATTGCAGCAAATCATGGAGCATCCGATCGTCAACGCCATGTTGAGCAAATTAGTACTTTTTGTTCCCAATAGCCAAGAATCGGGTTTCTGGAATGACAGAACACTGATTAATACTGAAGGCAAGGTCTTTCCACTGAAAGAGGACACCAAATTGATCATTGCACATCCTTATAATTTATTTGAAGCAGTACAATGGGATCTATACCAACGTTATCTATTCAGCAATGCTATACAACAACCTTTCAAACAGGTATTCAGAGAATTATATATTCCAACGTCCGACGAGCTCGAACAGCTAACCCGTTCAGCCCGCTATCAAGGCCATCAGATTCAACCACAAAAAACAATTGCCTTGTTACGTGGTAGGGGCTGGACCGTCAGTTATGAAGAAGGATTACAGAAAGTTTTTCATAAAGAAGGGTATCTCGTTACGATGTATGCCATGGCCGACTGGTATACCCCTTCGGATGTAGAGGCTCCTACGCTGGAACTTGTTTGTTTTCACTCGATCAAGAATAATCAGCTTGTTCCGGTCACTTCAATAGATCCGGTTATCTTTTCGGAGGTCATGCGCGATATTGATCTGGTTGTCAGCGTAGCCCATGTTGGTGAGGTCGATCCTGAAGCAAGTAACAGCAGTATGCAGATGCGAGCAGTACTGGCGAGAGAGAGCGCCTCATTATTCGGGTTAAATAATGTCGACGTGAAAGAACGTCATATTCTGGTTAAAGGCCAGCTTGCCGATTATTCCATCCATCTAGGAAGCGGGATGGTAAGCAAAAACGGCCGCCAGCTTACGATTATTCCAGTACATAGTCAACATCGTGGAAGAATATTTTTACCTTTTGTAGATGATGATCCGAAGTCGGCAGAAATCATTAGTAAAATGCGGTACCTAGCTCAGGATAACCAGATTAAGGATCCGACAATATTAGCTCAGATCAATGCATAAATTGGGGCATGGATATTCATTTGGAATATAAACCCATTGGATCTCCATAGTTTCTTTATATCAAGAATAGCAAATGCGACTAATAATACAATTAAAGCGATTGGGAAAGAAAAAAATACATCATATCCCATTTGAGCTCTCTTCTGAACCGAAAACGTTACATGCTTTTATTACAGCTTGTGTGACGGAAGAGGTGGAGAATTATAACCAAAGGCGTCAAAACATAGAACTTGCGGCCTTCCTTAACCCGCAGCAGATTCAAGAACAAACCGAGCAGGGAAAGATAACCTTTGGAGAAATTCAAAACTTTACATTTATAGATGTGGATAAAGCCATTTCTACTGCCTTATTAGCGCATAAAGATGGACTATACGTTGTATTTGTCAATGGTACCGAAATCAAGCAGCTTACAGATCCTATTGAGATCGATGAAAAATCTGAGATAGCCATCATTAGATTAACATTTCTGGCCGGAAGAATGACGTAAAAAACACATCTCCCGATGTTGCTTTAATAAATATACGACCTAGTAGTGGTCTGCCCCCCCCATTACCGGGCAGACCATTCCCAAAATTCGCACAAAGTCGGTGGTAAATAACATGTATTCAACAGCAACTTCCCAAACGTCACCCCATAGTGATAACGCCAAGAATTAATTGGCATATTGACCATTTCACCCCCTTTTTTTGCTGTAAATCCCCTCGAATTATCCAATTCATTGTAACGATAATTGTACCTAACATAACTCAATTTATAACCAAAATTCTTATTAAT
>JAITLV010000040.1 GCA_031277685.1 Sphingobacterium sp. | reverse complement strand
CTAGTTTTAATGTAAATTAATGTAAATTTGCCTGTTTTATTTTTACACGAAGGGATGCAACGATTTGCGAACGAACTTAGAGCGTTAACACAATATTTTTTGTTTTGGCTAATTATCTGTTTTATAGATAGATTTATTTTTATTTTTGCTTTTTTTGAGAAAATAGGAATTGATCATTTTACAGAGGTTTTTAGAATTTATTATCATGGACTAAACCTAGATTTTTCGGCAGTATCCTATATCTGCGCTATCCCATTTCTTGTTTATTGTATATTGGGATTTTTTCCAAAGGTTCAACCGAAACGTATCATCCTTGATATTTATACCATCATTGTACTTGTTTTATTTTTCGTAACGAGCTTTATCAATGTCAATATCTACCGCGAATGGGGAGATAAAATATCGAAACGGGCTATAGATGCTTTTTGGGCATCGCCATCTGGGGCAGTAGCTTCCGCAGAGTCTACACCGGTATTTCTTCCGATCCTGGGTATGTTAGTGGGGATACTTTGTGGGTATTTTCTCTATCGTTGGATGTTCAAAAAAGTGCATTTTTATAATATTAAATCACCGATTGGCAATTTTTTTAAATTAGCGATAGGTGTTTTTGTTCTTTTTACCTTTATAAGAGGAGGTTATGGCCGAGCGACATTAAATCCGAGTAAGGCGTATTATTCAGAAGTTACCTTCTATAATCATGCGGCTGTAAATACACAATGGTCACTTTTACGTGATTTTTTTACCAAAAGTACGAAGCTGAAAAGTCCTTATGATTTTTATGGCTCCGACCAACATGCGATACAGGAACAGTTGAAACCTGCATTCCAAAGTCAGCCGGATTCGGCGGTAGAGGTCTTATCTACTACACGCCCGAATGTCGTTATTATTATGCTGGAAAGTTTTGTCGGTGACTTGATCCAATCTTTGGGTGGTGAACATGGTATTACCCCACATATGGAAGAATTGATCAAGGGGGGGATTCTGTTTGATCATATCTACTCCGCAGCCGACCGTTCGGATAAGGGGATGGTTGCCATATTAAGTGGATTCCCGGCTCAGGGACCCGAAAGTATCATTAAATATATCGACAAGCATGAAAATATGCCTGCTATTGGGCAGGAATTTGATCATGCAGGTTATGAAACCTCATTTTACCACGGTGGGCAAAGTGAATTTTATAACTTCAAGTCTTATATGTTGACCCATGGTATTTCCAAGGTAGTTGATAATGCCAACTTTGGGCTGGATGCCGAACGGGCATCTTGGGGAGTATACGATCATGTGGTATTCAATCAGATGATCAAAGATTTTAACAAAGAGAAACAACCCTTTTTCTCGACCGTCTTTACCTTGATCAATCATGAACCTTTTGAATTAAAACATGGTTATAAATTTGGAAGCAGCAATAATGCGGATAAGTTTAGAAGCACGGCAAATTACACCGATTCAGCTGTTTTCGATTTTATTAGCAAAGCGAAGCATGAAGCATGGTACAAAAATACCCTTTTTGTAATTGTGGCAGATCATGGCCATCGTCTACCATCGGAAAAATGGGAGCTTTACCATCCCAATAGATTTCATATTCCATTGATCTTTTTTGGAGATGTTATCAAACCAGAATACCGGGGTAAAATTTTCAATCGCATAGGAAATCAAACGGATCTGGCAGCGACACTGTTGACGCAGTTGAAGCTACCGACCAATAGATATCATTGGAGCCGTGATTTATTTAATCCAACCACACCGCAGATTGCGTTCTATAATTCCAAAGATGCTTTCGGTGCAATTACACCAGAACAGGCTGTATCTTTCGATAATGTCGGTCGGATCATCAATTATAGAGCTAAAAAAGATTATCCCGTTGCCAAAACAGACAGTATCCTGAATATGGCCAAAGCGTATTATCAGCAGGTCTATCGTGAATTTCTAAAATATTAACGCAATGAAATTAAGAGGAATATTAGCACCCTATATTGCAGTGGCTATTCGCTTTGCCTTTCTTTTAATCATTTATGCCCTACTTAGATGGGGATTTTATCTGGTAAATGCTTCGTTATTTCCCAATGTAAATACTGGAAAATTGTTTGTAATGTTTGGGGGTGGTGTACGTTTCGATATTGTTGCGCTGCTTTACCTGAATATTCTCTACATTGTTATGCAAACGATTCCAGGGCCATTCACTTACAATCAGCGCTACCAACAGATTGCCAAGTGGATTTTTGTCGTGGTTAATTCGCTAGGAATAGCGTTGAATCTTATTGATTATGCCTATTATCCCTTTACGCTAAAACGGACAACTGGAACGGTATTGAGCCAATTTTCCAATGAATCCAATCTGTTTAAACTGGCCTTTGATTTTTGTCTTGATTACTGGTATCTCTTAATCGTATTGGCATTGATTGTCTATGGACTGTCGAAATCTTACCGATTGATCCAGCTAGAAAAACCGAAACGTTATTCATGGAAGTCTTTCATTGTTCAGGTTCCGTTCTTTTTATTGACCGCTTTTCTTTTTATAGGTGGTGTTCGAGGTGGCTGGGCGCACAGTACACGACCAATTACCTTGAGTAATGCTGGTGACTATGTTGATACCCCAGAAGAAATGAATATAGTGTTGAATACACCATTCAGCATGCTGAAGACTTTAAAAGCAGTGAGCCTCAAGCCTGTGAAGTACTATTCAGAGCAGGAACTGGCCCAGCTTTATGATCCAGTTCACCTTCCACAAACGGACAAACCCTTCAATAAAAAGAATGTGGTTGTTTTGATTTTGGAAAGTTTTGCAAAGGAACATTTTGGTGAATTGAATAAAGATATTCAAGGGGGGAAATATAAAGGATATACACCTTTTTTAGATTCCTTGATTCGTAATGCCTATACATTTACGGATACTTATGCGAATGGACGTAAATCCATTGATGCATTACCGTCGGTCATTACGGGCATTCCCTCTATCGGCGAACCTTTTGTACTTTCTGTCTATTCTGGCAATGAAACAACAAGCCTTGCCAAGCTCTTGGGAAAAAAGGGATACGAAACAGCATTTTTCCATGGTGCGCCCAATGGAAGTATGGGCTTCTCCGCTTATATGAAATTGGCTGGAATTCAGCATTATTTTGGTAAAAACGAATATAATAACGATCAAGATTTTGACGGGATATGGGGGATCTGGGACGAGCCTTTTCTACAGTTTACCGCCAATAAGATAAATACGCTAAAACAGCCGTTTTTTGCAAGTTTCTTCTCCTTGTCTTCACACCATCCTTTTAAGGTTCCTGAAAAATATCAAGGTAAATTTCCGAAAGGACCATTGCCGGTACAAGAGCCGATCGGTTATACAGACAACGCGTTGCGTGAATTTTTTGCAACAGCCTCTAAAATGCCTTGGTTTAATAATACTTTATTTGTTATCTGTGCTGATCACGCTACAGTAAGCTACCTGCCCGAATATCAGACCACTGCCGGGGGCTTCCAGATCCCGATTATATTCTACGCTCCTGGTGAAGGATTGGTTGGCAAAGCCGATAAACTGGTGCAACAAATTGATATTATGCCAACGGTCTTAAATTATCTGCATTATGATGAACCTTATTTTGCATTCGGTTCAGATGCATTTAAGCCAGGAAAGGATAATTTTGTGCTGAACAATAATGCAGGCAGCTACAATTTTTACTACAAAGACTATATGATGTCTTACGATGGTCTAAAACCGGTATCTCTCTATAACATGAAGCAGGATCGGTTGATGAAACAAGATCTTCTCAAACAGCATCCTGCGGTTCTGGATACAATGGAGACCAAGATGAAAGCATTTATTCAGCAATATAATAATCGGATGATTGAAAATAAGCTAACCTATAAAAAGTAGGTCAGCTTATTTTGTTCGCTGTCTTTGAAATTTAGCCATGATACTCCTGTCGACAACAAATAACGCAAGGTCATAAACGATATAGATCAGCGGTAATGTAAGTATAACTAGGAGGATATAACCTCGGGCGTTATGTTCGAAAATGCCATTGACCAGGTAATTTGCCAGACTGGTCCAAAACCAGCAAAAGCCATAGAATGATGCCGGTACGATAAGATTTCCAACCAGGAGCGCATAGCGATAGCGACCTGTTTTGTATTTTTTATGAATATACCTGATATGTAAATAGAGCAGTAGAATGGACCCGATCAAGGCAAGGACTTCGGGGTGGATCCAAAGGAGTGCCTTTGCGGGGAAGGATATTTTTTCGCCGACTTCGATGTTAAAACTGGCTTGCTTTCCCGGGGACGAGAGGATCCAATGGATTAGTGAATCTGTTTGTTTTTCAGGTCTGCCAAGATCGTTTGTGTAGGCCTTCATCTTGTTATCCAAGTGTAAATATAGATCAATTGGGCCAAAAGATGACCAATACCTTGAAGGGAATAGGAGGTATTCGATTTTATATTTTGTCAGGATATCCCTTCGATCAAAACCCATGAAAGCACGATACTGCACTTTAATGCTGTTTTGACCTTTGTGAAGTTTGGCCGTAAAATAAAATGCATGATCTAGGTTGATCCGTTCCCACTCCTGATTTCCATAATTGATCTCATAATAGCCATCTTTAACGCGTAAGAAAGAGAATTTTGTATTCGATGGATCCAAGGGGGAGGATTTAACCTCTTTTTGGTTGACGGTCACATTTTCTAATCCATCTAGATTGAGGGCGAGGAAGACCAAGGGGAAATCCATATTTTCCTCCGCATGGATAGTATATTCGATATTGAATTGACTTTGATAATCATAATCCAGCGTATCGCGCACAAGCTGTATATCAATTCGTTCACGAAGTACTTTTGCTTTACTTGCAGGAACCAATTGGGCTGTAATGCTATGTGGGCCAAAAGGGTTGGCCATATTGGCGGAGAGCGTCAATATAGTGAGCAAAAGAATAATCGTCAGACCTATTATCTTACTGTTCATCATTGTTTGTTTAATGTATCTTCCATTCTGTTGGCGAAAAAAAGAAACTTGTTGGCTTATTTGTTTTGCTGATAGCGTTTTAGCAGACAAATCTACAGGTGAAAGTATAAATTAAAAAGAAGAAATTAAAACCTTGATTTAGATTCGCAGGCAAAAATGCGGCAAAATCTATCGCGCACAGTCTAAGGGGAATAGGGGAGCAGAATCCGATTCATATCCGAATCGCGAATGAAGAAAATTTAAGGGGCGTTTAGATAATTGGCATGTTAAACAAAAAGACCTATACGATTTTCGTATAGGTCTTTTTGTTTTTTATAATTTCTCGTAAGTATTACACGCCCAACAATAAGCGAGCTGGATCTTCCAATAATTGTTTTACACGAACCAAGAAGCTTACTGACTCACGACCATCAATGATACGGTGATCATAAGAAAGCGCAATATACATCATTGGACGGATCACCACTTGACCATTTTCAGCGATAGGACGTTGGATGATGTTGTGCATACCCAAGATTGCTGATTGTGGTGCATTGATGATCGGTGTAGACATCATTGATCCGAATACACCACCATTGGTAATTGTAAATGTACCACCAGTCATCTCGTCGATCGTTAACTTGTTGTCACGTGCTTTAACGGCTAAAGCAGCGATTGCTTTTTCGATTTGTTCCAATGACATAGCGTCAGCATTACGGATAATCGGAACAACCAAACCTTTAGGGGCAGAAACCGCGATTGAGATATCTGCGAAATCAGAATATACAATCTCGTTATCTTCGATACGAGCATTTACTGCAGGCCATTCAGCCAACGCAGTTGTTACTGCTTTTGTAAAGAATGACATGAAACCAAGACCGATTCCAAATTTCTCTTTAAAGGTATCTTTATATTTAGCACGTAGGTCCATGATCGGCTGCATATTGACTTCATTGAATGTTGTCAACATCGCAGTTTCATTTTTAACGGCAACTAAACGTTTTGCGATCGTTTTACGTAATGAAGATAATTTCTCACGGCGCTCATTTCTAGAACCAGCTACAGGAGCAACTGTCGCAGCAGGTTTTGCAGCTGGTGCTGCAGCTTTAGCAACAGGTTGAGCTTTTTCTGCATCTTCTTTTGTGATGCGACCATCTTTACCTGTTCCTTTTATAGTAGAAGGATCAATTCCTTTTTCTCTCAAAATTTTTGCGGCAGCAGGAGACGCTGTACCAGCAGCATAGCTATCTAGATCTTCGTCTTTTGCAGCAGCAGCCGGAGCCGCAGTTGATGATGCCTCAGCAGCAGGCGCAGCAGCCGGAGCTGAACCACCAGCAGGAGCTTCACCTTCTTCAATTGTACAAACGACAGCACCGATTTCTAAAGTATCACCTTCTTGTGCAATGATTCTTAAGATACCTGCTTTTTCAGCTGGTAATTCAAACGTTGCTTTGTCTGATTCCAGTTCGGCGATGTTTTCATCCATCTCCACATAATCGCCATCTTGTTTCAACCATTGTGATAAGGTTACCTCCGTGATTGATTCACCTACGGTTGGTACTTTAATTTCTAAGCTCATATATAATGTTCTTTATTGACAATTGCGTCCTATAGCTAAGACGCAATTGATTTTAAATTGTTTTTATTCGAATGATTTATTTAAGATCTCTGCTTGTTGTGCAACGTGTTGTTTCATATAACCTGTTGCTGTACTTCCACTTTCTTTACGGGCAACAAAACCTGTAAATGCAATCTCAGTACCCATGAGTTTACGGCAGTAGTAAGACCATGCGCCCATGTTCTCATTTTCTTCCTGAACCCAAACAAA
>JAITLV010000201.1 GCA_031277685.1 Sphingobacterium sp. | reverse complement strand
GGTAGAAGAAAAACTGCTGTTGCCCGCATTTACTTAACTGCTGGTAGCGGAAACATTATCATAAACGGTAAAGACTACAAAGAGTATTTCCCAACATTACCTTTGCAATACATCGCTACTCAATCATTGAACGTAGCTGGTGAATTAGCAAACTTTGATGTAAAAGTAAACGTTAACGGAGGTGGTGTTAAAGGTCAAGCAGAAGCTGTTCGCTTAGCGATCGCAAAAGCTTTGGTTGAACTTAACCCAGAAGTTAAACCTGCATTACGCGCTAAAGGTTTAGTAACACGTGATGACCGTATGGTTGAGCGTAAAAAACCAGGACGTCGTAAAGCTCGTAGAAGATTCCAATTCAGTAAACGTTAATCAAAGGAGGATCAAAAAATGGCAAGAACTACTTATCAAGATTTATTGGATGCAGGTGTGCACTTTGGTCACCTTACACGTAAATGGGATCCGAAAATGGCTAAGTACATTTTCATGGAACGTAACGGTATCCACATCATTGACTTGAACAAAACTCTTACGAAATTAGAAGAAGCTGCTTCAGCTATCAAACAAATCGTAAAATCAGGTCGCAAAGTTTTATTCGTTGCAACGAAAAAACAAGCAAAAGAGATCATCGCACAACAAGCAAAAGAGGTTAACATGCCTTTTGTAACTGAGCGTTGGTTAGGTGGTATGCTTACAAACTTCGCTACAGTTCGTAAGTCTATCAAAAAAATGTCTAACATTGACAAAATGCAAAAAGACGGTACATACGATGTATTGTCTAAAAAAGAGAAGTTGATGATTCAACGTGAGCGTATCAAATTAGAAAACCTTTTAGGAGGTATCGCTGATTTGAACCGTTTGCCAGCTGCTTTATTCATCATCGATGTGAAAAAAGAACACATCGCTGTTTCTGAAGCAATGAAATTGAACATCCCTACTTTTGCAATGGTAGATACAAACTCTGATCCTTCAAATATTGATTTCCCAATCCCAGCAAATGATGACGCTAGCAAATCTATTAGCTTAATCGCAGGTATCATTGGTCAAGCAATCCAAGAAGGTTTGGACGAGCGCAAACGCGACAAAGAAGAAGAAGCTGAAAAAGATGCTGCTGCTGCTAAAGCAAAAGCTGATAATGGTGAAGCTTCAGAAGCTAAACGTCCTCGCAAAGCGAAAGACGGAGAATAATATTTTTATTCCAAACCGGATGGCGTAGCGTTAGTTTCTGGAAAAGTTTACTTTTCTTGAACTAGCCTATCTGTCCGGTTTTTTGGTTTAACAGCACTTGAATATCAAGGAATGTTAAACTTCATATTAGCTTAACATGTTTTAAGTTAATATTGTACAAAATTTTCAGTAGTAAACAATAATAAAAAGAAATAAACATGTCAGTACAAATTTCTGCATCAGATGTAAACAAATTGCGTCAACAAACTGGCGCTGGTATGATGGATTGTAAAAAAGCTTTGGTTGAGTCTAATGGTGACTTCGAAGCTGCTGTGGACTATTTACGCAAAAAAGGCGCAAAAGTAGCTGCTAGCCGTCAAGATCGCGACTCCAACGAAGGTGTTATCATTGCTAAAGCAACTGCTGATGGTAAATCAGGTATCGTAGTTGAAGTAAACTGTGAAACTGACTTCGTAGCTAAAAACGCTGATTTCGTAGCTTTCGCAGAAAAAATCGCAGACCTAGCGTTAAACAACAAACCTGCTTCTTTGGAAGAATTGAAAGGTTTGGAAATTGATGGCAAGAAAATCGCTGATGCTTTGATCGAGCAAACTGGTGTAATCGGTGAGAAAATTGACGTTTCTAAATACGAAACTATCACTGCAGAGAAAGTAATCGCTTACATCCACGGTAACTACCGTTTAGGTGTATTGGTAGGTCTTTCTGCTGATGCAGCTGGTGCTGAAGAAGCTGGTAAAGATGTTGCCATGCAAATCGCTGCGATGAACCCTATCGCAATCGATAAAGATGGTGTTGATCAAAATACAATCGAGCGTGAAATCGCAATCGCTAAAGAACAAATCATTGCTGAAGGTAAACCAGCTGAAATGGCTGAGAAAATCGCTCAAGGTAAATTGAACAAATTCTTCAAAGATACAACTTTGTTGAACCAAGAATTTGTAAAAGATTCTTCTAAAAATATCGCTCAATTCTTGGATTCAGTATCTAAAGGATTGACAGTAACTGCTTTCAAACGCGTACAATTGGGCGCATAAGCATATTTCCTTTCTAGTGATAGATCGGACAAAACAAAAACAGGGGCTATTGATAAAATAGCTCCTGTTTTTGTTTCCATCCCATCGGTCTCCTGAACCAATCTATTTTTTCGCTGTCACTATTCTTATTGCCCAGTACGCCTAACTTTCCTATCGCTTTTATTTTAACGCTATTTTACGTAACTTAATCATATAGAAAGAAACAAAATATGGGCATGTTAAAAGAAGGCGCACTAAAAGGCAAACGCATTTTGATTACCGGTGGTGGTACCGGACTAGGAAAGGCAATGACTGATTATTTCCTAGAACTGGGTGCCTCCTGCCTGATCAGTAGCCGAAAAGATGATGTAATTCAACATACAGCACAGGAATTGTCCGAAAAACATCAGGGTAGATGTCTGGCCATAGCGGGTGATGTACGAAACTACGAAGATGTCGAACGCGTCGTTGCCTATGGCTACGAGCAATTTGGCGGAATAGATATATTAATCAACAATGCAGCTGGAAATTTCATATCCCCCACCGAACGCCTCAGCCATCGGGCCTTTGAATCTGTTATCGGAATCGTACTTCAAGGTAGCATAAATTACACATTAGCGTTGGGCAAACGTTGGATCGAAAACAAGGACCAAAATAAAGCAGTACTCAGTATTGTAACAACTTATGCCTGGACAGGATCCGGTTATGTTGTGCCTTCGGCTACTGCTAAGGCTGGCGTATTAGCCATGACAAGATCCCTTGCGGTAGAATGGGGTAAAAAAGGAATACGCTTGAACGCCATCGCTCCTGGCCCCTTTCAGACTTCAGGTGCCATGGAACGTCTGTTACCCGGTGAAATAGGTGAACTCTTATCTCCAACCAAACGGATCCCCCTGGGACGTTTAGGTCAATTGGACGAACTAGCCAATCTCGCCGCTTACCTCATATCCGATTATTCCAGCTACATCAATGGAGATGTCATCACAATAGATGGTGGAGAATGGTTAAAAGGTGCCGGAGAATTTAATGGTCTAGATATTATTCCTGAGGAACAATGGGATAATATCGAAAAAATGACACGAAGTGCAAAAAGTACTTAATCCTATTTTTTAACATTCATTGTCTTCTTTAAAGCCGAAAGATATTACACAAAATAACGATATTTGGCTGTTCAATGTCCTAGATGTAAAATAAACCATTCTTCAATATTGAACAGCAAACATATCTTGTTACCCAGTATAAAAACGATGCTATTTAAGATACAGCGATGTTGTTGACCGAAATAAAATAGATCAACCTATTTGAATTGACTAGTAATCAATAAATAAAAAAATTACACATATACAATGAATTTATCTTTCCTCCCCGAAAAAATCAAACATAAACAAAAGATTAATCTAAACGAATCAGGTTTTGATTTTGCATTGGTCTACATTTCGGAAGGTATTTTAGTATCAAAAGATAACGGCGCAAAATTTCTTAAAGAGAATTTACTCTTCCTGAGCAGTGCTTCAGACATACTTGAAAGCAAGAAAGACGCAAGTATATTTATTCTCTATTTTTCGGGTCACTACTTTAAGGATTTACATCATATTCAACAAAATTTTTGTCTATCCTACAATCCTCAGGATATTTTCAGATCTGAAACCCTACGAAATAAAAGCCTTTCCCTTAAAAAGGAAAATCGAAAAGTGATAAAGAAAGTATTGTCACTGATCTATCAACAAGGAGAATCTGAAGATGTAACAACCTCTACATTTATCTTCCATCAGGTGATGTCTCTGTTTGCATTCATTGAAAATATATTGAAAGAACTGAATCTCCCGATCAATGAGTCTCGGGACATGTCTCAGGAGATAGAAACTTATATCCAACAACACATCTATTTCCCCGACAAACTGCAGATTAAAAATATAGCGAATCAGTTTCAGATCTCAGCCAATTATTTTGGAGCCTTTTTCAAGAAAAAATATCAGAAAAGTTATAAGCAATATATTGATGATATTCGGATCCAGCTTGTTGAAGAAAGATTAGCATCAAACCAATACACGATGAAACAGATCGTGGATGAACTAGGGTTTAATGACGAAAGCCATCTGACCAATTTTTATAAGAAAAAAAGAAATATCACACCAAGCAGCTACAAGAGATCTTCAAAAAGAGCCAATTAATGATCGAGCTGGATGACACCATTGAGGTCATTATTTAATGAACGTTGTATCGCTTCGTCTAAAATCAATATCTTCTGTCCCTGCTGCGTGCTGTCTTTTAGGCTAGCGGCATTTTTCGCTGCATTGAACGACTCTAATTTCATCGGAAAATAGATTGGGTTCTCATCTTCCGAACGCCCAATAGTCAATAGGATATTATACCCCTGAAGACGCAAACTCTGTAATGTCTGATAATTTAAACGTTTGAAAATCATAATGGCCAATATTTACTGTTATTATTAATAACAGATTTTTTTTTTATTTGTTTGCATCCTCAGGTGAAATTTTAATGTTTTATAACAGTCATTTCTACGCTATTTCGAACATAAAAAAATGGAACCTTCATCATTATCCACAATAATTTTTAAAACTTTTCGCCTTTTTACCTGTTTATATTGTTGTAGATAAATCATTAAGACTATGGCGGACACAGAACCTAAAAAGGCGAAGGGAAAAGTCGATGCAGACTACCCTGATTCGGAGGAGAATCTAGCTTATAACGAAGATTTGGAAAGTTATGAATTAGATGTAGACGATAGTGACCCCGATTATGATCATCCGGCAAATTATGATACACTATCCGAAGGAGCCATAGATGATGATTCCACTTATGATGATTCAAATCCTTTTGTTGGTGATGAATATGCCGATCGTGAAGATTTAGAAGAAGAAGATCTGGAAGATGCTCATATGCGAATCGAAACCTTCAAACATGACCGTTTATCACCTTTAGACAAAAAGCTGGCCGAGAATGAAGAAGATCTAAGAGATGATCTGGATGAAGAAGGGTATCCAAAAAATGACAGGTAGTTTTCCGATTATAAAGTAGTTTTGAAAGGAGTCTGAGGACTCCTTTTTTTGTCGAATACAGTTTTATAGAAAAATATGGTGTTGGGAGATCAAATAAAGTCCACAACACAGTATTTTTACGTAAGTTTATACTGGAAGATTTAAATATATGGAAAGTCCGTTACCACTCATTCGTATCATTGACCTAAAAAAATCATACGGAACAAAAGAAATTTTAAAGGGAATAAACCTAGATATATTTCCGGGGCAAGTCATTGGCTATATAGGGCCCAATGGGGCTGGAAAATCCACGACAGTCAAGATATTGACAGGATTGATTGAAGATTTCATAGGTCAGGTTGAGGTCAATGGCATCGATATCCAAAAAGATCCTCTTTCTATAAAATCCCAGCTCGGATATGTTCCTGAAAATGCGGAACTCTATGAAGTATTGACTCCTATTGAATACCTCGATTTTATCGGAAAATTATATGGAATGGATGATCAGATGATTCAAGAACGTTCCCTAAAATTACTAAGTGCATTCGGCCTGGCTGCCAATATTAACAATAGAATGGATACTTTTTCAAAAGGCATGCGGCAAAAAGTACTCCTGATATCAGGCATTATCCATAATCCTCAGATTATCGTTTTGGACGAGCCACTATCTGGACTAGATGCCAATGCCGTGATTTTCGTCAAGGAACTTATATCACTGCTTGCCAAAGAAGGTAAAACTATTTTTTACTGCTCCCATATGATGGACGTTGTTGAAAAAGTTTCTGATCGAATCCTATTGATCAATCAAGGAGCTATTATTGCAGATGGTACGATTGAGGAATTGAAGTCAGATCCAAATGAATCTCTTGAACACATATTTTCGAAATTAACCAATACCGATAGTGCTGCCTTGGATGCATCCGATATCATCACAGCGATTCAATAACATGGAAAAATTTATCTTACGATTTATTCTTCTATTTAGAGGAATGTGGGAAAGTCTGGGCGTCAACTATACACAGTTTAAGGTCATCCTGGAAACCAAGGTTACCTTAGAAAATAGAAAACCAATAACTTTTAAGAAACGGAACACAGGAAAATCCTCTTCATCCACGTCTGTCATCCAATTTATTTTGTATATGATCATTGGGTTGATGTTCATGGTTATTCTTATATTAATTCCAGACCGTTACCTTGCTCTTGCCATTATGCTACTCTGCTTTACCAGTATGCTTAGCATTACATTGGTCTCAGACTTTTCACCAATACTGCTGGATACACGGGATCAATATATCATTATACCCAAGCCTGTCAACGATCGGACAATAGCATTATCGAGAATAACATTTATTGCCATCAAACTTTTCAATCAGGTTATCGCACTATGCTTGCCGGCATTGCTTTATGTGTTATTTAACTGGGATATTATGGCTATCTTGCTATTAGCCTTACAGCTATTATTAAGCACACTGATTGCACTAGTTTTCGTCAATGGATTTTACCTGATCAGTATCAAATATCTACCCATTCAAAAATTTAAAGATATTATTACTTATATACAAATCGGACTTTCATTGATCATTTTCCTATCCTATTATCTTGGTCCTAATCTGATTCAAACAATCGTCGATTCCCATTTAACCATTGAACAACTTAAATTTCTTTGGATATTTCCAAGTACCTGGATTGCTTCGCTTCAATCCTTACTCCTAGGTAACCATAGTCTACAGATCATGCTATTTTCCTTACTGGGTATAGTTGTTCCTTTCTTTGGTCTTTATGCTTGTACACAGATATTTTCCAGGGGTTTTAACGCAAAAATTGCAGCTCTTGCAGGCGCTGATACCCCATTGCCCGAAACAACAAAGACGATTTCACAAAGCATGACAAAACGCCCATTTTATAAAAAATTAGTGGCCAGGGTATGCTCATCCCCCCTTGAAGAAGCCGGATTTAGTATTGTATGGCTGATCACGTCAAAGACAAGGGAATTTAAACAGCAACTCTATCCTTCTCTAGCTTATTTACCTATCTATTTTATATTTCTATTCCTACGGACCGGTGAAGGATTACCCATGGTAGAGAAACTAGTCAAGTTAAGGGAATCAGGTCTATATATTATTATGTTTTATTTGTCACTCTTGACCATATTAACTGTATTTCAACTGATCACACAGAGCAATAGGTATAAGGCCGCCTGGATTTATTATGTTACCCCAATAGATCGTCCAGGAAAATTTATGACCGGTGTGCTAAAAGCCTGTCTTATTAAATATGTATTACCGTTTAATATCTTGTTTCTTTGTATTTGTATTCCCTTATTTGGTATTAGTTCGATAAATGATTTATTACTTTCTTCAGCAGTCGGTGGAATAGAAAGCATCCTAATTATGTTGTTCTTGGTCAAAAATTACCCTTTTTCCAAAGCTAGTCAATCCAGTTCCAAAGCACTTGTAAACCTTTTCATTTTAGGTTTACTGGGACTTTTAGGTTATCTACATAAAGTAATTTTCCAATACGAACTATTGATCTGGGGATTAGCAGGACTAGCTTGGTTATTATTTTTTATTATGCTCAAGTACCTTCAAAAAGACAATTGGAAAAGTCTGGCCTTTGACGACAATTAAAAGATTGCCGTTTCGCCCTTAAACAATCATTTGACTACTTTTCATGCAACTCCAGCTGATCAAATAAAGAGATAATTAGCCGTTCATCTTAACCAGCAGCTAGCTATCGCGGGCTGCTGGTTAAGATGTATGTTCTGTTCGTTAGCCCTACCATTTCCTGTAATCCCGTAAACGAATATCATATAAAAGTTTACGAAAATATATAAGTACCTACCGGATATTTATCGCCCCAAAAGACTTTTCATGTATTGATTAATTTTAAAATGTGCAAATGTTATGCACATAATTTTTTAATCTATAAATTTTAAAAAAATGAAAAAATTAAGTGGAATGAAGAGTTTCTCTTCGCTAGAAAACAAGAAATTAAATGTTGAAAATTTGCGAAATGTTACTGGGGGTTCAGAATACTCTGAAGTATCGTCCAATTTTCTAAATGCGAGCGGCGCACGCGATTACGATATCTACAGTCGCGGTAGATATATTGGCAGGCAATGGGATAACTCAGATTGTATCAGCAATTCTTGGTAAACTAAGTCAATTCCTCTCCGTAAAGTTTGACTTTCGGAGTAACTTTTAAGGTCCACAAACCATGTGGACCAATTCTTCACTTATAAATTCTAAAAAAATGAGAAAATTAAAAGGAATGAAGAATTTTTCTTCATTGGAAAACAAAAAGCTAAATGTTGAACATTTACAAAATGTTACTGGAGGACTTCTGGCTCAGGAACGTTTTTCCCAGGTAACCTCCAATTTCTTAAATGCCGACGGCGCACGTGATTATGACATGTATATCGGAGGTAGATTTGTCGGCCGAGGATGGGACACTTCAGACTGTGAAGTTCCTTCCTGGTAAAAACTAAGAAGTTTTAGCATGAATCTGCTATAAAATCTGCATGAACAGCTTGAAACCTGTTCATGTAGCTCTCTAATTAGTAGCAATATACGACTCACTACCAATCCAATAGCATGCTACATGTATCATTTTCTCACTTATAGGTTTATAAAGTTTAGAACATTAAATAGAATCAGTTTTTTCGTTAATACCTAGAAAAAATTACAAGTCTCAAGCGCATTAAATCACTCAATTCTATGATTTTAATAATCTCTAAAAATAATGAAGTCACCACAACAGCGGTTATAAAGGAACTGATTGCGATGAACAAACGATTTATTCGTATTCATGAAGATGAGGTATTTGATATCAATACGTCGAAAAAGAGAATTGTTTTGACGAGCCATCGCAACAAGTTTTTTCTTGATGAAATCAGTGCGGTATGGTATAGACGTGGAGCCATTGAATTTAATCAGTTGAGGTATCAAAATCAACAGATTGATCGCTACATGTTTGAAGTACAACATTGGCTAGTTGAGTATGTGATCAAATCCTTAGAAGGGAAGAAACATATCAACAAACAAAGCAATAGCCATGTTAACAAACTATTGGTTTTAGAAAAAGCAAAAGAAGTTGGACTGGACGTCCCCCCCTATTTTCTGGCTGAAGATATGGAAGAAGTTATCCTCAACCACACGATTGTGAAACCTATTTCCGGAACACCAATAATAGACCATATCGAAGAAAACCAAAATGGGATTATGTATACTTCAGTTATTGAGCAAAAGAAAGAGCAGAATTTCTTTATTTCTTTTTTCCAGGATAAAATTGAAAAAGATTTCGAGATACGCAGTTTCTATTTAAATAGTAAGATCTATTCAACAGCTATTATTTCGCAAAATGATGAAAAGACTAAAATTGATCATAGGAGATATAACAGCGAAATCCCCAACAGAAATGTAAGATATAAGCTTCCTGAGGAGGTAGAACATAAAATTGATCTATTGATGCATTCGCTGGATTTAAACAGCGGTTCATTGGATTTTATTAAATCTGGGGATAAGTTCTATTTTTTAGAAATTAATGCGATAGGCCAATTTCTAGGCATGTCAAATGCCTGTAATTATGGTCTAGAAAGAGAAATAGCAAGCTATTTATAATATGGAAGAGAAAGTAAAAAAACTTATCACAAGCGAAGAGAACAAACTCCCTTTGACTTTTGACTACATGGAGCTTTTTGGCACTAACCGTTCGGATAATTCGGATATAGGTTCATCTCGTTATTTAACATGTTCAGCCTATCAGACAGATCACCTATTACGAACAAAGCCATTTAAACGATTGACCAGACTAATATGAAATTCTTTAATTTGTACAGTGATATCTTTATCACCAAAGGATATAACCGCATCCTGATTTCGGATTTAGGAAGAAATATTTCTAACCTATATCCGGTGGAATTATATGAACTGATAATAGAATTAAAATCCACGTCTATTGACTCGGTACTTGAACATTACGACGCCGAATCAAAAACCATTGCCCGCGGATATATAGATCATTTATTGGAAAAAGAATATGGATTTATCACGACGGACGATTGGGATACAAATTTTTTGCCCTTGTCTTATGAATACCACGATTACCGCCCCATCTCCAATTTATTTATTGAAGTTGAACAATTGGTCCTACCAGAAACACTGATAAAATCTATCATCAACTTAGGCGTTAAACACTTGGCTGTTTTTTGTAAAAATAAAGTTTCTTTGCAAGATTTGATCCGTTTTGACAATGTCTTTGAAGATACACCTTTAGAAGGTATCGAGATATCATCGGTATATTCTACAGAATTCTCGCCAGCATCTTTCCAAATGCTAAATAATCGGACCCGACGTATCTATCATTTGTTATTCTACCAGTGTCAGGAACTTCCTTTAGTCGAGAATACAGATTATAGATTTATGTTAGCGTTCACAAAAGAGCGACTGTCGATCAATTCCTGTGGAAAAATAAACATGGATGACTTCAATACGAATATGCCTAAAATTCTGGAAGCAATACATCATAACTCCTGCCTGCATAAAAAACTCGGGATTGATATAGAAGGCAATATCAAGAACTGTCCAGCGATGCCAAAATCTTTTGGCAATATAAATGAAATGACAATCGAGGAAGTTTTACAGGAAAATACTATTCAACAATACTGGCATTTGAATAAGGAAGAAATTGTGGTATGTAAAGATTGTGAATTTAGAAATGTATGTACAGATTGTAGGGCTTTTACAGAGTGTTCACATGAAAATCAATTTGGTTTAGATATCTCCAAACCTTTGAAATGCGGCTACGATCCCTACAGCAATGAATGGTCTGACTGGTCACTGAACCCACTCAAGCAGCAAGCTATAGCGCACTATGGCTTTGAACAATTACGGGTAAGGGAATAATTCCCCTCCCGGCTCATCAGTTATTTACAGAAAGTTGTAAACAAAAAAAGAGGTATACCAGATTTTTCACTGAGTTATACCTCTTTTACTTTCTTGGTAGCGGGGAGCAGGATCGAACTGCCGACCTCAGGGTTATGAATCCTGCGCTCTAACCATCTGAGCTACCCCGCCGTTTCGGTATGCAAATATACCACTTCACCTGTCAATTCAAAAGATTTTTTTATTTTTTTTAGCGATTTATCCTGATCCAAAAGCTTTCTATCACACAACAAACTCATTCTTAACGAAGTAAAACAATGATTCTATAACGAAAGAAGTGGGGATAAGATTTGACAGATTTTAAATTCTATTTTTTGCGAAAAAGCCTTCAACTTTTCACAAAAAAACTTGCAATAACAAAATAAATATGTATTATTACAAATAATAAGTTTATGCAATAAAAAGCAAAATGGGAAGAGATTTGTAGCGGGGAGCAGAATCGAACTGCCGACCTTTGGGTTATGAATCCAACGCTCTAACCATCTGAGCTACCCCGCCGTTTTTGGGAATGCAAATATAGCTTATTTTTGATTTAAACAAAAAAAAATAAAAAAAAACATTTATATGGCAGATAAAATAAAATTCCAACTAGAATATATCATCAACTCTTCACCTAGAATTTTATTTCCGTATTTGCAAGAACCAAACGAACTGGCACAATGGTTTGCAGACGATGTAAACTATAGAGACACTGTCTATACCTTCATTTGGGACGATGAGCCGCACCGTGCAAAAATCGTAGCATCGAAAGAAAACAAATCAGTGCGTTTTAAGTGGCTTGATGATGATCCTTATTACTTTGATCTGGAGATCGATCAAGATGAACTGACAAACGATGTAGCACTTAAAATAACAGATTATGCGAAAGAAGAGGATTTGGAAAATAGAAAATTAATCTGGAAAAATTCAATCGTCTATCTTCAGAGTGTTATAGGTGCATAAAAAAACCTATCTTTGCAATATATTTTCACCAAGAGCTCTTTTAGAGCTCTTGGGCTGGAAGATGCTTTAATGTAAAGGCATCAATTTGCTTAGCGTCACGGATGAAAAAGGTTCATTTACTTATTCTTCAAGCTTTCATTAAACCATTCATCGTCACATTTTTTATTGTGATGTTTGTGTTATTGATGCTTTTCCTATTCAAATACATCGATGATTTGATCGGAAAAGGTTTTGAATGGTACACGATTATGGAGCTTATTGGCTATCAATGTATCGTTCAAATTCAAATGGCCATGCCATTGTCCATGTTACTTTCTTCCATTATGACCTTCGGGAACTTGGGAGAAAGCTATGAGCTCGTGGCAATCAAGGCTGCCGGTGTATCACTACGTAAAGCAATGACTCCCTTATTTGTACTTGTTGCAATTTTTGCGACGAGTTCCTTTTTATTCTCTGATTACATCCTACCTGTTGTCAACCTGAAAATGGGAACCTTACTTACCGATGTACGTAATAAAAAAGCTGATTTTCTTATCAAACCAGGTATCTTTAATAATACTATTCCGGGATACTCCATTCGCGCTAGAGGTAAAAATAAAGAGGGAACTATTCTTTATGACCTGATGATCTATGATCATAGAGGTGGTAATACAGCCAACAATGTATTGATGGCTAAAGAAGGATACATCTATAATTCGCCTGACAATAGTTATATGATCCTCAAACTAAAGGATGGTATACGTTACGAAGAGTCTCGCACAAAAAACTCAAAAACCTACGACCCTCGCCAGCAATTCACACGGTTTAAGTTTAAGGAAACAGAGCAGAAATTCGATATGGGTAGTTTTCAACAGGGCAAAACGGATGAAAGTCTTTTCAAAAGCCACCATGCCATGTTAAATCTCAAGCAACTGGATATGTATATCGACTCTAACCATGTTAAAATCGATAGTATGGGGAAAGCAATTACAAGAACACTTGATACACGCTATAATATCTATTCAAAGTATTTCAGTGCCAATCAGCCTGGACAGCCAAAGGTAAAAGAGGCGAAGATCAAGCCTTATGAGAATTTGCTTACAGATCTTGTTCCGCCTGAACAACGGACACAAATTACCATGAATGCATTGAGCCAGCTCAACTACCTAAAAGAAGATCTTAATAGTCGTACACTCGAATTTAAGGACTACAAGACAAAAGATATCCGTTATCGGATTGAATGGCACAGGAAGTTTACATTAGCTGTGTCCTGTTTGCTTCTATTTGCCATCGGAGCACCTTTAGGGGCAATCATCCGAAAAGGAGGTCTTGGACTTCCAGTTGTTATGGCTATCATTTTTTTCTTAATCTATCATATTATCTCCACGGTATCAGAAAAAACAGCGAAAGATGGTGCAATATCCTCTGCAGTTGGCATGTGGATGGCCATTATCATCTTAAGTCCCCTCGCAGCATTTTTAACCTATAAGTCAACTACGGATTCAGCATTATTCGATATTGATCAATATAAATTGAAAGCTGAAGCAGCTTTGAAATGGATCAAAGAGAAATTTGGTAAAAAGAATAAATTAAAAGAATCACATTAGATTTGTGACAACGCTATTATAAATAAAATTAGATTCTACACTAACTTTGTATCAATACAATATAATAACTAAATGGAATTCAAATTAAACACGATCGAAGAAGCGATCGCTGATATACAGGCAGGAAAAGTAGTTATCGTCGTAGATGACGAAGATCGTGAAAATGAAGGTGATTTTATCACTGCAGCCCGTAATGCAACCCCTGAAATTATCAACTTTATGGCAACCCATGGCCGGGGTTTAGTATGTGCTCCTATAACCAAAGAAAGAGCTGATGCTTTACATCTTGACCTTATGGTTGGACAGAATACTGCTGTATATGAAACTAATTTCACTGTTTCTATTGACTTACAAGGATACGGTTGCACAACAGGAATTTCGGCATCTGATCGTTCAAAGACGATTAAAGCGATGATCGATCCAAATATTCACTACGAGGAGCTGGGTAGACCAGGACATATTTTCCCTTTGATTGCTAAAGATGGTGGTGTACTACGTCGTACCGGGCATACTGAAGCGACTGTCGACCTGGCACGTTTGGCCGGTTTTGAACCAGCAGGTGTATTAGTCGAAATCTTAAAAGAAGATGGGGAAATGGCCAGACTACCAGAATTAATGGAAGTAGCCAAAAAATTTGATTTAAAAATCATCAGTATTGAGGACCTTATTGAATACCGTTTAAAACACGATTCATTGATCAATGAAGAGGTTACTGTCAATATGCCAACACAATACGGGGATTTTCAAATGAAAGCCTTTACCCAAAAAGATACTGGCGAACAACATCTTGCCCTTTACAAAGGTGAATGGAACGAAGATGAACCTATTCTTGTTCGTGTCCATAGCTCATGTGTAACTGGCGATATTTTCGGTTCATGCCGTTGTGATTGTGGCCCTCAGCTTCATAAAGCAATGGAAATGATTCAAAACGAAGGAAAGGGCGTGATTGTCTACATGAATCAGGAAGGTCGCGGTATCGGACTGATCAATAAATTGCATGCCTATAAACTGCAAGAAAATGGATTGGATACCGTTGATGCCAATGCACAACTTGGGTTTAAAGCTGATTTAAGAGATTATGGCGTCGGTGCCCAAATCCTTAGAAACTTAGGTGTTACAAAAATGCGTCTAATGTCCAATAATCCAACTAAGCGCGCCGGTTTAGTCGGTTATGGTTTGGAAATCGTAGAAAACGTTCCGATTGAAATAACTGCTAATCCCTACAACGAAGAATACCTAAGAACAAAGAGAGATCGTATGGGACATACGATCATGAAAAACTTGTAAGAAGGTCAATAGTAATCATAATGAAGCAGTGTTTTTCTATAGAAAGACCCTGCTTTTTTTATAAAAGATGTGATGTTATCATGGCAGTTCTTTCAAGAAATAGAAGTAACTTTATGCTATGGATACGCAAGGGAAACATATCATCTTTTTTGACGGTGATTGCCTAGTTTGTAATCGCTTTGTCCAAATTCTATTGAAAATAGATACAAAAAATACATTCCTATTTAGTTCCTTACAATCTGATTTTGCTAAAAATAGCTTACACACCATCCCGCAAAATATTGATTCTATTGTTTATTTATCTCCCAATGGTACGTTTATCAGAAGTGAAGCAATATTAAAGATATGTAAGCAATTGGGGCTCCCCTATTCGATATTATGTTTTCTAAAAATACTCCCTGGGAAGTGGCTAGACGCATGTTATGATTATTTTGCAAAAAATAGGTATAAATGGTTTGGAACAAATAAATACTGTGTAATCCCTAACGAACAGCAACGAAAAAAAATGATTTAGACGATGTTGCTAATAAAGTTACACCTTTGCAAAACAATAGGTGGAACGATATTGTTCCAAAAGTAACTATTAGATCAATAGTCCAACACAATATACCACAAGACTAAATAGGTCACAGGCAGCATCAATGCCTATAACATAAACAAACACAACATGTCCAATGAAAAATCCACTTCTAATTGACAAAGCCTATATAAACGGAAAATTTATCACATCAAAAAAAACCTTTGATGTTGTTAACCCAGCAACTGGAAAAACGATAGCCACATTGCCGGATTTGAGCATAGCAGATTGTACCAAAGCCATACAAGCCGCCGACAAGGCATGGAAAAACTGGAAAAATACAACAGTTTCTGAACGCTGTACGATTGTTCGCGAATGGTATAATCACATTCGACAAAATAAAGACCTTCTTGCTGAAATTATGACGCTTGAAAGCGGAAAACCCCTTAACGAATCGAAAGTGGAAGTGGACTATGGAAGTTCATTTGTTGAATGGTTTGCCGAGGAGGGTAAAAGAGCCTATGGAGAGACTATCCCAGTTCAAAAAAAAGGAACAAGAATGATGACAATCCGACAAGGTGTTGGTGTTGTCGCGGCGATTACCCCCTGGAATTTTCCATTGGCTATGATTACCAGAAAAGTCGCCCCGGCATTAGCTGCAGGCTGTACTGTTGTGTTAAAACCTGCTTCGCAAACACCGTTATCGGCGATAGCGCTGGTTAAACTGGCCGAAGAAGCTGGTCTACCAAAAGGCGTTTTCAATGTCATTACGGGAAAGGACAGTGCCGGAATAGGAAAGGAACTTGCTACAAATGATCTCGTACGGAAACTCTCCTTTACAGGATCTACCGAGGTTGGAAAGACCCTGATAGAACAATCAGCTTCAAACATTAAGAAGGTCTCTATGGAATTGGGTGGAAATGCACCTTTCCTTGTGTTTAATGACGCGGATATAGATGCTGCAGTGCAAGGCGCTATTGCTGGTAAATTCCGAAATTCTGGCCAAACTTGTGTTTCCATCAACCGGTTTTTGGTTCAGGAAGACGTCTACGATGAGTTCGCGACAAAACTTACGCAGGCGGTAGGCCAATTAAAGGTGGGAAACGGATTAGACAAAGGTGTTCAAGTAGGGCCATTGATCAATGCCAAAGGTTTAGAAAAGGTACAGCATCATGTCCAGGACGCAATAAAACATGGTGCAGAATTGGCAACAGGAGGGAATGTAATCAAAGATCTATTCTTTCAGCCAACAGTACTTACCAATATCCCCAAAGAAGCACTTATATTTCGTGAAGAAACTTTTGGTCCTATCTGCGCATTGTTCAGTTTCAAAACGGAAGAGGACGGAATAGCAATGGCCAATCACACCGAATTTGGTCTCGCCTCCTATTTCTACAGTAGCAATATAAACCGTTGCTTTCGTGTAGCAGAACAGCTTGAGGCAGGTATGGTGGGAGTCAACACCGGATTAATTTCTAATGCTGCCGCTCCATTTGGGGGTGTAAAACAATCTGGTGTCGGCCGTGAAGGATCAAAACATGGGCTCGATGAATACATGGAGTTGAAATACATCTGTTTTGCAGAATAAATCCACGATTAATTTTATTTGTCTCTGTTGGCTCCTTGTGGTTCACTATTGGCGCTTTGTTGACCATTGACGACTTATTATCGGTCAACAAGCGCCCACTGTACATCATTCTTGGCGCATTGTTGACCACTGACAGCCCATCGTTGATGTAAAATCGAAAGTGTTTACTGTTTTTTGTTTTGCTCATAGTCTACAGAACTGAAAAAGGAATCTCAATCTGAACCAACGGGCAATTAACGTTGATTTTTAATAAAAGCTGTTAACTTTTCCCGTGTAGAACTAAAAGACAATGCATCACCAACCTTGTCATAGTTTTCTTTGTCCACACAGCTGGAGTAAGCATACTTAGCAAAGGCCAATTTATTATCATCTCTTACAAACAGTTCCATGAGATCTATTATTTCGGAACTGCGCAATCGTCTATTTTTCAGCTCCTGAGAAGCTATTGCCAAACGGTCTTGATCATTTTCCTTTTGATTGAGTAAATCATTTAGCTGGTTAGCATCATTTTTTCCTTGATATTCATTATTATCAATCGTATTATCCTGATTTTGTCGATCGTAGCCCCTATCATCCGCTGACCGACTCTGCCTATCCTCTTGCTGCTGGTCATTGTAATACCTATCCTGATTGCTATTATTGTCATTGTAGTTATACCCATTGTCATAACTATTATATCGACCAACAGGATTCATGGACTCCAGGACAATTCCTCTATTTCCCCCACGGCTACTTACTGAAAACACTACATCCATATATTGGCCATTTCGATTGACGAACTGTACGCCATTTCCGTTTAAGGCTGTCCGTTGTCTACCAGCAAACACGATACGCAGATTATATTTCGGATTTTGCAAATTAGGCACACGGATATCAGTTGAGGCCCTATTGTTGTACAAAACATTATTGATATAAAGGAAGAAAGGGGCGTCAGTTGAATAGATATTTAATGATCCACCATAAGGTCTATATCGTTGGGCGAATCCTCCGGTTGCTATAGTAAGCAACATGATCACGGTCAAAAGTTTCTTGTACATATTCCTTTTCAATTTATAATCGTTCGACTAACAATAATTAAAAAGGATTAAGAAAATTAAGAATTTAACGTTTTGTTCGGATTACTTTTATTTCTGAACTTTTTGTAGAGTTTGACTGCCATCATGAGGGATATGGATAGTACTAAAAGTCCCAGGACACCAAATATCCAATTGAGAGCAGACTTTAATACAACAGTAAATACTATAGCAAATAACAAGACAGTCGCTAATTCATTCCAAAGACGCAATTTAGTTGAGGACCAAGTGGATGACTCACCTTTTAATTGAAACATAATCCTTTGGCAGGCGAAATGATAAAGGATCAGTCCCAATACAAAAGTAAGTTTCACATGCATCCAGCCCATAGCTAACAGTCCCGGATTAATATAGAGCATCACAAGAGCCGCCAGAATCGTGAGATACATGGCCGGTGTGGTAATAATCCACCACAATTTACTCTCCATCAGTATAAACTGTTTATGCAAAACCCCATATTCTTCCGCAGATTTAGATTTGGCTTCCGTATGGTAGATGAATAGGCGAACGATATAAAATAATCCAGCCATCCAACAAACCACAAAGATAATATGAACTGCTTTTGCGTATAAATAGACCATAGATACAAAAGTAAGAAAAAAGTTAAGGGCAATCAATAAGGCTAAACTGCAATAAACTAAATCTTACATACAGTATACAAAAAACAGAAAACACGCTCGATTAGACATTTTGAGTGTCCGAAAATAATTTCGGAATAAACGAAGCTTCCGATCCAGCGTAGTTAATACAAATACTGAACCGGAAGCTAAGATATTACTGACTATCTCTATCTACTTGCTCTGACCAGAAGTTTTCAGTTCCTTGTAGAGCAGAAACAAGTGAGCGGCTGACCAGCTAAAATGTGGTGCTTTGAGCCTTTTTCCCGTACGGGCTTCATAGTTCTCATGAATCGGCCCAGTGCCTGATAATCCCTCCAATCGCTCAAAGACTTGCTGGGTATATAGATCGGCCTCTTTTTGATAACCATATCTCCTTAGGCCAGAAATTGCGAAATAAACTTGATCCAACCAAATAGGTCCGCGCCAATATCCCCTATCCATAAACTTAGGGTCATCCAGGGCAGCGGTAGGGAAAGGAACAAAGGAACCAAATTTGGCAGTATCTCGCATCACATGCGCCACAGCTTCAGCTTGCGCTGCTGTAGCTAAACCGGTCCATAAGGGAGACCATCCTTCAGGGCCAAAACATGTAATAAGTGGCCCATCAAGTTTACGGTCAAAGTAATAACCACGCTCCTTATCAAAAAAGTAATCCATAGCAAGATAAGGCTCCTTTTTCCCACGAAAGGGCACTCCGAGCAACTCCGCAAAATGCATGAGATATTTTCGTTCCAGTTCGAGGTAAGCACTAAGCTCTACGGACTCCTGATCCATGCTCCAGGCACCTTTTTCGTTTACTAGCATTTGGGTACTATCATAACGGATAGCATTATCCATTCCGCTTTCCCATTTTGCGGCTTCCAATGTACCATCTGTCGCCCCATACTCACAGATACCGTTTTTATTGTGATCCCGATAACGAAACCACCACGCATGATACAAAACTAGTTTATCATACATTTCCCGCACAAAAGATAAGTCATGATCGGCTTCATAAATGGCATTTACTGCCCAAGCGGCCAATGGAGGCTTAGAATCACGGTAATTATTCTCACGATGGTCGGTATAGATACAATCGGCAATCATCCCGACGCTATCTTGAAAATCAAACATAGCGCGAACCTGATCTTTCGCTAAAGCCGGATCTATCTGGGCCAGTGCAACAGCATGTTTCCATGAATCCCAGGCCCAGAACCCGACAAAGTAATCCGCAACATGTGAGGGAACCACACCATCGTGCTTTAGTTCCTTTTTTGCACTCCGCCAATTGCTCATCAGCGTCATCATGCTTTTTACCATAATGCGATGCTCCCTCATTGTGAGCTCAGGACGTGTATTTGAATCGATATAATTCATCCACCGTACTGTATGTTGCTCCCCCAGCTTTGTACTTTGCTCAACAGCGGCTTTCGCTGCTACGAGCGCTTTCTCCAGCGTAATCGGGTTCGCATAATGTGATAGGACAACCCGAGTATCTGCTTTTCCTAAACGGGCTTCATATTTCCCCTGATGGCAGCGTAGTTCTACACCAGCCTCAAAAGACAATAACAGGAGTTCACCGTTTGGAAGTTTCGACCACAATGTATTGTCAGTTAGCGTCCATTCCCCCTTATTCAAATCACCATATAACCACAATTCTTTCGATGATTTACTTTGAATATGGAGGATTGCTGCCGTCGAGGAGACAAGTTTTAGGGTTTGCTCAATTTCCAGATCTTTTCCCCGCAGACGCATCCACAGCCTATCAGGATAATAACAGCTGCTATCCTGAGTCAGGAGATTAACTTTGCCCGAAGGGTTAGTTCCAACCTGTAACAAGGCACTACTTAACCAGGAACGGCCATCCAGGTCGTAAGGCCCACAAAAACCTGTCACCTCCTTGTCTTCATGGATTCCAAATCCAATCCAAGCGCCGCGGTCGGTATAAAATGGATTTGTCCGGCGCTCCTTTCCCTCTGGGTTCTGCTCGACCCGAAGCAGCCCCCCATAGCTATCCATTTTAGTAGTTCTGACGGTATTGCATCCAGCCAAAATCAAACAAAAACTGATTGTAATCAATAAGGTTTTGATCTTATTTCTCATAAATAACAAAAAAAAGTAACTAAAAAGGGAACACTAAGGTCTATCAAAATACCGTGGATGATTGCGACAAGAATATATTGTTTGCCGGAATATTGTGTAATAATGGGTAATGCAGTATCCATGCTTGTGGCTCCCGCAACAGAAATAGGAGCCAATGGGCCGAACCATCTCCGTACGATTGGTGCCATCAATAGCGCCATCAGTTCACGCATCAAATTCGACATTAATGCAATTGTACCCAAGGTAACCCCTTTATATTGTGTAATAAAAATACTCGATAATGAATAGTAACCGAACCCAGATCCCACAGCCATGCTGTCGGCCGCGTTCCAGTCCCGCATAAAAAAACTAATTATAAATGTGCCCAACAATGTCCCCACGATGGTTCCAAGTGGCACGAGCATGATGCTCAGATTAACTTTTCGTAAAGATACCAGTAGCTCCCTATCGTAGCCGATGGTTACCCCGACCAGCAACATCAATGCATAGAGCACATAGCTATTCCATTCCTCCTTCAGCAGTTCGGCTGGAATAATTCCCTTGAACCCAACAAAAATACCTGCAATAAAAAATGCCAGAATAATCAAACTACCTTTCATGTTTACTAAAGAAAAAACGATAAATAAACCATGAACAGAGGATGCTACCGGCCACTCCAGTGAATGTAATCAGTATGGCCTGCAATCCCAACGTATCCAGATTATCCACTATTTTTGGATTCTGTCCGACCTCCCGTCCCAAAAGAAACAAGAGGGCAAATATGACCAAACGGACAAGAAAACCCGTATGTTTGAGAATAGGATAAGACCGGAGTCCTATCCCTATTCCTACACCTAAAAGCATGATAAAAAAAACAGTAAACATCCTATTTAATTAATTTTATCATTCGATTTGATCTCCAATAATGGAACAGGATAAAAATTATGTCTGGCTGGATCAAAACTATTTCTGCCAACAGCTTGCAGTGCCTCTTTTGCTTTCCCCCATCTTCTTAGATCATAAAACCGAGTATTTTCCAGCGCAAATTCGACTATACGTTCGTGCTCAATACGTTTCTTTACTTCAGTAACAGACAGATTCAATGGCAGTGCTGGCATATCCGCCCGCTGACGTACCTGATTGATCACAGGGATTGCCTCCGCAGGGCGATTGCGTTCATTCAAGGTTTCAGCCAATAACAACAATACATCAGCATACCGCATCAACGGAAGATTGACGGCTGTACGGGATTTATCTAAATCGGCTGCTGTCCGTGGTAAATATTTTCTGAAACTTGCCCGGTCAGATCCGGCCCCAAATATTTCATCGTAGGTAAAGCCATAGACTCCCCCATTCTTCAAATCATTAAAGTAAGGATCATTACAGAATACCGTCTGGTACATGCGGGAATCATAACGCCCCGTCGTTGCAATTTTACCTTCCTTCTTAAATTCATCCAAGAGCATCTTGCTTGGTAAGATCTCATCCCATCCGCCCAATTCGCCCACAGCGATCCACTTATGCAATGCAGTCCGGTAACTTGCACCATTAGCTGTGTTGTCGGTAAATTGAAGCTCAAAAATAGACTCTGCGCTGTTTTTATTGGTTCCATCAAACATAGAAAGGAAATTTTTCTCTAAGCTATATCCAGATACAGCTTTGAACGCCTGTTCAGCTTTTCCGAGCAGTTCCTCTTTTTTGGCTGTATTTTCATATGCTGATGTTAAATAGCTGTAGCCAAGGTAAGCATTCGCCGCCCCTCTGGTAGCTCGACCAACATTGGTCGCCTCCTGTTTCACAGGCAAATTGCCAACCGCAGCCTCCAGATCCCCGATAATAAAAGCCCACGCCTCATCACGTGTAGACAAAGCCTTATTAATCTTTCCTTCACTGGTAATATATTGATCGCGGACAACGATCTTCTCCCAGTTGAGCAATAGTTTTAAATGATAATAGGCGCGCAAGAACTTTGCTTCGGCAATAATCTGATTTTTCTTATTAGCATCCATTTCAATGGGTGCGGTCTTCTCTATCACTTGATTTGCATAAGAAATCCCGCGATAAGCTTTACTCCAATAGGCCGTAAATTGACTGTTACCATTGGTATAGGTAAAATTATAGAGTTCTACCCAGGTTTGATAATTCAATGCATCGCTACCGATTTCACAAGCATCTTCACGATAAGCCTCGACCGGAAATTTTACCTCCGCAAATTCCCATACATCCGTTGCTGCTTCCAACTGCGAATAGGCAGCAGAAAGTCCAGACTCAGCATCCTCGGCATTACGCCAGAAATTATCTGAAGTAAGTTTGTCCGGTGATGTTAAATCCAATTTATCGCTGCAGGACAATGTCGTGCTTAGCGCACAAGCGATACAAAGAATCCATTTATAATTTGTTCTATTATTTTTCATCTTCTAGTTTCTTTAATTATGATACAATAAATACCCAAGTCTTAAAATGTAAATTGAACTCCAAAGGAATAGGACTTGGTAAATGGAAAAATATAACGGTCTACCCCTGTAT
>JAITLV010000319.1 GCA_031277685.1 Sphingobacterium sp. | reverse complement strand
GTCCTCTACTTTAGGAGCAGTTACGTATTGGATATTTTCGTTAGCCATTAGTTTGCGCCCTCCTCAGTTTTAGTTTCAGCTTTTTTGTTGAATGCACCGCTACGTTTTTTCTCGTTGTAAGCTCTAGCATGTTTGTCTAAACTTACAGTCAAGAAACGCATAATGCGCTCATCACGTTTGTATTCAACCTCTAATTTGTTGATTAATTCACCTGGAGCCTTGAATTCAGTTAAGTGATAAAATCCAGTTGTTTTTTTCTGGATTGGATACGCTAATTTTTTCAAACCCCAATTGTCTTCAGCGACAATCTCGGCTCCGCCTTCTGCTAAGATGTTTTTGAATTTTGCGATTACTTCTTTCGCAGCATCTTCAGAAAGCAACGGGGTAAGAACGATTACAGATTCGTACTGTTGCATTTTGTTAATTAATTTTGTTATTTAAAATTCCACATTTGTGGAAGTGCAAAGGTAGGTATTATATTGTTATATTGCAAAGTCTTAAAGTAAAAAAGTTTAGATCCTGTGGGGGATCTAAACTTTTCTCAAACGAACCTGCTTATCGTTAGTTCAATTTCTTTAATTCTTCTTTGATCGCTACTTGTATTTTCTCGCTGACAGGTGTTAAAGGAAGACGTAGCGTGTCGTTTCCGATACGCAATTCCTGTAGGATATATTTTACGCCAGCGGGATTTCCTTCAATAAAACAAAGCTCAGTGATGTCAAGGAGATCATTGTGTATTGCTCTAGCTGCAACATAATTGCCCTCGGCACATAGCTTGGCTAAAGTGGCTACTTTCTTCGGTAGAGCATTTCCGATTACTGAAATAATACCGACAGCTCCAAGTGACATCATTGGTAAGGTAACCGGATCATCTCCAGAAATCAATAGAAATTCTGCTGGTTTATCCCGTAGAATTTCGCTGAATTGTGCAAAATTTCCAGAAGCTTCTTTGATGGCTACGATATTGGAGAAATCATTGGCCAGTCGTAATGTTGTCTGTGCTGTTATATTGCTACCTGTACGTCCAGGTACATTGTATAAAATAACCGGAAGTGGAGAGGCGTTTGCAACAGCCTTGTAATGCTGGTAAATGCCTTCTTGTGTTGGTTTGTTGTAGTAAGGAGATACCGATAGAATTGCGCAGAAGCCTGTTGGATCAAAATTTTTAATTTGCTCCACAATTTCGGCAGTATTATTTCCACCAATTCCAGCAACCAAAGGAAGTCTACCGTTCACGCGCTTGACAGTAAAATCCCAGATGCGCTTTCGTTCATCATTGGTTAAAGTGGCAACTTCTCCAGTTGTACCTAAAGAAACCAAATAATTCATACCTTCGTTAATTTGCAAGTCAATTAGTTGGCCTAATGCCTCGAAATCAACAGATTCATCTGAGTTAAAAGGAGTGACCAATGCTACTCCTGCGCCGTGAAGCTCGTTCATCTTGTTTTTGTATTTATATAAATTTAATTAAAAAATCTTATTTGGAATGAATAAGGTCTAATAGCTCCTTCTCATTAATCATTGGGATACCCAATTTCTCTGCCTTTGCTAATTTAGATGGCCCCATTTTATCTCCAGCAACGAGGTAATCCAATTTTGCGGAGATAGAAGAAAGCATTTTCCCTCCATTGCTCTCAATCAAATCCGCCAGTTGCTCCCTGGAATAATCGGTAAATACACCTGAAATCAAAAAAGTCTTTCCGCTGAGGTTTTCACTTGCCAGCGTAATCTCTTTTTCTTCAACTTCTAAGTTGAGTCCATAATGCCTTAGACTGATGATCTGTTGCTGGTGAATAGGATTGTCTAAATATTCTTTGACGCTTTCAGCAATACGGTGCCCAATATCTTGAACACCTTCGATTTCTTCTATGGAAGCTTGTGCAAGCGCATCAATATTCTTAAAATGCTGGGCAAGTTTTTTTGCAATTGTTTCACCAACATGGCGTATGCCTAAAGAAAACAATACTTTCTCAAAAGGTTTCTCTTTTGATTTTTCAATACCCGCAAGCATATTGTCTATGGATTTTTGGCCAAAGCGATCTAATTGCTGCAAGTCTTCTTGATGATCTTTTAGGCCAAAGATATCTACGATATTGTGCAAGAGTCCTTTTTTGAAAAAGGTTTCTACAGTTTCATCTCCCATCCCTTCGATATCCATCATTTTGCGCCCGATAAAATGTTGCATTTTGCCAACGATCTGTGGTGGACATCCTGTTTCATTGGGGCAATAGTGAACGGCTTCGCCTTCTTGTCTGATTAATGTCGTGCCACATTCAGGGCAGGTATCCGGATAGGTGAAGGCTATTGCATCTGTGGATCTTTTTTCAAGGTTCACACCAATGATTTTTGGAATAATCTCCCCGCCTTTTTCCACATAGACCGTGTCTCCTTGGTGTAAATCTAAGCGAGCAATTTCATTCGCATTATGCAAAGATGCTCTTTTGACAGTGGTGCCTGCTAGTTGAACAGGTTGCAGATTAGCAACAGGAGTAACTGCTCCCGTGCGACCTACTTGATAGCTAATGGTATTGAGAGTTGTCTCAACACGTTCAGCTTTGAATTTATAAGATATGGCCCATCTTGGATTCTTCGCTGTAAAACCCAGGTCTTCCTGTTGGGCATAATCATTTACTTTGATTACGATACCATCAATTTCGTATCCGAGATTATGGCGTTCGGTGTCCCAATAGTCTATGAATTCAAAAACATCGGCCAATGTACTGCATTTTCTGGTGTGTTCACAGACGTGAAAGCCCCAACTTTTTACATGTTCCAAACTATTCCAGTGATCGTGAAATAAGTTGGTTCTATTGTCGCAATATAAAAAGTAGAGAAAGCAATCCAAAGGTCTTTTGGCAACTTCCGCTGAATCTTGGAGTTTTATCGTGCCAGAAGCAAAATTGCGTGGGTTGGCATAGGTTTGCTCTTCGTTATCTTCGCGTTCTTTATTCAAACGAAGAAAAGCGGATTTATGCATAAATATTTCTCCTCGAATTTCAAACTGATCTGGATAATCGCCTTCTTTGAGTCTGATCGGAATAGACCGGATAGTTTTGACATTGCTTGTGACCACATCACCTTGTGTTCCATCACCGCGGGTAACCGCTTTGCTGAGTATGCCGTTTTCGTAAGTAAGACTAATAGAAAGACCGTCGAATTTTAGTTCGCAAACATATTCAAACTCATCACCAATGATCTTGCGAATGCGCTGATCAAAGTCAAATAATTCTTCCTGGCTATAGGTATTGCCCAAAGAAAGCATGGGCCAGCGGTGTTTTTCAGTTTTGAATTTGGAGGTGATATCTCCACCTACCCGTTGTGTAGGCGAATTTGGATCAGCGAACGCTGGATATTGACGTTCTAATGCTTCGAGTTCTTTTAATTTAAGATCGAAGTCATAATCCGAAATAAGACTATTCGCCAATACATAGTATTGGTAGTTATAATGATTTAGTTCCGCTGTTAAGTCTTTTATCTTTTTTTCAATATCCATCACCGACATGTTGCAAAATTACAAATAAAAAGTACGTTTAAATAAAATAAATAAAGAATCTTGTTGCTAGGAATGCTTTATTTTTAAAATGCGTTTTTATGCATTTTACGTTTAGGAGTTTCAATAGTTTATTTGAAATCCTTTGGGTTCAATTGTGAAAATTTATGTTTATTATTCGTATAAAAATCAATAATAATTGAATTATTATACTGTCCCTGCTGATTTTCTATCGCTGTATATTTCTTTCGTTTTCTAGCATTTTTAAAAATATTTAGGAAGAAATACTGATGGGCGCGACTGACGGCCCAGGCATCTTTTGGTTTACGGTCAATCAAAAATTTTATCAATGCCGCTAAATCGAACCAGAGGCGCAGGAAAATAATCCAAATTGCTTTACCCCATGGTAGGTTCTTCTGTAACATGACGAGATTATTTCTGAAATTGAGATAGGTTTTTTTGGGATTGCTAGCATTTAATGTGCCACCACCTACATGGTAAACGACAGATGCCGGGCAGTAGCCTATGCCATACCCCATTTTTTTTAACCGCCAACAGAGGTCAATTTCTTCCATATGTGCGAAAAAATCTTCATCTAAACCGTTTGCTTCTTTCCAGGCCTTTTCCCGGATAAAAAGAGCCGCACCAGAAGCCCAGAAAATCTCGGATTCTTGATTATATTGACCAAGATCTTCTTCCACTTCGTGTAAAATCCTACCTCGGCAAAAAGGGAAACCAAAATAGTCCAAGTAACCGCCAGCAGCACCGGCATGTTCAAACTTTTCTTTACTATGAAAGGAAAGAATCTTAGGCTGTGCTGCAGCAATAGTTGGATTGGCCTCCATGTAAGAAATAACAGGCTCAATCCAGTTTTGTGAGACTTCTACATCGGAGTTTAGTAAGACATAGTAATCTGCATCCACACGCTCCAAGACTTTGTTGTAACCTCCAGCAAAACCATAATTCTTGTCATTTTCAAGAATGGTGATCGTAGGGTAGTATTGTTTGACAAATAGGATGGAATCATCGTCCGATGCGTTATCACCAATGACAAATTCAATATTTGGATAAGAGCTGTTGTAGACGGAGGGCAGGAATTTCTCTAAGAAAAAACGACCATTCCAGTTCAATATGACAACAGCTACTTTAGGTAATTTACTCATTTTCTACGTTTTCTTTTCCAACGATTATGTGACCAAAGCCAATATTCGGGATTTTCACGAATAAGCTGTTCTGCAAAACGATTGTGTAAATCGGTTATCTCATGTTCGGCAAATTTCGAAGGGTCTTCTACCAAGGTGACAAACTTACAGAAGTATTGTCCTCGTTTCGCCTTACGGCCGATATAACAATAAACGATCGGTGCTTTGCTAATTCTTGATAGACGCTCGGCACCAGTATAAACCAATGTTTCCTGATTTAACCAATTGATAAAATAATCCGAATCGGAATACAATGGTGTCTGATCAGCTACCAATATGCTAATATTGGGTTGGCCTTTTAACTTTACAATATGCCGGAGAATTTGTTTCATTGGAACCATTTCAGCCCCAAAACGACCTCGCATGCTATTGTATACTGTATCTATATCTTTGTTGTTTAACGGCTTATATACGATTAACGTGGGAAAATTAGTGATCAGACTCAAACGATGTATGCCAAGTTCCCAATTGGCATAATGCGAGGTGACTCCAATTACATTTTTTCCGGCAGCGAGGTGGCGGGTTAATTCTTCCTCATTCTCCAACGTCATTTTTTTTCTGACTTCATCAGCGGTAATCGTTTTTAATTTGATGGATTCCACAAGTAAGTCTGGAAAAAAGCGATAGAATTTCTTTGCGATTATTAATCGTTCAGCATCGGTCTTCTCCGGAAAAGCATTCTCTAAATTTTGAAATACAATATTCTTTCTATATCCAATGATGTAATAAAGAATATAATACAACCCATCGGAAATCAAATATAGAAACCAATAGGGGAGAAGAGAGATAATATAGATTAATGCGTTTAACGCTTTTTGTTTCATGCTATAGCTAAAATTCCCAGTAGTATTTTACAAATATCCTTAAATTAAGTTATTTTTGCGTCACTTATAACAAAAATCATCAGTTTTTATGGAATCGCAGTTATTACTTCCAGCATGTTATCTTCCGCCGATATCTTATTTTCATACCATACAGGAGAATAATCTTCCGCTTGTCATCGAAAAATATGAACATTTTCAAAAACAAAGCTATCGCACACGGGCTCGTATTGCTTCTGCCAATGGCGTGCAGGATTTAATTGTGCCGATCCAACACGGCAATAAAGATCGGGTTCCGATGAAGGATATCCGGATAAGTTATGAATTTGACTGGCAACGCTTACATTGGTTGAGTATTCAGACCGCTTACAGAAGTTCTGCGTATTTTGAATATTACGAAGATGATTTCAGCCGTTTTTATCATGAAAAATTTGATTACTTGGTCGACTTTAATGTCGCACAGCTGGAGCTTATACTAAAGTCAATTAAGTTGAAAAGAACTGTTTCCTTTACAGAAGAATATGGTGCCAACGATTCGTCAATCGCTGATTATCGCGAAATAATACATCCGAAAAAAGAAAGTATTTTGGTCGCTCCGAAAGAGTATTATCAGGTTTTCCAGGACAAGAACGGTTTTTATCCGGACTTGAGTATTATCGATCTTTTGTTTAATCAAGGACCACAATCCAAAAGTTATCTTTAAAATATTCTTACGGCCTTGAACATTATGCGTTTAATATTGTTCTTATTCAGTATTAAACGCTTTTAAATGAAAAGATTTCTTATTGCTTTTATTTTTCTTTCTTTGTGTGCCAATGCCTATGCGCAAGGGGGTGTTGACACAATTCATTACCGAAAAGTTTATTATTGGGGAACAACTGGGATGGGCTTTCCCATAGGGAAAACCAGGGATATACTCTCTCCAAAATTTTCAGGTAGTATTGGGTTGGATATCTCTCTTAAAAATTCCATGTTTTTTGTTTCGCCAACACTATACACTTTATCATTTAAATACAAACAACGTCTGCCCGATCCCGATTATGCCTATCGCATTGAAGATGCAAATACGAACTTTTATACTTTCGCATTTTCAGGCGGTGTGCGAAAACAGATGCGCAGATTGAATGTTTACGGTTTTCTTGGACCGGGAATAGGCTTGACAAGTGAGCCCCGTGCGAATGTAATGGCTGATCAGAAGCTGGTTAAAATGGAAAATATAAATCGTTTTAACCTGTCCAGTAAACTAGGTGCTGGAGCTGACTACAAATTCAATGGCTTTTTCCTTGGATTGGAGCTGGGTTACTTGCATAATTTCAGAAAGATACAGGATACACCGGTCAATATTTTTACGGTGATGATTGGTCTGAAATCAGATATCACACAAATTGGCGATAGGGTCATCGATGTGATCGGAATAGACGGCTCTATCAGTGGAAAAAAAGAAAAAAAATAGTGTGACTACTTTAAGACTTGAATTGTATCTCCGATATGGGCTTCTGCATCAGTGCCCATTTTCTTTACTTTTTCTGTTTGTTCAATCGCTACGGCAAACGCTGAAGGTACAATACCCGCTCCAAATTTGATGGCGTAGAATTTAGTAAATTCAGCACCAAAATAAAGGATCGCAGCGGAATAATAGATCCACAATAACATGATGATGATAGAACCTGCGGCACCATAAAAACTAGCTGTGGAAGAGAGATTGAGGTAAAGTGAGATGCCGTAGCGGCCTAACATAAAAAGGAGTCCGGTGAAAATTGCCCCACCGAGCATATCACGAAACTTCACTTTGGCATCCGGTAGGAACGAAAAGATAAACCCAAATAATATAACGATAATAGAAAATGTAATGCCGGTATTTACCCAAGATATCAGCGCAATTGGAATAATGGGGAAATAAGTCATAACCAAATTGGTTACTGCGACGATAACCCCGTTTATCATTAATGAAGCCATTAATAAAAAACCTAAAGCAATAACGATGGAAAAGGAAATCAATCTATTGATGATCAATTTTAACCAACCTTTCTTGGGTTTGGGCTTCACTTTCCAGATATTGTTGATAGAATCTTGGATATCGACAAACAAGGTCGTAGAGGAAATGACCAAGGTGACAATACCTATGGTGATCCCCATATTGGATTTGTTTTCAAAAGTAATTTTCTGGAGATAGGACTGAATCTGTGTCGTTACATCTTGCCCGAAAAGTACCATGACTTCTTCTAGCACCTCATCCTGCGCAGAAGAGCCACTTTGAAGATGTTCACCGTAAAAGAAACCGATACACCAAATGACGATCATGAGTAGCGGACCTATCGAAAAGATTGTATAATAAGCTAGTGACGCACTTTTCTTCATGCACTTGTCATCATTGAACCCATTAAAGGCATCAATCATGACATGCCAAATATTTTTCCAGTATCCAAGTGTAAATAAATCCTTTAGTGTAACGTGCTTCATAATAAGATTATCCCATTCCAATAATCGTGCAAATTGTTATTCTTGATGCTGTTCCACATACAATTTGTCGATTGCAGCCTCATTCTCTTTTAAAATAACTTTTCTTTTCAAACTCAATTTGGGTGTCAATTGACCTTCATTTATTGTCCATTCTTTTGGTAAAAGAATAAATTTCTTGACAATCTCCCAATGTCCAAAGTTACTGGATAATCGGTTTATTTCCTCTTGATATTTTTGAACAACTTCTGGATTTTTAATGATATCTTCATTTGAACTGCTTGATATTCCTTTTTGACCGGCCCACTTTGAAAGAACATCGAAGGCCGGAACGATCAGCGCACTTGGGAATTTTCTGTTTTCACCGATTACCATGACCTGCCCGATCAGGGTGGATTCCATTAACTTATTTTCAATAGACTGGGGAGCAATGTATTTTCCACCAGCTGTTTTAAACATTTCTTTCTTTCGGTCGGTGATCTTTAGGAACCCATCTGGGGTAATTTCGCCAATATCTCCGGTTTTGAAAAAGCCATTTTCATCGAACGCTTCTTTCGTCGCTTCTTCGTTTTGATAATAGCCCGTTGTGATACTAGGGCCTTTCACAAGGATCTCGCCGTCTGAGGCAATTTTTACTTCAAGATTTTTGAGCGGCTTTCCGACAGTTCCAAATTTTAAACCATTTGGCAGATAAGAATTTACGGCAATAACTGGAGAGGTTTCTGTCAAACCATACCCTTCAAGTACTTTCAGGTCAGCTGCCCAAAATATGCGCGCTAAACGCTCTTGAAGGGCTGCGCCTCCAGATACGATAATCTTAATATTGCCTCCTAATGCTTCTTGCCATTTAGAAAAAATGAGCTTGCGGGCAATACCGAGTTTGAAATTGTAGAATGGTCCATTTTTACCGGGCTCCTGGAATTTTAACCCGAGGTCCACTGCCCAGAAGAACAGCTTCTTTTTAATTCCGGTGAGCGCTTTCCCTTTTTCGATAATTTTGTCATAGACTTTTTCAAGTACGCGCGGTACTGTTGTAAACACATCTGGTTTTACATCATTGATATCCGCAACTACATTATCCAAGGTTTCTGAAAAGTAAATTTGGATACCTTTCGAGTAATACATATACACGACCATACGTTCAAAAATATGGCATAATGGAAGAAAGCTAAGTGCGGTTTTAAAATCCTCTCGTATCAAATAATTACAGGCCGTAACATTGCTATACACGTTTTTATGAGAGAGATATACCCCTTTGGGGCGGCCTGTGGTACCCGAGGTGTAAATCAATGTCAGTAAATCGTCTTCCGTAACACTATCGCGATGGCTAGCGAGATCGGTTGTGTCGTCTGTTGCACTTGCTATTAATTCGGTTAAGGGCGTATGATTTTCAATCTGGTCAAACGTATACACTTGGGGCTGTATGCCATGTTCCTTGATCGCTTGTTCAATACGGGCAGTCAAGTCTTTATTGCTTACAAATAATACTTTGACATCCGAATCGTTGACAATGAATGATAGGTCCTGTGCAGATAAAGTGGGGTAGAGGGGGACTGTTGCAAGTCCGATTTGATTGCAGGCAAAGTCAACCAAATTCCATTCTGGCCTATTACCGGACATGATTCCCACACGATCTCCCTTCTTCAGGTCCAATTTTAGTAGAGCCCTGCTCAAAGTATCAATTGCTTCTGTATATTCTTTGGTGGAATAAGTTTTCCAGCTGCCACTGGCATCTCTCCCTGCCACCATAATGTCCTTTGCGTATTTTTCTTTATATAAGGTTATAAAGTCAAAAATTCTGCCCATATCACTTGAGTTTATTTGGTTACCACTATTGACTTAAATATAAAAAAAATATCAGAAATAAAGTTGGTGATATTGGGATTAATGTCATAACAAATTAAACATTGTGTCGTTATAGCTGTAATTATTACTTTTGATATATATAAAGGAGAATATAAAGCGTTCAATTTTTATGAGAAAAATATTTTTGGCTGTCGGTGGAATGCTGATGTTTGGTGTATTGTCCAATAAAGCTGTAGCTCAGCTGGATAATAGAGGCGCTATTGGTGGGCGGTTTGGCTCTGCTCAAGGGATTACGTATCGTCACACGCTTAATTCGAATCATGCGTTGGAAGGTATTGTGAGTATTCAGAGCAATTCTGATTATCGTCGATTTCGTGTCGTTGGATTGTATGAGATTTACAAACCTTTGACAGCTGGTCTAAATTGGTACTATGGTTTTGGTGGAAGTATTGGATCGTACAAAGAAAAAGACAAAATTATCGAGGGTCAGCGTCATTCGTTCGATTCGCATCTTAATTTAAGTATAGACGGTATTGTGGGGATTGAATATAATATTCCTCAGACTCCATTTCAGATTTCATTGGATGTAAAACCTTATTTCGATTTTTTAAACGAATCCAGTATCAAGTTGTTTGATCCAATAGGATTTTCGGTAAGATATAAGTTCTAAAATAAACAGCAAGCGCAGAAAAATATTTTTCTGCGCTTGCTGTTTAAAGTTCAATTTGGATTGACACGCAATCGTGTTGTGCTCACATATATATCTGTATTAGGCCATCCAAATTTTTCCGAGCAACTCTTGCAAGAATGTCTGTTCTTTAAGTGGACGGATCTCATAGGCCTTTCTATTGTTTCTTCTGATCTGAACAGGTACCTCTCTCACTAGACCATCTCTTGCAACTAGGAAATTCAATACATCACCATCCGCAGCATGCTGGGTAATGAAATCGATCTCTTTGTCTTTTACATCTAATCTGATATTGTTTATCGCAATCAATTCATCTTTTACACTCAATCCCGCATCATAAGCACCGGTTCCTTTCTCCACGGTGGCAACACTGATGAGACCATCCATTTTGTGGGTCGTTATTCCCAGCGTTAAGGCGTCGCTATCTTCGTTGGTGTCTACGATCTCGTATCCCACCAAATTGAAATAATCATTGTAATCGAGCTCCCCATCTTGATGGGCAGCCTGGAATATGTCGTCTAGCGAGGTGCCTGCAATACGCTCGGCTAGACTTTGAAATTCGTTTTCTTCAAATCCGCGATCCAGTTTTAAGAAGAATTCTTCATAGGCGGCGCGGATGATATCATCCAATTTTACTTTACCGTCTGTGGCTGCTATGACTTTGATGTCAAGCAAAGCAGTGAGCATAGCTCCTTTGTTATAGTATGAAATGGATGAGTTAATCGCATTTTCGTCTGGTCTATAATATTTAATCCAAGTGTCAAAGCTTGATGCGGCCGCAGATTGTATTTCATGCCCCGGACGGTTCAATACAATATTGAAGTCATTTGCCAATAATGTCAGATACTCCTTCTCGTCGTAGAATCCGCAGCGTTTAATGATTAGATTGTCGTAATACGAGGTAAACCCTTCCATGATCCATAACCCTGTGGTATAGTTCTCTCCATCATAGTCAAATGGTCCCAATGCTTTGGGGCGTAGGCGCTTAACATTCCAAAGGTGGAAATATTCATGGGCTACGAGGCTTAGATAGGTTTTGTAGCTGTGTTCATTGCGATATGCATTTCTCGAAGCCCCCAGTACAGTGGAGTTGAGGTGCTCAAGACCACCACCACCAGATTGATAATTGTGTGTGATAATAACATAACGTTTGTTGGGATTTGATCCCCATATACGGGTTTCTTCTTCTACAATACGTGTAATGTCTGTGGTAAGACGTTCTTTGTCATAGGAGCCACCACCCACCATGGCGCACTCATGTTCTACTCCTGCAGCATGAAACTTCCAAATATCCTGGTTACCTACTTCAATCGGACTGTCATATAAAACGTCAAAGTTGGGCGCATGGAAAGTATGTTGCGTCAATCGTTCAAGTCCAGTTGATATACTTTTCCAGGTTTCTTTTGGTACAATAACGATAGTCGAAGGGACGTTAAGATAACCTTCAATATGTAGAAATGTTGCTGTTGGGACGATAAATGCGTGGTCACTGTCGAAAAAATTTGTACGGACAGAGACTTCAAAGCCATATACCGAATAGTGTACATCTATCTGATCTAGTGCATCTGTTGTAATGCGCCAGGTATTTTTTGATATTTTGCTGAAAGGAACGGGATTTCCATTGGCATCGACAGGGCTAAATCGCTCTACATTTTTTGCATATTCACGAATTAAGTAAGAACCTGGAGACCAAACTGGCATTTTTAGATCAACATAGGGCTGATTGAGTTTTTTGAGGCTCATTTTTACGTCAATGTAATGAGCCTGTACTTCTGGAAAAGATACCTCAAAGTTTATTGTCGGTATGTTTAAATGGTCACTATCCATGAAAGATGATTTTAGTATGCGCTTACAAAATTAAAAGTATCTTATGCTTAAATCAAACAAAAAAATGTTTTGTTGGTTCTTCAATAGTTCATTAAATCCTTTAAACTTTAATTGATTTAAAAAGTTTCATTGGATTGTCAAGATGTTACATAAGAAATCCAAGATACGTATTTTCTTTAAGAATCGCCGTTTCAGTTTGGGCGTAATTTTCGTATATTTGATACACTAGTTTATAAGGGGAAAATAATCAAGAATTTGTATGATCTTAGTTGTTGATAGTGGCTCGTCAAAGTCAGATTGGAAATTGGAGTTGCCCGACAGTGCACCTATTTCGTTCAGTACAAATGGACTCAATCCTTTTTTTGTTAATGAAAAAGAAATCACACGGGTTATTAAGGAAATACCCGAAATAATACCCTATGCGGATGAGGTTACGGAACTTTATTTTTTTGGAGCAGGCTGTATTACCCCGGACCGTCGTGAAATGGTTTCAAATGCCTTGACCCCCTTGTTTGAAAATGCCTATATCGCTGTTGAGAATGATCTTTTTGGGAGCGCTTTGGCGACCTGTGGTAATAAAAAAGGATATGTAGCTACACTTGGTACAGGATCAGATCTCAGCTTTTTTGATGGGGAAGAGTTAATGCCTTCACACAACGGCAATGGTTACGTGCTAGGGGATGAAGGTTCTGGTGCTTATTTTGGAAAAAAGCTGCTGCGTTTATTCCTTTATGGCCGCATGCCAAAAGATTTGAACGAAAAGTTTGCCATCAAATACCGGATAAATAAAGAGATTGTTATAAAAAACGTCTATCAGAAAGAACGGCCAAATGCTTTTTTAGCATCTTTTGCGCCATTCATGTCTGATAATATTACCCATCCATTTATTATTGACCTAGTGAAAGGTGGTTTTGAAGAGTTTGTACAAGCATCTATTTTAACGTATGCTGATTACAATCAGTATGAATGCCACTTTGTCGGATCAATAGCATACAGTTTTGATTTATTATTACGTGAAGTCTGTGAAGCACATCAGATTAAGATTGGTACAATCCTCAAATCGCCGATTAACGAATTGTTCAATGCGGTATTGGAAAGAGAGAGTAACTCACTGTTGAGTCTTTAAACTAAAAAAATATGATTATAGCAAGTATTATGGTGTATATGTCAATGTTGTTTGGCAATCCCGAAATTTATAATTTCACTTTTAAGACCCTTGAAGGTCAGGAAGTGAAAATGTCCGAATTCAAAGGAAAGAAGATATTGATCGTCAATACAGCTTCTAAATGTGGTTTTACGAAACAGTATAAAGACCTGGAAGAATTACACAAGACATTTGGCGATAAATTGGTTATTATTGGTTTTCCAGCGAATAACTTTGGGCAGCAGGAACCAGGCTCTAATACCGAGATTCAGGAATTTTGTGAACAGAATTATGGTGTAGATTTTTTGATGGCAGAAAAGGTGGATGTGAAGGGTGATCAGATCTCGCCTTTATTTAAGTATTTGATCACACAAAATAACCCGGATTTTACTGGGGATATCAAATGGAATTTTGAAAAATTCTTGATTGATGAAAATGGTCAATTGGTGCACCGTTTTCGATCTGCAATCAATCCATTGGATCCGGCAATTGTAAACTGGGTAGGAAATAAGAAATAAGTAAAAAGGCAAGAAATACAGCAATACCCCCAAATAGTGTTCAACTATGTGGGGGTATTTTTATGGCTGAAAGCCAGGGAATGATTTTGCGTGTGCTCCAACTCTTCTACTTATCAAGCCCTTTTTTCGCAGTTAAAATAAACAGTTGAAAATAAAAATTGTGAAACTTTTTTACTGCATTTTAGCCTATTTTATATACATGTCATATAAGGCACGGATGCAGTCTTTGAGAAGAGGATTAAAATTTTCGCTATCGGGTATGTTGCAACCATTCGTGATCACTACAAATCCATATTTTTTTACAGGATTGAAAAACATAGCACTATATAAGCCATAAGCGGAGCCCGTATGTCCCGTTAATGTAACACCTGGAATTACCATATTTTCGTTCATAATAGCGAGGCCATACCCTGCATCGCTATTAACAGCTGTTTGCATAATCTTTGCATACTTTTTATCCATTATTTTCTTCTTGCCACTCTTCCCATAGTTCATATGCATGAGCATATATTTGGCAAGATCAAGTGTCGATATTTTCATACCACCAGTCGGAGAGAGCACAGGAGTCGTATATCCCAGTTGATAAGTGGCAAGTTCATCTCGTCTTGGGGCATATGCATTGGGTTCTTCGTTGAAATTTGCATTTTCATCGAATGTATATAAAGGGACAAATCTCGAATGATCCAGCGAGTCAACACAATAGCCGCCATAAAGATGCAGTGGCTTGAGAATATTCTGGGATATATAGTTATCGAAACGCATCTGCGTCAGTTTTTCCAATACGGCTCCAGCCATATTAAAATTTAGATTACAATATTGGTATTGACTGCCCGGTTTATAGTCGTTGTATGAATCTTTCCAGTTTGGATTTTTGGATGGATTGATCACATCCAGATTAAAATAGCCGTTTTTATCATTGATGCTGGACGTATGGGAAAGTACCATTCGCAAAGTGATTTTTACGTCAGGATAGTTGGGGTTTCTAATCGGGAAACCGACTAGATCTCCGAAATCATCAGCTAGGGAACAGCGCCCCTGTTTTAGCAATTGCATAAAAGAGGTGGCCGTAAATGACTTTGATATCGAAGCTATCCGGAAGATATCATTGTTATGTAATGGGGTTTTGTCTTTTATTCTTTTGTAGCCATAGTTCTTATGAAAGTCGATCTGGTTGTTTTTGACCAGTACCACGCTCAATCCAATTGCTTGATAGCGCTGCATAATTGTCTGTAATTTTTGGTCAATTTCTGCTGTCTGCTGTCCGAACACTAATATCGGTAGCAATAACATCAATTGCAGGCAGGTAATGATAGTCTTTTTCATCGTTTGAATCAGGACAAAGTAGTAGGGCATTGATTATGTCTTGTTAAATTTAAGATATTCTTTTTGAATACATTGAATGAACTCTCCAAGCGCACTATTCTTACTTTTTATATTAGAAACCAAAATAACCTCAGTTTTGCTATCTACATCATCGAGTTTCATGATCTTTAATTTCAGATGTGGGTACTGTTTTATGGTCGATGCTGGAACAACGGCTAAGCCTAATCCCTGAGATACCAGTTCAAGGATAGAAGACATAGAATTGCTCTGATGCACAATCTTGGGCTCAAATCCCATGCGATTACAGGTATTGATTGTTAGGCGATGGTATTCGGAAGCATATTTTTGGTTGAAGGAAATAAAATTTTCATTGAAAAAATTGATGTTCTCAAAGTCTACTGCGGTGGATCCCGCAATGACCATTGGGTCTTCAAATAGTGGCGTGATCAGAAGTTCGCTTGCATATATAGGCGCCCGCATAATTCCGAGATCCAATTTCCCATTTTCTAATGCTGCTTTCTGTTTTTGTGTGGATGTTTCAAATAGGCTGACTCGGAGATAGGGGTACTTCTGCTGAATCTGTTTTAATACTGTTGCCAGCATCTGCTTGGGTGTTGAGCTGATGTAGCCTAATTTAAATTCTCCTGAAATATTGTTATGAATCTGTTTAGTGATTGTTTTGCTATGTTCTAAGCTCTGTAGGAGCTCGCCGACCTCTTCCAAAAAGTATTTTCCAGCCTCAGTCAGTTCTACCCTTTTGTTTGTTCTGAAGAAAAGTATAACGCCTAGCTCATCTTCAAGATCTTTGATCTGTCTGCTTAGTGGCGGTTGGGACATAAATAAACGCTCGGCGGCTCTTCCGAAATGAAGTTCTTCGGCTACTGTTTTGAAATAAATAAGATGTCGGATTTCCATTGATACTTTTTTGGTATGAATCGATGACAAAATAAATATTTTTAATGAATTCGAGTTAACCCTACCTTTAAATAATTAAAATTTATATACCATACCCCATCGGGAAAGTCTAAAGGTAGGGAGAAATGATTCGGCTATAGATGGTATTTATCAAAAACAAAAAGAGCATAGTGAGCTCGTAAATAATAGATAACTATGAATAAGGCAACATTACAGGAAATTGAAACGCGATTTGACAAGGATGTCGAACGGTTCTCTAATTTGGAAACGGGGCAGGCGACCACATTGGATGCCGTATGGAATATGGAACTAATCACAGATGCAATTTCATCGCTTTACCCAAATCTCGAACAGGTGTTGGATATTGGCTGCGGTGCGGGTAATTATGATGTGAAGCTATTACATAAAGTCAATTCCAATCCAGATATCACTTTAGTTGACCTGAGCTTACCTATGTTAGAGAGAGCCAAAGAGCGTGTTGGGACATTAACAAGAGGCGAAGTGCATCAGGTTAAGGGCGATTTCCGAGATGCTGATCTTCCCGAAGGGAAATTTGATGTTATTATTGCGACTGCGGTATTACACCATTTGAGGGACGACCAAGATTGGGAGACTGCATTTCAGAAACTTTATCGATTACTCAAAAGCGGAGGCAGTGTATGGATTTTCGATTTAATTGAACAAAACAGTGTGCCCCTCCAGCGGTTGATCTATCGCGAAAAATATGGAGCGTACTTAACAAATTTGCAAAATGAAGCGTATCGTGATCATGTATTTGCCTATATCCAACATGAGGATACACCGAGACCGTTGGTTTATCAGCTTGACCTACTGGCAAAAGTCGGATTTAAAGATGTTGATGTATTGCATAAAAATTTGTGTTTTGCTTCTTTCGTTGCATTCAAATAAGAGACACCGCTATCTTTCCCTTTGCTGGAATTTTCCCGAGGGGGAGGAGTCTGTACAAAGAAATGAAAAGTTAGTTCATAAATTCCTGGCTTGCGAGAGCAGTAAAAGGCGTGGTGGAAAGGGGAGCTTTGCAGAAAAGTGATTGCTTAATTAAAACTGATCGTGACCAATAGTTCGCAGAAGAATAAAAAAAATAAGGCGATACGGGGAGTATCGCCATAAAATCACACTAACTATTAAAAAACCTATAGGACTAGGAATTTACAAATTCAATAAACCAATGTCTGTTTGATATCGCTTCTTCCTTCACTCATCTCGTCCTGACGAGATATCAAAAAAATAATAAAATGTAATTATTAAGGTCAATACTTCAAAAAAATAAAGTATTTCCATTGGTTTACGTAAAGATATATGTTTATTTTTTAAATACAAATAAAATTGACGAAAATTAAAAATATATTATCATTTAAGTGTTTTCAAAAACTCTGTCCAAGCAACTTGATCTGTTTTAAAAGTGAGTTCTTCAATTGGAAGTGCTTGGACTTGAACCCATCGGAAAGACTGACGTTTATTATCTTCAACTTTCTCATCCGGATCAAAGTCAAAAGCCTTGTCAGTCGTTCTGATCTGAATGGTTGATGTATTTTTGACTAAATAGTAAATTGATATGATTTGGCTGTCGTTGAAACTGGATTTTTCATAAAAATCCGTTGTATAGATATGCTTTACAACTGCAATATCAAATGCACACTCTTCCTGATATTCTCTAATTAAAGCCTCCAATAGACCTTCTCCGTATTCTAGTCCTCCGCCCGGGAATTTGGTAAATGAAACATTTTCCGTTCTTTCATCACTGATCAGCACTTCTTGTTTCTCGTTGATCAATATTCCGTATACTCTTACGTTAAATGGAAACATTATTTATTCTCTATTTTTTATATAATCAAATCTTTTCTTCTACAATGGCATAAAGCCATTTTCAATCGCAAACTCATCCAATCCGATATAGGAATAATGTCTTGGCAAAAACCAGCCAATTGCTTCCATGATATTCGTGAATTCTTTTTCCGTCCTAAATTGATTGGCAACGATATTAAAAACTAAATCCTGAGAGGCTTTTTCTTCGTCTTTATAATTACGGGCAATAAGCATAATTTTGGCATTCTTTACACCATAATAATCTAAAAACTCACGAAGTTGTGCACGAACATGATGGGGTAGGATCGTTTCCGATGGTTGACCCACTAATATTTCTTCATCTTTACCAATTGTGGTTTGTTCATTTTTTTGCGAAAAAATACTCTGGTCCGTATAAAACTCCTCATTCAAGTAATAATTGACCAAATCTCCATAAGTAAAGATCCAATCTGGATTTTCATTTTGCGTATTGATGGCAATACCAAAACCTTTTGGGAGTACAAAATCCTTTAAACGGTTTTTGATGACAAAGGCTTGGAAATTCTGGTCTTTGGGTACGCTTTCTAACTGAAAGTAGGGGAATCCGTCTGGACCGATCACAACTTCAGTTTCGGCAAGCTTTAAGGTACATTCAGCTACGTTTTTTAAGAAGGTATCGCGCCATAATTCATCCCGTTCGCTAAAAGGAACCTCCATAAGGTTATTAATGATGATAGTTTTTTCGAGATCTCCTAACCGATTGTCATTCGCATTATTACTATCGTCAAATAAATGTATTGTACTCATCTTGGATTGTGAATTTGTTAATTGCAGGTAAAAGTAAAAGAATAATTATAAATTAACGACGTTTTCGTGATTTTGATTGCCCTTTTCGACTATTGTTTTGACTACTGGATAGCATCTTTTCCCAGCTCAATAAAAAGGGATGCTGGTCGTCAATCTGTATTTGTTTATTTAACGATAACTGTAATTTAATCCATTTTTGATTGTCCTCGGCATCACAAAGTGTAAAGGCCTTACCATCTGCTAGAGAACGGCCTGTTCTTCCGATGCGATGCGTATATGTTTCTGGGGAATCTGGTACTTCATAATTAATAATAGCTTCCAGGTTTGGGAAATCTATGCCGCGCGCCAGTAAATCTGTTGCGATTAATACCCTGTTTTCTTGATTCCTAAATTTGTTGACGATGTCCTCGCGTTGCTGTTGCGATTTATCGCCATATAATGCAATAGCTGAAATACCATTTCGACAAAGATCTGATTCAATCCGTTCAACACTGTGTATTGTACGCGTGAAAATAAGAACTTGTGATTTTATTCTATTTTCGAGGAGATAACGAACTAAACTTTTTTTATCGTTTTTATCAACATACAATACTGACTCGGCTATTTTTCCTTTTTTAAAATGATCTTCTACTATAATCTCTATCGGATCGTTGAGCCTTTTACGGATTATTTTATCCATTTCTGAGGTACGTGTTGCTGATACAAAAATAGATTGTCTTGCCTTCGGAACTGCTTGCATAATTTTATTGATTTCTAGTGCAAACCCCAGGTCAAGCAATTGATCAAACTCATCAATTACGAGCTTGTCAATATTTTCTAAGTTGATATACTGTTGGTCTATGAAATCGAGAAGCCTGCCTGGAGTAGCCAGAATCATCTGCGCCTTGGGATAGACTTCAAGTTGGCTTTCGTAGGTTCCACCACCATAAAAGCAAGCTATATGAAGATTGGCTCCTTCAATCAGTTTTGCGATTCTATTTTTGGTTTGTATGCAGAGTTCACGTGTTGGAAGTAAAACGAGGGTGGAGGCAATCTGCTTTGGCTCATTTTCCAGCAAATGCTGCACGAGTGGAATAGCGAAAGCCTCTGTTTTTCCTGTTCCAGTGGGAGCAATGGTCAAACAATCTCTTCCAGCCAAAATTGCCGGGATTGCTAACTGCTGAACTTCAGTCAGTGTCGAGAGGTTTTGTTTTTCAATGTTGGATAAAAGAAGCTCGTTAAGCTGGAGTGTTGAAAAATTCACAATAGAAAGTTAAAATTAAAAAAGAAGATAGATCTACCCTATCTATTAATAATTAAAAATCGGCAAAAATTAGGAATTTTTAGCAAAAAATACTAATTTGAGAAATTAGAATATTCTATTTCAAATACGAACTATTGATTGTCAATTTATTTGACAAACACCAATTATATAGAATAATATTTTTGTTAAATTTGTTGAAACAAAAAAGAATATGTTTGATACTGCATTTGACCAAAACAATGAATCTATTTCCACTTTGAGCTTTGACGAGTTCAAAAAGATTATTGTGAATGATTATCGAACTGCCTTGGAAAGTCGTTACGTGAGTTTATTGGGACGTAAAGAAGTGCTTACCGGTAAGGCTAAGTTTGGTATTTTTGGCGATGGAAAAGAATTGGCACAGATTGCGATGGCTAAAGTCTTCAGAGATGGTGATTGGCGATCGGGATATTATCGTGACCAAACATTTATATTTGCTTCAGGCATCAGTGATGTCTATCATTTTTTCTCTCAATTATATGCACACCCGGATGTTGAGGCAGATCCCTCATCAGCGGGTAGGCAAATGAACTGTCATTTCTCTACGCGGGTTTTGGATGATCAGGGCAAATGGCTCGATCAGACTGCGCAAAAGAATTCCTTTTCCGATATATCCACAACAGGTGGACAGATGGCGAGAGTATTGGGATTAGGTTTGGCATCTAAACTATATAAGCAAAACCGAAATTTAGATTATCTATCCTATTTCTCTAATAAAGGGGATGAGGTTGTTTTCTGTACAATAGGTAACGCCGCTACTTCAGAAGGTGTATTCTTTGAAGTAATTAATGCTGCTGGGGTACATCAAATTCCGGCTGTCATTTCTATCTGGGATGATGGGTACGGTATTTCAGTGTCAAATGAGATACAGACGACAAAAGGTGATATATCTGAAATATTAAAAGGTTTCCAAAGGGAGGAACTGACCAATGGAATTGAAATCTTCAAAGTTAGAGGTTGGGATTACGCTGGCTTGTGTGAAACTTATGAACAAGCGGCAAAAATTGCAAGAGAAAAACATATCCCATGTTTGATCCATGTGACAGAGCTGACACAACCACAAGGACACTCTTCTTCCGGATCCCACGAGCGTTATAAATCTCAAGAACGTTTGCAATGGGAAACAGATTTTGACTGTATCTCGAAAATGAAGGAATGGATACAAAGTTCGGGTATTGCATCAGATGAGGAATTGGAACAGTTAGACCGTAATGCTAAAGACTTTGTTCGTCAGGAGCAAAAAAGAGCTTGGACAGACTACATCAAGACCCTGGGAATCGAAGCAAAAGAAGCAATAGATTTACTATTCCAAATTCCAAATGAGAGAGCTGACTTTGCTGCTAAAAAATTACAATCTATGGTCGAACCCTCTTTAAAAGAGGTGTATGGTCAGGTTCGGAAAGTGTTGCATGAGCTAAAAGGAAAGTCTATCGAAGGTCGCCAGGAATTATTGAATTGGTATAAAGTAAAACAGGAAATTAACGAAAAGCGATACAATTCAAAACTATTTACTGACGGAGTTGATTCCCCATTTAATGTTCCGGCAGTGGGAGCGATTTATAATGAGGATTCTAAAATAGTGGATGGACGTGAAGTATTGAATCTTTGTTTTGAAGAAAATTTTCAACGTGATGAACGTTTGTTGGCTTTCGGAGAAGATGTAGGAAAAATAGGAGATGTCAATCAAGGTTTTGCAGGTTTACAAGATAAACTTGGGGCCCATCGTGTATTTGATACAGGGATCCGCGAAAATTCAATTATAGGGAAAGGTATAGGATTGGCCATTCGAGGACTTAGACCTATTGCTGAAATTCAATACTTAGATTATTTGATGTATGGTATTACCGTTGCCAGTGATGATTTAGCTAGTTTGAGTTATCGCACGTTTGCTGGGCAGAAAGCCCCGGTTATTATTCGTACCCGCGGGCATCGTCTGGAAGGTGTATGGCATTCGGGGTCGCCGATGTCGTTGATATTAGGTTCATTAAGAGGATTACATGTCTGCGTACCTCGAAATATGACACAGGCCGCTGGAATGTATAATACACTTTTCCGCTCAGATGAACCGGCTATCGTTATTGAATGTCTGAATGGCTATCGCCTCAAAGAACGTTTACCAGAGAATGTTGGTGAATTTACGGTACCAATCGGTTATGCTGAACGTATTAAAGAAGGTCAGGATATCACGGTTGTCTCCTATGGCTCTACCTTACGTGTTGTCGAAGAAGCTGCCGTAGAATTGGAACGTTTGGGGATATTTATCGAAATTATTGATGCGCAGACCTTGTTGCCGTTTGACAAGGGACAATTATGTGCTGAGTCATTGAAAAAAACAAATAAGCTGTTGGTTGTCGATGAGGATGTGCCTGGAGGGGCTGCCGCTTTTATACTTCAGGAAATACTTGAAAATCAAAATGGCTATTACTTACTTGATAGCCAGCCTCGAACATTGACAGCAAAAGCACATCGTCCACCTTATGGTTCGGATGGTGACTATTTCTCCAAACCATCCTCGGATGATGTGGTCGAGACAGTATATGCAATCATGCATGAGGCTAATCCAGAAAAATATCCATCTATGTTTGAATAGATGGATATTTCTTTGGATTTGTTATTTTAACTATGCTATTCAAAGCGCTTCTTATGGGAAACGCTTTGAATAGCATTTTTTCTTAAGGCTGGGCTTTAAAAAGATCAGATAGGTTCTCTCTTTTTAGATATCCAATTTTCAGAGGCCGTCCAATTTTGGAGAGCTTCTTTTCAGTTTTTAACGCCGGCCTCCTAACTGAAAATACTTGCTGCACCGATCATAGCTGCCTTTTCGCCCAGTATGGCCGTATGAATGGAAAATTTGTTGAATTCTTCCCGATCTGCAATAAGGATTGGAAGGGCTTTCGCAATGTTTCCACCAACAATAAAAATATTCGTCTGGTATTTGTCTTCAAAAAACTGCATAAAATCAAATAGATGCTTCGCATATTCATTTTTGATTGTTTCGAAAGCAGTTGTTTCTCTATGATTGTCCAGAATTTCTTTTAATCCTGTGACATCTTTGCCCGAAATCTCTTTGAATCGTTTGACAAACCATCTTGTAACAAGATATTCTTCAAATATACTATCTTCATAAGGTGTGCACCAAAGATCCGCATCAAAAGCTTTTTCGCCTTGGTTCCATACTGCAGACCCTAATCCGGTTCCTAACGTGATGCCGAGTATTCTTGCATTATCCTGGAGATTCTGTACAAATATTTCCCCCTGTAGGAAAGCCGCCGCATCATTAATAAAGTGGACAGCGGAGGGAGGTAAACCTAATTCAGCAGACAATAGATTTTTAATGTCTTTATCATACAGGTTGTCGTACTTACTTTGCCCCAGCATTTTTGAGATTCCGTTTTCATAGTCAAATGGTCCCGGCATCGCAATGCCAATGAATTGAATAGCAGTGGGTGAGGTCTGAATAATATCCTGTATTGTGGAAGCCCAAGTGTGTAAAATCGTTTTAGCATCTCCTTGAGAAAAAACGTGGTTTCTGACCACGTTCTCTAAATGTATATTCCATTGTTTAGTGTCAATGATACAGGCAGAAATATGAGTGCCTCCAATATCAACACCTACGACATAATTATCTTGCAGCATGTTTGTAACTTTGATGTTTAAGTAGATGATCCGCAATTACAAGTGCCGCCATGGCTTCTACAATAATTACCGCTCTTGAAACAACACAAGGGTCATGTCTTCCCTTACCACTTGCGATGGCAGGATTGCCATGGATGTCGACTGTTTCTTGATCTCTCATGATGGTGGCAACAGGTTTGAATGCTACTTTAAAAGTAATATCCATACCGTTGGATATACCGCCCTGTATTCCCCCAGAGAAATTGGTATGTGTATGCACTTGATTTAAATCATGGTCATCTGCTACAAATATATCATTATGTTCGGAACCTCGCAACTCTGAACCCGCAAAACCTGATCCATATTCAAAACCATGTACGGCATTGATGCTCATCATCGCTTTTGCAAGGTCTGCATGGAGTTTGTCAAATACTGGCTCTCCAAGTCCAACCGGAACATGTCTGATCACTGCTGAAATACGTCCACCAACAGTATCACCCGCTTTTCTGACTGAATCAATAAATTCGACCATCTCATTGGCGGTCGCTGGATCCGCACAACGGGCAATATTGGATTCACGTAGCTCAAGCAAAGCCTTAAGATCTTTTGTGTCCAAATTGGGTGACTCTATCTTTCCTACACCGGATACATGCGCAAAGATCTCGATGCCGAATTGTTGTAAAAAGCTCTTTGCAACTGCACCTGCAGCCACCCGTGCAGCTGTCTCGCGAGCCGAAGAACGACCTCCACCACGATAGTCACGTATACCGTATTTCATCTGGTATGTGAAGTCTGCATGGGAGGGTCTAAAGATATCTTTGATATGCGTATAGTCCTTAGAACGTTGATCTTCATTTGGTATGACAATCGCAATCGGTGTTCCTGTCGATTTGCCCTCGAATACGCCTGATAATATCTGGGCAATATCACTTTCTTTTCGTTGTGTGGTAATCCTGGATTGTCCCGGTTTGCGTTTATCTAATTCAGATTGTATAAACTCTTCGTCTATCGTTATATTTGAGGGGCAACCATCAATAATTACACCAATAGCTTTACCATGTGATTCGCCAAAAGTGCTGATTCTGAATAAATCGCCAAATGAATTTCCTGCCATAAAAATTAAATTTCAATAAACTTAGATAAATTTGTCTTTAAATGCAATGAAAATACCGACGTAAACCTAGCTTTATACATTTTGATTGTACAAGTCATGTAGTATAAGTCCGTTTACAGTTGACCTTTCTTTGCTGCCATTAAAGCCGTTAATCGTGTATATATTAGGTTGAAAAAACTGGGAGCACACCATTGTATTCTCCCGGTTTTTTAATATTAATCAATTACAAAATATTGGGACTGTAGATGTTTCCAAAAATCAGGATACGATTTTTCTACAACCTGTGGCTCTGCAATCTTGATTTGATCGAAAACCAATGCAAGGGGGGCAAATGCCATTGCCATGCGGTGATCTTCATACGTATCAAAGGTCACGTCAGTCGGCTGGTATACCTGTGCGGTTTTTAGATGATAGATTCCGTTGTCTTCAATCAATTCAGCACCAAATTTTGCTATTTCTGTCTGTAGCGCAGCAATTCGGTCAGTTTCTTTGATTTTTAATGTCTCAAGACCTGTGAAGGAAACATCGCGACCTAAAGCGGCAGCGACCACAACAACAGTCTGTGCTAGATCTGGACATTCTTTGAAATCAAATACTATTTTTTCAGAATCTATAGCTGTTTTTTGAAGATGTAAGCCGTCGGTTTCGAAGCTGGATTGTACGCCAAAATGCGTCATAATATCAACAATCGCAATATCGCCTTGTAGGCTGTCTTTTTTGAGTCCAGGAAGGATGATAGCTGCTCCATCTTCTGCCAACGCTACGATAGCGTACCAGTATGAGGCTGCACTCCAATCCGGTTCCACATAAATAGTGCTTTTTGAAAAGCTTTGTGGACCAATATGTATCTCATTTGCCGTCCACTCATGCTGTATTCCGACGCTTTTTAGCATATCCAGCGTCATGGATACATAGGGTCTAGAAGTCAGTTCGCCTTCGATTTCCAATGTAAGCCCTTTTTTCAAAGCAGGAGCAATTAATAGCAGTGCAGAGATGTATTGGCTACTGATATTTCCTTTTATCTGTACACGGTCCTTTCCTTGAAATAAGCCACCCTCTATTTTTAATGGTGGATAACCTGCCTTTTTTTCATAATGAATATCAGCGCCGATCTCCTTCATGGCATCAACCAATATGCCGATTGGTCGTTGTTGCATGCGCTCGGTGCCAGTAAGTATGAAGTTTCCTTGAACAAGGTTCAAATAGGCTGTCAGGAAACGCATGGCGGTGCCAGCAGGGCCAATGTCAATCGTATTGTAGCCTGGTTGCGGGTTTGATACGATTTTTAATACATTGTTTAATGTAACCGTATCAGCAGCTTCGGAAAGATTCGTGATACCAACCTGTCCCTTACTCAGCGATTGGATAATAAGAGCACGGTTGCTCTCGGATTTTGATCCCGTCAGTTGAACCGTGCCTTTAATCTTTTTTGATGGATGCGTCAGCTTGATGACTTGTTGATTCATTATGCTTCTGCTGTTGGTTGTTCTTGAGAATTCATGACCGCATTTTGTTTACGGATTGATTCGTTGTGAATTAATTCTAGAAACTTTGTCGCAAACTCACTTCCCAAAGAAAGGGCTTCAGCAAGTTTTGTGCGTTTTTGGACAATCTCATCCCAACGGTTTACTTGTAAGATAGTTACGTTGTTATCACGTTTGTATTCACCGATTTTCTCTGCAATTTTCATACGTTCTCCGATCTTTTGAATAATTAAATCATCCAATTTATCGATGTTGCTACGTAATTCTGCTAATTTATCCTCGAATGAAGGGTTATCAGAATCCGCTTTACGTAGTGTCAAGTGATCGATCAATTCTGCCAGGGCTGCTGGTGTAACTTGTTGTTTGGCATCTGTCCAAGCAACAGAAGGGTCAATATGTGATTCAATGATTAAACCTTGCATATCCATATCCATAGCTTTTTGCGCAATGTATGGTAATAATTCGCGATTTCCACAGATGTGGCTTGGATCGTTGATAATCGGTAAATTAGGGCAAGCCGTTTTTAACTGGATAGCTAGATCCCACATAGGTTCATTACGGAAAGCTGTTTTCTCGTAAGAAGAGAAACCTCTGTGTATAGCACCCAATTTTTTAATGCCGGCACGATTGATACGTTCTAAAGCGCCGATCCATAACGAAAGATCTGGGTTAACCGGATTTTTTACGAAAACTGGTACATCTACTCCCTGTAGTGCATCCGCAATTTCTTGTACTGTGAATGGATTCGCAGTTGAACGTGCACCTACCCAAAGTACATCAACGCCAGCAGCCAAAGCCTCTTCTACGTGTTTTGCAGTTGCTACTTCAGTAGCTGTTAATAAACCTGTCTCTTCTTTTGCGCGCTTTAACCACTCCAAACCAATGGAACCAATACCTTCAAACTCACCCGGACGTGTACGTGGTTTCCAGATACCCGCACGTAAAATATTTACTTTTCCAGTGTTAGCCAATAAATGAGCTGTAGAAACTAATTGTTCTTCTGTTTCTGCACTACAAGGGCCTGCGATAATTAAAGGTTTGTCTCCAGTATCCAACCATGATTTCAAAGGAGTGATTTCTAATGTATTTTTCATCGGAATAAATTTTTAAAGGTATTTGAATCTGTTTAGTAAGTCATTTGTCTTAGCGGCAGATTCAGGTAAGTTTGATTATTAAATTGTTGATTATAGTTTCTCGTTTTTGATGTATTCGCCCATAATATTGAAATTGATACTATGTTTAAGTACTTTCCGGATTGCGGCTTCATAGTCCGATTGTTTTTTCCATTCAACGTCCACAAAAAAGTCGTATTCATTACGTTTTCCGATGACAGGCATGGATTGTATCTTGCTTAGGTTGATGTTTTGCTCCGCAAAACACTGTAAAATTGTCGCTAAGGAACCGACCGAATTACCCGTTTGGAATGATAAAGATGCTTTATTCGCATTTTTGTGTTCAACCACTTCATTTGAGAGAACCAAAAAACGTGTTGCATTCTTTTTATTTGTTTCGATTCTTTTCTCTAAAATCTCAAGGCCATAAATTTCAGCAGCTAAAGTGCCTGCAATAGCAGCCGTATCGGTCAGTTTCCGTTCAGCGATCATTTTTGCAGTAGCCGCCGTATCGGATCCCTCTGTGATACGTACACCTTCCAGCTCGGAAAGAAATTCCTCACATTGGCGGATGGCTATCGGATGTGATTCAATATGCTTGATGTCTTTCAATTTGACCCCCGGTAATACCATCAGATTCTGTTGAATATTGAGATAAACTTCCCCTGTGATATGAAATTTATAATCCCGAAGCAGATTATAGTTTGGCAGCAGACTACCCGCAATCGAATTTTCGATCGCCATAACAATATAATCTACTTTTCTTTGTTTAAGCAATTCACAGGTTTTTTTGAATGAATCACATTCGACAATCTCGACTTCCCGTCCAAAATATTTAAATGCGGCTTCCTCGTGAAATGAAGCTTTAGCTCCTTGTATCGCAATTTTTAAACTCATTTTTTTGTTGCTATTTTGCCCTTAAACAAGAAAGAGTCCCGGTGATCTAAACCGGGACTCTTTCTTGTTATATTTTTAATGTATACACAATCTAATCCCGGCTCTTATTTTTAAAATAAAAGAAGTTAAAATAGAAATATGTATATGATCTGTTCATCCTTTGTTGTTTTGACATTTCAAATGTACGAATGTTTTTGAAATATCAAAGAAAAAATAATTTTTTTTATATAAAATATGTGTTTTATTGCCTTTTTTTTTGCTGTTTTTTTTGGTTTAAATAGTTGATTTTTTTTAGTTCACTTTATGGATTGTTATTTTTATATAATCTATTGTTTTTCAGTGTAATAAAATTATATATGGTATTTTTATATGTGTATTTTGTCTATTTTTTTAGTTGTTTTTTGTGATAAAAACAGGTAGTAAATTTGTGTTTTTTTTTAAGTTTTTTTTATAAATATTTTAAGTTTTTATGTTCAAAATAGGACTTATTTTATTGGTTATTTGCTGAAGAAGTATTTTATTACCTTTGCCTCAATATGAATTATATGCTAAAGCGATTGAATTTTTGGGTGTCTACTGTGATCATCTGTTTCTTGTCTTTTGGTTTTTCTTATAAAGGGGAAGAACGCTATGTTAAAGTACAACGGGTAATTGATGGAGATACCTTTGTCATTGAGAATGGACATAAAAAAGGGGAGCGAGTGCGTTTGATCGGGATTGATGCACCCGAAACAAGGAAAACAGCTAGAAAAGAAGTTGGTTACTATGGGCAGGAGGCAAAGGAATACCTGCGCTCCACGTTGACAGGAAAAAAAGTAAAATTGGTATTTGATGTTGGTAAGAAGGATCGTTATGGAAGACTTCTGGCTTATGTGTATCTTGGTGAGAAATTTGTGAACGCGGATTTGGTGGAACAGGGGTATGCAGTAACGTATACCTTGGCTCCTAATGTTCAGTACGCAGATTTTTTTGTAAAATTGGAACGCAAAGCCCGAGAATCAAAGCGCGGACTTTGGAATTAATTTAATAAATAATGTTTTTTGTCCTAATCAGTGTTATCTGCAGCGTCACTGTGGCCGTGTTGCTAAAATTGGCAAGGCAGTATGGTGTCGAAACAAAACAAGTGATCGTGTGGAATTATCCCATGGCAGTTGTTTTGACGTATTTTATGCTAAAACCCGAAATAAAAGAAACAAGCTGGGAAAACTTACCGATTCCACTCTATGTGACTTTAGCTATATTGTTGCCGGGCATGTTTGTATTTATCGCATTATCCATTCGTTATAGTGGCCTGGTAAAAACAGAAGTCGCGCAGCGGCTGTCTTTGTTTATACCATTACTTGCATCGTTTTTTTTATTTAACGAAAAGGTACAAGGAAATAAATTGCTGGGTATAGGCATAGGTCTATTGGCTATTGTATGCTCGATCGGCTGGGGTAAATCAGTTTCAACGGTTAACCTGTCCGATATACGTTATAAAAATCTATACCCGCTGCTTGTTTTTATCGGGATGGGAATTATCGACATTCTCTTTAAACAAGTCGCATTGCATGTCGCGATTCCCTATGTCAGCTCGATGTTTATTATATTTGTGATGGCCATGCTGCTAGCATTTGGACTACTGGGCTATTTTCTCCTGGTTGAAAAGCAGATCTTTTCATTCAAGGCGGTGGTGTATGGCCTGATTTTGGGCGCTTTCAATTTTTGCAATATATTATTTTACATGAAAGCGCATCGGGCACTGCCCGAAAACCCTTCCATTGTATTCACTGGAATGAATATTGGAGTTATTTCTCTGGGCGCTCTGGTTGGTGTGTTATTTTTTAAAGAAAGACTATCCTGGTTGAATTACCTGGGCATCTTTCTTTCCATTATTTCAGTTTTAATTATCGCATATCTGTGAGTTTATTTGAAGATACTTATCGAACCATCGATACAAGTTACGAGGGAATTTTTAGAGATAAAGGGAGTAAATTTATTGCCTATGCATTTCCATTTAGGTCTGAGGAGAAATTAAAAGATATCTTGCAGGAAGTGAAATCCCTGCATCCGAAAGCAAGGCACCATTGTTGGGCTTATCGGCTGACACCCGATCGGAATGTCTTTCGGATAAACGATGATGGTGAGCCTTCAGGAACCGCAGGACGTCCCATATTAAATGTACTGCTCTCTGCAGACGTGACAAATATCATCGTGGTTGTCGTCCGTTATTTTGGTGGTACCTTGTTAGGTGTGCCAGGCTTAATTAATGCCTATAAATCGGCCACACAGGATGCCCTGGATCACGCGCAGATCATCGAACGTACGGTAAACGATAGCTATGGCTTAACATTTGATTACCTCAATATGAATGATGTGATGCGTATTATCAAAGAAGAAGGACTGGAAATCGAAAAGCAGGAGTTTGACAATAACTGTTATCTGGAGTTTGAAGTGCGCAAAATGCAAGTTAACCGGGTGGTTGAACGCTTTTCGAAAATTGAAGGTTGTGAATTGAATTATTTAAGAACAATATGATAAACAATGCCGAACTCATTTTAAATTCAGATGGAAGTATTTATCATTTGAATTTATTGCCAGCGGATTTAGCCCATACAATCATTACGGTAGGGGATCCTGATCGTGTCGCCAAGGTGTCGAAATATTTTGACCGTATCGAGCTTAAAAAAGGGAAGCGTGAATTTATCACCCATACAGGATACATTGGTAACAAACGGCTGAGTGTGATTTCTACGGGGATAGGTACAGATAATATAGATATCGTATTGAATGAACTGGATGCTTTAGTGAACATTGATTTTCAGCTTAGAGAGGTAAAAAGCGAACTAACCTCTTTGGATATTGTTAGGATTGGCACTTCTGGCGCTGTGCAAATGGATGTCGAAATGGGGACTATCTTGGCATCTAGTTATGGAGTTGGCTTTGATGCACTGATGCAATACTATCAGAAGCCTTATGAGGAGCTTGAACTCGATATTCAGCGTGCGCTAATTGCGTATTTCCCTCAATTGAATTTAAAACCTTATGTAGCACATGCAAGTGGGAACCTATTGGAGCGGATAGCTTTTGATCTACCAAAAGGAATGACTTTGACCGCTCCGGGCTTTTATGCACCTCAAGGTCGCTGTTTAAGATCAGATAATACGATTCCTGATCTTATTCCCCTGGTAAATTCATTTCAGTACAGGGATCTCCGTTTGACCAACCTGGAAATGGAAACAGCGGGAATTTACGCTTTGGCAAGAATGTTTGGCCACCAAGCGCTTTCCATTAATGCTATCTTGGCAAGTAGGGTAGCAGGACAATTTTCATTAAACCCGGAAGCAGTTGTAGAAAAAGCGATTCAGTTGGTACTGGAAAGGATTTGAAAAAATCCATCCAGTACCACAGGCTAAAATTAAACGACTCCCTTTCTATTGGAATCAAATTTTAGCATTATAAATAACAAGATTGTAAAACTCCATAGTGAGGAACCGCCATAACTGACAAAAGGCAATGGAATCCCAATAACGGGAACTATACCAATGGTCATACCGATATTGATAAATAAGTGAAAAAATAAGATGGATGCTACACCATAAGCATAGATTCTGGCAAAAGCTGAGCGCTGTCGTTCTGCAATGTGAATGATGCGCAAGAGTAACGTGAGATAAATTGTGAGCAAAGTTACCGAACCGACGAAGCCCCATTCTTCACCAACTGTACAGAAAATAAAGTCTGTACTCTGTTCAGGAACAAAGTTGTATTTCGTCTGGGTTCCCTGCAGATAGCCCTTTCCCCAGAATTGCCCGGATCCAATAGCAATTTTGGATTGATTTAAATTATATCCCTTATCCTTGAGATCTTGCGTTTTACCCAGGATAATGTCAATTCGATCCCGTTGGTGAGCTTGCAGTACATGATCGTAAACCAGGTCTACACATAATATAAATGCAGTACAGGCAGCGAAAAGAATGCTCAGGTTGATAATATACTTTCTTTTTTTTCGGAAGCTCCACATAAAAAATCCGATAATGGCAGCTAATACCAAGATTAAGATCCACGGATTAACTAACAGAGCTAAAACGAAAAGTAAGATACAGAGTCCCCCGAAGATCAATAATTCGTTGTTGACATAACCTTCCCGGTAAAATACAAAAATCAAGGAAAAGAAAGCCAGCGCGGAGCCGGTGTCAGGCTGTAGCATAACCAAAAATACAGGGAATAGTACAATGCCTGCGCCCATGGCCAAGGTCTGCATAGTGGGGGCTTTATTGCTCTGCGCACTTAGAAAATTGGCCAGTAACAAACAGGTGGAGAGCTTGGCAAACTCGGACGGTTGTAGCCGGAAGAATCCCAAATCAATCCAGGCCTGGTTTCCACCAACATTTCGGCCCACAACTAAAACAATAACCAGCAGTATCGCAGTTATCCCATAGAATATTGGTGATGCTGAACTGAAAAACTTGGCGTCTATAATCAAAATAGATATACCTAATATAATTGCCGAAACAAGATACAAAGACTGTTTGCCGTAATTGGTGCCCAAGGTGAAAAAACCGGGCATATCCGGATTAAAAACAGCCGCGCGGATATTGAATAGACCAATCAGACATAATGAAAGCCAGAGTATGATTGTGAGCCAATCAATTTTTCCAAAGAAACTAGTTTTTTGATTATTCATATCTTCTCTTTACCTCACTATGGTGAACAATTGTTTCTTTGGGTTTGACGAGTGCTGCCACTTGACGTTTTGATTTAGTCGTATCTGTTTTTGACTTAATCGAATCCGCTTTTTTGACATCCTTAATTTTTGGATCAGCTACTTTCTTTGGAGCAGGGAGAAAGTTTGCTTTATAGATGCGATCCTGGATATATTTTGGTGCCGTAATGGTATCTTTCAGGTATTTCTCCACCATCATACTAGCGATTGGACCTGCCCAAGTACCGCCATAACCAGCATTTTCAACAAATACCGCTATGGCAATTTTAGGATTTTCCCGTGGGGCAAATGCAAAAAATACAGCGTGATTTTCTCCATGTGGATTTTGTGCGGTACCTGTTTTTCCACACATTTCAATACCAGGGATACGATTTGACCAAGCTGTGCCTTCAGGTGTGTTTACAGCATCACTCATTCCCTGGATGACAACAGGGTAATATTGCTCATCTACACCAGCGCTTATCTTTTCTGTAAATTCTTTTTTGGCTATTTTTTGAGCGCCGATGCCTTTGATAAGGTGTGGTCTATAGTAAAAACCTTTATTCGCAACAATAGCCATGATATTAGCCATTTGTAATGGTGTGATACCCATTTCACCTTGTCCAATGGATAAAGAGATGTTGAAGCTTGAACGCCACTTATCATTGCCATATCGTTTTGTATAGAATTCCGATGTAGGCAATAAACCTGCTTTTTCCCCAGGTAAATCTATCCCTAATTTATGTCCGATTCCAAACTGTGTGACTGCATTTCGCCAAAGGTCATAGGCTTTCGGGCCGGAAAGGCCGCGGCTGTCGATCATCTTTGCATAGGTAAACCCATAATATGTGTTACAGGAAACTGCTACAGACCGTTGTAGGGAGGTTGAACCATGATAGTGGGTACATCCCATCCAGCCACGTCCACCACCATAGCTATAACCATGTGGACAGAAAAACACCGTGTTGCGGTCGATGACGCCAGCTTGTTGGGCGGTTAAAGCTGAAACAACCTTAAAAACAGATCCAGGAGGGTAAGACGCTTGAATAGGGCGGTTGAAAAGAGGTTTGGTCTCATCATTCAGCAATTTCATGTAATTGTTGCCAACTTGACGGCCTACCATTAAGTTCGGGTTGTAACTCGGGCTACTCACATAAGCCAGGATTTCCCCTGTTGCCGGTTCGATGGCTACAATGGAACCTAACTTATTTTTCATGAGGTTTTCACCTAATATTTGAAGATCTTTATCTAATGAAGATACCAAGCCTTCACCGGCGACGGCCAGGGTATCGTACTTCCCTTCCATAAATATTCCTTTAGGGCGGTTCAACGCATCAACCATTAAATTGTTAACCCCTCTTTTGCCTCGGATCAAATCTTCATAGGAACGTTCAACACCACTTCTTCCAATATAGTCACCACTACGGTAAAAACCGTTCGATCGTTCTATATCTTTATCATTTACCTCACTGACATAGCCTAAAAATTGAGCGGCAATACTATCGGGGTAACTTCTGATTGTTCGTTTTTGTACATAAAATCCACGAAACTGGTATTGATATTCCTGATACTGTGCCCAAGTCCGTACGGATAATTGTTTCTCAAAAATGGACGCCCGGTAAGGAGAATGAGCTTTAGCTTTAGCCATACGTTTAATAAAGCCCTCTTTGTCAATGTCAATTAATTTGCAAAACAAAGCCGTATCAATTTCTTTGACCTCACGTGGGGTAACCATCAAGTCATAAACTGGTTCATTTTGAACCAGTACTTTACCCTTGCGGTCCAATATAACCCCTCTCGCGGGATAGACGATAACCTTACGCATGACATTACTGTTAGCCGAATGTATATAAGAATCGTCAATGATCTGTAAATAAAAGAGGCGGGCGACCAAAGTCAAAACGATGGCAACGAAAATTCCGGAAACGACGTACTTGCGAGCAAAAAAACTATTCATAGAAATAAATTTCTATCCATCGATCTACTACAACCGATCTTTCTTTTTGTAGAATAATATGCTAAATAATAGCATGATAATTACTGTAAATATACAACTTAAAACAATACTGAGTAGGGTGTATTGAATATGTTGGAAGGAGAAAGATTCCAGTAGATACAGGAATGTGTGATGAATCAATGTGCCGAAAAAGATATAGGAAAAAAACCACCTGACATTCATCAGTCCCAGCATTGGTGTCAGAAAAGAATCACGTTCCTCAACTTCAAGTGTAATCTTCATAAAGAAAATACGGAAAGCGGCCAAGGCAATACAGGCAGCAGTGTTGACCCCCAATGTATCATAGAAAGAATCTACCGTCAATCCTGTTAAAAATGCAATGAGGTAAACCAGAAAATTAGGTGTTCCAGTGGGAAGTAAAAAGATAAATAAAATATAGGGAAATGCAGCGACCAAGTTGTAGTAGCCGATATTTTGAAACAAAAATACCTGCATCGCTATTAGGACGATAAATCGAACAATATTAAATATTAAAATCCTAGCCATTGTCCTTAGTCGATTCCTCCAATGTTTTTAATTCATTATTTAATAAATCCTTTACTACATATACGTGCTGTAGATTAGAAAAATTGGTGCTTAAGAGGATGCGGAGATCCAGAAATGCATCTCCAGATGAAATGCCAGTTTGAATAACTGTTCCCACAAAAATACCTTTTGGAAAATGCCCTGAATATCCTGATGTATAGACTTTATCTCCCTTGTGTACTTTGATATGATTAGGGATTTCCTTAACGGTTGCCGCACGATAATCAATATTGTTACCCCAGACCAGAGAGCCAAAGACTTCACTCTGTCCCAAAGTGACAGAAATACGGGTGTCAGGATGTAATAGTGACTGCACCGTGGAAAAATTTGGCGAAACGTTTAAGACAATACCGACAACACCATTGGGTGCGATGACCCCCATTCCTTTCTCTATGCCATCTTTACTACCCTTATCTAACGTGATTGTATTGGCTTTTTGATGGATACTATTATTGATCACATTTGCAATAACAAATTGGTAGCGCCCAAATTCACTACTGTCCATAGCTGGTACAGGGCCAATTTTGATGCTGTCTGTTGATTTGTAGGCTTGAAGGTCTTTCCGCAATTGTGCATTTTCTTTGGCTAAGGCATCATTTGTTTCCCCTAAATGCAAGTAGCTTTTCCAGGAGTTTACCTTTGCGTATAGATTGCCGATTACGCGGTTGGATGAGTTTAACACAGAGTTGCGTTGAAACGAATTATTGGTAATTATTAAAAATAGCGAGAATCCAAAAAATAGGATAAACCAAAAGAATGCATTATATCGTCTCAGGAATAACCAAAGGTTTCTCATTTTTTATTGTGGGTATTTAATAAGCAAGCGATATAATAGTTTTGCATATTATATCGCTCTTTAATAAAATCTTGTTAATTATCGAACGTTAATTATTGCATCAAGAATTTGAATCGACCAATGTTTTTAAGCGCGGTACCCGTGCCCCTTACAACGGCACGAAGAGGATCTTCGGCAATATGCACTGGCAGTTTTGTTTTTGCTTGAATACGACGATCTAAACCACGTAATAAGGCACCTCCTCCCGTAAGATAGATACCAGTTTGATAAATATCAGCAGATAGTTCTGGTGGAGTAATTTCAAGTGCTTTTAAAATAGCTTCCTCGATTTTTGAAATTGATTTATCCAGACAATGGGCAATTTCCGTATAGGAAACAGTAATCTGTTTAGGAACACCAGTCATCAAGTCACGGCCTTGTACTGCAAAATCTGCAGGTGGTTCCTGCAATTCTGGAAGTGCGGCTCCAACTTCAATCTTGATCTTCTCCGCTGTACGTTCACCGATCATGATATTATGTTGTCTACGGATGTATTGGACAATGTCAGAGTCAAAATTATCACCTGCTACACGGATGGATTGATCACAGACAATACCAGATAATGCGATGACAGCAATTTCTGTCGTACCGCCACCGATATCTATAATCATGTTACCCATGGGTTCTTCCACATCGATGCCAATACCCACAGCGGCAGCCATCGGCTCATGGATTAGATAAACTTCTTTGGCTCCAGCAATCTCTGCCGAATCACGTACAGCTCTTTTTTCTACTTCAGTGATACCCGATGGGATACATACCACCATCCGTAAAGATGGAAAAAACCAGCTTTTACCGTTGTTGACCAATTTTACCATCCCTCTGATCAAATGTTCAGCAGCCGTAAAATCAGCAATTACTCCATCACGTAAAGGTCGTACCGTTTTTATATTATCGTGTGTTTTACCTTCCATCTGCATGGCCTGTCGGCCAATGGCAATCACCTTGTTTGTGGTGCGGTCAAATGCAACAATAGAAGGCTCATCCACTACTACTTTGTCATTATGAATTATTAGGGTGTTTGCAGTACCCAAGTCAATCGCAACTTCTTGCGTAAACCAATTAAATAAGCCCATTTGCTAATCCTTAAGCTATTTTAAAATAATATGCAAACCTACACAAAAAAAATTAATCTTTTTGAGGTTATACATCAAAAAAAACTATATTCTGCAAGTAAATTCTGTCTGGAAAAAACTGTCTTTAAATTTAACGAATATTATCTACAATTGTTACGTCTTCCATCAACTTATTTTTTGCCGTATGTTATACGGCATGTGAATTAAAAATGTGTTTTTGAAATCCTTGCGGATCATATAAGTATCCTTGGAGAAGGATAGTGGTTTTGACAACTAAATGAAAGGTCGTTGTCAAATAACCAAGAGCGGCTACTTTTTAGATCTTTTTATCAGTGAGGGGAGAGGTAAAAAAGAATGCCATTATTAAATGAAAATAATGGCATTCTTTTTCTGAATAAAAAAACAGATGAATACTGTTTTTTATAATTTTTTGTCGTGTTTATTGTGCCGTTTTAGCTTGTTCTTCAGGCGTTGGTTCGTCGTACTTATGGAAGATCAAGCGGACACCACTGTTTTTTGTAAAAAACTTCACAGACCAGTTTACAAATGTGATCAATTTGTTTCTAAATCCATAGATAGACATCAAGTGAACAAACATCCAAGTCATCCAGCCAAAGAAGCCACTGAAATGAATTTTGCCCATGTCAACAACAGCTTTGTTACGTCCTACTGTGGCCATTGACCCCTTATCAAAATAACTGAATTTTTCAGTAGATTGATTGGACATCGTTTGAAGAATGTGTTTTGCTACATATCCTCCTTGTTGTTGTGCTACTGGAGCAACGCCCGGCAGACCACGAGGGAGATCATCTGTAATAAATGCAGACACATCACCAATCGCATAAACTCCAGGCATATCAATGACGCGGCATTGATCATCTGTCTGTATGCGGTTACCGCGTTGAATAACTTCTTTTTTGAACCCATCTGGATATTGACCAGCCACACCGGCGCCCCAAATAACCGTCTTTGTTTCTATGCTTCGGCCATCTGCGAAGGTAATGGAGTTACCGTCGTAGCCGGTTACCTGTACATTCAATAATACCTCAACACCTAAATCTTTTAAATATTTCTCCGAATTTTTTGATGCTTTCTCCGATAGATTGGCCAATACTTTTGGGAGACCTTCTACAAGATAAACAGACATTTCTGATTTCTTTAATTCAGGATAGTCTTTTTCCAGCACATTATTCTTGATTTCTGCAATAGCACCAGAAAGTTCTACCCCAGTAGGGCCACCGCCTACGATAACAAAGTTCAAATTAGGTTTGCGATCTTCAGGGTTTGCAATCATGACAGCCTCTTCAAGATTTTGAAGAACATAGCTTCGTATATTCAGCGCCTCCTGAATATTTTTCATTGGCAAAGCATATTTTGTGATCTGCTGATTGCCAAAAAAGTTTGTTGTCGCACCCGTGGCTACAACCAAATAGTCGTAGTCGAAATCTCCAATATCAGTTTTAACAACTTTAGCTTCATTGTCGATACTTTTTACGTCGGCAAGTCTAAAATGGAAGTTATCCTGATTTTTGAACATTTTACGAACAGGGAAGGAAATAGAGTCCGCTGAAAGAGTACCTGTAGCAACTTGGTACATTAATGGTTGAAAGGTGTGAAAATTGTTTCTATCTAATAAGAGAACTTCAACCTCCTTATTTTTAAGCTTTTTAGCAACTTCAATTCCTCCAAATCCAGCACCAATAATGATTACTCTTGGGAATTTTCTATTTGAACTATTGCTTGGCATATTTTTAATAGTTTGTTGTAA
>JAITLV010000293.1 GCA_031277685.1 Sphingobacterium sp. | reverse complement strand
CCGTCTTCATGAGCGGTCAGCCGGATATCATATACATTTGTTTCCTCTTGATCCAAATCCGGAAGAACCAATGGCTGATCCCAAAAACGGAAATTATCCACTCCATTTTCACTTTCTGCTATTGCAAAAAATGATTTCCGATCTGCCCCTTCCACACGAACAAACAACAGATACTTTCCTTGCCAGTAGAGTGCCCCTGCATTCATTGTTGAATTGAAGGCGATTCGCTCTAGAAAAAGCGGGTTTGTCAATGGATTAAAATCATAACGCCAGGTCAAGGGGATATGTTCTTTGGTAACAACAGGGTATAAATAACGCTTAACAATTTTTCCTGGGTTAGACAGTTCAACATTGACTCTTTCCAATAATAAGCGTTGTGATTCGATAATATAAGCTTGCTGACGTTCAAATGATTCGGCCATAAATTTAGTTCAGTTCAAAAAAATAGTTACTTTACAAGTTTTCGGGATAAAGTGGCATCCGTGTCACACGATGGAATGCTGTACCGCTACTGGTAGCGACCTCAAGATCGAATATCACTTCCTTTGTTTTTGGATCAATTTCTACAACACGTCCGCCTATCCCTATACTTGTTTTGACTCCCATCCCTGGACAAAACGACACATGTCCCGTCTTTGGCAGATATTGTACCCCTGATATGGCCTGTGAAAATCCCTCTTCTCCACGATCCTTTCCATAAGACCATACTTGCTGTACTGTTTTATTGGTCAGGTCAACCTTGTATTCCACGACCCGGCTATAGCTGATCACACCGGGAGCAAAATTTGATTTCCATTGCCGATTATATCCATTATCAAAGACTAAAATACGATCATTGGCCAACGCGACAGGTGTATGCGGCCCCCACGGCCAATCAAAACCTGCAACTGCAGCATCCCCATTGATCACTGCTGGGTCTGTAATTGCTGTACCATCTTCGGCAATTGGCTTCAGCAACAAGGTCTGGTATTTAGCTCCCCAATTTTTATGGGGGGATATAATCCATTGCGTCACTCCCGAATGGTTAAAACTGAAAATCCCCTGATAGCGTGCTGTAGCCAATAAATTCTCTCCAATTTCTGTAATTGAATTGTTATGGACCCAGTTGTTTGGACTCTGTGAGAATGCCGGTGGTGTAATACCATCTGGCCTGATATAACGCGTTGTATCGAGCTGCTTGGCAAGATCCCATTCATTTACCAAACTACCTGTTTGAGGATTCAGTTCAATGATATGATCGTTAACGCGCGGCTCTCCATTATTTAGATGGGCTGCAACTTTGGTTACATTGATCAGGAAATTTCCATTAGCAGATTCGGTAATTTCATGATGGAATCCATAGCCTAGTCTTGCGAGATCCCATTGATTGATCAAATTACCAAACATGTCCATTTCAACCACACGTTGTACAGATTGATCGCCGGCGATGAAGGTTCCTTTTTTTGTTCGCTTAAGACCTATAGATCCAGCAAATTTTTGTAAATCAGGTGATTTCTTCAACAGCAACAACCAACGTATCTCACCCTCACTATCAATCATATAAGGCAGAGAAGTATCTAGCTCACTCTGGCCAGGATAACTCACCAAATTTAAACCAGGTTCCATTTTTTCCGTTTGACTCTTCACAATCTTCCATCTTGGAAAATCTGCTACCTTAAGTGGCTGAGTACGGATATGAACAGTAGTACTTCCTCGCTCATTACCTGCGAAATCAGTAAAAGTAAGATCAACGACATTATCATAATCTGCGTACAACCCGAATATAGGAACACTTTGACGTTGTGTTTCACTCGTGCAAAGATGTGTGATGTTGCCTAGTTCACCATGTTTACCATGTACTTGCACCCTTACACGACCAAAGGTTGGCAATCCAACATCTACTAAGGCCGATAAGGGGTTGTATCCTGAAGGATCGAGCCGGATTGCTTCAACCATAAAATCGAGTGAAGTTCCTTTTGTAGGCACAGTCAGTTCCGAACCGTCACTGAATGTGAGATTAGTAACCCATCGATCCGGATTAGGAGTCATCTTGACGATATCTTGGACAGGAATATTTATGGCTCCTTTTTCAAAATTGAAGATATATTCCTGTGTATTCTGATTGACTTTGATTAAGAGTTCGCCTGTTTCAATCTTTGATGTCAACGCCAGCTTAGTAGGCAATTCGGGTGCATTTCCCTGGTCCTTTTTACAGGAAAACAACAACAGAACCAAGCACATACCAGACAAAATCGAAGCAGTATAAATGCTACATATTCGCTGTATTGCAATCATATTTTATTAGATTTAAAAGAAATTTAAAAAAATATTCCGGCAGAGGGCGTCTACCCTCCACCGGAAAAACTAACACTCAACTGTGGAATCGAGAAGAAATTTTTCAGTGTCAATCAAGCTTTCGAAAGCATTGCCGAGCCTATCGCCACAACGGATGCTGTTGGATCTTCGAGTTTGTATTTATTTCTCCCTCTGGAATAGGCAAGTAATAATGCTTAGGTTGGAAATTATCTGCCCCTTGCTTTTTATTATCCACAAAGATCTGTTTCATTTCTGTCGGTGTATACCAACGTTTCAAATCAAAGAAACGATGACCTTCGAAGAAAAACTCCAATTCATTTTGCTTCACAACTTCCTTCATTAGTGCATCCGCATTTGCCCAAGTTTTATTAGCCAATCCAGCTCGATCACGAATGCGTTTTAAGCTAGATGCTGCTCCGGCCAAATTCCCATTTTTCACACAAGCCTCAGCGTGAAGCAACAATACTTCTGCAAAACGAAACACACGAAGATTGTTATTTCGATTTGCGGCATCATACATACTATTAGAGCCAGATTTATTGATATAAAAATTAGTATATTTTTTAAGTAGGAAGCGCCCTGCCTTTCCATTAATAGTCGGATATACAAGTCCAGCGTTAACTGAAATTTTACTCAAAGATTCTTTCCAAAGATCATCAAAAGAAAGATTACCATACCATGCGCCGTCGGTTAGGCCCGTTTCATAATCAGAATATTTCCAGTAAAAACTGCCGTACATACGCTTGTCAAAACGAGTATCCGACCCTGCTGGACGTTCTTCTGAGATAAAGTCGCGGACAACAGAAATACCAGGCACCAGTTTGAACCAAGCACCGCTGGCACCAGGTCCAGCAAAATTAGGTAATACAAATCCTAGCTGACAGGAAGCACAATCGTCTCCCCAAACGCCACCGGCACTGAGACGCCCATCATAAGCTAGTTCCCAAACCGATTCCTTATTGAACTTAGTTGTCTCCTTATAATTATCCTCAAAATTGTCCACCAAATCATAATTATATGGTGCCGTCAACAAGGCCTTCAACTCTGTCTCAGCTTCTCCGTATTGTTTGTTATAGACCAACGTTTTCCCCAGGTAAGCGATAGCAGCGCCTTTGGTTACCCTTCCTGATTCTGAGGAAGGCCTACTGACCGGCAACCCATCTTTGGCAGCCTTAAAATCAGAGATCACCTGTTTCCAAATCTCCGCTTCAGGTGACGATGCAATATTCTCACCATTAGGTTCATCTGTAGCTGGTGTTAAACGCAAGGGAACATCACCATAATTAGCTGCCAATAAAAAATAGTACATCCCTCGTAGAAAACGAACTTCACCGATCAGCTGCTTCTTTTTTTCGGAATCCATTGTCACCCGGTCTATATTTTTCATAAATACGTTGGCTCTGTTAATACCATTGTATAGACTCCCGAAATCACTCCCCCCCGTTCCAGGTGTATTAATAAAATTGATTAGCTGCCAAGTATGAGGTTCTTCGCCAACCAAAAACCACATATCGTCAGCGCGGTTCATTGTCTGATAGCCTGTAAATGCGCCATAATAACCATACATTTGATTACGGATGGGAGAATAGATTGTTGGAATCGCAGCCACCGCATCTGCCTCTGTTGTCCAATAAGTTGCCTCAACAGGGAGATTCGGATTGGTACGATTTAGAAAATCCTTGCTACAGCTTCCCATAAACAAAAGAACTGCTGCAGCTACCGTATATCTTTTTATCGAAATTTTCATTTTTGTCATTTTAAATTTTTTACTATTAAACCAACCGCCTATTAAAAGTTAGCTTGTATACCAAACATAATAGTACGCGCTAAGGGGAAACGACCATAATCGGTACCAGCAGTCATAGGTCCTGATCCGCCACCATTCTCATCAGAATTCATCCCTACGTCAGGTGTGTATCCCTTATATTTTGTTACAGTAAATAGATTTTCTCCTGCCACAAAAACACGAGCATTCTTCAGGCTTGCTTTGCTTAGCCACTCAGAAGGCAAAGTATAGCCAAACTCTATTGTTTTTAAACGGAAAAAAGCCCCACTTTCCAACCAACGATCACTTACGCGTCGTTTATTATCATTCAAATCCTGCCGAGTATAACGTGGAATATCGGTATTGGTATTACTTGGTGTCCACGAATTTAAAAGATCTATGGAGTAATTATTAATATCACTGGTTCCTTCCATCCGAGCACGGGTATAGTTATAAACCTTGTTACCATACATGCCATCAAAGAAAAACGCAAAATCAAAACCTTTATAATCTAACCCTCCTCTGATACCATAAGCTAATTTCGGATAAGGACTTCCAGCATATTGACGGTCATCATTATTAATCTGCCCATCGCCGTTATAGTCAACAAACTTGATATCTCCAGCTTTGGCTGTAGATTGAATCACCTTACCATCAGCCGATTTATAGGCCTGAACTTCAGCATCTGACTGGAACAATCCATCAGTCTGGATAAGCCAAAAACCTCCAATTGGATAGCCCACCTTCGCCCATGTAATCGTACCATCGTTATTTGGGTTAAATCCGCCAAATTCCTGAACTGTACCAATTGTTACGGCTTTCATCTCATTCTTCACTGTAGAAGCATTTACCCCGATGTTATAATTCACTTCGCCAACCTTGTCTCTATAGGTAGCTAAAAACTCGAATCCTTTATTTCGAATTGTACCTGCATTCATAATAGGTGATCCCTGAAGTCCGGCTGAAGAGGGCCGATTGATTCCCAACAGAATGCCCTTCGTATCACGCACATAATAATCAGTACTAATGCTCAACTTATTTTGCAAGAAGGCCAAGTCCAGACCAACGTTGCTAGTTTCAGTTTCCTCCCAAGTTAGATTCACTGGCGATGTCCAGCCGATACCTGTACTAGATCCCAACCATAAGGCTCCTCCCTGTATGTAGTTAAAGCCATATGAAGTAAGACTTTGTGTTGTATAATTGGCGATATTTTGATTCCCTAATCGACCATAAGTTGCACGAACTTTCAATTCATTGATTGTATTTTTTGCCTTTTCAAAGAAATGCTCGTTCATCACATTCCATCCTAAAGCCACCGAAGGGAACACACCATAACGATAACCATCTGCAAATTTGGAAGAGCCATCACGACGAACAGTTGCTGTCAACATATAACGGCTATCGTAACTGTACATAGCACGGCCAAACTGTGAAATTAGTGCCTCTTCCTGCAAGCTTCCAGATGTCGTTTGACCATCCAATCCACCCGCATTAATTGCATCGGTACCAAAAGGAATATTGAGCCTAGAAGCTCCAAATCCTCTATTGGTATTTTCTTGAGCGGAATAACCCGCCAACAAAGAAATCGTGTGCTTATCAAAAGTATTATCATAATGCAATGTATTTTCGATCAACCACTGATTATTGAAGAAAGCACTTTCATTGAGTGAAGATTGTAATATGGCCGTACCATCGGGACGTCTATCCGCTTTGGCATAATTTCTTCCAGAAGTTCTATTAACCCCAACGTTTAACCTATATTTCAAACCCTTAACAAATAAATCTACTTCTGCATATCCATTCAACATAATATCCGTCTGGTAGACGTGATTATTATTCAAGTTTAAGTTACCTACTGGATTATCCAAGTTTTTCATCCATGGGGCATAGGTTGAATAGCCTCCAACAATATTGGAATCATAAATCGGTAACAGTGGATTTTGACGAAGTGCATCTGTGATGACCAAATGTGAAAATTTACGATCACCCGATTTCACCAAAAAAGTATTTCCTACCCTAAGATGTTCATTAAAAAAACTGAATGTATTTTTACTACGTATGTTAAACGCCTTATAACCTGTTGTTTTCAGAATACCTTCCTGATCCAAATAGCCCGCAGACACGTTATAAGTAGATCTTTCACCACCACCGGCGATATCTAGATTAATTTTATTGACGGGAGCAACATGATATATTTCATCTTGCCAATTGGTATTCGCATTAAAACTTTCCGCTTGAACTGGTAGCTCTTTTTGATCCGTCATAAATTGTTTCCATTGTGGACCATCCATTACTTTTAATTTCTTAGGAATACTTTGGACCCCCGTATAGGCATTTATACCAACAGTAGCGGGTGATGCTCTATGCCCACCTTTAGTCGTGATAAGGACGACACCATTGGCTGCCCTAGATCCATAGATGGCAGCTGCTGACGCATCCTTCAATACTTCCAAGGAAGCAATATCATTTGGATCCACCAAATTGATGTCACCGAATACGCCATCAATAACATAAAGCGGTGTATTGTTGCCCAAAGAGCTTATACCACGGATATTGATACTCATACCAGCGCCCGGCGTTCCACCGGCATTTGATACAGTCACCCCGGCAACACGGCCCTGTAATGCACCCGCAGCACTTTTAGCTAAATTAGATTGCAGATCCTTGCCCGTCACGGATGCCACTGCACCGGTCAAATCACTTTTTTTCACCGTACCATAGCCGATTACCACCACTTCATCTAACTCCGTACCCGACTGAAGTACAATACTATAGGTTGATGCATCATTGACAAGCACCTCCTGCTCCTTCATCCCCACGTAGGTAATTTTTAAGGTTTTGCCTTTCGCAACATCAAGTGTAAAAGAACCATCGGCATCTGTTTTCGTTCCGCTGGCGCTCCCCTTGATATTGACCGTAGCTCCTGCCACTGGCTTATTATCCGCATCGAGGACTTTGCCCCTCACCTTTTG
>JAITLV010000183.1 GCA_031277685.1 Sphingobacterium sp. | reverse complement strand
TTTAGGGGCATAGGTCCGGAGGTGTATTTCCTACCTCCACCAAAGACGGAAAACGAGATTATTGAAGACAATTATACTGGCAAAAAAAGCTTCAGCAAGGAAATTGCCAGGCAATTGCTATTCCAACGCTTGTTACTACAATTGAAAAGCACCAATAACACCGGGCATTTTCAGTATCTGATGAATCCTGTTCCCGCCAATACCACAGCATGGAATACGACCATCGAAAATCAGAAAAAAGCAGAGAACTGGATTGCGGGCTATGCCCTGGCGAATGAAGCGGCCCTATTTGCCATTAAAAATAGTGACAGCAGCAATGCCTCAAAATTCTTATATGATGCATTGTCATTCGCGAATCGTACGGATAATAAAGATGATCTCGCAACAATCAATTTGAATCTGAGCAATTTTCAGTTGTATCACGGTGAGTTTGTCAAAGCGGAAGAAAGTGCCCAAAAATACCACAGCTATGCTACCGTGAGCAAAAGCTATCTTGAACAGGCCAATGCTTGGTTGTTAATTGCGATGGCACGTGCAGGACAGGGAAATTTTAAGGCTGCTGAGAACAATATTATCCGCAGCGCTATCCCTTTATTCAACAAGGCAAAAGCTTACGAAGGCAAAATATTCGCCTGGGAGATGCTGGCAGAGATCTATTTCAAGCAAAATAAATATACAGAAGCACAGTGGTTTCTTCTACAGGCACGTGAGCTGGCCAATGCTAAAAAGCTGAACAGCGAGCTGGCTGAGATTGAATACCTATTAGCTGCATCGAAACAAAAGGACGGAAATTATAAGGTAGCCATTAAAGAATTTATTCAGGCGGCTGAATTAGCTTCCAATGAGAATAATAAACAGCTTTCTTTGGCTATATTGGACAAATTGGGAGAAGTATATCTTGTCCTGAAGGATTACCCTTCAGCAGACCAGACTTACAAGGCATATACGCAGCTAAAAAACGAACTATACAATTGATAAGATCATATCAACACAAGAATTGAAAAGCTGAAAGATATTGTATTTTAAGCTTTTTGTAAATATTAAAGGATAAATCAAATAAATTTTTAGAATCTATGTTAATGTGCTATGAATTTCACTAAATTTAGCACGCTTATCAATAAGAGCTAAATATTTTTATTTATAAAATGATTATTAAAACTGTCGAAAATATGTTTAGGAAACTCATATTTGCACTTTTTGTGGTATCTATTGTTTCTTGTGGCTCAAAACCACGAGTAGCACTCCCAGATGATGGTGGGCTCAAACCGAGCACCCAACATCAGATCATCGCTAAAGAAGTCATAGGATTATTGGAAAATGCGAGCTACAAGAAGGTCAAAATGAATGATTCAATATCTGGAATCATCTACGATAATCTGATCAAAGGCTTGGACCAAAGCAAGAATTATCTGATCCAATCGGATATTGATGAATTTCAAGCTTACAAAAGCAACCTTGCCCAAGATATAAAAGATGGAGATCTTTCCGCTGCCTTCCATATCTTTAATGTCTATAAAAAGAGATATTTGGAAAGGATGCAATATGCGCTTTCTGAAATTGACAAAAAACAAGATTTCACCAAAGACGAATATTATCAGCCCAATCGTGAAAAATTAGGCTGGTTCAAGACAGATGCGGAAGCAAATGATCAATGGCGCAAACGCGTGAAGTATGATTTGCTGAACCTGGAGACTGCCAGTGGAAAATCTACGGACAGTGCTAGAACCAAACAAGTAGAAACATTAAAAAAGCGCTATGTGAATTTAATTTCACAGACAAAAAAATATAATGCAAATGATGCTTTCCAAATCATCATGCAGGCGCTTACAGACGCTGTGGATCCGCATACGTCTTATTTCAACCCTTCATATGCTCAGGCCTTCAACGAAGGTATGGCAAATACTTTTGAAGGTATCGGCGCAAGACTGACCATCGACAATGAAGCCGTCAGCATCAACGAAATCATTCCTGGAGGACCGATCTTTAAGGATAAGACCATTCAAGTAAATGATAAAATCATTGCTGTGGGGCAGGGTAAAGATGGTGAATTTGAAGATATTATTGGCTGGAGATTAGATGCTGCAGTCGCAAAGATAAAAGGACCTAAGGGAACGATCGTACGCTTGAAGATCATTCCGGCAGGACAACCGATGAACTCACATCCGCGCATTGTCTCCCTTGTACGCGAAAAGATCGTCGTAGAAGAAGAATCTGCCAAGAAAGAGATTATGAACATCAAAGGTGCTGATGGGAAAATGTATAAAGTCGGGGTGATCAATATCCCTAAATTCTACATGGATTTTGAAGCCTATAGAAGACGTGATCCTAACTATAAAAGCACAACAAGAGATGTAAGGTTAATTTTGGATACATTAAAACAGGCCAAAGTTGACGCTGTTCTTATTGATTTACGTTTCAATGGTGGAGGTTCACTTCCTGAAGCAATCGATCTAACCGGATTGTTTATTGACAAAGGCCCAGTGGTACAAGTGCGGGATACAAAAAATAATATTGATGTCGAAGAAGATAAGAATGCTGGTATAGCTTGGGATGGTCCTTTGGGTGTAATGATCAACCGTTTTTCAGCTTCAGCTTCTGAAATCTTTGCGGGTGCAATTCAGGATTATGGTCGTGGAGTCATCCTTGGATCACAAAGTTATGGTAAAGGAACTGTCCAATCCGCAATTGATATGTCGCGTGTGATCAGCCCAACAAGCCGCTTATTACTCAAAGCTTCTGGCGAGAAAGATCCTGATACACCTGAAGGAGCACCACAATATGGACAGATCAATATTACGTTGGGTAAATTTTACCGTGTCAATGGTAGCAGTACACAACATAAAGGTGTAACACCGGACATTACATTCCCATCCCAATTCTCTGCTGAGAAATTTGGTGAAAGTTCAGAAAAATCTGCTCTTCCATGGGATCAAATTCAATCCAGCAACTTCAAAAAAGTCGCTGATATGAGTGGGATAGACAAAAAACTCGAAACCTTACACGAAGACCGTATTAAAAATTCACTTGAATACAAGTACTTGAAAGAGGATGTTGAAGAGGCTCAAAAAGATGAGGATGTCAAAATTTCATTGGAATTGAACAAATTCAAAAAAGAAAAGGACGACAACCTGAAGAAAAATAAAGACCGTATCAATGCTTTATTAAAATTGCAGGGAAAACCAGCTTGGGAAGAGGGCAAACCACAACCGAAGATGGACCTTGACTTTGTAAAAGATGAAAGCGCAAAAGTAATGACCGATTACATCATCAATTTTGCGAATAAAAAATAATAAAGGATAATCCAATGGCAAAGGCAATCGTAACAACGATTGCCTTTTTTTATGATACTCATCACAATCCAAAACCTTTAACAGCAAATTCATCTTTTCTTTGTAACTTATTGTAGTATTAGTTGTTCTACATAAAAGTGCTTAAAAAATAGATTGATGATGACCATTATGGCATCTCAGAAAACTATATTTATGCGCCTTGATCAATATGGATTTTACTATTAAAACGATATCACAATGAAACGTATCCTGCTTTTAACCGACTTTTCAGAAAATGCACTTCTAGCAGCCAAACAAGTAGCCCTATGCACAACGGGCTGGAAAACTGAACAAGTCATTGTTTACCATACCTACAACAGCGTAACAATTGTAAACAACGAACCCATTGTTGTGGTCAATGACGAAGTAAAAGAGGACAAGGAGAAAGAACTAAATTCATGGCTGGAACTGATTAGACCTCTTTTTCCACCCCAGGTGACTTTGTTCCATAAAATGGAAGACGTAGATCTACCCATCGGTGTAAATGACCTATGTAAATCCGAGGCTATCGATCTAGTTGCACTAGGTATAACGGGGCAAACTGGCTTTGCAAAAATATTAGTTGGAAGTAATGCCATTACTCTTATGGATATCTGTAATAAACCCATGTTAATTGTTTCCCATAAGGTGAATCCGGCAGTACCAAAACATGTACTGGCAACAACTGATCTAAAAGAAGTAGACCGCAAGTTGAGCCTGTTTAATCTCGATCAAGTTCTTGATACATTTTCAGCTCAGTTGTATGTGCTGAATGTTGCAAAAAAAGAGAGTTCCGCAGCAGATCTAGCCCAGGAATTAAAACATTTACACGAGCGGTTAGACAAGTATAAACCGATCTATGATTACATCAGTCATGACGACATAGCGTTGGGAATAGCGGAATATGCGAAGGAAAAACACATTGACCTGATCCTATCCTTTCATAAGAAACAGGGCTTATTGGCGAGCTTATTTAAAACAAGTATATCCAAAAAAATTGCCTGGAATGGTGCTGCTAATTTATTGGTAATTCCAATGGACAAATCATAAACTGGACAACATCATTGATGAGATAAAACGGTCAATATGGGTTAAATTTAATCCATATCGGCCGTTTTATCGTTGAGAGAATTTCACGCAAGCAGCTCGTGAATCAGGCCTATAGCATCTCCTATTTCTTGTCTACAGAATGTTTGCCCGGCCCAACAAAAACAAGCCCCAAAAACACAAAGAATAATTCAATAGCATGCGAAGCTCCTGAGACACCATCGCCTTTGGAAAGATGCATCATTCCAGCAACCACCATCGTAAAGGCAAGTAGCAAGGCCGAAGGTCTAAAGAAAAGGCCCAACAGCAAAAACAGCCCGCCGATAGTTTCAGTGGCGGCGGCCATAAAACCCCAAAAAGTGGGAATAAAGTTGATCCCCATATTACCCATTGCTTTTCCAACGCCTGCCCAAAGTTCGGGACCACCCTGCAACTTGGGCAAACCATGCATAATCATCATGACACCTAATCCGACACGAACGATCAATAAACCTGTGTCTCTATATTTTCCCAATGAATTCCAAATTGCCATAAATAGAAAATTATAATGTATTAAAATGTTAATTACTGATAGATATGCCTAAAATAATCAAATTATTTTTATTGATGCTTAATTTGATTTTTAATGGTATCAATGAGCTCACTCCGTTCGGTTATTGATGCTTAATTTGATTTTTAATGGTATCAATGAGCTCAACCGTTCGGTTAGGGGTGTTAACTTAGAAACAGCCACGATATCCGTATGGGGCACGCTTTCTGATGATAGCAAAATTAAGGCAAAATGAATTCGCGACTGTTGATCTAGATTAAGAAATCACATAAAACAGCTGGTTTGAACAGAAAAACACAATGGATTTCAGCGGAAATTCATGGAAAAATAGGCGTCTCGCTAGAAAAATATTGTTTTATTGCGACTAAATATGTAATTTAATGGCTATAGACCCGATTATAAATTACTATGAAGAATCTTCTCTTGTTAACGGATTTCTCTGATAATGCTTATGCTGCGGCGCAATATGCAGCAAAATTAGCTCCGCTTTGGGGAATAGAAAAGGTTGTGCTTTACCATACTTACGAGGTTGTACCCACAGTAGGCACAGAACCTGTTGTCATCAGTAATTCGGATATATTAGAAGAAAAACAAAAAGATCTTAACGTCTGGCAAGAAGATCTCATGCAGCTTTTCCCACAGGGAATAGCTTGGAAAGTGGTATTAGAAGAATACGAATTGAGCTATGGTGTCAACCGTACCTGTGCCGAAGAAGATATTGATATTGTCGTTGTGGGAACAGCAGGAAAAAGTGGCTTTAAAAAACTACTTTTAGGAAGCAATACGCTAAAACTAATCGAAAACTGTCACACTCCTTTATTGGTTGTACCAGCCAAAGCTGAATTCAGAATTCCGAAAAAGATGCTCATCGCAACCAACCTGAAAGAAGTGGACCTAAAGCTAAATCGGCTTTTGATCAACGCTGCAGAAGTGCTTCGTAAAAGTGAGGTTTATGTGGTCCATGTCACCAAGGAAGATCCTGCCAGCAAAGCGATAAGCAGCCAACTCAGCCTAATGAAAGATCTGCTGACCCCCTACCATCCAATATACAGTTATATCTTACAAACCGACATCGCTATAGGCATTAATCAATACATTAATGAAAACCACATCGATATGATGGTCACATTTCATCGCGATAAAGGATTACTTAGCCGGATCTTCAATACCAGTATCGCACAAAAAATGGCCTGGAAAAGCCAAGCCGCGATGATGGTCATTCCGGTGCACTCTGGATAAGATATAGGATGTTGACCTCGTTATCTTATTACAAATAGATGAGTTCCGTTTTATTGACACTTGTTACCAATCTCACTTTCCGTCCCAATACCAATGCGTGGTTGTCATCAATATGGCCTGCAGGGTAAGCAAACGCAACAGGAAAATTATATTCTTTGACCTTGTCCCAAACAATCTCCTCTACAGATTGCCCAAACGCAGGGTCATTATCTTTCATAGATGAAAAACTACCAACAATAAGACCTTTCAATTTCTTGAATTTTCCAGCACGTTTCAATGCCCAAAGCATCCTATCAACGGAATAATATGCCTCACCCACATCTTCGATAAAAAGAATTTTATTTGCATACTTGACATCAGAATCCGAAGCCAAGACCGATAGCAAAATCGCCAAATTTCCACCGATCAGTTTCCCTTCTGCTTCTCCAGGGCGATTAGGGAATACGGATTGTTCATACGTAAAGTCTACAGAGTCGCCAAACAGTGCATTTTTCAGTGTTTCCAATGAAGCTTTGGTACCGGATTCAAAAGACTTGGGCATCTGCCCATGTATGGTTGCAATTTTATAGTTACGTTGAATATGACTATGTAATACGGTGATATCACTAAATCCTACCAACCACTTGGGGTGCTGTTCAAACTTAGAAAAATCAATCTCATCAACAATACGAACACAGCCGTAGCCACCCCGAGCCGCAAATACGGCTTTAATAGCAGGGTCATCCAAGGCCCATTGTAGATCTGCAGCACGCAACTGGTCGTCCCCAGCAAATTGATGATAGGATGTTCCGACTGTCTCACCTACCAGTACCTCCAGTCCCCACCGCTTTAATGTTTCAATCCCCATATCAATATTACCCCGAATAAAGCTGGCTGGACACACGATGGCAACTTTGTCGCCTTCTTTAAGAAAATCAGGTATTTTAGACATATTCATTACATTTCCGCTATTAAAAATTTTCAATGGATGAGGAGAGAACGATAAATTTGGTCGTCTGTAAAGCTCTCTGAACGACAAATTAACGCAAATTTATCTTAGTTTTATACCGCAAATTGAATTATCTTTGTGGAAGAAACAAGTAAAAACTTTAATATACGTCCAAACATTGAGTATTCTAGATAAAAAACGTTATACAATTACTTCGGCATTACCCTATGCCAATGGTCCTTTACATATCGGACACCTTGCCGGAGCTTATATTCCCGGGGATATTTTTGTTCGCTATCTGCGTTTAAATCAAAAGGATGTAGTGTATGTCTGTGGTTCGGATGAGCATGGTGCTGCCATTACCATCCGCGCAAAAAAAGAGGGCATCACACCACAACAGATTATTGACAAATACAACAAACAAATCAAAGAGAGCTTTGAGGAGTTTGGTATTTCTTTCGATATCTACCACCGTACTTCTGAACCGATTCACCACCAGTTGTCGCAAGATTTTTTCTTGAACCTATACAATAAAGGTGAATTTATTGAGAAATTTTCGGAACAATATTATGATGAGGAATACCATCAGTTTTTGGCAGACCGTTATATTACAGGAACATGCCCAAACTGTAAATCTGAGGGCGCCTATGGCGATCAATGTGAGAAATGTGGTACTTCACTAAGTCCAACAGATCTAATCAATCCTATTTCTACACTGAGCGGAAAAACGCCTGTGTTGAAAGAAACGAAACACTGGTACTTACCATTGGACAAATATCAACCTTGGCTGGAAAAATGGTTAATCGAAGGCAAGAAAAATATCCTTAAATCCAACGTTTTTGGCCAATGCCAATCTTGGTTAAAATCAGGTTTACAACCTCGTTCCATGACCAGAGATCTGGATTGGGGAGTAGATGTGCCCTTGGAAGAAGCACAAGGAAAAAAACTATATGTATGGTTGGATGCACCTATAGGTTATATTTCCGCAACAAAACAATGGGCAATTGACCATGGAAAGAATTGGGAAGATTATTGGAAAACCCATGAAAATCCGGCAGATGATGCAACATTAATCCATTTTATCGGAAAAGATAATATTGTCTTCCATTGCATTATATTCCCAGCAATTCTTCATGCGCATGGTGACTATATCTTGCCTGAAAATATCCCAGCAAATGAATTCCTTAATTTAGAAGGCGATAAGCTGTCAACCTCAAGAAACCATGCGGTCTGGTTACATGAATACTTAGCGGAATTCCCAGGTAAGCAGGATGAATTACGTTATGTGCTAACGTCTATATTACCTGAAACCTCAGATGCAGAATTCACTTGGAAAGATTTCCAAGCACGGATCAATAACGAGCTGGTAGCCATCTTTGGAAACTTTGTCAACCGTGTCATGGTACTTTCTCATAAATATTTCGAGGGCAAAGTATTAAATGGATCTCCATTGACAACAGTAGATCAAGCGGTATTGGATGAGTTAAAATCATACCCTGCCTCCATCAAGTCATCTTTGGAGCAGTTCCGCTTCCGTGAAGCTTTGGCCGAGTTTATGAACGTGGCACGCCTTGGTAACAAATACTTGGCTGATGAGGAACCTTGGAAAGTCATTAAAACAGATCCAGAGCGCGTAAAAACGATCCTTTATGTCGCGTCTCAAATTGTTGCTAACCTTGCTGTACTGGCGCAACCATTTTTACCGAAAACAGCGACTAAGCTATTTGAAATGCTCAATTTCCCACAAGGAAACTGGAATGATGCAGGTAATGAAGGACTCATTCAAGATGGTCACCAACTAGGTGAGGTCCAGTTGTTGTTTGATAAGATCACGGATGAACAAGTTGAGTTCCAATTGAACAAACTTGCGGAGGCCAAATTGAAAAATCTAGCGGACAATACTAAGGTTGCACCTGCAAAAGAAAATATCAGTTTTGACGATTTTGTTAAAATGGATATTCGTGTAGGAACAATTCTAGAAGCCGAAAAAGTCGCCAAAACAAAAAAACTATTAAAGCTGACGATAGATACAGGTATTGACAAACGCACTGTTGTATCTGGTATTGCAGAATTCTTCAGTCCCGAAGAAATTGTCGGACGCCAGGTATCTATATTGGTAAATCTAGAGCCGCGCGAAATCAAAGGCATTACCTCCCAGGGAATGATCCTGATGGCCGAAGATGCAGATGGCCGATTGGATTTTGTCAAACCGGATACTACGATCAAAGTAGGTAGCACGGTACGCTAGTTGCACATCAATGATACCATAAAAAATGCCTGTCCAAAAGACAGGCATTTTTTATCTTTAGCAAGATCCAGTACTTTTCAACTCCCTTAAGCCTTACTCTTTGAATAATTCAAAAGCAACGAGTACCTTAGAATAATATGTGCTGTAACCGTTTTTTAAAGTCTTTATCATCCATCCAGTCGTAGACTGTATCTTTCAATTTTTTGATAATATCTACTTTAGATTCGGCTATCACCTTTTTCTTTTTCGTAAGCACATTGGAGACTGCTGTGTTGGTAAGCTCAATTTTAGTCGCAAACATATTGAGATTCATACTGGGAACCGATATCCCCAAGATCAAGCCGGGCAATCCATGGATTAACTCAGGGCCACTCGCTATGGGAATCTGTCCCGCAAAAAATGCCACGACATAGATAGAATCCTGTATAAGCCCATTCACCCGTCGGCAGTCATAACCGGCGATATTACGATATTCGTCTGTATATTTCCATTTCACCGCTGGTAAAGAATCCTTCATCAGCAGCTGCTCATCACCGAAAGGCAATAACTTAATAAACTCCTGGCTCTTTAAATTCATATAGGTTTTTGAATCCGTCAAAGCTGGATTGTACCAAGTAACATTCCGATAATTCGCAGGATAATCTTCCTGTACCGTTTCAAACAAAGTCTCCTGGTCGTAAAACTTCAATGTATGATGCGTGATCACTTCGACAGGACCATTCTTGACCGCATTTTCTACGCCCAGCTTATCCCAGGTATCCAGGTCTGGCTTACTCAGATAATTTCGTTTCAAATAGTTTTGTACATGAAACTTACGTTCGAAAGTGACTGTACCACTGCTTGGAAAAAAAGCATTCTGGGCTTGTATCGTTGTGATGGATAAGCATAGTAACCATAGCATCAATATCAATTGCTTACTCATTTGTCACCTCCCTTCATTGTTGTAAAATTGTAAATCACTTTTAACATCCCATAACGACGCAATACATCATTACTGGTTTGAACAAACGCAGTACCATCTTGATAACGGCGTACGCCAATATTTTTATTTAGTATATCGTTGACAAACAATTGTGCTTCCAGGGATTTATCTTTCAAGAATTTTTTGGAAATATAACCGTTCATATTCAGCATATTAATGGACTGTAAAGTCTTTGTGGCCGCCTGATAATTCTGCTGCATGGATACAGAAACCTTAAAGTCTTTAGGTAAGTAATAGGTCGCCTGTGCGTACGAATTGAATTTAAATGTGGTCTGGTTCAATTCAGGCTGCAAGTAGGAATCCATTTTTTCGACTCCAGGGCTTAAATTAATATTAAAATCCATTTTATTTGCCTTATACCGATTAAAACCTATTTCTGGACCGATACTCCAGGTCTTGTTACGGTTGAGCCGAGGTTCTTCATTCAGCAGCGACAGATAACTATATTGGCTATTGTATTCTGCATTCATACCCATATTCATTTTTAACCCCCATTTCTTCTTTAACATGAAATTATATGATCCGCTTCCATAAAAGCGCCAGTTGTCTTTATCAATATTCACAAAAGAAATCTGCCGGGTCCCCTCTTCCAGATTATAACGCACACTACTATTAATATTTCGTTTACCCTGATTTGCACTGATATAGAAATAGAAGCTTTGATCCTTGATCTGTTTGTAGGAATTATAATTGATAGAATAGGAATTACTAAAGCCCGCCTTCAAGTCTGGATTGTCCAAATATTCCACGAGCGGTTGCGAATTTTGCTTGAGTGGTTCAATTTGTGTCAGCGAAGGTTGGACAGTACGCCCGTAATAACTAAGCCACAAGTTTTTTGTTTTCGAAATCTTATAATTTACATTCAATGAAGGGTTAATCGATATCTGATCACGTTGCAATATAATATTTGTATTATTATAGGTCCGCTTTACAGCTTCAAAATCGGTTCGGTTACTTAAGTTGATTGTCAACGTATTTATTTTGTAGTTCAATGCGGTATTGATACCATTTTTTAAACTGGAAAAATTAAAATCATTCAATACGCTCTGATCCAATACAGTATATTTTTGCGTGAGAGAATCCTTATTGAAGGCCCGATTGAGCGTCTTTGATTGATTGCTGGAAAAAGAATACCCGATAGACCCGGTTATATTTTTTGATAGCGGCTCGGTATAGGTAAGAGAGGCTCCATACGTATTATTGCGAAGTTCATCTTTTTTAAGTTGATCAATTGTATCAGTACGATTGTCATTGAAAAAAATGTTTTCGGAAAAATACTTTGTATCTGAATTGTTTTGGTCCGTATTTGCATTCACATTGAATGTAATGGAGCGTCGTTCCTTTTTGAAACGTCGGGTCAACATTGCATTCACATTGAATTTGTTCTGATCACTATTCAGATCTGTTCGTGATGTAGTCTTCGTGATGTCATTTCCGTCCAATGTTTTCTGATTCGCTTCTGTTGCGGACAAATTATTTCTATTGGATTTATTAAAGCCCATATTGACTGTCAGATCAGCCAGTGAGTCCAATTTATAGTCGTATCTAAGATTGGCAACATTTGTTCTATTCTCATTTTCTGATTTAGTTATATTATTGTCTATCTGTGCACGCTCGGGCACGTTATTCTGAGCATTATAGGTACTTGTATTATCGACATTGATCTGACTTCGCTTGTAATTGACATTAATTTTATGTTTATCATCTTTGGTTTTATCCGAATAGCTTACGCCCATATTTATGGCCTTCGGTACACCGCCACCATTATATTGACCATCCCATCCGCCTTCACTTTCGTCTCCATTGGAAGAGATCATAATACCTCCACCGTCCATCATTTGCACATTGCCACTTCCCCCAACACCATATTTTTGGCTATCTTCGAAGCCCAGTCCTACCATACCATCGTTGGCCAGAATACCGTAAGCTGCAATTTTCTGTGTTCCTTTGAACTTATTGAGCATCACCTTCCCACCATAGTATTTATCCGTTCCACCTCCAGCAATTGCCTGACCAAACATCCCTTTCTTTTTATCCTCCTTGAGCTTAATATCGATGGTTTGCGTACGTTCACCATCGTCGACCCCCGTTCGTACGGCCAAATCTGATCTCTTTTCGTATACCTGCACCTTGCTCACCATATCTGATCGGATATTCTTGGTAATCAAAGTCGGGTCATCTCCAAAAAATTCCTCACCATCGAGCAGTACTTTTTTGACCTCTTTTCCTTGTGCTGTAATCTTACCGGTCCCATCGATCGTAATACCAGGCAATACCCTAAGCAGATCATCAACTTTCGCATCTTTCTCAACTTTAAAACTACTTGCATCATACTCTACAGTATCCCCTTTGATTACAACAGGAATTCTCCCATTAACCTGCACTTCCTCCAAAAGTAAAGTGGCCTTTGACAGCGATATCAATCCGATGTTGTGATCTTTAGCTGTAATATGGATATCTTTTACAAGATCTGCATATTGTGGATAAGACACCACGATCTTATAAACTCCAGTGTCCAGATTGGCAATTTGGAAAGTTCCATTTTCTTTTGTCCGGTCGAACTTAATTAAAATAGAATCTTTGGGATTAAGTAATGCAACAGCGGCTTGGTGAAGTTTTGCTTGGTCTTTGGCATCAACAACAGTACCTACAAGTCTATGCTGGGCATAGGAAATAGAGTTTAGGGCTGAAAGTAAAAGAAACAAAACTAATGAGCAGGTTAGTTTCATAAATTTTCCGTTTATATATTGTTGCAATAAAGATATCAATGTTGCTACGGAAATTTCGTAAAATAATGTTAAATAATTATTTAATTAAAAAAACTCAAAAAACAAATAAAAATACTGTATATCAGAAAGTTAAAATATCACATATAATAAAAGGAGGTATAACAATCTATTACACCTCCTAGCTTTTCTCAAAAAGAGACACCGAATAACACCAGAAGAAATATAGTTTCCATATCTTTTATCCATTGGATAGAAAACATCTTCAACTTTAAAAATCTACCCGTATTCCCCGGCTATATTATCAAAACAAACCATTAATAACCAAATAGTTTAATCAAGTAAGCTTTCAATTCTTCGCCTCTTAAGTTTTTAGCTACGATTTTTCCACTAGGATCAATCAGAAAAGTCGTGGGTAGCGCAGATACCGCAAATTTACTGACGGCAATATTATTGTCTACTGGTGTATCATGCATTTGTACCCAAGGAAGCTGTTGTGCCTTCAATGCATTTTTCCAGGCACTTTCACTTTTATCCGTTGATATACTTAAGATCTCGAATGCCGATTTACCTTTATATTTCCCATAGATCTCCTTGAGTGTTTTAAACTCTTCGATACAAGGGCCACACCAGGAAGCCCAAAAGTCCAATAACACATAAGAACCTTTCAGGGATGCAAAGTTGATCGTTTGTCCGCTTTCATTGGGCAATGAAAAATCTGCCACTAAAGCTCCTTCTTTTGATAGCAATGCACCATGGATCTGGTTCCCAGCGGATTTACCATAGTAAGACTGTTTAACAGCGGGGCTCAAACTTTCATACGATTGTAAAGCCGCTTCAGGTTTCATGGCTTTACCATAACGATCCAGCAAAAAAGCTGCACCAAAAGAATTTGTATGTTGAGCAACAACTTTTGCAATTATAGCCGCCTCATCTTTCTCTTTCGTTTGCATAAGCCCAAAATACTGGTTCAAGACATCATGTGCTTTGGATCCAGAAACCTTGGATGTATAGAACGATTCGAGGTCGCCTTCAATGTGAATTATCGCTGGTGCATCAACCAGAACACCAAAAGGTGCGTAACCGCCATGTTTTTTTGACTCGGCCTCGGAAGCCAACATATGTCTGGTTGCCACTGTAAATGGTCGTTCTATCTGCCAGCTTCCATGTTCCACTATCGCAGTATCATTGTCTCCCGTAATATTATTGTACAGATAGATCTTCGTTCCGTCAAACTTTGGATCGACCTTCCCCACAATAATGATCTTTGAAGTCGTCTGCGCATGGAGGGAAAACACATAAAACAACGATAATATTGTCACTATTGAGAGCGGAATAAACTTTAATCTCGTCATCTTTCTATTTTAATAATTGTTCTAATTTTTCGTGCAATTGTTCACCACGCAAGTCTTTGGCAACGATTTTTCCATCAGGACCAATTAAGAAATTTTGCGGTATACCACGTACACCATAGAGCTTTGCCGCTTCGTTGTTCCAGAACTTCAAATCGCTTACATTCGTCCAGGTTAATTTGTCTGCCTCAATAGCCTTCAACCAATTATCTTTCTTACCCGGCTGATCCAAGGAAACACCCAGTACCGTAAAATTCTTATCCTTAAATTTGCCATAGGCTGCCACAACATTTGGATTTTCTGTCCGGCAAGGTCCACACCACGAAGCCCAAAAATCAAGTAATACATATTTACCTCTAAAATCAGATAATTTAACAGGTTTGTCGTTGACGTCATTCTGTGTAAAATCTGGTGCAAGAACACCTAGAGCTGTTGATTTTGCTGCTATGATCTGTTTTGCAAAGGCTGCTCCGGCTTCTGAGCTTCTTACCGCCGCCGAAAGTTTATTGAATTCAGGTTCCAACGCTAAAATTTCAGTACCTCCATATAACTGATCTTGGATAGCCAATAGACTGAAATAAGAGTTTGGATTTTCGGCGATATAATTTTGCTGTAACTGCTTCTTTTGATCCGCAAATTTCATATACTGCTCACGTAGCGGACCGGCAAATGCATCATCTTTGCGTTGCTCCGCGGTGGCACTGCTATATTTTAGGTTGATGGCATTAATCCCATCCTCGGATTCCTTGATGAGATTCTTATATGCAGCATGGGCATCCTGTAGCGGTGAGCCTTTGATTACAGCCGTTTTAATAGAATCTTTCGCCGTGATGGTCGTCTTTCCTTTATCAACATAAATGCCGACCATATCGCCTTTGTAACCAATTTTATCCCAGCCTTTATTCTCCTGATCGTAGACAATATAGACCATGGTTGGTCCATTGGCTTGACCTTTAAAAGAGAAAGCACCTTTGTTTACTTTGACAGAGTCCAATACCTGACTGTTTGGTGTACGAATGGACATAAATACCTGCCCCTCTTTTTTCGGCTGTTGTATTTTCCCCTCAATACTGAAATCTGATTGCTGTGCCATTGCTGCTCCCGGAAGAGCCAATAACGCGATTATTTGTAAAATTTTCATGTGTATAAATTTGATTTTAATGGTTGTACCTGATAGTTGCTTGTTTATTTATTCATCATAGGTGAATAAAGACATCCAACTATAATGAGTATTATTTTTATGGTATTTCCTGAGCCTGTAACAGCACCATTAATGGAAACTATTTAATTTTCGGCGATACTTATTACCTGCTGCCTGGATATCCCAATTGTACTTGTCTTTAAAGTATTTCACAAAAAGATCATATTTCTGTTTTCGCATGACATTTCCCTTTAAATAGTTCTCATTAATATTATCAAAGGACTCCAACAACAATAGTTTAAAAAAGGCGGCATATTCATCCTTAAAAGAAAAAGAAGCATAAGGGTCTAGATATCCCCCTTGATCTGCCATCCTCTGCCAGTCACTATTTCGTTTCTCCAAATCACGATCAATAAAGAATTGGTCCCGAATCTTATTGAATGCTGTACCACCATCATATGGCTTGCCAATTTTTTCGAAGCCCGGAATCTCTTCGGTAATGCGCTCACCGATCATTTTACTCAGGTTGTTCCAGACCTCTTTCGTCAATGCAGAATCGATATAATAGTGGTTTTTTGCATCGACCACAGGCTGAGCCCCATAAGTTTGATTGGGCCATACAAATGCCAACCTATTACGTGCGACAACATAAAACTGATACCCCCAAGCAGGATGTCCATAGGTTTTCACAAAGAATACTTCATTAGGCATCAATTGCTTACCATAAGATTGGGAGACATTGGACAATAGGGTGTCCATATAAAGGTATGCACTCTGTCTTTGATCCATATCTACTTTTTGGGCTGGAAATCTTGCATTATTTACATCCTGTCCCAAGTATGAATTATAGACCTCTTTGGAATCTTTAAAATCCATACGAACCCAGACGTTGTATTTTTCAAATAATTTCTTCTCTTCCACACTCGCATCAGCTTGCGGACCAAATAGTGATTGGAAACCCAGGTTTTCCGTAGGTGTCAACCCCGCTTCTTTCGTACAGCTTCCTAAAACCAGTATTAAAAACGAAAGAAATGATAGCGCGTAAAAAATGTTAGTTTTCATAATTATCTAGGATTTAATGGCATATTTGGACTATTCTCAAACTCCGAAGGTGGAATCTGCATCAGATATCTTGGGTCATCTTTTTCCAGCGTAAATATCTTTGCATCTTTATACACATGGTCGATTTTAGGTTTTTCAAATCTTCTAAGATCCATAAAACGCAGGCCTGCATCAAAAGCCAGCTCCAAGCGTCGCTCTTCCAAAATTCTGTTCAGCAACAGGGTTTCATTTGCAAAATCACTTGCTTTCAATGTGACCAGAAAATCTTTGCGCATACGGCTTTTTAATATTGCATTGATATCATTGATGGCCAATTCGGATTTCTTCAAACGGGCTTGTGCCTCCGCACGGATTAGATAAGCTTCGCTGGCCTTAAAACCCACATAGTACCAATTCAGATCCTGAGCTGCGTACATTTTGTACACAGTTTTACCAATCTTGATTTGTTGTGTTGCATTTTCCTCCATCGGATCATAGATAAACTGCCGATAATCACTCAACTCTCCATATCGTTTGCTCAACTGCAATAACTCGACAACAGGTTTCATCGCCCCAGTACTGTAGTAGTATGGATTCATATTTGCTTTACCGCCAGTAAAAAACATAAGTTCTTTATTCACCTGTGTATCTACAAAACCAAATTGATAACCAAGAACCGACTTTAACCCCTCACTATTTTGAAATCTGGCTTCAATGCCAGAAAGATCTGCTAAAGGGTATTCATTGACCACTGCAGAAGCATGCTTAACCGCCGATTCATAATTACCCATCATTAAGTCAACTCTAGCGCGAAATAGCTGCAATGTATTATAGGAAAAACGGTATCTATCCGTAATTTTCTTACCCACAAGCAATTGACTACTTTGTTCTATATCTATAATAATCTGCTGCCATACCTCACCAATTGCCGCACGTGTATTATTTGCCGCGTTCGTATTAACATCTTCAGCCGTCAATGGCATAGGAACTCCCGGAAGACCTAGGTTTTCAGGGCGATAAACGTCTGCGTAAAAGTTGATCAAATAGAAATAGCAATAGGCTCGCAAGGCATAGGCTTCACCCTGCATCTGTTCATAACGAGGCTTTTGATCATCACTTACTGTCATCTTTTTCAAGTTGTCCAACACCGAATTTGCATAGAAAATACTTCTATACAGTTGTCCCCAATAGGGATCAGACAAAACATCAGGTGGCAGCAGGGATGAGGAGAATGTAAACCAACGTCCATAGTCCTCTGTTGGCTGCACGTCGGCATTAAAGTTGACATAGACATTATCAGTCAACATCTCTGTTTTTACAAAGAAATCCGTACGAGGATAGCCTCCCAATAACACTGCTTCAAAGTCTTCCAGAGACTTTGGCATCATACTATGTACAGGTTTGATATCTAGCATGTCCTTACACCCCATTATACAAGAAGCAAGGACAACAAATGTGTATTTTATATATTTATTCATTTTCATGGCGACTAAAATTGAACTGACAAGGAAAGAGAGTATGATCTGGGTACAGGCAAGAATGTATTCCCGAAATTAATATTTGCAGATGTTGTACTTGAATACGACAAGACTTTTGATCCTTGAGCTTCTGGATCTTGCCCTTTCAACGCTTTATCTTTCCAGACGTAAAGATTGTTGCCCTGCAATGCGAGACGGATATTCTGCACACCAAGTGCCCTTAGACGAGGAGTAAAATAATCGTAACTAATGGATAGGTTTTGCAAACGGATAAAATCTCCTTTAACAGTTCTTAAATCAGAATTATCAAACATGTTGCCGTTTCGTGGAGCCAAAGCAATCAGTGCATTATCTCCCGCGGTTTCGAGAACCGGTATATTAGTATGTGCCTCATCTCCGGGTTGCCGCCAGCGATTTACCCATTCTTTTGACATATTCTGCGTGGGGTCGGGGAAGCCTAAATAACTTCCGTTCGACATATTGCGCAGACGCATGACATTACCAAAACTACCAATAAATAATCCAGACAAGGTGATACGTTTGTATGAAAACGTATTTGTGAAACCGACCTGTGAAGTGGGGTTCATAACTCCAGAATAGGTCAGTCCATTAATATCAGTCATACCATATAGTACTTTCTCGCCCTCTTTAGCTGTATAAAACGAGGCTCTTCCCTGTTCATTCAATCCTGCATAGCGGTAAGACCATAGCCCATCAATAGGCTGCCCAATAACCGCTGTCGCAGCATAATTAGATCGTTTTGGATCAGTTAGGTTTTGTACTGTTGGTTTGGTATACACATCCAACACTTTATTTTTATTGAAGCCAAAGTTTACATTCGTTGACCACCTAAAATTTGGCCGATCAATATTGATTGTGTTGAGGGAGAACTCCCAGCCACGATTAAGCATGGAGGCCCAATTAACCTGAACTTGATCAAAACCTGTTACTTGGGAGACCTGCCGATTGCCCAATAGATCCAGCGCTTTCTTATGATACCATTCTACATTGAACATAAGCCGCCTTTTAAAAAAGCCCGCTTCCAAAGCCGCATTGGCTGTATAGGTCTGTTCCCATTTCAAATTCGGGTTTTTGGGGGCTATAATGGTCACATAATTGGATGGATTGATCGGATCAACAGCACCTATTCTGGCCACCAAATCCGAATAGGCCTGTGCTGCAACATTGCCTTGGCTACCATACGACCCTTTCAAGGTCAAATAAGAAATCCAGTCAATATCTCGCAAGAAACGTTCTTCTTTTAGCTGATAGTTGGCTCCCACAGCCCAGAGTGGCTGGAACAATTGGTTGGTCTTTAGTCCGAAACGATTTGAGCCATCCGTACGCATATTGAAACTTAGTGTATATCTATTGTCATAGGTATAGTTGACAGCACCAAAATAGGACACATTTGCTCCATCATTCAGATTTTCTGACCAATATGGCACTCCTATCCGTTTCATATAATCAAATTGAGGTACCTGCTGGTGGCCACGATCATGCGCATATCCGTAAACCTCTGAACTAACATCACTTGTCTTGGACTTGCGCACTTCCTGTCCTACCATGACGTTTAAATAATGTAGATTATTAAAGAAGGGATTGTAGACAAGCTGGTTTCGAAAAGTAATAGATCCATTGTATGAACTTTTGTCCTTTCTATACCCACCGTCTTTCCAAATATATACATAGTCCCCATTAACAATTTCTCGGTTATCTTTCTTCCGGATCTTAACAAAGTAACTATCGTCTATTGCAATATCTTCATCGGTTGTATTTTGTTTCGTATACGAAAACAAACTGGTAAAGGTCAGATCTTTCATGATCTTGTACTCTAGATCCAATGACCCCCGCAAACCAAAATTGCGTGAATCACGCCAACCTTTATCTCGGTTTTCCAGAAAATTATACTCCAGTCCATTTAGATAGAAGTGGCTATAGCTGCCATTTGGATTTAATGCAGGCTGTGCACGTGTGGTATAAATCGCATATTCGAATGGATTTTCTTTGGAGTCTACGGCAAAAAAACTTTTGTTTTCCCGAGCATTCACATCCATCATAACTCCAAACCGGATCTTGTCATAGATCTTGGTATAAACTTTTAATGACCCGGTATAGGTTTTTTGCCCAACCCCTTTGGCGGTTGCTTGATCATCTAGATAACTTCCCGAAGCATAAAAAGTCGTACGTTCGTCCCCACCAGACACATTTAGGCTCTGTCTATTGGAAACCGAAGTCCGAAAAAGGTGTTTAAACCAATCTGTATTGACCGTTTCCAAATAGTTAACTTGCTTATTAAAATCATCCCAGGAAATCTTCTTATCCATAAGATCTATAAAATAGCGTTCAAAATTCGACACGGTATTATACTCGCCAGCAAGTGGGCTCGTCGCATTGAACACCCCTCGTTTGATCATCTCGAGGTTGACGTCGATACGTTCTTTGGAATTCATCATATAGGCATCCTCAATTCGGGGGCGCTCCCCAATACTGAGGTTACTTGTAAAGTTGATTCTTGTCTTACCTGCTTTACCTTTTTTTGAAGTGATTACAATAACACCATTGGCAGCACGGGTACCATAAATTGCTGTTGCCGCCGCGTCCTTGAGAACATTGATGCTTTCGATATCTTCCACATTGACACCGCCAATACCGGAAGCGATCAGATTCCTATTGGTCATAATGTCATCAACAGAGACATTCACGGCATCATCCAATATAATACCGTCAACCACCCATAAAGGCTGCACGTTGCCACTCAATGTTGAAGTTCCCCGAATCCGAATTTGCGGTATGGCACCTGGAGCACCTGAGGTGCTCATCACAGTAAGCCCGGGTACCTGTCCTTGTAAGAGTTTATCAATATTGGGCTGAAAGATTGTTTCTAGCTGATCCATATTAACCGTAGCGACTGAACCGGTCAATGATTTGCGTTGGAGATTCTGGTATCCCGTAACGACCACATCTTCCAACTGATTTTCTACAGGGGTCAACCTAACGTCCATCCAGTTCTTCCCTTGTATCGGCATTTGCAAGGTCTGAAAACCCATACTCTTGAAAATCAATGTTGTATTTGTATTCGTTACCGAAAGGATAAATGTCCCATCTGTATCGGTTCCAACAGCATTTTTTGGATTTTCCTTTTCGCTTACTGTAATGCCGACTAAAGGTTTCCCCTTGTAATCCATGACTCTGCCACGGATCTGTGCTTTCTGCTGTTTGACAGAACGCGGCTTAGCTGTTATTACAATCGTCTTGTTATCAATACTATATTGCAAGGACTGATCTCTAAAACAATGATCTAGAACTTCCTGCACAGTCGCATTCTGCATATCAATATCCACGGTTGTGTTGGATCTGACTAGTGACTCATTGTAAAAGAAATCACAATTGCATTGCTTCTTGATTTCATTAAATACCTGAGACAGTGGAGCCCCCTTTTTCTTTATGGTGACTCGCTGTGCATAAGCCGCCAGGCTAAACTGCGCACAGGTAAGAGCAACAAATAAAATTGCTGTACGTTTGCCCAAAGCCCTCCTTTTCAATAGGTCCCTGGAATTGAATAAATTCATCTGGTAGTAATTTATTGGTCAAATAATTAAGGTATACTGCTGTTTCCCACTCAGCAGTGGTTAGTTGGGTTGTATAGGTAAAATTACATCATGAGAAGCACCCTCCTTTCTTTTCCTCCCCAAGGAGTGATTTGATATTTTATTTGCCCTGTTCTTCGCAATATGGACAGCACCTCTTCCAATGTTTTTTCTTTGGATATGACTCCTGTAAAGCCAAAATCATTTACCTGGCCAATTACTTGCACATCTATGCCATACCAGCGCGACAGCTCTGATCCGATCTCAACCAAATCCGCATCATAAAATGAAAATTCGTTATTCCGCCATGCATTGACATTGGATAATAAGGCTGGAGAAACATTGATATTCGCTTTTCCGGGATTGACAACACTGCTTTCTCCGGGGATCAAGATACGGGCCTTTGAATCAGTTGAAACGGCTACACTACCCTCCATCAATGTTGTTGTGGTTCGGTTACCTGTATAGGCCTTAATATTAAAATGTGTGCCCAAAACCCTTACTTTTTGATCATCTGAAATGACCACAAAAGGTTTTGCCTTATTATGTGCAACTTCGAAATAAGCTTCACCTACGAGATAAACAATACGTTCGGATCCTACAAAATTGACATCATAGCGCAATTTAGTACCCGCATTTAACCATACTTTGGTTCCATCAGTCAATACAAGCCCCCCTGTTTTCCCTGTTGACACGCTGATTTCCTGAATCATTGGTTTGGCCGTATCATCAGATTTTTTGATCTCAAAGAAAGACTCCTCGCCTGTTGTTTCTGCAGAAGCATATTGTGTCTCGCTAGTATCAGTTAGTTCAATAGTCTTGCCGTCTGGCAAGGTCAATGTCATCATTGGTTCGTCTTTGACACTTTCAGGACGCGTATCCACTACGGCAACTTCCGCTGCCAAAGAAGCCCGCTCCTGTGTTTTATACCGATTGAATCCAACATAAAAGACAACAACTGCAGCAGCGGCTGCCGCCCATGGCCAAAAACTACGTATTTTAGATCGCTTTGTTTTTACCTCTTCCTCAACAAGTAACGAAGCTAAAATTGGATATTGTTTTTTCGATTGATCATATAACTCCGCAATAAGATCCGCCTCTTCCAAAGGAACATTCATTTCCGCATCCACAAAAGCTTCCAATTCTGTACGGAACGATTTTTCAGCAAACAGTGATACCAACCAATCTGCCTCTTCAGGCGTACAGGTACCAGCTAAGTATTTCTCGAAAATCTCTTTTTTGTTGTACATATTTACGTTCAAATCGTGGCCTTACTAATCTTAATACGCAGAAGCCATAGAAAATCTATGCTCCAAAAATCTTTTTTTAAAAAAAAATAATAAACTTGGCCGTTAGGGATAGAAAAATGGAACTAATCAGGTGTAAATTTCAAGCGTGAAATTGCTAACTCAACAGAGATAAAAGGGTTATCAATAGCATAAAAAGCTTGGTGCCGAGCTCCTGTTTTAGAAAACGCATGGCCTTGGCCATGTGATCTTTTATGGTACCAACGGAGACGCCATGGATCTTTGCTGCTTCCTCATAGCTCTTCCCTTGAAATTTACACAAAAGAAATATTTCCTTGCGCTTGGTAGGCAACTTGTCTATTGCTTTGGAAAGTTCGTCAGACAGCTGTTCCATCGCATCGGTCGGCTCATCCAGTTCATAGTATAATGTCGCTTGAGTAAGGAGCGCTTTACGTACAGCTTCATCTGTAGCAGACCTCCGAAAATAATCAACAGCGAGGTTACGGGCTATCGTATGTATTAATGGCCAGATACTTTGCCCGGGAATGATTTTAGCACGCATATCCCATAGACGAACGAAGGCCATTTGATGTATTTCTAACATAAGCTCCTCTGTCGGCAGCAATCGGTTTAGCTTATGCAACAATGCGGGAGAATAGCGTTCATAAAGTTTGGAAAAAGCTATTTTGTCCCCCTCAGTTAAAAGAGAAACCAGCTTAACTTCATCATTTTCATCGTTTTTCAATTGATCTATGCGTATAGTATGGAAGTCACAAAATTAGAAAATTTATCTTATTCTAGTACAAAGCTCCAATTATTATACCTATCGAAAAATGAAAACAAAGTAAGTTTGTGGTGATCAGAAAGCAGTAAGTTTGGGCTTACTGCTTTTTATGATTTTAAATTGCAAACAAGCTTCTTTTATTCAGTTTGCATCGGTCACCCAAAGATTCAATTATTCTACGTTGAGATTCAATTCTTTTTCCTTATTGATTAAATGGGCAATGCTGGTATCATTTAAGATCTGTAACATCGCATTCCTCACTTCAACAAATGTATCCCGGATTCCACAGGCATGCTCCTGAGTACACTCTTCACAAGAGCGATAAAAATTTAGACTGACACAGGGAAGTAAAGCGATCGGGCCATCTATCAGCCGCATCACTTGCGACAAAAAGACATCCTCAGGAGCTTTATTTAGACTATAGCCTCCTCCAGCGCCTTTTTTACTATAAAGAATCCCTGCATTTCTCATTTCAAGGAGTATTTGTTCCAGGAATTTTTTTGGAATATTCTCTTCCTGTGCAATCTTAACGATCTGCATAGGTTCATTCCCGTAGTTACGACCGAGCACCATAAGTGCCTTAATTGCATATTTTGTCTTTTTGGAAAGCATAATTTGTTAACCCCCTGTTGAATTGCAAATTTACATTTTTTATTCAATAGAATAAAACACGGAAAGTCTGCTGATAAAAAAGAGCCCTTAGCACGATTTTATCCTATCGGATAACATCAAGCTAAGGGCGAATCGTATTAAAAATTTAATTCTTATTGACCCAATACTGCAGTAATTGGTTTACCGATACTTCCGTTTGGTTCGGTAATATGCAATAATGATGAAATAGTCGGTGCGATATCGACGATATGTACCTCCGTATTGGATACACCAGGTTTAATCCCCCAACCCATAAAGACCAATGGAATATGGGAATCGTATCCAGACCAGGTACCATGTGTTGTACCTGTGGAACGTGGCGTACCATCGTACCATTGTGGCTCACAAACGATTTGGATCGCTCCGCTTCGTTTGTAATTATAACCATTGATCATTTTCTCACGGACAGGCTGCGGAATCATAAGACCATCTCCTTTTTCCATATCCGCAACATAAGCAACACCCTCGGTATGGCGCAACTCGCGAATAATCGTCTCTTTTATTTTATCACGGTCTAACTGAAGCGAATCAATCATTTGATTATTCAGATGTACCTGATAATTCATCATACTTTTGACGATTTTTTCCTGTCCAAATTTCTCTTTCAGCTTTTTGTTCAGATCGGAAATGATCTGACGGGAATAGAAATAACCACCATTTCCTTTCATATCCATATAGAATCTGGAATTATAGGAAGCTCCATGATCAGCTGTCAGGAAAAAGGTATAATTGCCCTTACCCACGGTGTTGTCCAGATACGCGAAGAAATTCGCTAATTGTTTATCTAATTGCAGGTAAATATCTTCGATTTCAACAGCAGTCAGCGAATAACGGTGTCCAACATAATCCGTAGCCGAAAGACTGACACAAAGAAAATCAGTATTTTTAGTAGGATTATTTCCCATTTGCTCATTTTTGATTGCCTCCATTGCAAGATCTAATGTAAACTGATTGCCCATTGGCGTCGTTTTGATCAGCTCTAGGCCCTCATCTTTCATCAGCTTGGATGTCGCACGTGGTAACGTTGGTTTCTCTTCACCGGGATATTTTCCTTCGTAAATATTGTCGTCAGCAATGCTATTCGCCGCATAAGTACTCACATCATACATCGGCTTCCAATCTCCTTTAAGGTATTTTTCTGCCAATTTCTTCTTATTGAAATCCACTACCCATTTTGGCAATTGATCCATATAAAAATTGGACGTAATCCAATTACCTGATTTTGCTTCAAACCAATAGGCAGCATCTGCAAAATGCCCCGCAGGCAATATTCCCCCCCGGTCTTTAATCGCTATACCAATAACTTTTGATTTAAAATTTGAAGCTAACTTCAATTGATCTGTTACCGTAGATGCCAATAAGTTACGCGGGGATTGTTTTCCTTCTTTTTCAGTTGTACCTACACCGACAACATGATCATCTTGTGTACAATACATATTCTTACCGGTAATCTCCTCGATCCAATCGTTCCCCGCAATACCATGTATAGATGGAACGGAACCGGTGTATACTGAACTGTGTCCAATTGCCGTATAGGTCGGAATATAATTAATCAGCGTATTTTCGCAGGAAAATCCTTCTTTCAAAAGTCTTTTGAATCCGTCATTTCCATATCTATCCGCAAAGCGGTATAGATAATCCCACCGCATTTGATCCACCATCAGACCGACAACCAGCTTAGGTCTTTCTGGCTGTTGTGCCATGGTAGCCAATGCAGCTATTCCAAATACAACGCTTAAAAATAATCTTTTAATCATAATAGTATTGAGTATTGAGTAATTCGTATTTAGATTATAGCTATGCAAACCTTCGGTTTGCGAACTTAATCCTTTATTCTTGCTCGTTATCTTTGTTCTTAACTTCAGTACCCGCTATGCGGGCATGGCTTTTAATAACGCATACTAATGTAGGATTTAATCTTTTAAATGTGTTTTTAAAAATCGTCCTGTATAAGAATCTTTACAATGCACAAGATCTTCAGGAAGCCCCGTAAAAACTAATTTCCCACCTTTATTTCCTCCTTCTGGGCCAATATCAATGACCCAATCTGCAGACTTGATCATATCCATATTATGCTCGATAACTAAAATACTATTACCAAGATCAATCAATGCATCAAAAGATTTGAGTAGCTTTTTGATATCCTGAAAGTGTAGGCCAGTCGTAGGTTCATCAAAGATAAACAAGGTTTTTTTGCTATTATTTCCTTTAATCAGAAAAGATGCAAGTTTAATCCGCTGTGCCTCCCCTCCTGAAAGCGTACTGGAAGACTGTCCCAACTTGACATAGCCCAAACCGACATCCTGTAAAGGTTGTAGTTTGGCCAATATCTTAGGCTGATCACCGAAAAATACGATAGCTTCATCAACACTCAGTTCGAGTATATCCGCCACAGATTTGTTGTTGTATTGTACATCAAGCACAAACTGCTTGAATCGCTTTCCGCCACAAGCCTCACATGGCAAAACAATATCTGCCATAAATTGCATTTCGATTTTCACTTCTCCCTCACCTTGACATACATCACAACGGCCCCCTTCAACATTAAAAGAGAATGCTGCGGGCTTTAATCCTGCCGCTTTTGCAGCTGCCTGACTGGCATATAATGCTCTGATTTCATCCCAGGCCTTAACATAGGTAACCGGATTGGACCGTGAAGAACGGCCTATCGGGTTTTGGTCAACCATTTCGATCTGTTCCACATGTGCCATATCTCCTTCAATAGAATCATATACACCAGTTTGCTCGCCTGAATAATTCCCAATTGATTTCTGCAAAGCAGGATAAAGAATTCTTTTTACCAAAGATGTCTTTCCTGAGCCAGAAACACCAGAAACAACAGTAAACGTATTTAATGGGAACTGTATGTCGATACCTTGAAGATTATTTTCATGCGCACCTTTTATCGTGATGCTATTGGACCATTTGCGCCGTTTTTTCGGAACTTCGATCTGGCTCTCGCCACTCAGATATTGCCCCGTAAGACTTCTTTTATCTTTTAAGATCTCATTGTATGTTCCAGCAAAGACCATCTCACCACCATTGATTCCTGCTTCGGGACCAATATCAATCAGGTAATCCGCAGCCTCCATCATTTCCTGTTCATGTTCTACGACCACAACGGTATTGCCAACATCACGAAGGGACTTTAATACAGAAATCAGGCGCTGCGTATCACGGGGATGTAAGCCAATACTTGGTTCATCCAATACGTAAATAGACCCCACAAGCGAACTTCCAAGCGATGTAGCCAAATTGATCCGTTGGGATTCTCCACCAGATAAGGTATTTGATAAACGGTTCAAAGTAAGATAACTCAAGCCTACATCACATAAAAACTGTAGTCGATTATTAATTTCCGCCAGTAATCGCTTGGCAATCACTTTCTCATTTCCCTCCAAAGGTAAATTTGTAAAAAAAGATAAAGCTTCTTCCAAAGGCATCAATACAATATCCGTAATGGACTTGCCTCCAACTTTGACATAGGTCGCATCTTTACGCAGTCTTGTCCCTCTGCAATCCGGGCAATCGGTTTTACCTCTGTAACGCGACAACATAACCCGGTATTGAATTTTATAAGTCTGTGCTTCGAGTTCTTCAAAGAACTGATTGAGTCCTGTAAAATAGCTGTTTCCGGTCCATAGCAATTCCTTTTGCGCAGCTGTCAGGTCAGCATAGGCCCGATGTATCGGGAAATCAAACTTTAAGGAATTTTTCACCAATACTTGCAACCATTCTCCCATTTTTTCCCCTCGCCAAGGAGCAATAGCACCATCGTAGACTGATCGGCTTTTATCCGGGATCACAAGATCAGGATCAATACCTATGACCTTACCATAGCCCTCACACCGACGACAGGCACCATAAGGATTATTGAAACTGAAAAAGTTCGGACTAGGCTCTTCAAAGGTAATTCCGTCTAGTTCAAACTTATGCGAGAAATGATGTCTTTTCTCATTATCTTCGATATATAACTCACCTTTACCCTCGAAAAATCCTGTTTGAATGGAGTCAGACAGTCGGTTAATGGTATCATCATCCTGTTCAATACGCACGCGATCAACGACAATCAATACCTCTCCCTCTTGAATCGTTGCATTAGCCATGCTCTTGTCATCAATAATGCTCTCAATTTTCTGCATTTTACCTTGATAGACAACACGGACAAATCCTTTTTGCAATAAAAGAGACAACTCCTCTTTGAGCTTCCTGCCATGGGAAGGTACCAGCGGCGCCAATAATGTGATAGACATACCGGCTTCAAATTTTAAGGCAAAATCCACGACAGAGCTCACGCTGTCCTTTGTCACTTCCTGCCCTGAGACAGGAGAGATTGTCTTACCAATCCTCGCATAGAGCAATTTCAGATAGTCATATATTTCAGTTGAGGTGCCTACCGTAGAACGAGGATTACTGGTGATCACACGCTGTTCGATTGCAATAGCCGGAGCAATACCTTTTATGTAATCGACTTCCGGCTTATTCATCCGCCCCATAAACTGCCGTGCATAGGAAGAAAGACTTTCAACATATCGTCTTTGCCCCTCCGCATACAAGGTATCAAAGGCAAGGGAAGATTTTCCTGAGCCTGACATTCCAGTAATGACAACTAATTTATTTTTAGGAATATCAACGTCAATGTTTTTTAGATTATTGACTCTAGCCCCTTTTATTTGAATATATTCTTTTGGAGAATGCTCCACTTTTTTACTCATAATAGTCCTTATCTCACACAAAGTTAAGCAATCTTAGCTGATTATAGTCCCAATGAATTAAAAGCACTTGCGAAAAAAATATAGTGACCCAACTAGGTACCGCCTATAGATTTAAATGTTACCTTTTTTCATTTCGTTAACAGCATAATCCACAGCTCTAGCCGTTAAAGCCATATAGGTCAGGGATGGATTTTGTGTTCCTGTTGAGGTCATACAGGCACCATCCGTAACAAATACATTCTTTACCAGGTGCATCTGGTTCCACCCGTTCAATAATGACGTCTTTGGGTCCAATCCCATACGCACTCCGCCCATTTCATGAATATCCAAACCTGGATTTTGATGGCTATCACTTATCTTTAGATTTTTGACCCCGGCGACATCGAGCATTTCCTGTCCCTGCTCAAAGAAGTCATCTCTCGATTTGTAGTCATTCTCACCATAACCAACAGCAGTAATAAGTTGTGGTATTCCATATGGATCTTTCTTATCCACACTTAACCGCACGTGATTGCTTTCCTTAGGAATAGTTTCACCCTGCATCATCATTGAAACACCCCAGCCCCCCAATTCAGATAAACTATCCTTATAAGCTCCGCCAACAGGCTCGCCATCAAAAGTTGCCCCTCTTGAACGGTAAGCTCCGAAGAATGAGGCATAACCTCTCAAAAAGTCAGTTTCTTGGCGTTGTACATTTCGAAAATTGGGAATAATAGGCTGGGTCGGTCTGCGACCATAGTAATATTTATCTTCATAGCCCTCCATTGTGCCTGATATTGTGCCTAAATAGTTGTGGAAAGCGACATACTTACCCAATAGGCCGCTATCATTGCCAAGACCATCCGGAAAACGCTCAGATGTGGAGTTTAATAGAATCAAGTTTGTCGCCAATGCGGAAGCATTCACAAAGATGACTTTAGCAAAAAATTCCTGGCTCACTTTTGTTTCCGTATCAATAATACGGACACCAATTGCTTTTTGCTGACTATCGTCATAAAGTATTGATTCAACAATCGCATGGGGACGAATCGTTAAGTTCCCCGTTTTTGCAGCCCAGGGTAAAGTAGATGCATTTGAACTAAAATATCCACCAAAAGGGCATCCCCGATGACATAAACTACGTGCTTGACATTGGCTACGTCCCTGATCAATATGGATCTGTCTAGGCTGAGTCAAATGAGCACAGCGCCCCTGAATGACTGGCCGATCTTTATATTGCTGTTGTATGCGTTGTTGTATCGTTTTTTCCACCACATTCATTTCCCAGGCTGGAAGAAAATCGCCATCCGGCATCGCTTCGATTCCATCCTTGTTGCCCGATATTCCGGCAAAATGTTCAACATAGGAATACCATGGTGCAATATCTTTGTAGCGAATGGGCCAATCTACGGCAAAACCATCCTGAGCAGGCCCCTCAAAATCATACTCCGACCATCGCTGAGTCTGACGCGCCCAAAGCAGCGATTTTCCGCCAACTTGATCCGCTCGAATCCAGTCAAAAGGTTTTTCCTGAATGTAAGGTTGTACTGCATCCGGCAAAAAGAAATGCTTGGCATCTTCTCGGTAGACATAACATTTTGCAGCAATTGGATTTTCATCCTTATTCTCTCTTTCCACTTGTCCCCCATGTTTAAACTGCCAGGGATCCATATACGCTGTAGGATAGTCTTGAATATGCTTGGCATCTCTACCCCTATCTAAAATAAGTGTTTTCAAGCCCTTTTCGCAAAATTCCTTGGCTGCCCATCCGCCAGATATGCCTGAACCAATCACTATGGCATCAAAATGATTTTCCTTATTTATCATGATATTTAGGTCGTGTTTGAGAGGGGAAGTTACAAAAATAAAGCTGATTATTTATTTGCGCAACTCACTTAACGAATCGACTATCTTAGTTCTCTATATTAGTTTTTTAAACAATTGTTTCGCAAATATTGCTATTCACAATTAATCCTTCTGTCTTTTTTACAGTCTTAGAAATATAGTTTTATTAAAACAAAGTAGCGATACTGATAGAAATTACGTTTAAAGAACAAAATAAAAAAATGGTTATGAGAAAAAATGTATTTAAAGTTATGGTTATGATGCTATTCGTTTTCGTTGCATCAACAACAGTAAGCAACGCGCAAATGATGGTAGATAAAATAGACTTGAGCATTTTCCCTGCTGCAGAAAAGGGATACAAAAAAATGGTTATCGAAGTTCCGCATTCAGCGAATGACAAGAATAAAAAAGTAGAATTTTCGGTGGGTAAATGGATGGAGGTTGACGGTTGCAATACGTTTAACTTAGCTGGTTCATTTGAAAAGAAAGATCTTCAAGGCTGGGGCTATGACTACTATGTATTTAAAACTAATGGAAATGTAGCAAGTACCATGATGGCATGCCCAGATAAAGCAAAGCGCAATCTTTTTGTAAGTGCTCAACCTGAGACTGTACGTTACAATGGTCGGATGCCTATCGTTATTTATGTTCCTGAAGGTTATGAAGCGCAATTCAAAATCTACTCAACGGATGGAGATACTTACCAAGCTGCCGAAGTAAGGGAGAAAAAATAGTCATCATCAAACCGCATATTACTAATCCCAAAAAACAACAGGATCAATGTTTATAAAAAAAAGCCCTCGAAATAGTATTTCGAGGGCTTTTTTTTATAAACTTTATCTATCGTTTATTGGAATTTTTTAGCATTTACTTTACGCTCATTTTCCGTCAAATAGATTTTACGTAGACGCATAGATTGTGGTGTTACCTCAATATACTCATCAGCCTGGATATATTCCATACATTCTTCTAACGAGAACTTGATTGCAGGAGCAATACGCGTATTATCATCAGAACCAGAAGCACGCATATTTGTCAATTGCTTTCCTTTGGTCACGTTGATTGTTAAATCGTTATCGCGGATGTGCTCACCCAAGATTTGTCCTTCATATACATCTACCCCCGGATCTACGAAGAAACGACCACGGTCTTGCAATTTATCGATGGAGTAAGCAGTTGTCGAACCAGTATCCAAAGAGATCAATACACCTGCCAAACGACCAGGGATTGTACCTTTCCAAGGCTCATAACCTTTCAAACGGTGTGCCATTACAGCCTCACCAGCTGTTGCAGTCAATACATTGTTACGTAGACCAATAATACCACGAGAAGGGATAGAGAATTCAAGATGTTGCATATCTCCTCTAGCTTCCATAATCAACAATTCACCTTTACGCTGTGTAACTAGTTCAATCACTTTTCCAGATACATCAGAAGGTACGTCAACAACAAGCTCTTCTACTGGCTCACATTTTTGACCGTCAATCTCTTTTATGATAACCTGTGGTTGTCCTACTTGCAACTCATAGCCTTCACGACGCATTGTTTCAATTAATACGGACAAGTGAAGGATACCGCGTCCATACACCAACCAAGCATCTGGAGATTCTGTAGGAACTACGCGTAACGCCAAGTTTTTCTCCAATTCTTTTTGCAAACGATCGTAGATATTACGCGATGTCACCAATTTACCTTCTTTACCAAAGAATGGGGAGTTATTGATGGTGAACAACATGTTCATTGTTGGTTCATCGATACTGATAACTTCCAATTGTTCTGGATTTTCAAAATCTGCGATTGTATCACCGATATCGAAACCTTCGATTCCTACCACTGCACAGATATCACCGGCATGTACTTCCGCCACTTTGATACGGCCAAGGCCTTCAAAAACTTGAAGTTCCTTAACACGTGATTTCACCACTTTTCCGTCACGTTTTACCAATGACACAGGTTGGTTTTCCTTGATTGTACCACGAGCAACACGACCGATAGCGATACGTCCTACGAAAGTAGAATAATCCAACGATGTTACCTGCATTTGTAATGTACCTTCGGAAACCACTGGGGCAGGAATATATTTGATAATAGCTTCTAATAGATCAGTGAAGTCTTCTGTACGATTTTTCCAATCTGTAGACATCCACCCTTGTTTTGAAGAACCGTATAATACTGGGAAATCCAATTGCTCTTCCGTAGCTCCCAAGTTGAAGAATAAGTCGAAAACATTTTCGTACACTTCATCAGGACGGCAGTTTTCTTTATCAACCTTATTTACGACAACGATAGGTTTAATACCCAATCCAAGGGCTTTACCTGTAACGAAACGTGTTTGAGGCATCGGGCCTTCAAAAGCGTCAACAAGTAATACAACTCCATCGGCCATCTTCAATACACGCTCCACTTCACCACCGAAATCGGCGTGACCAGGAGTATCGATGATATTGATTTTAACACCTTTATATGTTACTGATACGTTCTTAGATACAATAGTGATCCCGCGCTCACGCTCTAAATCATTATTGTCTAGGATTAATTCACCAGCATTTTCATTTTCTCTGAATTGATTGGTAAAATATAAAATTTTGTCTACAAGCGTAGTTTTACCGTGGTCGACGTGAGC
>JAITLV010000243.1 GCA_031277685.1 Sphingobacterium sp. | reverse complement strand
GATGTGTATCGGATTTTGTACGATCGTAAAGGTGGCGTGATTTCGGAAGAAGAGATGGAAAAACGTCTGGATGTATACCGAAATCGTGACCGCTTCAGTCAAATGGATAAGTTTCTGAACACTACTCGATTCGATCAGCAACATAACCTCGCTGTTTCGGGAGGCTCCGATCGTTATACCTATCATTATTCCCTCAATTATACCCAACCAGGAGATTATAATAAAGGCCGTGCAACAAATAAGGAGCTGGGATTCAGTCTGAAAAATAATTTTAAGTTTACCGATTGGTTTAGTTTACGCGCAAACGTATTAGGGAAAAATCAAAATAGAGAAGGCGATATTGGTTTTAATTTCTACGATAACTATATGGGGGGCAAGGCATCCTATTATCTTCTTGAGAATGAAAACGGTTCTCCGGCGCAATGGTATAATTCAAAATCGCAATTTGAGATTGATCGTTTGAATGCCATGGGACTGGAAGATGAAACTTATATTCCTTTAAAGCACGTAGCAGCGATTCATGAAAAATTTTATAATAAATACCTTAATTTAAATTTTGCTGCCAATTTTAAGCTACTTAAAGGGTTGGACTTCGATCTATCCTATCAAAGTGAAAGAACAGAAGGATACAACGGAACTTTAAACCGGAAAAATTCCCAGTCCGTTGTAGGTATGGTCAATGACGCGACCCAAATTGGAAAGGACGGGTCAATCAAGCGCAATATTCCGCAGGGGGGACAATTTGCCGAACAACGTAACGATGTCAACAGCTATACCTTACGTGGTCAATTCAATTATCAATATAACAGTCGGGATAAACATGAAATTATAGCTATTGCAGGTGCTGAGCGCAGGCAAATTAACAATCGTTATACAAATATTTATAAATACGGGTACGATGAAAGCAGTTTAGTCTATAAGGGGATTAATGAAGAGCTTTTTGGTATTCAGATCCAAAATACACAGGCACTTTTTAATAGCTATACTATTTCGAAAAAAGAGACTGGATTTAAGGATCTAGTCGATAGATTTGTTTCCTTCTATGCCAATGGATCTTATACCTATGATCGTAAGTTGACTTTGAGTGGAAGCATCCGGATGGATCAATCTAATTTGTTTGGCACAAATATCAAAAATCAATACAAACCTCTTTGGTCCATAGGCGCTTTATATCATCTGCCAAAAATTGATTGGGAACCATTAGATCGTTGGTCGGTGCGTGCGACTTATGGCGTAAATGGAAATGTGCCAAAGGATAATGGACCATATTTGATTTCAAGGGTGAATAACAATCTGAACTACTTTAACGGTGAAATGCAAGCCTACATTGATTCTCCGCCTAATCCATTATTGCGATGGGAGCGAACAAAAGTATTCAATGTTGGCTTTGATTTCTCACTATTTAAAGATAGACTTACAGCTACCCTTGATATTTACAGTAAGAAAACTTCTGATTTATTGGGGAATACGCCGTTGGATCCAACCTTGGGATGGGATATGGTGTTGCTTAATTATGCGGATATGCAGAATAGAGGGATCGAGTTGGGGCTGAATGGTAAGGTGATTCAACGTGAAAACTTCAGTTGGAACAGCACAATAAATTTTAGCTACAACAAAAACAAGATCACAGACCTCTACGTTGAGCAGAATACACCGTATTACTACTATTATGCTCCTCAAAATCGTGTTGGAATCCCAATGGGTAGTTTATATAGTATAGATTATGCGGGATTAAATGATAAGGGACGACCTTTGGCACGAAAGGCTGATGGTAGTCTGGTCGAGACAACGCAAAAATTGACTGTCGATGATTTAATCTATGAAGGTACGACTGTACCTCCCTACACTGTTTCTTTCAGAAATGGATTTCGATATAAAGATTTGACGCTTTCCTTTATGTTCATTTTCAATGGTGGTCATGTGATGCGGGGAGTTCATCCAGAGTTCCTGAGTAAATACGCGGAGCTTAACTACAATAGTAACTTCGACAAATTATGGTTGAATTATTGGAAGAACCCAGGTGATGAAAGTAACCCTGATATTGCTCCTGCATTTGTTTCTGCTGCTTCAGGCAATATTTCCGATATTTTCAATGCTGCACATAAATTTGTTCAGAAGGCTGACTATATTAAATTGCGCGATATTTCATTATCCTACAACCTGCCTGCACAATGGATTGCACCGACAAAACTTTCTTATGTGCGTCTAACAGGACAGGTATTGAATGCATGGCGTTGGGTCGCTAACAAGGATAATCTCGATCCCGAGGTTTGGGCTGGGTATAGTACGGTAACGAGTCCAAGTAGAGGTATACAAGCACCAATAATTTACAATTTAGGTGTATCTGTAGGATTTTAATAAGAAAATATCATGAGAAAAATATATATAGGATTGCTATTCGGGTTATTGACATTGAATAGCTGTAGTAAATATCTGGATATCAAACCAAAAGGTTTTACAATTCCAGAGAATCTGAATGATTACAAATTGCTGCTAAACGATCAATCTTTAGTAAGAGCTTCCGCTGTTTATCCGAACTATTTAGTAGATAATTTACAGTCCGGAGACCCTCAGGATGTACAATCAGCAGCAAGCTATGACTATTATGACTATGTGAAAAAACAACTCTATAGCTTTGCCCACGGTGCTATATTTGAAGATGGCCAGTATGATCCATACTGGGAATCGGCTTATAGCCATATATTCACTTACAATGTTGTTATTAATAATGTATTGGCAGCAACAGAGGGCTCCGAGGCAGAAAAGAAAAGGGTTTGGGCTGAGGCTAAGGTCGGTCGTGCATTTGAGTACCTTAGTCTAGTGAATATCTATGCCGCGCATTATAATCCTGCAAGTGCAACAAAAGATCTAGGGGTACCTTTGGTGCTGAAAGATGATATCAATCAAAAATATGAGCGGGTATCTGTTCAGGCGATCTATGATCAGGTAATTAGCGATCTTAATGATGCGCTGCCAAATTTGAGTACAGTGCAGTCAAATAGATTTCAAGCAGTGCGTTCAGTCGGCTTCTCTTTTCTAAGCCGTGTTTACCTCTATCAGGGAAAATACAAAGAGGCCCTTGAGAATGCAAAACAAGCACTTGCGGTCAATAAAACGCTCATCGATTATAGTTTATATACCAATAAGGATAAGACAACTTGGGGACGGGTTTGCCTAAAAACAGATAATTCTGTCCAATTTCCCGACTCCAGAACGAATACGGAGGCCGTATGGTCTCGGTTAGGAACAAGTTCCTTAGGTAGTCCGAATGCCGAATTTTATGCCTCTAAAGAGCTGATTGACACTTATGCCAAAGATTTGCCTGCAGGTGCAAAGGACAAACGTTATGAATTATTTTTCTGCCGTGATCAGGCTTCTTTAGGCGCTACTATTGTAAAATTTCCAGGGCGGGTTCTTTTTGCTCCTTACGTCGAATTTAGTACCGGATTTAACACGCCTGAATTGTTTTTGATTGCTGCGGAAGCAGCTGTTCGGA
>JAITLV010000234.1 GCA_031277685.1 Sphingobacterium sp. | reverse complement strand
TACCAAAACTTCCAATCCTTCGGTTTATTGGTATTGCTTATTGTCGGTGCGTTGACATCAGTTATCTCCCTATTTTATTATTTTAAAATACCACTGAATGCGTTTTTAAGGGATAATACTGTTCAGTCTGTGCAAAAATTTAATCCTTTCCTTCTCAGCATTGCATTATTGTGTACGATTCTATTAGTCCTATTAGGGCTATTTCCAGCCTTACTGCTAAAGATATTTTGAGCATTTTATAAATGCCAGGTTTTATCGATAGAAAAATGATTTTTGGATAAAAGACGAGGTTATCTCAATGAGGATATATTCGCTTTAGTTTGTGAGATTTTACGCATTTTCCAAGGCATCGGAAGTACGCCAGTATTTTAAGCCTTAGATTCTGGCGAAATATAGGGAATTCAATTGGGCCTGAAAGAACTGATATAAGAAAATCATTCCTTACGTATTGTTAAGAATATTATTGACGAGATTGACAATACTTCGGTCAATCGTATGTATAAAGGAAGTGAAGCCACAGGATGTTGCTGAACCTGCTGGTTTATGGCTACCTGACCAACGCCTATTCAAGTTGGAAGCTTAAAGAACAGATTCGGAAAAACATCTACTTCATATTGCAATGATCAACCGGTCTCTTTCAGATAAACAGGCACATAAAAAAGACGTTGCCTTGATCCATATGAAAGAGGATCAGCATGCTGAACGGGTACTATCAATAGCTTGTAAGCTCAGAAAGCAGGTATAGAGCCTTGTTAAACTTTTCCTAACCCCAAAGGTTTAATACACAAGAAATGACGAAATCAAACGATTGATAAAACTATACCATAGCATTAACTGGACAAAAAAACCGCCTCAAAATTACTTATGAGACGGTCTCTTTTATATCAAAAGTTTATTTTTTTGGATATGCATAGAATGCAACGCCTCTGCGTCTCCAGTAAGGATCTCCTTCTATATTCGAAGAATAGTAATGGTCTTTTCCATCCTTATTGGTGTATTCATAAATAGGAACCGTACCTGGTTCTTGGTTTCTGTATGCATAAAAAACTACACCCTTAAAGTCATTCCAATAACCGTCACCAAAATTCAGCGTGTAAAGATTATCTCTCATTGTAGGAGAAGTCGTATACCAACGCACTGGAATACTATTATTAACTGGATTCGCATAAGCATAAAATCCAATTGTTTCATTCTTCCAATAACTGCCCTCATATGCAGATTGCGACAGAAGATGAATGCCTCCGCCATTTTTGACATAAGAGTAAATAGGGACACGCTCATGATAAAGTTTTGTCTTCCTATCTAAAAGATATTTAGAAATATAAGCCTTAACTTCACTTTTCTTTGTTGGATCTGCTATAAACTCATCTAAAGATATTAATCCATTGGGCGCAATGTCAACTAAAACAGAATTCGAAATTGTGGAGCTCGCTTGCCATGAAGCAAAACTTACTTGTGGTTTGGAAATATCTAGATTAATTGTGTTCACTAATGCCTTCGAGGGATCGCCACCTCTTGTTTTATATTTTAGTGTTCTATTATAGTTATCATTTGATGAGGAAGTTTCTGAACCATTCGCTATACTGATATTAAACACATCCTTCATTGCTGATGATGCGCCAGATTTGGCAGCATTAAACCTATTTTCATGTTTAGTTTCTGACTGAAATAAAACATCCATTGCTGCTCCAGCATAAATATCGACTAAAACATGTGTACCGTATGACTTTACAATAGATTCTGCAGACAATGTTTTAATATCTTGTAGAAAGTTAGCATCAAGACTGGTTAATAAGATATTAATAGGAGCATTAATTCTATGTCTCAATTGCTTGACCACAACATTGCAACTTCCATAAATATATTTTGAATTAAAAGCATGTTGACTTGAATCAGAAGAATTAAATGAGTTCGTCAGAGTTTTACCAAACAACGGTAAAGAAAATCCTGCATTTAATTTCGATGTCAATGATTGTGAATATGATTCGGCGTTTTCACCATAATTTTCTTCATATTCCTGAGAGTAAATAGAATCTGCTATTACTCGCCCAGCCTGGGATGCATTTAATGCATCAATATTGAGAACTCTATTTGCCACGGCTTCAGCATTTGCAAACTGTCCAGTCATATCATAGCCTCTTCCAAGATCATTAAATATACCATTACCAAACTTTCCAGCTTGTAAATTTGCTATAGCCTTTTTTTCAAGACTACCTGTAGATTGACCCTCAATTAATCTATCCTTACTACAACTAAAGAAAACGATAGCACTTGCCAATAATGGCACTAAAAACTTACCTTTCATTACTTAAATTTAATTTATTGCACAAAATTAAAAATAACAACAACAAATACAATTAAAAAAGGAAAAAAATAAATCAAAAAAACAAAGAAGTTAAATAAATATTAAATTAAAAGCCATTTAATTCATCAAAACTTAACCAAACCTGATAGGACTAAAAGCTTTTGAAACTAAATCTTAAAAGATCACATCCCAATAATCTTCAACATTAAAATAACTATATTTGTACCATGATTAGTGCAATAGCAAATCCAATTTTTCAGCGTGCTATCCAGGATTACCACGTATACGACCAGATTGATCATCCAATCCAAAATCCGTATGACAAACAATCCATAGAACATCTCCTCTATTTAAAATGCTGGATCGACACGGTGCAGTGGCATATGGAAGATGTTGTACGTAATCCGGCTATTGACCCTAAAGAAGGCTTATATTGGAAAAGACGTATTGATGAATCAAATCAATATCGTACCGATACCGTAGAGTATAT
>JAITLV010000220.1 GCA_031277685.1 Sphingobacterium sp. | reverse complement strand
TCGGATGAGTTGATGAAGAATAAGACTGCTAACGTGGTCAATTCATTGGCAGGCAAGATTGCAGGTGTTAATGTGACTCAATCTTCTGGTTCGGCCGGTGCGGGTGCACAGATTATCCTGAGGGGAGGAACATCTTTGGAGCGTGACAATCAACCGCTGTTTGTTGTAGACGGAGTAATTTATGATAACTCCACTATTATCGGAGGAAATAGTGCCTTTGATGGGGCTACTGCGACTTCTTCATCTAATAGCAACCGTGTTATGGATATTAATCCGGAGGATATCGATAATGTTTCCGTATTGAAAGGTCCTGCCGCTGCAGCCTTATATGGATCCCGAGCCGCTGCCGGGGCTATTGTAATTACCACGAAAAAGGGACAGGAGGGACGTACAGAAATTGGTTTTTCCAGTCGATTTTCCGATAACTGGGCGAATCGACTCCCTGAACAGCAGGGGAAATACAAGCGTGGCTATTATAACGATGCTGGAAAATTAGATACGTATACAACACAATCCTGGGGAGAGGAGTTCGGCCCCAATGATGTGGTCTATAATAATATTAAGGATTTCTTTCAACATTCGACAGTATTTGACAATACGGTAAATCTTTCGGGAGGAAATAAAAATGGATCGTTTTACCTGTCAGGATCCCGTTTTGATCAAAAGGGAATCGTTCCCTCTACGAAGTTCAATAAGACCACTTTTCGCTTTAATGGAGACCAAAAATTTGGGAAATTGACTGTTGGTGCGAATGTAGCCTACTCGCTCGCCAATACGGATAAGACCCTGACTTCTGCAGGTCTGTGGGGGTCTGGAGGTACTGGTGCTATGGAATCGCTATATGGCTGGTCGCGAAGTGATGATATGAAAAAATACCTCAATGATGACGGAACGAAATATCGTATGTTTGAAGGACGTCAACAATTAGAGGATGATATAGAGAATCCCTATTGGACAATTAATCGCAATAAATTAGGTGATAATACAGAGCGGATTACAGGTAATATTAATGCTAATTTGCCGATTTTTGACTGGTGGAGTCTTTCTTACCGTGTAGGGATGGATAGTTACCTGACGAAAAATTCGACAAGAATAGCTAGAGGTGGCGCTATCAAGAAAATATGGCAAGATGGGATGCTCTCTGAAAGTGATCTAAAGTTCAATTATTGGTCATCTAATTTGATGTCCAATTTTAATAAGAAAGTTGGTGATTTTGATTTGGGTGCATTAGTTGGCTTTTTCTCCGAACAGACCAAAACAACGAACAACAGACGTATTGGATATGGGTTTGCAGTAGAAGATTTTTACAGTTTTGAGAATACAGATGATGCGCATAAGCAATTTACTGTGACACATGCGAATCGACGTTTGTATGGTGTGTATGGTGAATTGAGAGCATCCTATAAAAATATTTTGTTTTTGAATGCAACGGGACGCAATGACTGGACATCAACGCTGCCGGTTGCGAATAGGTCCTACTTCTATCCATCCGTGGGCGGTAGTTTTGTCTTTAGCGAGCTTTTGAAAGATAACAGACCCGAATGGTTAGACTTTGGTAAATTACGTGCATCTTGGGCCCGGGTAGGGAAAGATGCTCTTCCTTATGTCACTAATACTTATCTATGGAAGCCGGTGGAATATCTAGGGGGTATAGTGGGGTCTGGTAATAATTGGCAAAAAGGAAATCCAATATTAAAACCTGAGACGACGAGCTCTTTTGAGGTCGGTGCAGAACTGCGTTTCTTTAAAGGTAGGTTAGGTATAGATTACGCTTATTATACAAATAATTCATATAATCAGATTCTTTCCCCTCGTATGGCGCAGTCAACTGGTTATATCTTTGTTTCTGTGAATGCGGGTGATATCTATAATAAGGGGATGGAACTGTCCTTGACAGGAAAACCAATTGTAAAGAAAGATTTTGTTTGGGAGTCGACTTTAAACCTGTCCAAGAATAGAGGTACAGTAGATAACCTGATTGCTGGGGTAGATATTCTCTATGTGACAGACGTTCAGGTCGGAAATGCGAAAGCTGCTTCTTTTAATGGTGGTAATTTTATGGCGATTTCTGGCTCAAAATGGTCGCGAACAGCGGATGGAAAATTGATCCTAGACGCAAAGACAGGCATGCCGACGAGTGATAATCAAGTTACTTATGAAATTGGTAATCGTGAGCCTAAGTTGTTAGGCGGCTTCAATAATAGCTTGACGTATAAAAACTTTAATCTTTCCTTCTTATTTGATTTCCGTATCGGTGGAGATATCTATAACGGTACTGAATATGCGATGACCCTCGCGGGCTTGAGTAAGCGGACTGAAGACCGGGATAAATTGGTGATTGAGGGGGCTGTTCTTAAGGATGGAACTTCCGACGTTTATGAGGATAAGACTTTTACGTTTATGGCCGATCAGATGTATCCGTTTAATGGAAAGAGTACGAGCGGTAAAAAAATTATTCAAGATTACTGGGGAGACTATTACATGCGTGAAAGCGCCAACTTTATGACAAAAACCAACTGGTTGCGGTTGCGGAATATTTCGGTGTCTTATAATTTTTCTGACGGTGTCTTAAAGAATGCCGGAGTATCTAAGGTTGTGAAAGGGTTGACGGCGACATTGACGGGTACTAACCTTTGGTTGTTGACCAACTACAAAGGCTTAGATCCTGAGGCTTCGGCCGCTGGCTCAGGCGTTGTGGGTTCGAGCTCTGTCGGTATTGATTATAATGGTGTACCGAGTACCGCCGGTGTTATGTTTGGATTAAATTTTAGATTTTAAAGAGAGAAGTCATGAATAAATATAAAAAAATCGTTTCCATGCTGCTGGTCTTGACCTTGTTTTCTTCTTGCGGCAAAAAGTGGTTAGATATTAACGTAGATCCGAATACACCGTCAAATACGGTAGCTTCTGTCAAAAGTCGGTTGGCTTGGATACAGCATTATTATATGTATGCGCAGGGTACTGCTGGTACACGGGCGGGATTTGTAACCCAACAATTGACTTATTCTAGTGGTACGGCATCCAATAGTTTGGTTGCGGGCTGGAACCCATCTTCAGGTATGTCCACTACGCCTTATCAATTCTTCTTTGTGGGGGCGGGGGCTAATTTTCAGGATATGGAAGAGAAGGCGAAGGCCGAAGAAGCGTATCATTATTTGGGCGCCTTGCGTGCAATTCGTGCCATGGGCTTTATGTTGATGACCGACTGGTATGGCGAAATGCCCTATACTGAAGCTCTGGGGACAGCGATTACTCCGAAGTTTGATGATGGTAAGACGATCTTCGAAGGTTGTTTAGCGGATATTGATCAGGCAATCGCTTATTTTAAAATGACACAACCCGCTCAGGCGACTCCGCTTTCAGCAGGGGATAGCTGGAATGGAGGTGATGTCAATAAATGGTTGAAGATGTGCTATGGGCTTAAGGCAAGATGGTTAAATAATCTTTCTAAGAAGACGAGCTTGTATAAGCCAGATGAAATATTGGCGGCGTTAAACAATGCGGCTTTATCTGTGGGGGAAAGTACCGTGGTTGCGCATATTGATGATAAAGCTGACAATATTGGTGATATCCTCTTTGCAGACCCTGTAAAGACTTCTATTGTTTTTGATAATGCTGGTATGAACAGAAATGTATTTGTAACCCGTTGGTATGAACAACTATTGACGAACTTTGACAATAAAGGAGTGGAAGACCCTCGTGCAGATAAATTATTGCCTTGGGCTGAATTCGGGTATCCAAAAAAGTTTGTCCGGACTAAAGGTGTCGATATGCAATCCAGTATCCGAATGGACAAAGGTCCTATTATGGCATCCTATAATGAAAAGGATGTGGCCATTGAAAGTAATGGTCGGAAAGTCGCTCCACATTCGTGGTATATCAATGCTGCGGAACAAAATCGTTGGGGAGACACAACCTATGTTTCAGTAAAAAGTAGCTCGGTAGGGTACGACGGTGACAACTCTGATATTTTTAAATGGAGCGATGGTACAGTGGCTGCTTCAGGTACTTTTTATTCACGTCCAGATGCACCTACTCATTTGGTTGCCTATCCCGAAATGTGTTTTATAAAGGCGGAAGTTCTATTTAATAAAGGTGACAAAGCGGGTGCTTTTAATGCGTATAAAGATGGGATTAAAGCACATATTGATTTAATGAATATTAAGTTGAATTCTTATGGAAATATCAATGTGAGCAAGTCCCCTATGCAACAAACGAAAATTGACAATTTTTTAAATAATGGAATTGGTACTGCTGCAAATATTACGCTAGCTAAAATTATGACGCAAAAATTCATCGCCCTCTCCTTTTCACAACAAAATTGGAATGATATGAGACGATATGATTATAGTAATTCAGTTTACCCGGGCTGGGCTGTTCCGTATGAATATACGGTAACATCACTGGCTCAGACGAAAATACCAATGGGAAAACAGTTCAGGAGGGTTCGCCAGGTTTCACATGAAATCAACTACAATTCCGATAACTTAAAAGCATCCCATCCGAATGCGTTGAATGATGATATCTGGTCATTCCCGGTTTGGTGGGATACCAAAGAATAATTTTAAATTTGAAAGCCGCAACTGCGGCTTTCTTTATCTAATTCGTTTTTGTTATGAAATATTGTATCAATTTCCTTTTTCTATTTATACCATTTGTGCTTTTCGCACAATCGCCCAAGATTATTCAAAAACCGATTACCTGGGACCAGGAACGTATTCAGCTTTCGTTGGATTATTTGAAAAATCGGCATGGCCTAACACAGTCAACACCGGTTATCCAACCTAAAATGGTGGTCGTGCATTGGACGGCCAATAACAGCGTAAAAGCAACTTTTAATACTTTTAATCCTGTCAGACTTCCGGGGCGTCCTGAATTGACTAAGGCCAGTGCCTTGAATGTGTCTTCGCAATTTGTCATTGATCGGGATGGGACCATTTACCAGTTTCTGCCAGATTCTATTTTTGCACGACATACAATAGGTCTCAATTATTGTGCAATCGGTATTGAGAATATAGGTAGTCGCCAGAATCCATTGACCGATGCGCAACTGAAAGCGAATGAAGAACTGATCCGCTATCTCAGTAAAAAATATCCGATTGAATTTGTCTTGGGTCATCATGAATATCAGCGTTTTAAAAAAACAAGTTGGTGGAAAGAAACGGATCCCAATTATATCACGGGTAAAGATGATCCGGGGGATAAATTTATGAATGAATTGAGATCCGAGTTAAGCGATTTAAAATTGAAGAGACTTCCCTAGTCTCTTTTTTTGTTCTCCTACTCTTCCCATAGTTCTTCCTGAAGCGACTATGAAGACTCCGTACAGCGTGTGTGGAGGTCTCTTCTGTCCAATGATTTCTAGAAATTACCTTAAGCGAAATTATGTGTGTTCGAAATAGTGCGTATTGTTCACTTATTTGCTTTTTGTTGCGTTTTATCTTAGTTGTGTTATAAATCCCTATGATTGCGCTTTTATTCGAATATATTGATGAAAGGTCTGCTATTCTATTTTTATACTATTCTGAATATCTTGTTTTTTTGCCTTATTATTCGTTTTTATGATGGATATGATTGGGTTT
>JAITLV010000207.1 GCA_031277685.1 Sphingobacterium sp. | reverse complement strand
TCGGATGAGTTGATGAAGAATAAGACTGCTAACGTGGTCAATTCATTGGCAGGCAAGATTGCAGGTGTTAATGTGACTCAATCTTCTGGTTCGGCCGGTGCGGGTGCACAGATTATCCTTCGTGGCGGTACTTCACTTGAACGAGATAACCAGCCCTTGTTTGTTGTGGATGGTGTGATCTATGATAACTCTACAGTAATCGGGGGGAATAGTGCCTTTGATGGTGCACAAGCGACTGCAACATCTAACAGCAATCGTGTTATGGATATCAACCCCGAAGACATTGATAATGTGTCGGTATTAAAAGGTCCGGCTGCTGCTGCCTTATACGGATCAAGAGCAGCTGCGGGAGCCATTATCATTACCACGAAGAAAGGACAAGAAGGCCGTGCTGAGATTGGTTTTTCAAGTCGTTTTTCAAATAACTGGGTTAATCGGTTGCCGGAACAACAAGGAAAATACAAACGTGGCTATTACAACAGTGCGGGGGTACTAGATGATTATACGACACAGTCCTGGGGTGAAAAGTTTGGGAGTAATGACGTTGTATATAACAACGTAAAAGATTTCTTTCAGCATTCAACAGTATTTGATAATACGGTTAATTTGTCAGGCGGAAATAAAAATGGATCATTCTATTTGTCTGGTTCCCGTTTCGATCAAAAGGGTATCGTGCCGAATACGAGCTTCGATAAAACCACGTTCCGCTTTAATGGTGATCAGAAATTTGGCAAATTGACGGTAGGTGCGAATGTTGGATATTCACTGTCAAACACAGACAAAACCTTGACTTCTGCAGGTTTATGGGGGTCTGGTGGTACAGGAGCGATGGAGTCCCTGTATAGCTGGTCGCGCAGCGATGATATGAGAAAATATCTCAACGATGACGGGACGAAATATCGGATGTTTGAAGGGCGTCAGCCGCTGGAGTCTGATATTGAGAACCCTTATTGGACAATCAATAAAAATATATTGGGCGATAATACGGAACGTATTACTGGAAGTCTCAATGCAACAATGCCCATCTTTGATTGGTGGAGTCTTACCTATCGTGTAGGGATGGACAGTTACTTAACTAAAAATTCCACGATTATTGGTGAAGGCGCGGCAATCAAAAAGCCTTGGCAAAAGGGGATGATGTCAGAAAGTGATTTCAAATACAATTATTGGTCTTCCAATATCATGTCTAATTTTAATAAAAAAGTAGGCGATTTTGACCTTGGAGCTTTAGTCGGATTTTTCTCTGAACAAACAAAAACGACTAATAATAGACGTATGGGCTATCATTTTGAAGTGGACGATTTTTATAGCTTCGAAAATATTGAGTTAGCCAATAAGCAATTTAACGTTAATAATACTAAAAGACGCCTTTTTGGTTTGTACGGAGAGTTAAGAGCGTCGTACAAAAATATGTTGTTTTTGAACGTTACTGGAAGAAATGATTGGACGTCAACCTTACCTGTGGACAATAGATCCTATTTTTATCCTTCCGTCGGCGGTAGTTTTGTGTTTACGGAGCTGCTGAAAGACAGTCGTCCAGATTGGTTGGATTTTGGAAAGCTAAGAGCCTCCTGGGCTCGCGTGGGTAAAGATGCGGATCCGTATGTTACAAATACCTATTTGTGGAAGCCGATTCAGTATTTAGGAGGTATTGTTGGACTAGGAAACAATTGGCAAAAAGGTAATCCGTTTTTGAAGCCGGAGACAACAGGCTCTTTTGAGCTTGGTGCCGAACTTCGTTTCTTTAAAGGACGATTGGGTATAGATTATGCCTATTACACCAACAATTCCTATAATCAGATTCTTTCCCCTCGTTTGGCGCAATCTATCGGTTACATTTTTGCTTCTGTTAATGCTGGCGATATCTACAATAAAGGAATGGAGCTTTCTTTGACAGGTAAGCCGATTGTGAAGAAAGATTTTGTCTGGGAATCGACATTGAATATGTCCAGAAATAAGGGGACAGTAGATAACTTATTGGCAGGGGTGAATATTCTATATGTCACAGATGTGCAGGTGGGAAATGCAAAGGCAGCTTCTTTTAACGGAGGTAATTTTATGGGGATTTCAGGTTCGCAATGGACGCGTACTCCTGACGGAAAAGTTGTGTTGGATGCCAATACAGGTATGCCAATAAGTGATAACCAAGTGACTTATGATATTGGGAATCGTGAACCTAAATTGACGGGAGGGTTCAATAACAGCTTGACCTATAAGAATTTTAATCTATCCTTCTTGTTTGACTTTCGTATAGGTGGCGATATTTATAACGGTACGGATTATGCGATGACAGTCAACGGTATGAGCAAGCGGACTGAGGATAGGGATCAGCTGGTATTGGATGGTGCAATTCGTAATGGCGGAACGAATGATGCTCCGGTATACGAAAATAAAACATTTACCTTTTTGGCGGACCAGATGTATGATATCAAGGGTGTGTCAACAAGCGGAAGAAGAATAATTCAGGATTATTGGAGTGACTATTACGCTCGTGAAAGTGCCAATTTTATGGTGAAGACAAACTGGTTGCGTCTACGAAATATTTCAGTAGCCTATAATTTTTCGGATGGTGTGCTAAAAAATGCAGGTGTTTCTAAAGTGGTCAAAGGTCTGACAGCTACATTGACCGGAACAAATCTCTGGTTGTTGACCAATTATAAAGGACTTGATCCGGAGGCATCAGCAGCAGGATCTGGAGTGAAAGGTTCGAGCTCAGTGGGTATAGATTATAATGGGGTGCCTAGTACCGCCGGTGTTATGTTTGGTTTAAATTTTAGATTTTAAGATAGAAAAGTCATGAATAAATATAAGAGAATAGTCTCATTTCTGTTGGTTCTAACTTTATTTTCGTCCTGTAGCAAAAATTGGTTGGATATCAACGTGGATCCAAATACACCATCGAGTACTGTTGCCTCGGTGCAAAGTCGTCTGGCTTGGATACAGCATTATTATTTGTATGCGCAAGGAACAGCAGGAACACGGGCAGGTTTTGTGACACAGCAGTTGACTTTTGTCAATAGTACGGCGTCAAATAGCATGATTGCCGGTTGGAATCCTGCGGCGGGAATGTCTACTACGCCTTACCAATTTTTCTTTATAGGAGCAGGAGCCAATTTTAAGGATATGGAAGAGAAGGCGACGACAGATAAGGCTTACCATTATCTTGGTGCATTGCATGCGATTCGAGCGATGGGTTTTATGCTGATGACGGATTGGTACGGTGAGATGCCGTATACGGAGGCTTTAGGACCGTACATAACCCCGAAATTTGATGATGGAAAGGTGATTTTCGAGGGTTGTCTTGCTGATATTGACAAAGCGATAGCGTATTTCAATATGGAACAACCTGCTGCCACTGCCCCATTGTCGGCTGGGGATAGCTGGAATGGCGGTGATGTTGGGAAATGGTTGAAAATGTGTTATGGATTGAAAGCAAGGTGGTTAAATAATCTGTCAAAAAAGAGTAGCTTGTATAAGCCCGATGAGATACTGGCGGCACTTAATAAAGCGGCTACTTCGGTAGGGGAAAGTACGGTTGTGTCGCATATCGATGACAAGTCTGACAATATTGGGGATATCCTATTTGCTGATCCGGTAAAAACCTCGATCGTATTTGATAATGCCGGGATGAATACCAATACCCTGGTTACAAAATGGTACGAAAATATTCTGACCAATTTTGATAATAAAGGTGTAGAAGATCCTCGGGCGGATAAGTTGCTTCCTTGGGCAGAGTTTGGTTCGCCAAAGAAATTTGTTCGTTCTAAAGGAGTGGATATGCAGTCGACTATCCGTATGAATTCGGGGCCTATCGCTGCCTCTTATAACGATCAATCTGTAGCAATTCAAAGTAATGGGCGAAGCGTGGCTCCACACTCTTGGTATATTAACAATGCCAATACCGCACGTTGGGGGGATACCGTTTATGTTTCTGTCAAGAGCAGTTCTATAGGTTACGATAGCGATGTGTCGGATATTTATAAATGGAATGATGGTACGGTTGCTGCCTCAGGTACTTTTTATTCACGTCCAGATGCGCCTACTCATTTGGTTGCCTATCCCGAAATGTGCTTTATCAAAGCGGAAGTTCTGTTTAATAAAGGTGACAAAGCTGGTGCTTTTAATGCGTATAAAGAAGGGATTAAAGCACATATCGATTTAATGAATATTAAGTTGAATTCGTATGGAAATATTAATGTGAGCAAATCACCAATGGCGCAGGTAAAGATTGATAATTTCCTGAATAATGGTATTGGTACTGCTGGGGATATTACGCTGGCTAAAATTATGACACAGAAATTTATTGCACTTTCGTTTACCCAGCAGAACTGGAATGATATGCGTCGCTACGACTTCAGCAGTTCAGTATATCCCGGATGGGCTGTTCCTTACGAATATACGGTGACGGCTGCGGCACAGCAGAAAATACCGCAAGGAAAACAATTTAGAAGAGTTCGCCAGGTTTCCCATGAAATCAATTATAATGCGGATAACTTAAAAGCTTCTCACCCAAATGCGTTAAATGACGATATATGGTCATTCCCGGTTTGGTGGGATATCAAAGAATAATTTAAATTTGAAAGCCGCAACTGCGGCTTTCTTTATCTAATTCGTTTTTGTTATGAAATATTGTATCAATTTCCTTTTTCTTTTTATACCATTTGTGCTCTTTGCACAATCCCCTAAGATTATTCAAAAACCGATTACCTGGGATAAAGACCGTATTCAGCTTTCACTGGATTACCTTAAAAATAGACATGGTCTGACGCAGTCGACTCCGGTTATCCAACCTAAAATGGTGGTGGTGCATTGGACGGCCAATAACAGCGTGAAAGCAACTTTTAATACTTTTAATCCTGTCAGACTTCCGGGGCGGCCTGAGTTGACTAAGGCCAGTGCCTTGAATGTGTCTTCACAATTTGTCATTGATCGGGATGGGACCATTTACCAGTTTCTGCCAGATTCTATTTTTGCACGGCATACCATAGGTCTCAATTATTGTGCAATCGGTATTGAGAATATAGGTAGTCGCCAGAATCCACTGACAGATGCGCAACTGAAAGCGAATGAAGAACTGATTCGCTATCTTAGCAAAAAATACCCTATTGAATTTGTGTTGGGTCATCATGAGTATCAGCGTTTTAAGAAAACGAGCTGGTGGAAGGAGACAGACCCTAATTACATGACGGGTAAAGACGATCCGGGAGATAAATTTATGAATGAATTGAGATCCGAGTTAAGCGATTTAAAATTGAAGAGACTTCCCTAGTCTCTTTTTTTGTTCTCCTACTCTTCCCATAGTTCTTCCTGAAGCAACTATGAAGACTCTGTACAGCGTGTGTGGAGGTCTCTTCTGTCCAATGATTTCTAGAAATTACCTTAAGCGAAATTATGTGTGTTCGAAATAGTGCGTATTGTTTACTTGTTTGCTTTTTGTTGCGTTTTATCTTAGTTGTGTTATAAATCCCCATGATTGCGCTTTTATTCGAATATATTGATGAAAGGTCTGCTATTCTATTTTTATACTATTCTGAATATCTTGTTTTTTTGCCTTATTATTCGTTTTTATGATGGATATGATTGGGTTT
>JAITLV010000150.1 GCA_031277685.1 Sphingobacterium sp. | reverse complement strand
CTTTCCGCATAGATTTCAAGTGTTAATTCTTCAAGTGTCATATACTATAATTGCTAATCCTCATTTTACTAAACAAATATATTCTAAAGGTACGCAGGGTATTTGCGCAGTATATTTATTGCGATATTTATCTCTAGACTTAGGAAAATTTGCTGCGAACAATTACTATTGTAAATAAATGGAAGTCAAATTTAAAATAGTAACCTTGGGCTATATTGTAGCAGATTTCATCCGAGACCAAACGATTTAAAATAGGGCCTAGTTCAGATTATGGCGATAAATTCCAGGAGCTACTTAATAAGTTTTTCCTTATTCTACCACTGTATTTTGGGAGGACGGAAAGCCACCTATCATTATTGGTTTTCGTGCAGTAACGAAAATGAAACTACCCGTGGTAACTTTATAACAATCAATAAGACGATCAGAAGGAACGATGTTGAGATAATTTATCGATTAGACCTCCTTTTGTTAATTCTTTTTGAAGCCGATGATAGGATTTCAGACTTCAACAACGAGAACATTTTTTCCAGGTTATGCTCATGTGCGGTTGGGCTCAATGATCTTCAGTTTTATTTCTATTACGTTCCCTATGGACATTAATCCGTGTTTTAATATTTTTAACAAGGCTAATTAGGTATTTAACGATACGGTAAACACCATATCCAAACAAGATGAGAATTGAAATTGTCAAGGTATATTCCAACCATTTTGGTAAGGATCCTTTCAGTACAAAATAGCAAGTTAATAATATATATATGCCAATGTATAGTAATATCTTAAATGCCCTTTTCCAGCCAAACCAGACTGCCAGATAGAGATAGCTACTTAATACTCCGATACAAGGAAATATATACACGAGATTGGTTCTTTGCAGTTTTGGCTCATAGGGAGCATAAAATAACCTGCCGATTACAATGAGGATTGCTAGGTTAAACAAGAGCTTAAAAATCCAACGGATATCAATTATGAACATAATTTCTGGTTTTATTTTATGTATTCAATTGAAGAAAAATACGCAAGCCTATTAAATAATCTAGAGATTCAACGACGAATCAGTTAAATGGCTTAGTCTGTAACGTTGTAGTAAAGATAGTATTAAAATTTGAAGTTGCTATATTTGACTGGATGTTAAGTTGAGTTAATTGCTCGGAAAATCCGAACAGGTCATCAAGCTGGGAATAGGAGGGCAATATGGGTGAAAAACTCTTTTTCAATTTGGCGTTGCGGTCACTCCGAAATCATAAATATGTAAATTGATAGGTAACTCGGTTGTTGTTGAAGTTGAGTGAATAATATCTAGAAAGTGAAAAGCCATTTATTGTAGAACAAGATTACACTCCATTTAAAATCAAACTATATAAGTTCAATTTGAAAAAGTACAGTATATTTGTCTGAGAAAGTCCTGAGACTGTTTTGATACCAAAATACTTATGGAGACCATTGAAGAGCTATTTTTAAATTATTATTCCCGGTTATGCTTATATGCAACATCCATCCTTGGTGACCCTGCCAATGCGGAAGATGCTGTGCAGGGAATATTTTATAAGCTCGTCAATAATAAGCAGGAGAATTTAGAAACAGAACGTATCACCTTACCCTATTTGTATACAAGCGTCAAAAATACCTGCCTTAATATTATTAGAAAAGAAAATGCGAAATCGCATTATTTGGAAACTACCGCAGCCGATATTGTCGAAAATGCTTACGATGAAAAGCTCATCAAGACCGAGATGACCATGATATTGATGGATCTACTCGAATCGCTTCCAGAGGGCTGTGCCAAAATATTGAAGATGAGTTATATTGAAGGGCTCAAACACAAGGAAATTGCGGCGATGCTGAACCTCTCCATCAATACCGTGAAAAGCCAAAAAGCGAGGGGGATCGCCTTACTTAAAGAAAAAGTCCCTTTGCACTTCCTCGTCAGTCTACTCCTTTTTTTAAAAAAAATTTAATTTCCTTTCCACCCTTTTTATTTTTCGGCGTGTTATGTAAGAAAAGCACAGATTTAAGTGGAGAATAACAATATCTATATCGCCCGTTTATTGGTCAAATACCAGCAAGGAACCCTTTCCTCTACCGAACGGGAGGAACTGGAGCGTCTACTGTCCAAATCCCAATATGAGAAAATCTGTGCAGCATATAAGGAAGAACGGGTCCGAAACGAGGAACTGCTTTATTATTTTGAAAGCAAAAAGCAGGCTGCCTGGAAAAAAATACAACCGGCAGCGGCTCCTCCAATTAAGAAAATGGCTGCAGACTGGAAAAACACCTTAAAAATTGCGGCTACCATACTATTTGTTCTGGGGCTTTCACTTTGGGTGTTCAAGACCAAAGAACAGCGCGTATTTTACAATGAGGTCTTTCCCGATAAGATTTATGGGCAGCAAAATGATGTCGGGCCTGGCAGCAATCAGACTTTGATCAAAATGGCTGATGGGCAGGAAATTAATATTCGCCAAGATCTGCTCGAAATCACCAATGATAGCATTTTCGCTGGGGAGGAAAAGAGCTTTGCTACGGCATTAAGCGCCATACGGACGATCCAGACCCCTAAGGCCGCCAATATCGAAATTTTGTTGCCAGATCAATCCCGGGTCTGGTTAAATGCATCGAGCGAGCTCGCATTGGACCGCAAATTTAATGGTAGTAACCGTTTGGTTCACCTGACCGGAGAAGCTTATTTTCAAGTTGCCCACAATGACCGAAAGAAATTCCAAGTTGTTAATGATCACGATACCGTAACGGTGTATGGTACCGCGTTCAATGTGAATTGCTATGACAAAAAATTCCAGACGACGCTCGTGGAAGGAAAAGTCGGTGTTGACGATAGTCAGGGCAATCACCTCAGTCTAATCCCGGGCTATCAGTCGGTCAAGACCAAAGGCGGGGGACTTGTTTCAAAAAAGGTGGAAGTCTTAAAATATACCTCATGGAAAGATGGTTATTTTTACTTCAATCGGGACAACCTAGCCCATGTATTGTCAAAACTCGAGCAATGGTATGATATAGAAATCCAACCCGAAACTGATATTAAAACAATCACCGTTTCGGGTTCCATCGGAAAAAATGCATCGCTTGCAGAGGCGGCGTCTATCCTGTCAGATGTTTCAAAACTTAAATTTACCATTCATAATAGAACACTAACCATCTCCAAATAATAATGCCCATGATATAGATGTACTCAATTAAACCTAATCCAAATTTTTCCAAAGGGAAAAATCAATGAATAGCTAATCAAATAATTTTTAATCAATTATGACCAATCACTCCGTGACAAAAATGGGGCCAGTTACTGTTATGTCCCAAATGAAACGTCTTAGGCCCTCCTGTTTTGGCCTACTGACATCCTTGTTGTTGTTTTCTACTCATGCTAATGCGCAGCTCATTAGCCTTTCGGAAAAAAATAAACGCGTTGAAAATGTATTGAAACAGATTACAAACAAATACCAGATCCATTTTCTGTATGCCGATGGTCTTTTCAATAAAATACCGCCCATCAATATTGAAATTGAAAATCAGGATGTGGATGCTGTACTCAAGGAAGTATTGAAAGGCACCGGCATTTCCTATACCAAGCACGGCAATAATATTACGTTAAGTCAATCGACAACGACCAATCGGCAGGAAAAAATACAGATTACCGGAACAGTCGCAGACAGTAACGGTGACGCCATTACAGGTGCTACGGTATCGCTCAAAACCAATCCGGATATCGGAACACAGACGGACAAAAATGGAAAGTTTGTTTTGGAAGTTCCAAAAGGAGCAATGATCACTATTTCCTATGTCGGCTTTATATCAAAGGAAGTGCAGGTACTGCAGGGGGGCGAATATCCCATTGTATTGAGTACTGATGCTACGGGACTGGAAGAAGTAGTTGTAGTCGGCTTTGGAAAGCAAAAGAAGCAAACAATGGTCGGATCTGTCGCGACCATAAAAGGTGATCAGTTGCGGATGCCCACTAGGAATCTGACGAATAACCTCGCTGGACAGGTGCCGGGACTGATTGCTATACAGCGATCCGGAGAGCCCGGGAATGACAATGCCGAGTTCTGGATCCGCGGTACGAGCTCTTTCGCCGGCGGAACCAATCCGCTTGTACTGGTGGATGGTGTACCTCGGGATATGAATGATATCGAACCGGACGAAATTGAAACTTTCACGCTATTAAAAGACGCGGCTGCGACCGCTATCTATGGCGCCGAAGGAGCGAATGGTGTTGTGCTGATTACTTCAAAACGAGGTCGTGTACAGAAAACCGCAATTTCCTATCGGGGGGAATATAGCCAGCTGGAGCCTACCCGTCTACCTTCCTTTTTAGGTTCGGTAGATTACCTTTCACTCTATGATGAGGCTTTGCGTAACGAAGGCCGCGTCCCAGTTTACAATAATATAATTCCCAAATATGCTTCAGGTCAGGATCAGGATCTCTACCCGAGTACCGACTGGATGAGTATGTTGCGTAAAACTACAAACAATACCCGTCATACCTTGAATTTTAGGGGTGGTGGCGAACGGGCACGTTTTTTTGTATCGGGTGCTTATTTCAATGAAAGCGGGATTTTCAAACAAAATCCCAAAGCTGACTACAACAACAATATTGGACTCAAGCGTTACAACCTCAGGAGTAATATCGATCTGGACGTCACATCAAGTACGTTGTTGCGTATCGATCTGAGTGGACAATACCTGGAGACCAATTATCCGGGTACCAATAGCGATGAGCTATTTCGGGTCATCACCATGGCTCCGCCATACCTGTTTCCAATGGTCTATTCCAATGGTCAGTTTGCCGGTCACCCACGTTTCAATTCGGGGAGCCGTATCAATCCATACAATTTACTGATGGAATCTGGTTACACCAAAGAATGGCGCAACTTTATTCAGTCACGGGTAGACATCGAACAGAAGCTTACCGTGCTGACCCCGGGTTTGATGGCCAAAGGGTCGATCAGCTACGATGGTAATTCTATCTATAAAATGAAAAGACTCAAAACCCCGGAACAGTATACTGCCGTGGGAAGGGATATCAATGGCGATCTAGTCATGAACCGTTTGATCAATGAGGTCAAAATGGGCGAACCTGTTGAGGAAAATAGCGGAAACAAAAAAATATATATAGAAGGTTCCCTGAATTACAATCGGGTTTTTGCTGAAAAGCATACGGTTGGTGGGATGTTGCTATATTATCAAAAATCCCAACAATACCAGAATGATGCACTTGCCTATAAGAAACAAGCGTACGTGGGGCGTGCAACTTATCTTTACGATAACCGATATTCGATCGAAGCAAATTTTGGCCTAACAGGTAGTGAAACTTTTGCCAAAGGGCACCGTTTTGGATTTTTTCCGGCTGTTGGTTTAGCGTGGATTGCGTCAAATGAGCCTTATTTCCCCGAATCACTTAAGAGCAGCATCAGTAGCCTAAAATTCAGGGCCTCAATCGGGCGTACCGGTAACGATAATACAGGCGGAAGCCGATTCCTTTATCGTCCTACTTACAGTACATCGACAGGTTACCCCTTGGGTATAGGTGGTAGTGGTTCGTTGAACAGTATCGACGGTATGATAGAAGGGCGTTTTGCTGCTCCTGAACTGGCGTGGGAAATTGAAGACAAACGCAATTACGGGATTGACCTGTCACTTTTCAAAGGTAAGATTGACCTAACAGCGGATTATTTTGACAACTTAAGGACGAATATTCTCCTGCAAAGACGTACGGTATCGGATGCTGCGGGATTCAGACAGTCTCCATGGCAGAACTATGGTAAAGTATCCAATAAAGGGGTTGATGGAAGCATCAATATGCGGCATAATTTTACGCCCGATCTATTGGTCAGCCTTCGTGGAAATGTGACTTATGCCCGCAATAAGATTCTGGAATATGATGAGGTGCCGCAGCTTTACCCATGGATGAATACGACTGGCAACAGGCTCAATATGCAGATGTTATACATTGCTGACGGATTATACACGGCCAATGATTTTGATATTACGACCAACAATGATGGTTCGAAAAATTATCAGTTGAAAAGTGGCCTTCCGACTTCTTCAATGAGTTCGGCACTGCGTCCCGGTGATATTAGATATGTGGATAAAAATGGTGATGGTGTGATCAATCAATTTGATCAAACACAATACGAAGGTAATCCCAATGTTCCAGAGCTTATCTACGGTGTAGGGATCAATGTCAACTTCAGAGGCTTTTACGTTAGCGCATTCTTTCAGGGCGCTGGAAATACATCAACAATCCTTGGTGGAGATGCCAACGGTGGATTTTTTCCATTTACCCGAGGGATCGAGGAAAGTTCCCTGCGCTCAGAAACGCTCAACCGCTGGACAGAAGAGAACCCTTCACAGGATGTGATGTTTCCACGTTTGCGGTCAACGGATTATCAGCACAACCGGATCGCCAGTACATGGTGGCTCCGTGATGCCAGCTTCCTGCGCTTAAAAAATGTGGAGATCGGTTACCAGTTAACGAACAGGCCATTAAAGAAAACTGGCTTTAAAGCGGCACGTGTTTATATTACCGGTCAAAATATTGCGGTATGGGACAAAATTAAAATGTGGGATCCTGAAATCGGAAATCTCAATGCGGGACTGAAATACCCCTTACCGAGAATATGGACAGCAGGCATAGAATTAACCCTCTAATAAAATTTAAAACATGAAATCGATCAAAATAAATAAACTATATATATTATTTCTTTCCGGGGCGCTGACCTTAGGAATGGCATCATGCAGCAAGGGATTTTTGGATGTTTCCAAGGAGCTTGCTGAAGAGCTCAGCGAAGATGATATCTTCGGCAATGCGAATTACGCCAGACAGTTTCATCGGAATATTTTCACGGGTATCCCGATGTCATCGAGCATGATCATCGGTGTGACAGGGCTACAAAATCCCTGGCCAGGAAGTTCGGACGAACTTAAAATGGCGCAGGGGCCATTGCGTGACATGACTTCCAATGGATATAATGCCGCGAATGCGTCTTTTCACCGCTGGACGGTGCTCTATCAACTGATTCGTCAGGCAAATATGTTCCTTGAGAAAGGACAGGTCATCCCACAAACGGGGCAGGCAGATTATATTGATGAAGCTGAACTGACCAAGTTGAAAGCTCAGGCGCGCTTTCTAAGAGCGTATTATCATTATCTATTGTTTGAGCAATATGGTCCCATTCCAATCATGGATAAGCTGGCTTCACCGAGCAGCGCCGATCTTGATTTTGAACGGAACAATGTGGACGAAGTTGTCAGTTTTATCGACGATGAGTTACAGGCTGTAATCCCGCAATTGAACCCGGTGGAGACCGACCAGAATTTTTTGTCGCTTCCAACACAGGGCGTAGCTATGGCCGTTCGTGCACGCTTATTGGTCTACGCGGCAAGCCCACTGTTCAATGGCGGCTATGAGGATGCCCTTGTGGTAAAAAATCCTTCGGATGGGAAATTGCTGTTCCCCACAAAGGACAATAAAAAATGGGAGAAGGCATTGGACGCCCTGCAAACATTTATAGATTTTGCCAACAATGGACACTATCAACTTTATAAGGAGTATAAGCCCGATGGTTCCCTAGATCCGGACAAGTCCCTTTATGGACTTTTTATGAAATACAATTCCGAGATCATTTGGGCCAATCCCAATACAGGATGGGGAGCACTTACGGCTGGTGAAAGCTTTGACAGAAGGGGCACCCCACGCTCTGTGTTTGGGGGATTTAATTGTATCGCTGTGACTCAGGAGTTGGTAGACGATTTCTATATGAATGATGGACTGTCGATCAAAGAGTCTCCGAAGTATAGCGAAAACGGATTTTCTACGACGGGAGAGGACGTAACGGGAAGAACAGAGCCGGGTACCTACCGGATGTGGGTCAATCGCGAACCACGCTTTTATCAAACAGTATTTTACCATGGTAGAAAATGGCACCTGAATAATGCCGTGATCAAATTTAACAAAGGTAACGGCAACGACAATTCTACTCAGGATCATCCTTGGAGCGGCTATCTGCTTTACAAACGCATGAGCCGATCGATCCTCAATACGGGTTCTTTTCCTAAAAGTGAATATCGTCCATCTATTATCTTTAGGCTACCAGAGTTTTACCTTTTGTACGCAGAGGCCCTGAATGAAGTCAATCCTAATGATCCACGGATCCTGGAATATGTGGACAAGATCAGGGAGAGGGCTGGGATTCCATTGCTTGCGACAATCAAATCCCAGATCAAGGGAAATCAACAGTTACAGCGCGAGGCTATCCGCCGGGAAATGCGCGTTGAATTAGCTACCGAAGGCCAACGTTACTTTGACGTCAGGCGGTGGATGATTGCCCAGTCTCCGGTTGGGGAAGGCGGACAGGGAGGCACTTTCTATGGTATGAATATGAATGCTGGTACAGAAAGTGAATTTTTTAAGCGGAGCCCTTATGAGACGAGAGTCTTCAATAAAGCGATGTATCTATATCCCATTCCGTTGAATGAAATCCAAAAAAGTAGAAAGCTGGTGCAAAACCCAGGATGGTAGAAAATTAAAATACTAATTGAAAAAAGATGATAAAACATAACATATATAAAATCGGGATCCTGATGCTAAACATGCTCCTGCTTGCCTTTGGGGGGTGTAAAGAAGATCAAGGAATATTTGAACCGAAATTATCCGCGGGGATTTTTTTTACCCCGTCAAAAACAGGTGTTGTACTGGAAGATGTTACGGTTGCACTTTCGTCCAAACCGGTCAACCTGGATTTTGGTGTAGGGCTCTACCGGGAGGCTTCCAGTGATATCACCGTTGACGTTGGTATTGATCCGGATCTTGTAGCGGATTTCAATAAAAGGAATGCAACGAACTATAGCCTCCTTCCGGAGGGAACGGTAAAACTTTCCACTGAGCAGATAACCATAAAAAAAGGTGCTCGTTCGATCGATCCACAACAGGTAATTCTCAATACAGCGCATTTGGACGAGAATATCACCTATCTTTTACCAATAAGAATAAAAAAGGTAAGTGGGGAAGAAATCCAGCTGAATCAGGCCATGGCGACTCGTTACTTCGCGATTAAGGGAAGCTTGATAAATATTGCAAAAGGTAAAAAAACAGAGCAATCTACCACCAATGGTTCGGCAACGAGTGATAGAGCCGTAGATGGAAATACGAATGGTGCATTTTCTGCGGGATCTGTGACGCATACCTTAGAAGGCTTACCAGAACAATGGTGGGAAGTTGACCTTGGCGTTGTCTCACCGAGGATCAAAGAAATTAATATCTATAATCGTACAGATTGCTGTGGTATCCGATTGAGCAATTATTATATATTTGTTTCGGACGTACCTTTTACGGGTACATCGGTTGCCAGCAGCTTGAGTCAGCCTGGTGTCAGCGCTTTCTTTCAGGACAAGCAAGCAGCAAGTCCAAGTACAATTTCAATCGGAAAGACAGGGCGCTACGTTCGCGTACAACTTGCACAGGGCACACTTCCGCTAGCAATCGCAGAAATGGAAGTATTGGGGGTGGAATAATAAAACCTCAACAAAGCAGGAAAAGGCGGTAAAAGGAGATGGTTAGTTCCTTTTACCGCCTTTTCTGCTATAATGTTTTCTATGATTAGGAGTGTATTTCTATCATTGCCTTGCTGTCTGGCAATCATAAAAAGCAACATGGTTTATCAGGTCTCCAGTATATATTGGGCTGCTATTGTGATCCTTACAGTCTTTCTTCGTCAAAAAGGATCCCCAGAATCAAAACCCGTGGATGCGGCAAATACTGAGACAGGTAAATAGACCAAGCTTAGCTATTAAAGTGATATAGAAATACAACATTCCCGATATAAGCTGGTTTTATTTGATTTTTGATTACAAGTTTTGCCTCAATAATTACTTTTACCGTGCCGCGAAGGTTGCAGATGGATTTTGCAGTTGCCTGTAATTGTATTTCACTATCTACGAGAACAGCCTGTCCAAATTTAAAATTTTCTATTCCGTAATTGATTTCCATTTTAACGTCTCTTACATCTGCAATCTGTTTCCATAAGTATGGAATCAGAGATAAGGTCAAGTAACCATGTGCAATAGTTGAAGAAAAAGGGCCTTCCTTTTCTGCTTTTTGCCTGTCAACATGAATCCACTGATGGTCATGTGTCGCCTCGGCAAAGAGATCGATCTGTTGCTGGTTAATCATATGCCAATCCGAAACTCCTATCAGTTTTCCCTCGTAGGCTTTATATTCTTCAAAATTGTTAATAATTACCATATAAATTTATCTTGGTATGCTATAGGACAAGTTTAAATAAATAGATCTTAAAATTAAAATCATAATTTAATAATTTATAGAGGTACACGATATTGCTTGAATCATATTATCTGAATCCAAATTTAAGATACGTGTTGGATTTGGTTCACGAACCGGTGATTATTTCTGCTAATACATGTAAATTCGTGTTAAAATAATTTTTTTTCAAATTTATATAGGTTTTTTTGTTTAAAATTAGGAGTGAAAGAACGATATTTAAGCTATAATAATCCCAAAAATAATAACTTTGTTAGCTAATTATTAAAGTCTAATCAACTATGACGGAACCTGAAAATATCGAACGTTTAGCAAGTGAGAATGAAGCGTTAAAGTGCCGCGTGGAGGAATTAACGGACTTTATTGAAAATGGAAGTATGCCTCTCCATTGGGTGAATGGTGAGGGGGTCGTTTTATGGGCCAACCAAGCCGAATTAAATCTATTGGGATATCAAAAAGAAGAGTACATCGGTTTTCCCATTCAGAATTTTCATGCAGATAGTGCAGTAATAGAAAATCTATTAAATAAGCTATGTAATTATGAAACTGTACAGGATTTTCCGGCACGGTTAAAATGCAAAAACGGAGACATCAAATATGTGTCAATAAGCTCAAATGTATTTCAGCAGGATAATAAGTTTATCCACACCCGTTGTTTTACAAAAGATATCACTGAGCTGGTACTGGAAGAAAAAAGAAAAAGTGAATACCAGCAAAAACTTATAGAAAATGAGGAGCGGCTTAGATTAGCAATAACTGCATCAAATCTGGGTACCTGGGATCTCAATTTTAAAACCGGAATAATGCAAATTTCCAGTGAAATGCAAACTATGCTGGGAATTGATTTTGACAGGGACGAAAGCGGAATAATATTGAATTACGTGTATCCAGAGGATAGGAGAGCAGTAAATGATTTTGTTTTACACCTGAAGACAGGAATGGTTGCAGGTCCTTTTGATTTTGTTTGCAGGTTTCTTAAATCTGGAACCACTATGATATGGATCAAAGTTCAGGGAACAACGTATGTGAATTCGGATAATGAAATCCAACGTATGATCGGCTGTGTTCTTGATATTACTGATATCAAGAATTCAGAAGAAAAAAATGCAAAATTGGTATCTATTGTCAACTCTTCGTATGACGCGATCATAAGTAAAACTCTGAACGGTATTATAAGTAGCTGGAATGGAGCGGCAGAGGAAATGTTCGGATATAATGCAGAAGAAATGTTGGGACAGCCTATTTTGAGGATAATCCCTGAGGATAGACTTGAGGAAGAAGATTTTATTTTGGAGAGGATGCGGGCAGGAGAACCTATCAACCATTTTGAAACAAAAAGGATAACAAAAGTCGGTAAATTATTGGACGTCTCCCTGACGATATCACCTATTAGGAATGAATCGGGAGAAATTACGGGAATATCCAAGATTGCAAGAGATATTTCAGAAAAGAAACAGGAAGACAGGCGAAAGAATGATTTTGTTTCTATGGTCAGCCATGAGCTTAAAACGCCTATTACTTCCATACTATTATGTGCACAGACAATGCAGCGAAATTTGCAAAATGGCAGCGTTGATTTACGAAATAAATTAGCACAGCGAATCGAGATTCAATCTAAAAGGATGACTTCGATGATACAGGATTTCTTAAGCTTAGCCAGAATAGAGGAAGGTAAGATACAGATGCACTTTGAACAATTTCAATTATTGGGATTAATTGAAGAAGTTATTGACGAGGCTAAATATATCAGCAATAAACATATTCTTAAAGTCAATTGTGATCATTCGTTTGAGATTCTAGCTGACCGTGATAAAATTGGACAGGTGCTTACCAATTTGTTATCCAATGCTGTAAAATACTCGCCTCAAGGTGGAACAGTTATAGTGGGGTGTGAAAAAATAGATGGACGCAATATCAGTATTTACGTCATTGACCAGGGGATGGGAATCAGTAAATCCGATCAGAAAAAGCTTTTTAAACGTTTTTTTAGGGTAGAAAGAGAAGATATTTCCAACATATCTGGATTTGGGATCGGACTTTTTATCGTGGCGGAGGTGCTTCATTATCACAATTCTACCATTCAAGTTGAAAGTAAGATAGGAGAAGGCTCGAAATTCCATTTTATTCTGGAAAACAAAAAATAAATCAACAGGTCTAAGTACGGTGAATCGTTCCGAAAATTACCCAAAATTTGTTTCTATTTCGAAAAGTACTTTGAATTGGTATGTTAATTGTGTTTTTTTTGTTTGTATACAATTAATTACAAACCACTTAAAATAAAAATACGATGTGCAACGACAAAAATGATAAATCGGGATTAGTTTTGGGAATGGTGGCCGGTGCTGCTATTGGAGCGTTTATAGGTTTCTTATTTGCTCCTAATAGTGGAGCGGAAACGAGAAAGAAAATTAAGAAAAAATCGAATGATTTAAAAGATCAGGCAAAGAGTAAATATGACGAATTCTCGGATTCTGTGAAAGAGCAATATGAGCATGTTGCCTCAGATGTTAAAGAGAAGCTGAGTAGTGTGGCTAATTCAGCGACGGAGGGTTACGAAAAGCTTAAAGGTGAGGTGACTTCCAAAACTGAAAATGTACAAGAAAATGCAGGGTCGAAACTGAATGATCTTAAAAAGTAGTACTTATTTTCCAAATTATTATATCTAAAAAGAGTGGGTGACAAATCGCCACTTTTATTTTTTCTAATAGCCGTGTTCTTTTGGGAAGACTTTATTTTGGCTTTTTTTTACAAAGGATGAGCCTTAGAGGTCATATCCGAATATGGTTCAAAATTTTTAACGACCTTTAAAGCACCAATTGTAGGATAATATGATAGAAATATTGTTAGGGGAGATTGAAAAAGCTGTGCATGTTGAGCAGCATGAAAAAGAACTTATTGCTGGGCTATTCCATGAAAAAAAGTATAGTAAGGGCGATTACTTTTTGAAAGAAAGTGATGTGTGCAGACATGTTGGATTTGTAATAAGTGGAGTGATGCGTTATTACATAAACGATGATGGAGAGGAGAAAACCTACGGATTTGCGAAAGAATCCGACTTTGTATGCAACAATGAAAGTTTTCTTCCACAGCAGCCATCACGACAAATTATCCAGGCGCTAGAGGACTGTACTCTATTGATCGTAGGATATAATGATCTTCAAACCTTTTACACGTCACTCAAAAATGGTGAGCGTTTCGGGCGGATAGTTATCGAACAGGTTTTTGTCAAGACCTTACAGGGACTCAATTCTTTCTATACAGATTCGCCGGAGCTCCGTTATCAAAAATTTGTAAAAGAATATCCTGATCTGCTACAGCGTATCCCACAATATTATATTGCTTCCTATGTAGGGGTCAAACCACAGTCGCTAAGTCGAATCCGAAGTCGAAACACAAGTAGGAAATGAGTTATTAACCCAGGTACATGAAATTTGAAAACGGTACAAATAACTTTGTTGTCAACTTAAAAGTTAAATATTATGACAACAAAAATTTGTTACAGCATTTCATTTTTGACCGGAATAGCACTGCTATTTATAGGTCTACGTTTTTTGATTTCGCCTATCAATGCTGAATTCGATTACGGAATCTCCACCAATACCCGTGCCGATTATTCCTTTCACTACATTAAAGGTGTCCGGGATCTATTTTTGGGGATCCTCCTGGTACTTTTAGTGTTGGCAAAGCAAAGAAAGGCTCTGGCCATCGCATTGCTTGTAGCCACTGTCGTACCTTTTGGTGATTTAATGATTGTAATGGCTGAAAATGGTAGTGATTGGCAACATGGCATAGCGCATCTGATTGCTGTAACGATCTGCGTTATAATCGGTCCGATACTTTTAATTCGAAAAAGTAAAAAGAGCAGACCTGAAAATCAAATATCTTTCAATTTAATCCAGTCTGCAATTGATGGTGGACCTACCGTAAGTGAGTGTGATCTGCTTCCAGGGGCAAAGACACCATGGCACTACCATACCTTGTTTTCCGAAAAGTTTGAAGTCCTGGAGGGAGAACTGGAAGTGGGCAAAGCCGGTAACCGTTACCGGCTAAAGGCTGGAGATCAGATCATGATACTGGATCATGAGACACATTTCTTTCATAATAGGTCAAAGGATGTTTGCTGGGTCCATTTTCAGATACCTGCGATAGAACGAACCCGTTATAACGCCTGACCCATGTAGCGGTGTCGTGGCTTTTTGGGTTACGCTCCAAACTGCTTTAAATGGTGGTTGCAATGTTTGTATATGAACTGACCTAATTGGGCTCTGGACATTCTACCAAAGAACCAATGTACAAATGTATCTTTTTCAAATGTTTCATATTTCTCGATTAATAATTTCCAATCTCGTTTCTCCATTTCTAAATCATGTATGTTTTCATTTACGATAAATACAGCGGATGTGGGTGCGTTTTTGCCAAAACTTGTTGTTTCATCTTTCAATATCCCTTTTATCGCATTTTGACCAACCATTCGCCCTAAAAATGAACGCTTAACCTTTATGGATCCTTGGTAATATTGTTCACATAATATACAATGCCTGACCATTTGAGTTACTGTCATTTTTCCCCAAAGCGCATCGCTGTCCTCGTGTAATAAATTAATTCTTTCGATGACTGCTTCTCTGATGTTTTTCTCAAATATTGATTTCATATTAGGAACATTTATCTATTCTATCTGGATTTTGATCATTTGCAGTCTTACAAATCTAACAGATTTGTTCTTCGATCGACTTTGCATAGGGTAAGAAATAGAATTGCTTATCTAACGCATTGCATCTCGTTGATAGTCTAATAATATACAGGATAAATTTTCGAACAAGATATTATGAAAGTGGATTTTTCGCCCTGGATCAAACTGCCGGAAGTACCTCAAGTTTGATGGATAAAACAATAAAGTTTATTGGAGATTTTGGAGGCTTTAATTATATTATTTCGGAAATTGCTGATCAGTGAAATCGAATAATTTTGACCATTAAAATAATGTACCTATAGATTTTAAATATATTATTTTATGTTATTTCGAACTTCAATTTAAATGGTCAATTTGCGACGGAATCACATGGTCAGTCTATCCGAAATCTCCACATAATTAAGTTTTAATAGGTATTATTTCTTAAATACCTAGATAACCAACATCAGCTCCTCAAACCAGCCCACTATCTCCCTAAAATCAATAATAAACTTCGTCTTATCAAACGACAGTTCTTTATGTTTCTTGGCTTTAAAAAGATGGTTATTGTAATAATAATCCCAGACCTTTCTAATTTCACCCACTTCACGTAATTCGAGAAGGTCTTCAAATCTTTTATCTTGGCAACCCAAATCACCAACTACATTGAAAAAGTTTACAAAATTGTTGAGTGTGTCCACTTTGACAGTAGATGCTTCAAAGCCTTCGATAATTTCTTTTGGAGCATAAGTAATACTTTCAATAGGGGAGAGTTTATCCATGGCAGATAACCACGATTCTAATTTGTCGGGTGCCTTAAAATTGCTTTTGTTACTCCTTAGCAAATCAAGTAGACCATCTATTGAAGAAGAGAGAAGTATATTATTATCATTAGTGGTAAGCAGTTTGTCGTTCTCGTCACTGTCTTCATACCAAATGAAAAATTGGCCTGATGGGTTGTTTAACGGTACATATTGAGAAATCCAAATCCTGTAGTCTTGGCAATGTTCCAGAAACTTTTCGCTTTCAGTCAAGATCTTGCTATACGTGATTCTCATATTGTTTACACCTTCTTTTAAAGCAAATTCTGGATCGGAACTTTTATTTGTCAATTTCGAAAGAGCGATCTGTAATTCCAAAGGGGTGAATGCATTTTTATAGTTTTTCTTGATCAAAAGATAGATCGTAAGCGCAAACTTAGGCTTATTAAAATAGCCGCGTAAAATTAGCGCTTTTAAAATTTCTAAGAGTTCATGATTAACTTTAGAACGCTCCCCTTTTTTAACCTCTATTTTCCAGCGATAGTTTTTAGTGGTTCCGTCTCTATAAGCGACGGTAAATTTATAGTAATCTAATTCTAAAGTTTTGTCCTTATACTGCTCATGAGTTCCATGAATATCGACGGTTTCTTTTGAGGCAAGTTTATTCGGTATAATTTTTCGGATATTAGTTGACGCAATAGCTGGTAGAATATCTAAAAATTCCGTCTTAATATGCTCTTTAAAAAAAGGGTTGAGGATCTTGGAAAAATATTGATTGATCTTTCCCATTAAAAACGAAACTTCCCGTTCAGATATTTTTTTCTTTTTGCAGATTTCGTAGAAGCGGACTAGAATTTCAAAGTCAATTCTTGAAACTTTTTGTCTACTAAGATTTTTCGTTGTAGATATAATATGGTTATCTTTTTTCTCTTCCATTGGGTTGACCAATTTACTCGACTCAAAAGTAAGAAAATTTAGATTAAGCTAGATAACTGCCGTTTTGAAATTCTAAAGTGTTATTTAAGGTCAACTTCTCTAAAACTTCAATAATCACTTTACGTTTTTCAATCTCATCCTCTTTCAAATCGAGATGCTTAAAAATATCTTTCAATGACTTTTTCTCTTTGAAACAGCCAATCTCTTTCATGCCTACGATTACTTTTTCCGCGTCTGATGGATTAATCAAGCTAAAAATTATTTTGTCAACCAGTGTGCCATCACTGTATGGTGAATTATCAGGTGGTAAAAGATCATGCACCTCCCAGTTGAGAGCAGAAGCTATTGAAGGGAAATCAATTGGGTTAAAAACGGCATCCATGTTCTCATTTTTAACGTTATTTACATAAGTGTCTCTCTTTTCAAGAATTAAAGAAAACTTCGATTGCAATATTCCTAATACGTATAATCGATAGATTACTCTATTAGTGATATACAATGATAAATTACTAATTTTCACCATGCGCGGTTATACATTCAAATGGCGTATAAAGTGAAAATTTTCAATCCGATAAAATTTTGATATTTGTAAATATAAATTGCTTATATTTGTATTGTTAATTTTTTGTATAGTATTATAAATTAATATTTTGAATAGCTTTTAACGCTGAATCTTGTTACAGAAAACCTAGGAAATTTTCAAAAGCGCAAGATCGGGAGTTAAAGGCCATATCTCTACCTTTGTTGGTACGAAGGAGAGATGGGCTTGCTCTTGATTCGCTTTTTGGCTTCCTAGGGCCGTCTGTAGAATTCATAGGTAAGTCCCATCTCTCTTTTGAGATAGTTCAAAACCAATTAAGATTCATCGCTCGAGCTTTTTTATAAACTTAAAAAAGAGAGTTATGAACATCAATGAACATGGAATTTTCATAGGAATCCCCCCTTAACTTCTTAAAATGAAAGGTCACTTCGACCATATCCGAAACAGTGTCAGTGTCCCCTATATTAACTGCTTTGTAACCATTTAAGACCACTATATCGGAAAAATTTTACGAGTTATTCCAACCGCCTAATCTTAGGCAATCGCTTAGGAAAAAGGCGAATTATGACCATTTTTAGAACTTTAAAAATGAATAATTTTTACAAGGGTGGGAGTGAACTGCCTATTGGAAAAGATTCCTCCTTCTCAAAACCAACTCAATTCCAAAAAACAAAAGTCCATCGTAGAACACAATTGAACAATCATTTTATCAATAGTGATAGTATACTGCTAAAGCAGGTTTACAGTATCTATAAAGTATTGATACAGTATTGTTATAGTATCAATAAAGTATCACTTAGCAAATACAATAGGATTGAGAGTCGATTGCTTAACTCCTGTTTGACAATACCTTCGTATCGCATATGGTTGTTGAATACGAAAACAATCCTACTGTTGGGCATAGCTTTGTTTCATATGTTTAGTTTATCCGCTCAGACGCCCCGCAAGGACAGTGGGGCCGATTGGCCAATCCCCCTACAGATAGGTGATACAATTCCCGAATGGCTACGGAACATGCATCTTTCTGTCGTTAATCACCCTCAAGGAAAAGAAGTTATTACATTAAATGACTATAAAGGAAAACTGATAATATTGGATTTCTGGGCAACTTGGTGCAGCAGCTGTATCAAAATGTTCCCCACATTACACGGTATACAAAATAGAAACAAAGAATCGGTACAAATACTCCTGATCAATTCAAAATTAACGAGGGATAAACCAAAAGAGGTGAAACAATTCCTGTCAAAAAAAAGAGATCAATGTAATTTTCCATCAATTGTAGAAGATACAACATTAGGGAAGTTTTTCCCGCACAAACTAATCCCACATTACGTTTGGATAAAGCAAGGTAAATTGCTGGCTGTCACTGTCTCTGAAGATATCACAGATGACAATATCCGGAACGCTTTAAATGGCAAAAATATTAAAACATCATATGTACCCCTAGTAGAGCATAATATTTCTAAGCCCCTTTTTGAAGAGGGTAATGGAGGAAAGCCCTCGACATTCATTTATAAGTCCTTTCTTGCTCCTTATCAAAACAATTTAACAACCACTACAAATATCCAAAGTAATGAAGAAGGGAATGTAAGTAGGATTACGCTTACTAATGCCCCTTTATTTTCCTTATATAGATATGCCTATCCAATTCTTTCATCCCAAAATAAAGCACAAATCATTTTTAACGTAAAAGATACTACCGCATTTAATATCGAGAACCTTTCCAATGGATGGATGGCTGAGCATGCATATAATTATGAGGCTCAGTTCCCACCCACAACGCCTGAAAGAGCAAGAGAGATGATGCGTTCCGATCTCCAACGTTTTTTTGGATACAAGGTCACTGTTAATAATACAAAGCCAACGACCAAAATCATTGTATCAGACCAATAAAATAATAAAATATGAAATACTTTATATGTTATTTAATATACCTGTTCCCAATGTGTCTCTTAGGGCAGGGAATCAAAGGTGTTGTTGTTGACGCAAATAGTAAACCGTTAGATGGGATCAACATCAAAGTCATTGGAACTACTTTTAGTACATCCACTGATATAAAAGGGATGTTCGTTATCAGGGAGGAAGACGAAAACACAATATTAGAGGTCACCGCTATTGGTTATATATCACAGAGAATTAAAGTAGGTAGGAGAAAGAATATTACAATAACACTTTTACCAGCAACAAGCACTTTAGACGAGATACAAGTAATAGGATATGGGGTTACAACAAAGCGGTACAATGTAGGATCTGTAACAACAATCAAATCCGAAGATATCGAAAAACAAGCTGTAACAAATCCTTTAGCAGCCTTGCAGGGACGAGTGCCTGGATTGGTTGTAACCGGAACGAGTGGGCTTCCTGGTGCATCATTTAATATTCAGATCAGGGGTCAGAATAACTTACCCTCTAAAATAGTTGGTTCTGAACAACCGATGGACAACCCACTTTTTATTATCGACGGCGTACCCTTCGCTCCACAGAATCAAAATATAAATCAATTTAATTCGATTGCCTCACCCGGACTTGGCTCGCTTTACAATAACCGATCGGCTGGTTTAAGCCCCTTCAATAGTATAAATCCATCCGATATTGAACGCATTGAAGTCCTGAGAGATGCGGATGCTACAGCGATTTATGGCTCCAGGGGAGGAAACGGTGTGATTCTGATAACGACAAAAAAAGGAAATAGAACGGCAGAAAGAACAGAATTTACACTTAACGCAATAAACGGAGTCAGCATGGTTGGGAAAACGATGCGAATGATGAACACCAAAGAGTATATCGAAATGAGGCAAGAGGCTTTAAAAAATGAAAACGTTACTCCAACTTTGGCGTTATTTAACCCTGGTTATGCTCCAGATTTATTGTTATTTGATAAAGATAGATATACGGATTGGAAAGATTATTTTTTAGGTAATACAGCCAATAATATGATTGTCAATACGACTTTATCAGGAGGTAGCCAAACTACGATGTTTAGGATAGGAGCAGGCTTCAATAAAAGTACTTATATCTTTCCTGGTGACTTTTCAGATAATAGAGCTAATTTTTCTTTAAATATTAACCATGTATCGATTGACAGAAAATTCAATATGAATTTTTCGACGATATACTCCTACAACAAGAATAATTCCTCGGGTACGCCCAATTTACTCACAGCTTATCGACTTCAGCCCAATTTTCCGGAGCTTATGGATAAAGATGGAAATTTAGTGTGGGAATATAAAGGTCATCCCTTGGGTATAGAATCCTCCGACAATCCGATCGCTTATTTGAATAAAATATATAATATTAGTACTATAAATCTAAACAGTAACCTGTTCTTAAGTTATAAGTTTACTGATGACATTATATTTAAAACAAGCTTTGGATATAATACACTCAACAGCAAAGAATATTCGGGGATACCGTCCACCGCAATTAATCCGATTCGTGGATCGGAAGCGTCGGCAAGTTTTGGAAAAAACGACTTTAGCACATGGATTATAGAGCCACATTTTGAGTATAGAAAGCTTTTCGATGGAAATGACTTAAATATTATGTTTGGCGGTACAGTGCAACATCAATGGAATGCAAGTAGTCAAATGACTGGCACAGGATATATTAATGATGATCTGATTAGATCCATTTCTGCGGCACCTAATCGAAATGTTACTGACGCATCGAGTCAATATAAATATGCGGCATTATTTGGAAGGATTAATTATAAATTATACGGTCGATACATTGCCAATCTAAATCTGAGGCGAGACGGTTCAAGTCGATTCGGCCCAAGCAAACAATTTGGCAATTTCGGGTCAATTGGTTTAGCATGGATATTTTCTGAGGAGTCATTTTTAAAAAATAAAATTCCATTTTTGAGTTTTGGAAAACTTAGGGTGTCCTACGGGGTAACCGGCAATGATGCTATAGCTGATTACCTTTATCTAGCGCGTTGGGCAACAACTAATTACTCCTACGATGGAAAGATCGGATATATTCCTCAAAACCTGTATAATCCATTACTCCATTGGGCCTCCACAAAAAAATCAGAAATAGGACTAGAGCTTGGATTTTTGAAAGACCGGATATTATTCAACGCAGCTTATTATCTAAACAGATCAGCGAACCAATTGGTAAGCTATGCACTGCCTGCTACTACAGGATTTAATAGTGTCACTGAAAATTGGAATGCATTGGTGAACAATATAGGACTTGAGATTTCTATTCAATCCAAAAATATACAGCAAAAATATTTTAGCTGGACAACATCTTTAAATTTAACAATACCCAACAATAAGTTGGTTTCATTTGAAGGAATCGAAAAATCAAGCTATTATAACAGGTATATTTTAGGCCAATCCCTAAATACCGTTTTAGGTTTCAGGTTCAATGGTGTAAACAATGAGACAGGATTATTTCAATATCTGACAGCAAATGGAGAATTATCCTCAATTCCTGAAATGCCTTCAAATCGCTCACTCAATGATTATGTTGTTATTGGAAGTTTAGACCCGAAATTCTATGGTGGTATTTTGAATACCGTTTCTTACAAAAACCTTTCACTTGATATTCATTTGGATTTCAGAAATCAAATGGGGCCGAATTACCTTCATCAAGTTTATTCAAGCTTGCCCGGAATGCAATTTAATGTTCCTGCTGCGCTGCAGAGCCGTTGGCAGTCTCCGGGCGACAAGGCTAATATACAACGGTTTACAAGCAGTTATTCCTCAGGAGCATATGAATCTGGTAGACGGTTTCCGAATTCATCAGGCGCTTACAGCAACGCATCGTTTATTAAGTGTAGGAATATCTCAGTATCATATAGTTTGCCGAAGCTATCTGAAAAGTTAAACATAAAGAATTTCCGTATTTATTGTTCTGCTCAAAACTTGTTCACAATCACTGGTTACCAAGGAAATGATCCTGAAACACAAAGTTTTTATGGTGTTCCGGTACTCAAAACGCTGACAGGTGGCATACAGTTTTCACTCTAAGAATACTCAATTATGAAAAGTATAACAAACATATTCCGAATTCTAACTGCCGGAATTCTGATGGTAATGTCTATCTCTTGTAAGAAGATTATCGAAATAGATCTTCCTAAGAATCAACTTACTGATGATAAAGTATTCAGTGATAGTACAAATGCGCAGGCTGCCATAACTGGGATTTATATTAATATGATGCAGTCTTATTCCCTTGATTTTTGTTCAGGGGGATTAACAACTTTTAATGGTATGTCAGCAGATGAACTTAATCAGACAAATAAGAACATCAACGATGAATTCTACTTCAATAGAATATCCAGTACGAACAGTACTAATAGTTACCTCTGGGTTTCTGCTTTCAAATACATTTATGGCGCTAATGCTTGTATAGAAGGGATCAAAAGGAGCAAAAAAATCACTCAGAAACAAAAGGATCACCTCTTTGCAGAAGCAAGATTTATAAGAGCCTTTATTTATTTCTATCTTGCTAATCTCTATGAAAATGTCCCGATGATCGCCGGAGCGGATTACCAGGTTAATAGGCAATTGTCACAATCAAAGTTGGAAGATATATATCAATTTATAATAGAAGATCTTGCTTTTGCAAGATTACACCTGTCTAAGCCCTTAAGATCGAATATACGGCCACATTATTTCGCTGCCACAGCTCTTTTAGCTCGTGTGTATCTTTATCAAAAGAATTATTTGCTAGCAGAGCAAATGTCCACCGAAGTTATTGATGAGGGAGGATATACATTGGAACCAACACCAGCAACAGTGTTTGGCGGGGGGAGTAAGGAAACGATATGGGCTTTGCTTCCGGTGATTGGCGGAAGAGCAACATGGGAAGGCTACTACCATTTACCCCCAGGAGCATTTAGTGTTCCTCGATATGTAATAACTGAATTATTATGGAATTCATTTGCAGAAAATGACAAAAGACGTGTTGATTGGATCGGGAATAATACTGTTCAAGGTGTCCAATACAAATACATTAATAAATACAAACTATATGCTGAAAACCCTAATTTAAATGAACGGTATGTTATGTTACGCTTGGGGGAGCAATTTCTAATTAGGGCAGAATCAAGAGCAAGCCTTTCCGCCTTTGATAAAGCAGAATCAGATATAAATACGATCCGAAAACGTGCAGGACTTGAGTCTTTTAATTCAAATGGGAAAATGCAGAGCATTTTAAAAGAAATAGAGATACAAAGAAGATTAGAGTTGATGTGCGAATGGGGGCATAGATGGTTTGATTTGAAAAGAACCAAAAGGATTGATGAAGTATTATCCAAAGTAAAACAGCATTGGACTCCTTCTGCGTCATTGTATCCAATCCCACAAGATGAATTAGATAACAATCCGAACTTAAAGCAAAATCCCAATTATTAAAGTATACATTTTAATTAGTAAAAAAAGCCATAGCCGTCTAAATGTTGACGGCTATGGGGGTTTTATAGTATTTAGTTTTTGTGAGATGCAACTGATTCAGGTATTTGTGAACCATTCAACATCCTAACTCCTCCAACTACTATAGTTTGACTCTCCTTAAATCTCGATACACATTGGTACGCTGTACCACTGCACCCTGTACCAGTGGGTGGTGTAGCGTCCGAATTTATATAAGATGCATTGCTAGGAGTTACAGCTTGGCTATCTGTATACGAACCATTAATCTGAAACCAGTGCAATGGTTCTTGCTTAGGGTTTAAGTCATTATCCTGACCTTTAAAACTATAAGCAGCGGTCGCTATTCCGACCATCATGGAAAGCGCCAATGCGCTGAACCATCTTTTATTATTTTTGATGAATTGTTTAGTACTCATCTTGCTGGTCTTTTTTATACTAGCAAAAAAAGGTTGCCTCAAAAAACTCTGATTATTCTTGTGTTACGTGTTGTCTTTTAGCAGACCTCGCTGGCTGGCTTTGTATCCCGATACTCGGCTGGCCCTTTCCCGGATAGTTCTGCTCAACTACCCGGGTTACCCGTGAACAGTGCCCCCTTACGGTCATGAAACTTTCGTTTGGCATATCTCTTTCGGGCGAATCCAATCCAATAAGGTAAACTGTCTATCCGAAGTAGATCTGTGACGAGCTTCAAGACTATAGCATCTTGCAGGAACAGCACATGCAGCAGCGCCCTGACCGATGAGTAGAGCTTTCCGATCCAGCGGAAAAGAGCTGTCCATATTATCATTATCCTGCGTTTCATATTTGTTGTTCTTTTATACTATGCTATTTCTATAGTGCTGGCACATTCCCGGTCCAGCCTTTTTTAATTGTTTTGTTTCTTTTTACTAAGTTAATAGCCCCAATTGGCGAAATAGGCTCAACCGTATTGAGCTTTGTTTGGGGTATAAGTAGATTTTCTTGAATTTTTCGGCGTATTTTTAAACATTGTTCGAAAAAACTGAATTTTTAAGGGCGTATTTTTAACCTTATTTGCCAGGTTGTTTCGCCAGATAGCGGGATACAGACTGTACCGTGGTACGCGAAATATCGAGCAGGTCGGCAACCTCTCGCTGATAGAGGATATGATAAAGCTCGGGAAGTTCGTTGGTAAATCGTAGGCAGCGCTCAAATGCGCTGCTGGTGCGGCTGATGCGCAGCAGGCAGGCGAGCTGTTTCTTTTTTTTGTGGACCAGCATCCCGATTAAGGTGTCGACAATTCTTTCGGCTTGACGGTAATTCAGCAATGCATGATAAGATAGAATGACGACATCGGTGTCTGGACGAAGCACAACGATGTCGCCCAAACTCGGTGTATCGCTATAGAAATGTGCTGTACTCATAAGCGCCATGCCGGGAAGGGCTACATTGATCAACTGTCGCCTGCCCGTCTCCTCATTTTCGATAACGCGTCCGATTAATCCTTTGGTGGCAAAGAATATCTTTTTATCCAAAAAGCCTTCATAATAGAGCATATGACCCGTCTTTACCCCACTATAGACCTGGATATGTTTTTTTATCCAAGCGCGATGGCTCTCCTCCAGTTCACAGTGCTTTGACCAAAATCGGATCAAAAATTGATAAGCAGGGTTATTTTCACGGATAGGGGGCATGCTGTATCATTTGTTATAATTGTTTGTTGCTTCCTGCAGCAGGATCTTGACGTAAATTTATAAGAAGCCTAAAAGGTGGGAAAGGGGATGAAATGACAAAATATGACCAGCTACGGGTTTTAAATTGGCAGTTCCGCCCCAGTATCGGATGATAAATCTTAGTTTAAGATCGGTGGATCTGATTTTTCTTGTTCAAAAGGAACTTTTTGTAGGCTTTGCGAAAGTCATTTTCATCAGCGTAACCTATAAGCCGGCTTGCTTCTTTGATGCTCATGTTTTCATCTTCGATCAGCAGCTCGACATATTGCATCCGCGAAAGGTGATAGAAACTCCGGATAGATAGCCCATATATTTCCTTAAACCGGCGGGTCACCGTCTGTTGGGATAGAGATACCATCGCTGCGAAGGACTTGATATCAATTTCAGGATTTAAGATATGCTTTTCAATGTACTGTTTGATCTGGTACATCTTGCCCATGGTCGTCGTCAACAGTAATCGCTCATAGTAAATTAATGCCTGGCCGATATGAAAGGATAGGAGAAGATCCTGCATGCGCTTATTGCTGTGATTGTGAGCAAGTATCCCGAATAACAATTCTTTTACCGTATCATCTATCCGACAATGGGGCAATACCTCAAACCGTTTTTTTGATTTGGAAAGTTGGTTTATAGCTTCGTACAAAATGGGATAATTGTCGACTATTGAACTCGCCCATCCGGATAATACCGATATAATAATGGCGTCAGTTTCGCCTTTATTGCATTTTGCCTGATAACTGCCCGGCTGCTCATACGAAAGATAGAAGGTACATGCTGATACCTGTGTAATGCGCTCATGCTCTTCGGTCGTAAAATCGATGGCACCATGCAAAATAAAATTAAAGAAAATCCGGCTCTTTTCCAAACGGTAGGTGATATCGATCGGTTCATTGGAATCGAGCTGAAAAAGGTTGATATGGAACGTGTCATAATGCATTTTCTGATCAATAAAATGGCCCCCATCAAAGCGGAATAAAATGACTTGATGGCTAAACGGTACGGGGTATCTGCAGTATGCAACATGCTGGCCCGTCAAATCTTTTACGTTAGAAATTGCTTTTGAAAATTTAATGTTATAATCGTTGTCCATAATGGATAAAAGTTGTTCTATAATCAACAAAAATTCAACCAGCGGAAAAAGATAATGGCAAGCGCTGCCGGAGTGGTTTGGTCTGTATTTTTAGATTTTAATAATTGATAATCAGCTGTTTGATTCTGTTTTTGTTTAAAAATGGCTTATTTTCCATTGAAGGGAAGATGGCGAAAAGTAATAAAAACAACCATTCTTTTAATGATTTCCAAAACAATTAGTAGGCCTTTTCTTAATAGATTTAGAACGATAAAAATTTGCTTCATATATAGCCGCGCGAAATGTATACTTTTTAGACGGTATACCTTGGACAGCACAAGCTTTATTTATTGGTAGCCAATTCAGCACTGTTTTGAGCGCATTTGACCATGGAGCAACTATAATTTGATGGGGCAACAAACATGTTGAAAAGGAATAATATATAATCTATGCAAAATCAGTTACCAGTGGGGGATCAAGCGAACAATATGGAATCATCTTGTGCAAACGATATTGCTTATTTGTTTCAGGAAGAGACTGGTATTGTGTATAATTTAGTTCAATCGCCCTTTGTGGTTCCTATTCCGAAAAAAGCGGAGTATTTCAGTATTATTCTATTTGAAGAGGGAGCGGGCTTTGTACAGATTGATGATGAAATACATGAAATCGAAAAAGGGAAAGTGATTGTGGTTTTTCCGGGGCAAGTGGGGGCCTGTGATCTACGCGCCGGTACCAAAGCACATCAGCTCATCGTACAGATCGCTGTGTATGAAAGCATCAGTTCGGTGACTACGATTTCGCTGGGACAGTTAAAACCTCTTTCTGGATTTGATACCTCCGAAGAACTTTTCAGTAGCTTGCTTTATGAAGTCATGGAGATAAAAAAAATGATTGAAGCACAGCGAAAAGGATATGCTGAAATCTGTATAAGTCGGCTTAAAACAATCTATCTGATCCTCAAGGGAAAATGTCTGGAGAGCCGTGATCTGAAAATTTTGGATGTAAATCATCCGGTCATATTGAAATTTTTGGACATCCTGGACCAAAGCTTTAAGGAGAGCCGGGCGGTCCAGTATTATGCAGAGAAACTCCATACCCCAGCTAATTATTTGAATATTCTCTGCAATTTGCTTTTAGAGACTTCAGCGAAAGAAGTCATAAAGAAAAAAGTGATTACCGAAGTTAAAAATCTAATACTACAATCAAGCTATTCGATTAAAGAAATCAGTTATCAGTTTGGCTTCAATGATCCCTCCAACTTCAGCTCATTTTTTAAGAAAGAGACTGGATTTTTGCCAAGGGATTTTCTGAAGTTAAGGAAGAACAACGGTGGAAACAAGTAGGGAATCTTTCCATGGGATGCATTGGATAGCGCGGATAGGAGATTGACATATTGTAAACCCGATCAATTGGTTTCCAATCGTGCAAGGGGAGTTGATTGATCCTAAATTTCAGTAAAATAGATGAAATTTTACGATGTAAAGACTGCTTTACGACTGCTGTGAAGCCCCAAGAGTGTTTGGAACCGTGTTTTCATGACGTATTCCAGTTTCTAGCGATCAAAATTCAGAATTCCTCCGGCAGCTCAGCGCGTTGATCGACCGAAAGATACCCGACCCACCCCTCAAGCTTGTGCATAGCAAAGAAGTCTGCCAATATTGCTTAGATCTTCAACATCTACAACAAAAGCCTGGCATGAATCTGTACGATAGGATACCTGTGTCCCGTAAAGCTGCTGTTTGCCGGCACGGATCCTTATCCTGTCGACTGGTAAAGAAGGAAATGGGGTGTAATTTTAAAAACATGTATTCTACTTAAAGAATTAAAAAATGTGTTTACATTAATAAAATTATTGTATATTGTATTCGTGGGGCGGCCTCAATGGTCTATTGTAGATTATGATATAATATCCATCCAATATTAAACAATCTCTAAAATGAAGTTTTTAAACCGTCTTCTTGCTACAGCAGCTTTCTTATTTTTATTATATTCCAATGTATATTGTCAAAAAAGTGAAATTTTGGAGGGTGAGATAACTAATGGTAAAACTGTATCTGACAGTATTTATCTAAAACCGGATATATTTATTCCACCAAAATATTATGAAACAATAGATAGATCGGCTAAGGTTTTGGGAAATTCTTTTGTATTTAAGAATAGAGCCACCTATCCACAATTATATTATACTTTTCTCACTGAGGATATAGATGTGCTATCATCAAGAATGGGATCTTTTTTTATTGATAGTACAACTTCAAAATTAGTGTTTAATTACCAAATTGGTGAAAACGGCTATGTTATAGGAGAAACAGGAAATGAGTACAGAAATAAATTTCAGCCATTTTTGAAGCCCTATTTTCAAGAAGATAATGATGATAATTTCTATTATCGAATTTCTATGGATAGGTCGGAGAAAATTGATTCTATATACCTGGATTATATAAAAGCCAATCCAGCGTCTTTTGTCGCATTATGGCATGTTGCTCAGCGATTTTTTACTTTCGGACACACGGCATTGCGGGAAGTAACGTTAGATCATTTTTCTGGAAATGTCAAAAAATCCAAAATATGGAATCTGCTTTACCATGACATACATAATGCGTTAATTAAGGAAGGGCATCCCTTTCCCCTTATCACACTTAAAGACCAAAAAAATGAACCCCAAAAGCTAATTATACCAAAGAATAAAATTGTTCTGGTTGATTTTTGGTTCAGCAATTGCAGACCTTGCCTGGCAGCTTTTCCTAAATTAATAAGCCTTTATGACCATTATAAAGATAAGGGGTTCGAAATTATAGGGATATCGACAGACCAAACGAAAAGAATCGACAACTGGAAAAAAGCAATACAGGAACAAAATCTGCCCTGGAAACAGTTCCTTGATGAAAATGGAACTATAACCTCGTCCTCCATGTATATCAGAATGTTTCCTACCGCTATTCTTATTGACAGAAAGGGGAATATAATCAATAAAAAGATATCTCTTTCCGATCTGGAAGATTATTTAATAAAGGAATTAAACTAAATGTTATCTGCATAACATATATGATTACTGACCAAAACTTTCCTGCCCTGAAAATGCTTGTTCAATTACCTCGGTCAGGTTAGATTATTGTATTTTTTATAGTCTAGGTCTTCATTCCCTAGCCTATTTTATGTTATATACTTTCATTGGCAAATACCTCTGCTAAATATCAAAATACCTGAGTCCAGTTTATTCCTAAAAACCAACCTTATTAATTTAATTTTAAAACTTATTGCAACTATGTTGCAATAGTTTTAACTTAGTACTGTTGCAACCGGGGATAAGCTGAAAACCCGTTATCACAGTAGGCATTACAATTAAACTTAGTAGTCATGAAAGATTCAGTAGAAAAAATCAAATTAAATCTGGAAGATCTCCAATTAGAAAGTTTTGTAACAAGTATCGATAGCGAGGTGGCAAAACGCCTGTCTGGTGGTTTGGGAAATGTGTCCGAACCAACACATACCGAGCCTACGGACGATCATCATAACCCACCGGTTAGATGTACTACAGTAATCTGTTAATGTAATTATAAGGATAGGGAAGTCAGGTCGAGTACCTGACTTTCTTGCTTATACGTCTGCCGTGGTCAATATGCCGCTCTCAAACAGCAGTCGGATCTGCGCGGATAGGTGGGCCTTTAGGGAATTATCCTCATCTAGTTTCCTGATCATGGATCTAAGTTTGTTGCTGACCTGATCACACAATAAGGCTCCTGTTAGCGGTGTATTTTCCACCTGTTGTACAATCAGCATACTGATCAACCCAATATAGCTGCTGCTGACGCCCCATTCGTCAGCTATAAATAGGACTGCCAGCTTATCTGAAGGGAGTGCCAGGGCTTCCCGTAGCACTTCGTCAAGTAGATATAGGCTGACATGGTCGGCCAGCACAAGGGTATGCTGGGCCAGATCGGACACTTTCGAGGAAGTCAATTGTTGGATCTTACTTTTGATATAGGCATTTTTCCTGCTGTAACACAAATGACCTTTATGCTGTTTCCACTGCTTATTTCTAGCTTGTTCCAGCGCGAACACGGCCCGTAATTTAGCGGCTTGACCGGCCTGCAGCAGGAGGTCGCTCAAGCTATTTTCAAAATCGTTGATGCCGTTCACCTGATCAAGGATCTGGCGCATGGCGGGCTGCTCCGCCAGCTGTTGTAGGGTCAGGGGGTAGTACTTTTCCAAAAGCCCCCGCTGCAGGTCTGCAAGGTTTAACTGTATGGTTTGTTGAACCGATTTTGGCGCGGGTGGTAGTCTCGGACAGAGGACAGAGGACATCCTGTCGTCGAGCAGCTGTAGGATACTGTAGCCGATTCCGGCCGCACCGGAAAGCAGCCCATAGTCGTCACGGCCAGCAGAGATATAGCTGTTGTAACTGCCGGCAGTCTGGTACTGCAGCTGCGCTTTATCAATGACATGCAGTAGCAGTTCACCACTGTATTCCTGTGCCGTATGGGGATAGTGGAGCATATAAGACAGCAGACCGGTATATCCACTGCAAACAGTATAATCCTGTCGGTCACCCCGAAGGATATCGGCGCTGCATTTTTTGGCGATGCTGCGGCATTGATCCAGGTATGCTGCTTTACCCGTTGCCCGCCAGGCTGCGTGCCGGGCCAGGCCGATTCCGGCGGCACCATGCGCCCAGGAATTGAGCTCCTGAATGTATGGAAGAAAGTTTTTCAGTTCCCATTGCTGTATATTGACGCTTTGGAGACGATGGCTTCCGAGACGCAGATCGAGCCAGTTGTCAAAATCAACATGGAAATATTGCATTTCGTAGAGCAGCGCCTCTTCAGCAAGGTACAATAGGGCCTCATTGTCAAAATATTCGGCTAGCTGCAATAGCATATAGGCGATGCCTGAGGCTCCATGGGAAAATCCGGTCAGGCTATCGTAGGCGGATTTGGATTGGTTGTAGTCCCATTTTAAGCCTTTTTCGGACGGGCGTGCTTCCTGGACCAAGCGATCGATCAGTTGCTGGATCAACTGGATCAGTGCGGGGTCGGGACGATAATGCTGTAGCAGGGTAAGCACAAATAGGCTGCCCGAGTAGCCACTGAGCAGATCGGCTTTAATGGTGTGCCGCACAAGTTGATCTTGATAGGTCAGGGCTAGCGCATGGGCCCGATCAAGATACTGAGGGTCACTCCCGAGTTCGAATAATCGGATATAGGTATAGATCACTCCCGAAAGTCCTGTAAATAAACCAAAGGCCTGCGGGCTGTTTTGCGCCAGGTGATCAGCGACAAAATCCATCGTCCGTTGGGCAATATGCAGATCGGCTTGCGATCCGCTATAGGAATAGCGGGCGAGGAAGAAAAGGGCAATACCGCTATTGCCCTGAAAGAGGTCGGTAGTGACCTTAAAATCGTAAGTCGTAGCACTGGTATAATATGGGCTTAACCAATACAGTCCCTTTTCATGCTGATGGCAGGCTTGGAGGATATGTTGGGTCACCTGTTCAAGATGTTCGGTCAGGCGCTGCCGCTGGAGGTTGTTAAAAAGCATTTTCATCAGGATTTTTGGGAAGATAAAATAGTATCTAAAGAATGCCGAAGACAATAGGAAGCATAGGCCTCGTCCAGATTGGACAAGCCTACTCTGTTGTTGTTCATGTGGATCAGGCTAGCACATATAGCAATCCTTTTTTGGGGATGATCTACGGCTGTCATATAGCTGCGGAGCAGCTGTGCACTTGTTGTTAAGAAGACCATCCTGTCATCGGATTTGTCTTTACGGTCTAGATCGCCCCAAAGCTGAGCAATAGTGGATCTGAAGGCTGCTGCCTTGCGGTTGAAGTTTTTCTCAAACTGGGCTGACCAAAATCGGCGTTCTGCCTCGGGATCCTGTAAGGGATCGAACAGGCGGCGTATCCAGCCTGCGATAAAATGATCGAGCAATTGGCACAACTGGGGAATTTCCCAGCCGAGTGCCTTGAGCAGGATCAGCTGCAGGCGTATAGCCTCCGTTAAGGGCGTACTAGGTTGCGGTTTTGGAACAACATGGGCTAAAACATAGCGGGAGGAGAGGAAAAAATAATGCTCGGCGAAATGGATCGTCTGGGCATCGCCGTAGCGGTCTATTTCGGGTTCGTAAGCAACTGCCTGTAGCCTGCAGCCCAGTGACGGTACTGACCTGATCTGCTGGTCAAGTGCAGCCAGCAGATCAGGCTCCATAGCGGGGGGCACCTGCATACGCAAACGGATATGGCTTCCTTCATCCCAATAACGGATAAAGAAAAAAGAATACGCAGGTGCTGGAGCAAAATAGCGCGCAAGAAAAGGCCTGACAATATGCAGCAGGATCAGATCCAGGTCCACAGTACTATACAGGTGTACAGATAACCAATGGTTTTTCATCGTTTTTCGTTAGTAGTTATACCATTGGATAAGATATTCTTTAACCTGATCCAGTGCTGGCCCTGCGGCCGGATCGAGCGTGGGGAGTACTTCTTCAAGGATAAGGTACTGGCCGGCACGGGCCAATAGACGGATGAAGAGATCCACGAGGATTGGCTGTTCAAACGAGATATACTGGGGCTTGTAATCGTCTGGCAAAAGTTTTTGTGCTTTATGCCCCTTGACGACTTCCTCGATAGCAAAGGACCGTTTCCGTAAAAATAAAAAAACGGCAGCGGGTATGCCCGCATCCACTCGCCAGCTGTTGAGGCGTACAAAGTACTGCGCAGCGGTTTCCCTACCTTGAGGCACAGGGATGGTCTGCCGCTGGATGCACCAGGTTTTGCGCCGGATAATGACTGTTTCGTCATACACAATACGTGGTAGCAGAATCACGGGCAGGCTGGCCGGATCCTGGGGGAGATAGTGTCGGTCGATGCAGTTGATAAAAGGCTGCAGGTAAACTTTGTCATCGCTGTTAAAATGTGCCATCAGCTGATAGAAATTGGAGCGGTTGTAAAAGGATTCCAGACAAAGGTCATAAGCAAATACTTCCTGCTCCCGGTAAAATAAGGACAGAAAGTCTTCGCCTTCGCTATGGCAAACAGCTAACTCGTGTACCGGAATCTGCCTTTCTGGGGGGTAATGTCGGTGTTCGTCCGAAAGGCTGCATTCCTGAAAGAGCAATGGCGGATGGATGTTGGCGTTAAAGAATGAACCATCGCTCAGCTCGGCTTTCAGCAGGTCGGGATGGAGCCGCTCATTATGGCTACGGATACTATCGCTCATGGCTGGGGGAAATAGGTGCAGAAAGCGGCCGCTGACTTTTCCCATCCCCGGCAACACGGCATTGATAACCCCAGTAAGGGGGCTCTCCGAAGTACTATCTCCAGGCTTCACGTAAAACTGGACGAATACACCACGGGAGTATCCTGTTTTTTGATTGCTATTTTGAGCTTGGGACATCGCGTCGAAAAAATGTGCATCAAGATCGAGGATGTCCTGACCGGGGACCACAATTTTTTTGAGGTGCCGGTCAAGGTTTTCAATCCATGGGCCGGAATTTGTAAGCTGCGACGGAGCCGTCTCTTTTTCCTGCTTTTTGACATTGGAATAATAGTCGAAATAGAAATCCAGGATATTGACGCTGGCCTTGACAGGATAATGCTGTTTGAAAAAGGAAAGCATTTTTTCTCTTTCGGGAGCCATGGCCTCAATGGGTCGAAGGTACTGCAGCAGTGCATCTGTTTTTTCGATAAACTGGCGGACAGGGGCTTCCGAAAGGCTGTCTGTTGTATCGGTGTAACAATCCTCGTAAATAAGCTGTCGTCCTGAAAAATGCAAGGGACCGGGATTTGTTTTTTTGAATGGCGCTGTTGCACTATTGGCTGTAATCGCTATGGCCGCGGCGCCTGTTTCAGTCTGGAGCTGTTTAAGGGAGCTGTTAACTTCTTTTTCCGCGATTTCCAGCAGCTCTTTTCTTAGCTTTACATTGGCCTCCGGGTAGGCTGCCTGAACCGTAGCAAGGCTGTCGAGCAGCCGAATGAGGAGCATCATATCGGGATGGTTGCAGTTTGTCGCGCTTAAAAAATGCTTTAAGGCCTGGCTCCAATGGTGGTCCATCGCCGAAATATCGGTACTTAGCTCCAGAAAACCTGTATCCACCAATTGCATAAGGTGTTGTTTTAACTGGGAGCGGTCTACAGGAGCAACTACAGGTTCCAGCTTCTCAATCAACGCAGAAAAAGTCATATTGGAAGTGCCAGCGGTACGCAGCTGTTCTAGAATGTATCGTTGCAGCCCCGCTGCGGGAAGTTTCTGGAAGGATTCGATATTATGATGGTTAAATAGAAAGGAAAGTTTGTTTTCCTCGATTCGGGCGGTACTGTTGAGTCGTACGAGCAGATATTCGTTGAGGGTTGGATGCTGATTGAGGATGGATTTAATGTATTCAAATAATCCGTTATGGAGACGGATGCCGGATCGGATCGAGGGCTTTGCGCCGTCGAAAATAGCGTTGTGGCTGCTGTTAAACTGTGCCTGTCCAGTATAGGTGAAGCTGCTAAATGGCGATGTCTTGAAGGTCATTCGTGTCAGGTAACGGAGCAGGCTAAAAATCAGCCGCCATTCCTTTGGACCAAAATCTTTGGGATCTTTGCTGATATAGTCGGGGAGTTGGCTGTACAGCACCGGACTGGACAATAGAAGTCCATTTTGTAATAAGGGGTTGCCCGCCAGCTGTTGAAGGTAGCGATGACTATTGCTCAGATGTTGCTGGTAATGTGTTTCCTGGTTGCTTTCGGCAATATTTATGGCTGTCATCAGATCAAATAGCTTGCGCAGTTGTGCCTGTAATGCGGGCGGCAACAATGGGTTACAGTCTGCGAATAATTGAACAGCAATGGTTTTATTGTTGTAGATCACCCGTTTGAGCCGAATCAGATTGATACGTTCGGTATCACCTGGCGCAGTTTGCACCAATTCGTACAGGCTATCGCAGATAGCCGTCTGCAGCAGCGAACGCTCATGCTGCATGTGATTTATACGCTGTAGCCGCTGCTCCAGATCTGCAAGGTGAAAAGGTGCAAAAGCGGCGACGGGCAAACTCGCATAGCGGACGAGGGAATAGGGAAGGATGTCAATCATGATGCATGGATTTAATAAAGTTGTAATAGCGATCAATTTGTTAACTCAAGCTGATTTTTGATCAGTTCGTAGTAGCTGCCTTTTTTTTTGATCAGCTCTTGGTGCGTGCCTTGTTCGACAAGGGTGCCTTGATCGAGCACAATAATCTGATGGGCATTTTTCACGGTGCTGAGGCGGTGTGCCACGATCAAGACCGTCTTTTCCTCAAAAAAATGGTTCAGGTTATTGACGATCGTTAACTCATTATGGGCATCAAGTGAATTTGTAGCCTCATCAAGGAAAATATAGGGTGGATTGCGGTAGATCATCCTTGCGATCAATAGGCGTTGTTTCTGGCCACTGCTCAGTCCATAGCCGTCCCGGCCTATAATGGTCTGGTAACCGAAGGGCATCGTTTGGATGAAATGGTGCATATTGACCAATTGTGCGACCTCCTGCAGACGTCTTTCGTCTTTGACCGCAGCACCGGCGTAGATGTTGTTGGCAATGGTATCCATAAAGATGTAGCCATCTTGCATGACAACACCACAACGGGCACGCCAGGCCTTGGCATGCAATTGGTCGAGTGGGGTGTCGCCAATGACGATGGATCCGGGAACGGTTCGGTAAAACTTAAGCAGTAGCTTGATCAGCGTCGTTTTGCCGCTGCCGCTGGTCCCGACAATGGCCGTGATCTTGCCAGCGGGAATATGCAGGTTGATATTCTTGAGGACTGCTTCGGTGTTGGCCGTATCGTACCGAAAAGTTAAATTGTTGACATGGATTGGCTGCGGACTGGCGAGGATAGGCTGTCTGGGGATATCCTGATCTTCAGCAGTCTCCTGATGTACCTCCGCCATGCGTTGCAGACTGAATTTGGTATTCTGAGAGACGCGGGCAAATTCGATTAGCTGAGTCACGGGACCATTTAACTGTCCGCAGATATAGGTGATGGCCAGCATACCGCCCAGAGTTACCTGTCCCTCAATGACGAGCATCGCTGCCGCATAGGTGATCAGTACATTTTTGATCTCGTTGAGAAAAAAGCCGACGCCCTGCATGAGCTGGTCCAATTGCAGGGACTCCATTTTCAAACCGTAGGACTGATCTTGTATATTGGCCCAGAGCTGCTGTTTCTCCTGCTCACTGCCCGTCAGCTTGATCTCCTGCATCGCATAAAATATTTCCAAAAGCAGCTGCTGATTGGCAGAGAGTACTTTAAACTTACGTTGGTCGATCAACTTTCTTTTATGTTGGAAGGAATTGGACCAGAGCACACTCAGCAGTGCACCGATCAGAAAGATGGCAAAAATCTGCCAGTTGTAGTAAAAAAGAACACCTCCAAAAACCAGCAAGGTGATGGCGGATAGCATAAAATTGATCAGGGAATTGGTCAGAAAATCTTCGACACGCTGATTGTCATTGATACGTTGCATATTGTCACCGGCCTGCCTGTTGTCAAAAAATGAAAAGGGAAGTTCCATCAGTTTGGCAAGAAACTCCTTGAGCATCCTGATACTTGTCCGGGCACCGACAGTAAACAGGAGCCTTGCCCGAAGGTAATCCATGAGCATTTTGCCGCAGAATAACATCAGCTGACCCAGACAGATCAGCAGCAGCAGATTCGTGTTTTTGTGTGCTATTCCCCTGTCTACGGTAAGCTGTGTCAAAAAAGGAACCGAAAGGGAGATCAGGCTGGCAATAAGCAGGCTGATACCAATGGGGATCATTTTTTTGCGATGGTCTTTAAGTAGGGGAAGCAGGGACCAAATGGATGCGGATGGATCGGGGATGCTTCGCTGAGCTTCAAAATCAGGGTTTGTTTCCAGCAGCAGGGCCCGGCCGGTATTGGTACCTGCTTCGGTCTCCCAGGAACGTAGGAAATCCGTTGTTTTGATCTTCACTTTACCGTTCATTGCCGGATCTGCAAGGTAGGCATACTTGGCTGTGATCCGATAAAGTACCACATAATGCTCACGCTCCCAGTGCAGGATACAGGGTAGAGGGGCCTGTTGGCTTAGTACCTGATAGGATAATGATGCCGACAGTGTTTTGAAACCAAGCTGCTGTGCGGCCTCAGCCAGCTGATGAAAACTGGTGCCTTGCTTGCCGATGCGGCACAGATTTCGGAAATGGGACAGTGGAAATGTTTTTCCAAAATATTTTGTGATGATCTTGAGGCAGGTAGGACCACAATCCATGGCGTCGGGCTGCTTGTAAAATGGAAATCTACGCTTTGGTCGAAAGGACAGGATCATATACCAACAGTTTGAATAAGTGTTAATGCATCAAAGTTGCAAATATTATTATTTATTTGCAACTTTGATGCATTAATTAATTTGCGATGAATAAGTCCCTATCCCTTAGCTTTAGCTTGATCAAAAAAGAATTTCAAGTTGCCTACCGCGACCGGACGATCTTGATTTTTACCTGTATCGTATTTGTATTGCTGACTATAAGTGGTCTTTTGGGGATAGTGCAATATCAGCAGGATGCGCAGGAGCGACAGGAGAGCAACAAAAAATTCAGCAGCGAGCTGCGGACATTCCACGCAGAGGCGCATGATGTGGCCCATTATGGTACTTACCTTTTCAAGCCTTTGAGTCCGCTGACGGTTTTTGACCCTGGGCTCAATGATTATTTCGGTACGAGCTATCGGGTGGAAGCGCATGTGCAGCATGAAGTCGACTACAGCAATGCGGAGGGTGCAGATGCACAATTGCGTTTCGGAAGCCTGACATTGACCTTGATTTTGCAGTTGTTGCTTCCCTTTCTCTACCTGACGATGTGCTGCACGATGCTAACCCAAGAACGCGAACAGGGCACCCTCAAGATGCTGTTGACGCATGGCTCCAGTTTTTCCAAACTACTGTGGTCAAAAATCATTGCGTATTATATGTTTGCTGTCCTCTGGCTGCTACCAGTCTTTGTAGGCATGCTGATATTATTGTGCTTCTTTGACTCGGGGCATCTGATGCTGGGCAGATTTGTCCTGATGATGCTGGTTTACCTGGTCTTTTATTTTTCCTTAACCCTGATCGCTGCGCTAATTTCTTTGTACTGTCGTTCGTCGCGTTCGGCGATACAGCTTGCCATGGGAATTTGGCTGCTGTGGGCGATTGTTCTGCCAAAGATCGGGACGACATGGATTGATCAGCGTTATCCTTTGATAGCAAGAGCTGAATTCAATCATCTGGTCCGCCAGGGCTACCTTAAAGGGATCGATGGGGACGGCGACAGCAGATCGCGTGTGGAAAAATATCTCGAACAGGTGTGTCGCCAATATGGAGTCAAAAAAATTGAGGAACTGCCGCTGAACGTCGATGGTCTGGTTTTGCAGTATAATGAGGATTATCAGCAAAAAGTATTTGATTATTACTATACTAACGTGGAAAAAATAATTGACCAGCAGCAGCAAAGCTTATCCGCTATGGGACTGTTCAACCCTTTTACGGCGCTGAAAAGATTATCCATGACCCTGTCTGGAACGGATTTTTTTCACCATCAGCAGTTTTTCCAACAGGCCAGGGATTATCGAAATACCTTTATTCGTCGGCTCAACCGTGAAGTTGCCCAAAAACCGGAAAGACAGGAAATGCATAAAGTCCCAGCTGAGGCTCCGGGAGCGCTGTTTCCTGCTTTTCACTACCGCTTTCCGACGCTTGCCCTGCTGTTGTGGCGCGAGGCTATCCCTTTTTGGGGGCTCTTGATCTGGCCATGCCTCCTGGCCTCGGTGTTGGCCTTCCGTCTGAAATTTTTTAAAATCTAGGCTATGAATCTCCTTAAACTTATCTTTCGCTTCGAATGGAAGCAGTTTATTGCACAGCCCCTGCAACTTGCTTTACTATTTTTCTTCATTTTGCTTGGGGGATACAGTCTGTACACAGGTGGGCATTTTGTCGAGCAGCAGCTTAGAGGTCTCGATACCTTGCAAAGAAATCAGCAGCGGCAATTCACTGAATTGAAACAGCGCTTTGATAGTGATACCAGTACTGTAGAAGGGAAAAATTTGGCTACTCAGGCGGGACTGCCGCAGGTCATCGAATACCGGGCCTCACCGGTCGCGACAAATCCCCCGGCTGCACTGGCACTGATGGCTATCGGACAACGCGATATCCTACCATATTATGATGTGGTCAATAGTAAAAGGGACTTTTTTACGCCTCCAAATACCGCTATCGCCAATCCTGAAAAATTGGCTGCCGGCAATTTCGATCTGTCTTTTGTGCTGGTCTACCTGATCCCCCTGCTGATTATTGTGCTTTCCTATGACCTGTTGGCCCGGGAGAAGGAACAGCAGACGGATCGCTTGTTGCGCCTACATGGAGGAAGTCTGCGACGCATTCTGCTGTATAAACTTCTTTTCCGGCTCGGGCTGCTTTGGCTGTTGCTAACGGCATTCAACGGTATCGGCTTTATGATGGCGCCGCAGGGTATACCAAAAGATGGCGTTGATTTTCTGCTCTGGAACATAGCGATACTGATCTATCTGCTGTTTTGGTGCGCATTGGTCTGGCTGGTGATCCTTTGTGGAGGTTCATCCCGCAAAAGTGCACTGCTGCTGCTGGGCTGCTGGTTGGGGCTGACGATTGTGCTGCCTGCGCTTTGCAATCGGCTGGTCGGGCTCAAACAGCCTCTACCCCTGCGTACAGAATTGGTGTCTAAGCAAAGAGCTACGATGCTCGAGACCTGGGAGATGCCTATCCCTGAACTTATAGAACAGTTTTACGGTAATAATCCACAGTATGTACATTTGCGCAAGCCGACGGATACCGCACGCTACGGAAATAAACGGTTTGTAGCCTACTATGACCTTCTGGGACGAAGAATGGATAAAAATATTCGCAGCTACCAGGAGCATGTCCAGCTGCATCAGCGCTGGATGGATAGGATCAGTTGGCTCAATCCTGTCAGCCAGATGCAGTCACTACTCAATGAAATCGCCAAAACGGGATTAGCGAGCTACCTGCATTATCAGCGGGATGTCGCCCGCTATCAGCACCGCTGGGTACTGCATATGAACGGCTTTTTGCTGCGGGATGCCAAACTTTCCAAAGAAGATCTGAACCTACTGCCACAATTTTATCGATCGACCGACTCGGGAAGACTGCGTTCTATTGCATGGAAAATAGGGGGTATACTCTTATTCACCTTATTGGTCTGCGCCGCAGCAGCTAAAATGCGACCGATGGAAAAGAACGACTAACAACGAATCAAATCAAAAACGATAAACATGAAAATAAAGCATTTCCTTACCGCATTTTTAGCATTATATCAGCTTGCCGGCTACGCGCAGACGCGTAAGCAGGATACTGTATTCCGGAGCTACAACCTGAAAGAGGTGCGCGTCCAGCAGTTGCGAAATACGAAGGTAAAATCAGATACCTTGTCCAATACGATGAAGCTGCAGTTGCCACTGTTGGAAATCCCCCAAAATATCATCAGCATCTCCTCGGGATTGCTACAGAGTCAGGGAGCGCTCGAACTGAGGGATGTCGCACGGAATGTCAGTGGTGTTTACTTTGGTTACAACAGTACACCATTTGATAATTCGGCAACCGTGCAGATGCGGGGTTTCATGGGATATACGACCCTGAATGGGATGTCCCGACGTTTTAACTATGGTGCTGCAATAGATGATGAAGCGCTGATCGAAAACGTTGAAATCGTCAAAGGGCCGGCCGGTTTTTTGAATTCCTTTGGTGAGCCCGGCGGTTCGGTCAATATTGTGACCAAAACACCGAAATATAAGCTCTTGAACGTCAGTCAATCCTTGGGGAGTTTTAATTTTTTCCGTACCACGGCTGACCTGGGGGCTGCGGTAAAAGATAAAGGGCTTTCATACCGCTTGAACCTAGCCTACCAGCACCGCAATTCATACCTCGATGATTTGCGGACGGATAAATATACCCTCGCTCCAGTGATCCAATATAATTTCAGTCCAAATACTTTTGTATTGGCGGAATATAACCTGATCCGTGGAGAGACAAAAAATGGGACGGCAATTGTCAAAGTACGCAATGAAGCCGATAAACTCAGCGGACCGATCGCTGTAAATTACAGTGCTGGGGTCGGTCTGCCACGGAGTTATGCGCAGAATCAGACCGCACGATTTTATGGGGTGCATAAATTCAATAAATCTTGGCAGCTGACCTCCCAGTCATCCTTCCTTTGGACGCCTTATCGCTCCTGGAATATGACATCTGCAGGAAGTCTGGTGAATTTTAGGGATGGTGATACCACACGCCGGCGTAGTGCACTATCGATGGGAGCCGGAAAAACCTTCTCCACGCAGCTGTTTGCGAATGGCAGGGTCAGGACTGGGACATTAAGCCATCAACTTGTATTTGGTGCCGATTACATCAACAGTAAGGATTCGCTGTCCCTCAACAACGGAACGGAACAGTTTGTCTACCTCAGAAGCAAACCGGACAATCAAGTCGATGCAACGGCAGTGGCTAGGACAGTACGGGCTTCGCGGCTCGATCGAAATACCTTTCTCAAATCGGTTTATGCCTACGATAATATTGATCTGCTGGAAAAATTGCGACTCACACTGGGTGCCCGATATACCTGGTACAAAAGTGATCAGCAATCCATCAACGCTAAAGGGGTCGTGAAGCCCAATACTTATCATCAGAAGGCCTTGTCGCCACGTGTGGCACTGACTTATCTGATGGATAAGGCCACAACATTTTACCTGCTCTATGATGAGACATTTATCCCACAGACGGGGCAAAAAGCGATCGTAAACGGCGGAAATGAAGTGGTGGGCTCTGAAGCTGTTAACCCCGAATATGGAACGAATATGGAGCTGGGAGTAAAGCGTGATTTTTTCAATTCGCGGCTGTATACAGGCTTGAGCGCATTTCGGACGGTCAAGCGCAACGGCATTATCACTGACCTGGAACATGAGGGCTTTGTCAAAGAACTCGGTCAGGTTGTCAGCAAAGGGATAGAACTGGATCTCATCGGTCATGTTACAGATGCGCTATCCTTGGTTGCGAATTATACATTTGTAGATGCGGTGGTCACTAAAAATAGCGATGAAAGTCTGATCGGCAAACAGCTGCCGCAGACGCCACAGCAGATCATAAATACCTGGATACAATATGGTTTTCCCTTGAAAAATAAGGCAGTACTGAAGCTCAGCGTCGGACAGAGTACCCTGATAAAACGCAGTACCTCCGAAAAAGATCTGTTTATACCAGATTTTACCAAATTTGATGCCGGGCTAAATTACACGCACAATAGACTTTCTATCCAGCTTATTGCGGATAACCTGACCAACCGACGCTATATGGCCTCTGGGGATATTATTTCATCATACCCTTATGAAGGACGTAACTATTACTACATAGATGGCGATCCCTTTAACATGAGGGCAATAGTAGGTTTTAAATTTTAACGGATATGATGTTAGAAGCAGTTGAATTGACGAAACAGTACGGCAGTCATATCGTATTGGACCACCTCAATTTGCGGGTGGAACCGGGCGAGGTATTCTGCCTGATGGGCCAGAATGGTGCCGGAAAGACAACGACCCTCAATTTATTCCTTGGCTTTATTGCCGCTAGCTCCGGGGAAGCCAGGGTCGACGGAAAGTTGGTGGCACTCGGGCAACAGTTGCCGGATATTGCCTATATTCCAGAAGTGGTGATGCTCTACCCGTATTTGAGCAGCCTAGAAAATCTGGATTTTTTTAGCCGGCTCGCAGGCTTCAGGTATCCGAAAGAAAAACTCTGTGATTACCTGCGGCAGGCGGGACTGCAGCCGGAAGCTTTTGAAAAAAGATTGGGGCAGCAGAGTAAAGGCATGCGGCAAAAGATCGGGATTGCAATTGCCATGGCTAAAAATGCGAAAGTGATCTTGATGGATGAGCCTACCAGCGGGCTGGATCCACAGGCGATGTATGAGTTTAATGAAAATGTGCGCACGATGAGAGAGGCCGGAAAGGCAATCTTAATGGCGACGCACGATATTTATAGTGCTGTCCACAGCGGTACACATATCGGCATCATGAAACAGGGAACGCTGGTGAATACGCTTCGTGCAGATGAGATTTCGGCCAACGAGCTTGAAAAGATCTATTTAACCATCATGCAAAGCTGACCGCTATATCTGGCTACTACAATTTCTTGTGATACAGCCTTCGGCATAAACCTTCCTGCCCTGAAAATGCTTGTTCTAGATTTATTGTATTTTTTATAGGCTAGGCGTTGATTGCCTAGCCTATTTTATTGATAGCACGCTGAACTATTTGTTTTTAACACAACGGATTCTAACAGCTTCACTCGGGGCTGATGCGCTCGGCCTAAATGTCAGCGGCTTGATCTCATAACTACCTAAAGTAGTCCGTTTGTCGTCGCTATAAGGCTGCTCAAAGGATAGATATTTTTTGTCAGCAAGCAGATAGGCAGTTTGCGTAGTTGGCGCAAAACGATACATCCCAGCAGAGATAAAGTAGAAAGATCGGAAATATAAATACTTATCCATTTCGGGTTTTTCAGGCTGATAATCAACGCCAAAAAACAAGCCTGTCTTCAGATAACTATTATTTCCTGTATCATATTTTGCATGATATATTTTAGTATTACTGGACATCAAGGCAACGATTTCGGCACTGGTAGGAAGTCGCCATGAATTTAGCGGTTTTACAGATGCACAGGGATCCTGACTTGTTACTGCAAGTGGCTCTTGTGCATAGGATCCGTTTACACGATACATACGCATACCTTTGATGCTATCGTCAAAATCCATATACCAAAAAGCCTCCGTCTGATCGGCCTGTGATGGCGACCAGGTATAGTAAATGCTTTCATCACTGGGCGGGGCAAATTGGTAGATCCCGTCTCTGTAAATGAGATCTCCTATACTCCAATTCGTACCGGCCACGGGTATAGAGGGATCAGCTGGTGCTTTGAGATCAATCTCTAATTCGTACTTTACGCCTGGACGGAGATTCCAGCCTCCTTGTTCCACATCTTTAGGGGTACTTCCATTGACGGAAACATGACTTAGTTTGACTGTACCATTTGCAGTTGCTGCGGATGCAATAAATGTTGAATCCGAATAGATCACTTTGCCGCTCTTGTTTTGGAATACAAGCGGTACGGACTCAGCTGCCCCATGATAGGAAATGCTTTTATCTGCAAGCGAGACAGCAATAGATCCTTTAGTATGTGAAGGGCTTATTTCCCCTTCTCCAATGCTAATTTCGCCAACTGCAGAGGCATCCAATTTTAATGTAACTTGCGTAAAAAGATGTGCTAATTCTGCTTGAAGTTCATTCTGGCCATCTTTTACCTCGAAAGAGACCTGATCCATCATCAGATCCTGATCTGCGCTCAACTGTTCAAATTTTGCGGCATTCAGGTTAGTTCCCGAATTTAGGAAGGACAAGGGGGCATTTGTACCAGAAGCATAGATAACGAACGTATATTTGCCATTATCTATTGCAAAATCCTTTACACCGTCACCCTGTCTAAATGATTTTGTCTCTAGGTATTCACCTGAAGCATCAAAAATGGCTACATAATAAGAAGTGCCATCTTTTAGTGCTTTCTGTTCACTTGTTGCACGTACTGCTGCTTTGTTATTTGAAGCTTTGGGATTGGAGGCTTGTGGCCCTACTTCTCTTAGTGTAGCGACCAGTGTGTATTGGTCATTATAAGCGATTTCTTTTGACTGCGATGACTCGCTGATGCGTCGCCCAGTTGCAGCGGTTTTGCTCTTGTCATCCGGCAAAGAAAATGTCTGCCCTATATTCAGTCGTACAGTGGAACCATTGATGCCGTTGATCGCTGAGCGCTCTTTACTACAGGCATTGATTAGTATAACCAAAACAAATAAAAGGCTAATATGGCTATACCTTATGTTACTTTTCATATTTTTACTTTTCTTAAAAAATATCTTAAATTCTGCTATTTTATATCCAGTTTAAACGAATTGCAGCCGTCTCCAAGACAGCTGCATTGTTTCACCAGTCCAATTCTTTTGTCTGGGTTTCGGTTTCCCAGGATTCTGTGATTGTTGGCTGTACTGAACCTGCCGAAATACTGTACTCTAATTCAATATGTTGCACTTGGATACGTGGTGATTCATAAATAGATGCATTACAGCCATGGAGCAAGTTGTTTTCGTTCTTTTTCATTTTGGATTTATTAAATTTATGTTAAATTATTTTTAATCTTATTGTAATTTTAATGTCAATTTGATTAATAAAAGCAAATTTAAAGGAAATTTTAAGAGTGGTTTCTGTATTTATGTTTAAACATATTTATTGTAGCTATATCGCCACAAATAGGCTCGCTATTTTGGACAATAGGATAGCGCCTTTCACTTCCATGCGGATAGTGGACTGTTTGCATCGTTGGGGATGCTGCTCGTGCAGGAGACGGGAGGGTATAGTAGCAAGCAGCTACAGGAATTGACGGGGAAAAATGAACAGGAAAAACAACAGGAGACCAGGAATGAGAAGAGCAGCAACAGGCGGCAGGTCCTGTTTCTAGCAAAAGTGCCTGTTTAAATGTGGTTTTTTAAGACTTTCGAAAATCTCTTGGAAACATCTCCTGAAATAGGGGCAGGACGTCACCCTATTTCAATAATTAATGCATCGTATCCAGCAAGTGGCACTTTTATTTCAATTCGTCCATTAGAGTAATTCCCAATTTTCTTTTTTTGGTTTTCCCTTGACAAATAGATTGTTCCCTGTTGTGGTAACTGATAATCTTTTGCATCCAGGATAAAATCAACACTGGTTTGTCCTTGGGCAATATTGACAATGGGTATTCCCAATAAACCATCGGGTGATCGCCATGCGCCGACCAGCACCGTATTAACGGATTTGTGGAACGTTTTCACATGTTCATTCTGGCCTGCGTAGATGGACAGTTTGGATATGGCTATGGACATCTTGTTTTGTTTTTCGACAAATACCGGCGGGCGGTAAAATTCTCCATCCTGTAGATATTTTAATTGCCCATAGCGTAGCTTAGCCAAACGGAGAATAAAGTCCATTTCGGGCTTCCGACTGCGCATCAATGTTTCATGATAGTTTGCAAGCATAGGTTGCATACCCCAAACGAACGAGCGTGCCTGCTCCAGCATAAATTGTTGACGGTAAATACCAGCTAAAGTATCTGATGTTGACGGCCTGTACCTTTCTGGCCATAATTCATCATAGGGGGGCATCAGCAAAGAAGAATAGCTTCCATAGCTTAGGGCATATTCATGGTAAACAGCCTGAAATAGCGGAATAGGATCCCAGCCATCAACTCCCGAATATCTTTCCCGGCTTACTTGTAGTGACAGAAAAAGATCAAGGGAGGGGATCCAGGCTTCACACGAACCTTCTCCTGATAAAGCGATAGGGCTATCCGTACTTGATCTTACATCTTCGGTCAGCTGCTTTGAAAATTGTGCCCAAAAATTTCCCCCACCGATAGGATGACCGTGGCTTGGATCATAACAAGTTCTCTGTATACAAGCTTGATCCATATATATACCGCTAATGCCATAATCTTTTAACAGTGTGCCTGCTGTTATTTTGTATTTATTTCGCCAGAATTTTGTTCCTACACACATATTGGTCAGCGGTTTGTTTGTGAAGATGTTGTACACATGGGTCAGCGGTTTTCCTTGCCGGTCCTTGATGGCATACCGATAGGCATTTTCGGTCAACCAGCTGGCTGTACTGTCTCCCCATTGCAGGGCGTTCATATAAGCCAAAGCATGTATGCCCTTTGTTTTCGCTTCTGAAATATGATCTATAAAGCTGTTTACTCCTTCTCTTGGCGGTAGGTACTCGGGGAAGCTGTCATCATAGGAACCATGATGCCACCAGTGCCATAAAACACTTATGGGGAAATCTGAATGATCTTTTAACTCCATTGCTGGTGCCAGTACTTGATCTGATTTGCCTCTGTTCCATACCCAGAGTCCGGTGTTGCGTATCCAGTCAGGGATCAATCCATTTTTCAACCGGCTCTGTTTTACCCAGTTTTGTTCAACTGCCCAGGACTTATAGATACGGCTCGCGGTCATCCAGTCACCCTGATATGCCCCGATAATTACTTGATATGGCAGCGTATATTCCTGCCGGTCCATTAAGGAGGGTGTATGTGCTATTTGCAAAGTCAGTCCTTGATTGATCTCATGATAAAGTGAAAACTCTTTCTGCTGCATATGCTGATCATTGCATGCCATGTAAAGTCCGTGTGTGTCATACAATGTCATAAATTGCATGGCAAGTAAGCCGGGGTAGGTCCAGCTAAACTGCGATTTTTTTTCGGCAGAAGCCAATAGATGCTGTTTAGGAGCATTCATGATTTCTCCCATCCAGTGCGGGATAGCAAATGTGCCGTTTTCAATCGGTTTTAATCCGTCTATTGCTGGAAAGATGACTCGGTTGAGCAGTTTTTTTTCTAGACCTTTTACCCGGATATTCCAATAGGAGAGGCCAGTTGCGGATTGCATTTTAATATCGACTTCAACAGCAAGGGATTGCCAAGCTTGCCTTTTGTAAGATTGCCAAACCAGCTTCATCGAGTCGTTCGAAAGTTTTTGAACGCTAAAATCGGCGAAATCATCTGCTTGTAGTTCTACTGTCTGTCCTGCATCTGTCAACGATAAAGTCCAGAGCTGATTGTGAGTTGGCTCCATGTTTTTTACGACCAATCCTTTATTCTTATAACGTATTTCACGGAGGATCCCATTGTGGCTATCAATAGCTATCTCCATATTCTTGCATTTTAAATGTACCAGTTGGTCGGGAATGGATTTCGTATGGACGCTGTCAATGGCTGAGCTATGTTGTATAGGGCTTAGTATAAGCAGAATGACGACTAAAAATATATTTCTTAAAACAGTGTTATTCATATTCTTTTTGGTTCTGTATTTGCCATTTGACCGGCTTTAATCGACCGTTTTGAATCGCTGGTATGGCCTGTAAGTTTATTTTTGATTACCGTTACCTGACCATATTGACAAGCAGTTCATCACACATGATCAACGTATTTTGTTCGCCTTCTGCTTCTACTTTAATATAGCGTGCCGTTTTTGCGATATTTTCCACAAATGCCATATCTATCCAGCAATCATGCTGGTCATTTTTGGATATTTCGATCGATACGGTTTTTATGTTTTCAAAATTTTTGCCATCCTTTGAGCGGGAAAAAGTCACTGTTGAGGGCAGTACAATATTTTCTTTACGATAATGCAAAAACCTGGCAGCGAGATTGCTGATGGATATGGATTCATTTAGATCGATCACGGCAGTCATCTTTCCATTTTCAAAAGCAGTCCACCGTTGATCTTTTGTATCCTCCTGACCGTAAAGGCCGTCGACGAGGCTCCCCTGCTTGTATGTTGTCAGGGTAGCTGTCTTCAGCTCGACTTTTTTTCCGGCAGCGTCATGCTTTGCGGATCCTTTGAAAGTCGCCTCAAGCCATGGCCATCGACCTTTACCGGCGCGCCAGTCCATGTAATCCATGTAAGCCTTGGCAGCGCCGTAAGGCTGCCCGATAGGCATGTCAGAATTTGGCTTATCATAGATGCCGTACATTGCAAAGCTGACTATTTCCTTTGCTCCGGCCTGTGTGGCGCCGGTTATTTGAGAAAGATAGCGTGGGAAAGCAGCAGGAATTAATGCTGATTCAACTGAATTGGTTCCCCTTTCCCAGGTGAAAGATTCAACGTTTGTCCAAAACGCTATTGCCGTTCCCTCGTGTATTTTGCCTAATGTCTTCAAATGTTGTTTCACTTTTTTGATGGGAAGCGGTTCTCTCACACAGCCAACTTCATCCTGATAAGCAACAATATCGACTTTTAGTTTTCGGATCTGGGCTGCAAATTTTTCGCTGTCTACTTCGGCCATCCACAGACCGTATGGTGAAATCATGACACGTGCAGACGGTACGAGGCGTTTTCCTTCAGCTGTTAGTGTATTGGTAAATTCTACGGCCTCGTCGGACAGGAAAGGAAATAAACCGTCTTCTATAGGGAGGTACCAGCCGTAAAATGATTTTCGCTTTCCAAATTTGGCCGCAGTCTCCCGCATAATACGCTGTTGAAGTAAAGGTATTTCAGTGCTAGTACGGTCATCATACTGATTGATGGCCCAGCCACAGCTCATAAATACCTTCATCCCTAAACTGTCAGCTGTGCGCATAATGGCTTCGATCGGGCTCTCCCGGTCTGCCGGATAGGCAGGTTCCATGAAATCGGAGGGGTAATATGATTTTCGTTCGTTGGCCACAGCCATAATAATCAGGTACGATATGCCCATTTCGGAATATTCTTTAATTTTTTGATTCCAAAACTTGGGACTGGTATAATCCACGTGGGCAGGATTGGTATATTTATTTCTTACATCCTGATAAGAAAGATTGATCCATGTTCCCTTTACGGCCTTGGTTTGGGCGGCCACTGAAAAAATTGTCAAAATGCTTGTGAATAGGATTAATAAGGTATATTTCATCTTTTTATAATATCATTAATAGTGAAGGATAATGGTCATCGTTAATACACTTGATTCGTATTGTGCTTATAGCCATTCATGCCATAGAAAATCAAGTAGCTGTAACAGCAGAGAACAGGTATAAAGCCCCAGGCCCATGAATATTGATCAACTATTACACCACATATATAGGGTATGATGGCTCCACCTGCGATCGCAGTCGACAGGAGACCGGAAGCACGTGTCGTGTACTTACCCAGATCCTGTATGGATAAGGAAAAGACAATAGCAAACATAGTAGCATTGCAAATACCGAGAGCGATGAGAGACCAGGCTGCTAGCATACCGCTCGTCAAGATGGAAGTAAGTATAAGTGCACAAGCTATTATTGCCCCGGATATGAGCATGCGCTGCGGTTGAACTGATTTTAATAAGATTGAACCTGCAAGCCGCCCTAAGAGCATACCACCCCAATAAAATGCAACATAACTATTGGCCTGATGTTCCTGAATAGCTAAAAGATCTGCAATATAATTGGTCAGAAAAGTACCAATGGTGACTTCGGCGCCTACATACATGAATATGGCCAGCGTGCCGAATCTCAAATTCCGGAATGAAAGCAATGTTCTTCCTCCCTGATCCATATTCCGGTTCGCTCCAGTGACTATATTCGGAAGAGCGATCACGGAGACAATCACCGCGACGAGGAGAAGGGAAATACCGATGCCGATATAGGGTATTGTTAAAGCCCCTATAGCATGTTGTGTCCCGATATGGGACAAGATAACATGGGCACCAAAAAGGGGCGCTATCGTTGTGCCTAGTGATCCTATTCCTTGGATCAATGCCAGTCGGGCGGAGGCGGTCTCTGGTTTACCTAATAATGTGGCGTAAGGATTGGCAGCAACCTGTAACAGCACAATGCCAAGGGCGAGAATAAACAAGGCTCCTAAGAATATTTCGTATTGGTGAAACAGTGATGCGGGCAAAAAGAGAAAAGAACCAAAACTTGCAATGCCAAAACCCAGTACCATCCCTTTTTTATATCCGGTTTTCTCGACAATTCTTCCTGCGGGAATGGACATAATGGCATAAGTCACAAAAAAATAAAATTGTACAAGGGAAGATTCTGCATAATTTAAATCAAAACCGGATTTAAAAAAGGGGACGAGTGAATCATTGAGGCAAGTGATGAAGCCCATCATGAAATAAAGTCCCGCAAGCAATATCAGAGCGGTTTTCTGTGGCTTAAGATCCTGAGCATGCCGGTCAAAATCAGTGTTGATCGAAGTAAAGGCCATATCCTATTGAGCAGTTAAAAGGTTAAGCCCGTGTTTTTGTTCAATAGCTTCCATGGTTTTCCAGAGTTGGTATAAGCCTCTCGGTACGTGGAAGCAGCCCTTCCATTTTCCACCTTTTAGAGATAAAAGAGGTGTGCCATATCGGTTTAAATAACCAAACCATTCTCCATACTCCGGATCGGGAAAATGACTCCAAGTATATTCATGCAATTTGTTAAACCATTCTGCGCACTTTTTGTCACCGGTCAGCAGATAGCCTTTTGCTAAACTGATCATCGTTTCTATATGAACCCACCAGAGCTTCTGATCCCATTCAAGCTGTTGCACGGGCCGCTTGAATACATCCATGAAATAGAAGATACCGCCGTGTTTTTTATCCCAGCCATATTCAACCAGCTGCAGTGTGATCGCTGTAGCCCGGTGTATCAATTCGATATTATTGCTTCGTTTTGCCAGATCCATGATAAACCACATGGCTTCCAGACCGTGGCCTGGATTGATGAGTCTACCTTCAAAGGAATCGGAAAAACTGCCATCCCACAGGATATTTTCCAGTATAACTCCCTTATCAGCTTGGTAAAATTTATTCATCACAGTACTGATACCCGTTTCAATGGTTTTTTCTACCAATGCTGGATCCAGTAGTGATTCCAATTCAAGGACCAGGTTACATAGGATCATTGGCAATGCAAAATTTTCCATCTCCCGGGTGCCGCTAACTGTTTTGGTATAAATGCCCTTCGGACTGTGCTGCCGTTCCAGAATATGATTAAAAGTAGTTTGAGCTATAGTTGCGTACTCTTTATGACCAGTAGCCTGATACAGTTTGCCGAAAGCCATGGCGGCGAAACAGTCTGAAAATATATTGTAAGGCTGTACGAGTGCCTGTCCCGCCCTTGTTAATGAGAAATACCAAAGGCCATTTTCATCCATGCCATGTTGCAATAAAAATGAAGCTCCTGCCTCGGCCATAGCCAGCCACTCTTCTCGTTTTTCGACTTCGAGGTATAACATGGAAAAAGTCCATACCTGACGAGCTTGAAGCCAGACAAATTTGTCGGTATCAAATCGCTGGCCATCTCTTTCTAAACAGGTGAAATATCCACCATATTCCTTATCTAAGGAATTTTTTAACCAGAAAGGTATGACATCGTTAAGTAGGTTCGTTTTATATAGTTCGGCTAATTTAGTTGCATCAATCATTTGCGTCATTTTTTTAAGTTTAAATAATTATTGTTCATCATGTCCAGGGGTTCTACAGGGCGGGTATACCTAATTTTTGTCTTCGTGTAACTGTTTCACTCAAGCGTTTATACATGGTTTTATGTAGGGGATCTGTAGAACTCCATAATTTCAGAATTGTATTCTCAGATTGGTAGTAAGTCAATTTTTTAGTGTCAAAGACATTGTTTTGGCCAAATACATCGAAGTATTGGTTAAATTTTGTACGATAAGGATCAAAATAAAGGATGTTGTCATCAAATTCCATTTCCAGTCCCAGTCCATAGGTGTTTGCTGCATTACAGGCATCTTGGAGCCGGCTGACAGGAACATTGTAGAAGAAGTAATTCGGTTGCAGGTACGTGTCTGAAAAGCCCAGTGCTCCGGGATTCGTATAGCCGGGAGATTGCCACCAAGGGATCCAGTTGAAGCTTAGATTATAACCATTTAGATAGGTTCCTATGGCTGAAATGGTGCTTGCATTGTCTTCCACTGACTCTCCGATCCAATAGAATCCATCTAAAGTAAGATGACGGAAAGCGGCGCTGCTGAAGCGCGCACGTACCTCATCAATAAACCATTTGCAGGCCATGGTTTTGTGGCTGGGATTCTGAAAATTTAACCAGATTCCTTCGGCCATCCCCCAGTTGTTTGCAACAGCGGTTAAGGGTTCGGGAATCCCGATGACAATTTTCCTTTTGGATGGAGGCTGACCGGCACTCCATGTCGCATCGTCTATCGCTTGGTCTAACTCATGTAGGGAGCGTCCGGCTTCAAAGTATTTATCGATCAGCGTAGCCCAGTTAGCTTTTTGAGCAGGTTTATTGGGGTCTCCATGTCCTAAAGTAAAGGAATAATTCCAGTCATCACTGAGTTCGAGAAATAGAAAACCATCGAACATCCATTCATAAACCTGCTGATCGGTTTTATAGACCACATAGGGATGGAAGGAATAAAAATCCCAGTCCTGTCCTTTCTCGGTGCCCCCGCCATAGATCAATACCATATCCCGAATCTTGTTATTGGTGGACAGCGTTTTTTGTGCATTTGAAGCGCTTGCTTTCAGTTTATTTTTCATCGGTGCTTTGTCATTAATCTCATTTTTTTTGCACGATGACAGGATGCCAAAACAAAGGCACATTCCGGTAATTAAAGACAATAAAAGTCCCTTTCCGTGTAAATTCATAGTTATACAGATTAAATAGTTAAATAAATAGCCGCTTAGGCCAGTGTTAAATTCTTAAATGGCTATACCATTCTTATTCGGTTTAATTTTTTAAATAAGGTGGATTTTCGGCCTTTTGTCGTTTACTAACGATCTCGCTCAGCCGTTTATATAGCGCTTGGTCTGCAGGATCGACCGATCGATATAATTTCAATATGGTATTGACTGACTGATAATACGCCAGTTTCTTTGTTTCATAGATCTGATTTTCTTCAAAAACATCGAGATAATCGTTTAACTTGCTTCCGTTTCCGCCCAATACTGACTCATCAAATTCTACCTCCAGATCGATGCCATGTGTTTTTGCCTCAATACAAGCATCCTGCAACCTAGACAATGGTTCTTTGTCAAAGAAATAATTGGGCTGTAGATAAACTTCTGTAAAACCGTATTGTTTACCATTATCGTAGCCCGGAGACTTCCACCATGGAATCCAGACAAACGTCATTTTTTTATCTTTCAGGTAGCTTCCGATGGGGGACATGATGGTCGCAGTATGATCCATTTCCTCAGCAATCCAGTAAAATCCCTCCAGCTCGAGATGTTTAAATTTTGATTCTGCAAATTTATTGATCACATTGTCTATAAACCATTGGCAGCCCGCGATGCGATGCTCATCTTTGGAGAAGTCCAAGGTTTTGCCATTGACTTCTCCCCATTCAACGGCACCGCGCATAGGCTCAGGTATACCGATGACAACTTTTCGTTTTGGTACTGTTCCACCGATCTTTTGGGTGGCTTTTTCCAACTGTTCATCCAATGCGGCAATGGATTGACCCGCCTCGAAATAGTTCTTAATCAGTGCTTCCCACTGTGTTTTTAACGCTGGATTTGGTGCATGCCCCGTCGTATAAGCATGCCCATTTCCATCGTTCAGTTCCAGAAAGAGAAAACCATCAAACATCCAATTTTCCTGCTGTCCGTTATTATAGGATACATAGGGAACAAAGGATTGGTCGGTCCACTTGTCGCCGACTGTTGTCCCGGCACCATAGATCAGAACAAGATCCCGTATGGTAGACCGTTTGCCTATGGAGTCAGTGGGTGGCTCTATTTCTTCTTTGGTTTCTTCGCCGGTATAGTCCGGGTACATATAGTCCCGTCCACACGATAAAGAGCTGATTCCCATCATCAGCCAAATCAATATGTTTTTATATGTCCTGTTCATTGGATCCTTTTTAAGTATTAATTTTTTGAGGATTTTATAGTCCCTATTCCGTTAGATAGTCCATGCGGTATTTCCGGATTCCTGCATTTTGACTAGACTGATTCGATGTTGCAGTGACAGCGAGATAGATGTCGGCCTGTGAGGCATTTACATTGACATGTATGTCGCCCGAACTCATGTCGGTACTGATTCCCAGTGGGCTTGATTCAAAAACTTTTAGATCTTCAAATCCCGGCTGGTCGGGAGCAATAGCCAACTTGCTTTTGTCCGTAATTTCAAAAACCACTAAACGGGCTTCACTATCCGCTTGCTTACCTTGTGTCAGCAGGGCGACAAAGTGATCATTGTTTATCGAGAATACATCAAAAGCGAGTATTTTATATGCATGATTCTTAGGATGTAACTGATAGGTTACCCCGGATGATTCCTGTATTTCAAAGCGGCTGCCTTTACCATCATTTTCATTTGCACCCTCATTATACCATGACACATAGAGATCTGCATTTGCTGCTGTAGATGCTCTTTTGACCATTGCGATATCCCAGCTACCGCCAGTTTTGCTGATATCATACTTTATTGCTTTAGGGGTGGCGCTCAATGGTACGCCGTTGTTTAATTCCCAGGTATAGTAATATCCATTGGGCATGGTCGTATAGACATAAGATTTCCCGTTTCGGATATTACCAGTGATTGATGTTTTGCGGATACCAAATTGATCAACCATGAGTGGATCCCAGGAAGTGAAGGTGAACAGCTTGTCGAAACCTGTGTTTGTTTCGCCATATCGCCAGAACTCATATCCCTTACCAAAATCGTTCTTAGTGGTTACAGCTATATTTCCGCTTCCATCACTGGTAATTTGGGCGGCAAAGGTTGTCGGTTGGTCAATCTTGGCTGTTGGCTGGCCATTGTCTGCACTGAAAACGTGAATTTTGCCCAGGCTCCAATCCTCAAATTCACCAATATAAAAGCTATTATTTCCTAGTGCGAAACTTTTGATATTAGTTCGTGTCAATCCTAGATTTTCAGCACTTCTAAACCAAAGCTGGGTAAATTTGGTCTTATTGAATTTTGTCGGCCGAATCTGAACGACATGTGTTCTTTCTGTGCCTTTGCCATCGGTTACCTTAATCATGACAGGTTTGGTAAAATCTACTGTTGTTCCATTGATATTGGGCGAAATGCTACAGGTAGGTTGTAGTTTTATTCGAACCTGAAGCTTCGTCAGATCCAGCGGATCTTTGGTTGTATTTGGCACATCTATGGTAATTGTATCGCCATCACTATAGGGAGACACCTGAGCTGACTGATATTCCACTGGGCTGTTTATTTTCCTCACCGCAAACTCCAGCAGGCCAATCGTATAATTCATGCCTGTTTTCTTGACCGTGATGTGGTAATCCTGCATCGTTCCATCGGCAGCTTTTACGGTGATAACCGTAGGTTTGGAAAGATCTTTGATTCCGCCCAATCCTGATGTAATTACTGCTCCAATCGGGAGCGAAGCTACCAGTTCCATCTGGGATAAATCGTTTTCAATAAGCTCGCCTACGTCAGATGAGTAAATCGGGACTTCAAAGGAAATTTTATTCCCCGAAATCTCACCTTGATAATACTTTTCCGTACCGGCAAAACGGGCGCTGATCGAGTTTATTGTTACTTCGGCACTATAGGGGTGCTCCTCAATTTTTTTGCATCCACATATCTGATATATGATGAAAATACCTAATAAAAGTTGTATTATTTTTTTCATGTTAATAGCGCTTATAGGTTATTGCCATAATGGATCTTGCAGACATGCCGTATTATTGCGAATTTCAAATTCAGGTATAGGTACCGTGTAATAACGTTCCGGAAAATAATGATTCGCTTTGTCACAGTCAACAAGTTTATAATTTAGTATGTCTTCTTTTTTTGTAATCTCGATTCCGTGCATTCTCTTACCATCGAGTGTGGACTGGGCGATCTTCCAGCGTCGTAGATCCCAATAGCGTTGCCCTTCGAAAGCAAATTCACAGACCTTTTCTTTTTGTAGGTCATTGAGATAGGTGACCCAGGTGCTTTTGATCGGTAAATTGGGCAAGCCCACGCTAGGGCGATTTCTTATTTTGTTCAGATAGTTATACGCTAATCCGTAATCTCCCTTTTTTGCATAGGCTTCGGATAAAATCAGTACTATCTCTGCGTAGCGCATTTCAATCCAGTATTGATCACTTCTTTCCTGCACAAAATCTTTTGGGCTACTGTCCAGGTATTTTCGGATAAAATACCCGGTTACAGTACGATTTCGGGCATTCCCATCGAAGTATTCGATGTAGCCATCCTTACCGCCGATAAAAGTTTCGACCTGTCTTCCTTTCCAGTCAGCGCCATTATACAATATGGTACTATAAAATCGGGGATCACGTTGCTGATAGGGGGTGGCACTATGCAAAGGATTGGACCAGTCAAAGGGCTGCCATTGACCATTGATTTGGATATCGAATTTTTCGGCCAGTTCTTCAGTAGGAGACGCGCTTCCGCCGTAACGTTCGAGATCACCAGTAGGACTAAACAACTGATCGAATGTATGGGTAAGTGTTGGTTTTTTGTAGTAAGCTGCTAGAATTATCTCTTTATTGTGCGGCGAATAAAAAATATCATCGAAGTTATTCATCAATTGATAAAGTCCTTTTCTGCTTGCAAGTTCCTCTACTTTTCTTGCAGCTAAAATTGCTTCATCCCATTTCTCGGCATATAAAGCTGATCTGGCCATTATACCATAGGCCGCGGCCCGTGTAATTCGTCCAGTATTGGCTGCGTCCCAAGCTTCGGGAAGCATTTCTGCCACTGTTTTCAGCTCGGTAATCACCCAGTTCCAGGATTCCTCACGCGAGGATCTTTTTTTATTTTTTTCAGCTGGTCCATCGAGTTTTTCATTATCCGCCCGCATCACCACTCCGCCATGACGGATAATCAGTTTATGATATAAGAAAGCTCTGAGAAACCGAATTTCAGCTAAACGTACCTGCAGCTGTTTGGCATCAATTTTATTTCCATATTTCGAAGCATTGATAATAAACTCATTCAGGGCTTTAATCTGCCCATAGCTTTTAGCCCAGGGGCTTAAAACTTCGGCAGATGCGGGACTTAAATAGTTAGGGCGCAAGTTCATTCGGTTATGCTCAGGTTCCATATTGGTCTGTGCATATTTTAAGAGATCAGTATATCCATCCGTTAAATTGGATCCTCCGATCTCGGAATAAGTATAAAGAGCTTCATATAGGCTATTAATATAGAGATCCAGATTTTCGATATTTTTCCAAACAGCATCATTGGAATATTTGTCTCTGGGATCTACATCCAGTGATTTATTACATCCTATGATACAGCATATCAGGCATAGTATGATGTATGTTTTTGTTTTTAACGATTTCATGATTAGAATGTTAAGTTTGTTCCAAAAGTAAAGATGCGTTGTTGTGGGTAGTATCCGTTCTGTACGCTGGGACTTTCCGGATCCAGGTATTTGAATTTTGCAAATGTCAATAGATTTGCACCGGAAACGAAAATCCGCATCGACTTGATGTTGGCCCTTTTCAATGTGGCCTCTGGCAACGTATATCCTAATGAAGCATTTTTCAGGCGTATAAAGGCGCCATTTTCTATCCACCAGGAAGAATCAAGTGAATTTCCGCCGCTAGGGACCAGAGAAAGCCGTGGATAACGGGCATTGGTATGTTCGGGTGTCCATGAATCTTCCAATAGGTACCTTGGGCTATTGTAACTGTTGCCGTAAAAGGCCGTGGTAAAAATGGTGTTGTCAGGAATACCATGGTCATACATACCACTGAGCAAAATGTCGTTCAGCGCACTGCCTTGCCACATCATCGAAAAGTCAAAAGCTTTGTATTGTAAGTCGACATTGAACGCATACATGAGTTCCGGCATGTCCGGACGGGTTCCGACGGCCATATCATCCTGTCTGGTTAATTTTCCGTCTCCATTGAGATCTTTATACATGATATCCCCAAGGCGTTTATAGCCACCACCCGGAGGGGCAGGGGAATTAGCGAGCTGCTCCGCGGTCTGGTATAGGCCGGTGGCGATATAAGTGGATCGCTGACCGATGGATTTGCCTAACATGCTCTGCCAAGGGTGAATATTCTCGGTTTCTACAATTGATAGGATTCTATTTTTGGCATAACTTAAATTACCGCCGAGGTTATAGTGAAGATCACCTATCTTGTTACGGTACTTCAGTTGTAATTCAAGGCCTTTTACATCTACGGAACCACTATTTTCGATTGTGGGGTAATTACCGCCCAAGGACGAAGGATAGACATTGCCAATATTTTGCAGGATGTCGTATGTATATTTATAAAATCCATCTACCTCTATATTGAGCTTGTTATTCCAGAATCCTAGTTCAGCGCCGATATTGTACGTCCTGGTTTTCTCCCAGGTCAGATCCACACTTGGGTAGGAGGTTGTAGAAACCAGCCCGAATTCTGGTGTCAGCTGATTACCTAGGGCGATAACGGGCGATGTTGACAAACTGAATAACTGTTTGTATAAAAATGGACTGACATTATCTTGTCCGAGTAATCCAGCGGAGCCCCTGATTTTCAAATAATGATTTTCCCCGATGTTTTCTTTCCAGAATTTTTCATTGGAAACAATCCAGCCCAACGATAAGGAGGGAAAGAATCCCCAACGGGAGTGTTGTGGAAACTTATACGATCCGTCTCTTCTAAAGGCGACTTCGGCAAGATATCTTGAATCGTAGGCATAATTTAATCGTCCGACATATCCTGCGCGTACCGATTCATCGGACATACCTGCATTAGGCGTTGGCGGAAATATTTGTCCTAATGAGAGCTCAGGTAAATCATGGATGGGAAATCCCCAACGTGAAGCGTATAACGTATTGGAGTCGCCACGTTGCCATTCAAACAATAAAAGTCCTTCGATGTCATGTTTGCCAATTTTCTTTGTGTAGTGTAGTGAGGGGCGGACCAAAGCTTGCGTAAAATTATCGCTGTTTTGGAATAAGCTCCCTTTAGCCAGAAAGCCGTCAGACATGACTTTTGAATAAGTACCCGTTTCCGCTATAAACGTATTGACCGTATACGGAGTCGCGAATGTTTTCGCATTTACATATTTTTTGTCATAACTTCCAAAGAGGGCGAGCGTCAAGCCTTTGAGGTATTTGGGGGAATAAGACAACTGTGCTGAGGTTTCAAACAGCGTCTGTTTGCTTTCCTGGAAACCGCTTAATTCTGCCGCAGCAAACGGGTTTAAAGTCATATAGGAAGAGCCGGTCGGTAGTCCCTTATATTCAAAGGGCAAGAAAGGATACATATATAAAGCCTGTGAGATCGGGTTGTATCCAACTTGTTTGCCATAGGAGATAGAGCCCGGATTATGCGAGTTTTCGAGCCTGCCTGCCAAAGAAACCGATAGTAACCAATCTGGACTCGGGTTCATATCAATATTGGTTCGTACATTATATCGTTCGAAACGCATATCTTTCACAATACCATCTTGAAGCATTCCACCGATACTGGAGAAATAACGTATATTTTCGTTTCCGCCGTTGACTGATATGTTATGTTGTGTTGCGGGAGCAAGATGTCCTAAAAATTCTTTTTGCCAGTTCGTGTTTTCCAATCCATCTGAAGCGTCTCCATTGCTCATCATGGCTATCTGTTCTTCACTAAACCAAGGCTTATTCCCGTCCATGATATTCGCTTTATTATGCCAGTTTGCATATTCAGTTCCTGTGAGGAATTTGGGAAGCTGTGTATTTTGTGAAACAGTTGCAGAGCCGTTGTAGGTAAAAGTTGGTTTTATACCACTTTTACCGCGTTTAGTCGTTACTAAAATCACTCCATGAGCACCTTTGACCCCATATACAGCGGCGGTAGCAGCATCTTTCAATACAGATATACTCTCAACGTCATTTGGGTCAATGTTTTGGAAAGAGCGTTCAATGCCATCGACGAGGATTAGTGGACTGGAGTTGTTATACGTTCCGTATCCCCTGACCAGCATGGAGGATCCGTCAGCGCCCGGTTGGCCGCTTGTCTGCTTAAATACTACGCCGGGTAAGCGTCCGACCAACGCCTGGCTAATATTTGCCATCGGCACTTTCAGCAGTTCTTTGGAAGAAACCTGTACAACTGAACCCGTGACATGCGTCTTTTTTTGCTGACCATAACCGACTGAGACCACAACCTCGTCGATATTTAAATGCGATGCTGCCAGTGTAATATCAATTTTCCGCGATGATCCAACGATAATTTCTTTGGTCTTGAACCCAACGAATGTAAATAGCAAGACATCATTTTCTTTAGCGAATAGGGTATATTTTCCCTGATTATCCGTTTTCGTTTGTTTTGTTCCACCTTTGATTAAAACACTTGCCCCGACAAGAATTTGACCATTTTCGCCAGTGACCTGTCCCGATATTGGTTGTTCTTGCTGTATTTTTAATTCTTCAGTCGCCGGTAGGTTTGTTTCATCTACTTTCCTGATAATAATAGAATTCTTTAATATCTCATAGGAAAGACCATGAGCCGAAAGAATAATCGATAGTCCCTCTGACAAGGGCTTATTATTAATTTCTATATCAATAGGAGGGGTCTGCTTCATAATTTCGGCATTACAGATAACCGTATAACCGGTTTGTTTCTTTATCTCCCTAAATAGATGAATAAGGGATATTTTCGTCCCTTTAATATGAAGTGTTTGACCGATTACACCTGCCTTAGCTTGGTATAGTGTGATCAAAAGGAACAGAATGATCATTTTCATAACAATCAGGTATTTAAAAATAGGGCGTATAAGTGCACGTCCCAATGATACTATGTAATTTTTCATTACCTTTGATTGGTTTTAGTTAATAAAATAAATACAACACTATTTCTTTACGAGCTTGGCCATCCGTCGGGGAAGCTCCACCTTTCCCGGCATTTCTTAAATTCCAATATCGTATATGGTTAATCCAATCATTTCATAATGATTATCCTCCTTCCATTCATCTTGTACTTTATGCGTTTGTCGGTTTTCTTAATAACTTCCATTACAGTTTCAAAATTTTCATACCGCGATACTGAACCCCAGATCACTAGGTCTTTGAGTTCTGGGGCCAGCACAACATCAATATCATACCAGCGCTCCAATTTTTTCATGACACTTTCGAGACTTTCATTATTGAACATAAATTCACCGTTTTTCCACGCTAGGCATTCATTCTGATCCACGGGGGCAATCTCCATAGTCGTGGCTCTTACTATCGATTGTTGACCGGGCTGTAATATTTTTGCTTGTTGTCCGGGGATAGATATTCTTACGCTGCCTTCCAGCAATGCGACTTGAGAATACAGCTCTTCTTTATATGAATTAACATTAAAATGGGTGCCCAGTACTTCCACTTTTTCTTTACCTGTCTGTACGATAAATGGTTTGTGTTTATTGGGGGCAACTTCAAAATAAGCTTCTCCTTCCAGTTCCACCGCCCGTTTGTCAGCGCTGAATGTGGCAGGATATTTCAATTTGGTTTCAGCGTTTAGCCAGACCTTCGTTCCGTCAGCAAGAACAACATGATATTGTCCCCCCCGGGGCGTAGCGAGGTAAAGCATACTATTGGCAGCGACCGCAGATTGATCCAGGATAATTTTTCCATCATCGTATGCAATGTGGTCATTCATGACAATCCCTTTATACTGTGAACTTAGGGTTAATTGCCTTCCGTCCCCTGTAGTCAACACAGCTTGGTCGCTGCCCGGTAAAATAGCGTTTTCGGTAGCGACCAATGGCGTTTTTTGTCCATTGTTGTACTGGTTAAATGTAAACCATCCAATGGATAGGAAAATAATAATTGAGGCAACAGTTGCATAAATAGGCCAAATACGACGACGGGAAAAGTCGCCTTCCTCCGTCAGGATCGTTGCTTTGATCCGTCCCAGATTTTCCTGCTCACGGATTGTATAGGTTGAGTCAAACAGCGATTCATATTCTTGCAATGCAGCTTGGAGTCCTTCTTCGGTATTTAGCGAATTGGTTATATTTTGCAGTTCAGGATATTGTCTAAAGAGTTCCAGCAGCTCCTTGCTTGTTTCTGGAGTTATGCTCCCACACAGATAATCCTGTAAGAGTTTTCTAATTTCGTGCATGGCTTATAATTGTGTTCTATTAGTAGAAACACAAATTTTTTATAAACCTGACGAAAAATTCTAATTTATTTTTTTTAATACACGAAGTTGTTGTTTGTCAGTGGTATAGATTTTTTTTGGCCTATTACTGCTGAGCGACAAGCACACAAAATAATGTCGATATGAACAGGGAATTCTTTAACTTAAGCTGATTTCGAAGAATTGCCAATGCGCGGGAGCGATTGGCATAGACAACATCGACACTCACTGCCAGACGTTTACTGATTTCTTCGACTGTAAGCCCTTCGAAAAAACTCATTTCAAAAACTTCCCGTTGTCTCGTGGATAATCTTGCAACTTCTTCATTGATCATCATAATTAATTCTGCATGGATTATCTTGGTATAGGCATCAATATCTTTACTCAGTGCAAAATCAGTATTTTCGATAATTTCCAGGGGATCCAGTAAGGCAGGTTTTCTTAAATGGTTCAGGCAGGCATTTTTTGTACATATATAGAGAAAAGCCTGCAACTTTTCGTCTGTATCAAAAGATAATCTATTCTTCCACATTTTAACGAAAGTATCAGAAACGATCTCTTCCGCGATTTCCCTATTTTTGAGGTATCGCATTGCAAAAAGGAGTAGTTTTTTATTATATTGTCGATAGGCTGTTGTAAGTCCCTGCTCTTGGTTCTTTCTAAGTCCATCAATCAGAATAGAGTGGGTTTTCATTATCCAAAATAAATCTAAAAAGTAAAATAATTGGTTGGTGTTTAAAAAAACAGCAATTTTTGTTTAGATGTCTATCCAAAATAGAGAAGAAAAAGTGAAAAAACAAAATATTATTATCGCTTTCGTGATTTTATGCTGAGTTTGAGATTTATTTCCTTATTGCGAATTAGAGATAAAGATATGTTACTTTAGATTACTGTGGTCATCAAGATTATATTAAAAAAAATGCGAGCCCTTGTCATGTGAGGGCTCGCATTTTTTTTAGGTTAGGGATCAAAGGGGATATCGTTCAGTCAATTTTAGCTTATAAATCTGTGGCGTCTTTCAAACATACCAATTGCAAATAAAAAGGGCAGGTACACCTGCTCTTTTTATTCCTTTTTCTTAATGATGCTAGTGCTCACTAGTTGAAAATATAAGCATTAAAAGTTTTATGCGATCCATGGCTACTGCCATCCTCCTTTAATGGAAATTTTTAGTTCTTCACTATCGACTTCCATGTCGATCGGGAAGATAATCTTATAAGGACGCATGTCGACTTCACATTCACCCAAAAAACCTGTAACATCACCCCAAAGCTGTATGGTATAATTCTTTGCATACAAAGGTAGGAACAGTTGCGGATGGACACCAAATTGTACCGGGAGACTGTATTCGCTGGGGTATTTATCCGTTTCAGCAATGACTGTAATGTGGTCATTTTCCAAAACTTTCAAATACAGCAGTTGCTTAGGTATCCCTTTAGGTGTATAGTGATTCAATTGAATGGTTTTCAAGGTAAAGACTTTATCTTCCTTTTTGCAGGCAACAAGGGAAAATAATAGGGTAATGATAAATATGATGTTGGTACGCATGATGGTCTGATATAAAAAGTTCTATAAAAAATTAGGCTGGAGACAATCTCCTGGAGCGTAGTCTGATGATCGTTTTACCCAGATATGGGGATAGAGAAATAAGAAGCAATATACATACGATCAGCCATGCGATCAGTTCATAGTAATCCATAGCAAAACGAACCTGATCCTGTTTGTTGATGCTGGCGATCAAAAGTTTTTCTGTGGCTTTGTCGGATAGCCCTGGATGCAGACCCTTGGTCAACAGTAGGTTCGTCTGGACATGCATATGATGGATTAGGGGGTAATCGAGTACAGACAAACGGTCCTGAAACGCATTATAATGCATGCTTTTTCCAAAGAGTTCAAAGAAATTGATCAATGCAATGCTGGTACAGAAGCCAAGGTAACGTATCGCGAGGCTGATCGCTGCTGCGGACGTCCCGCGTGAAACCGCCACGGACGAGATGGTATAGATAATTGTGGGCACCATAATCAGCCCTACGCCAAATCCCTGGATGTACAAGGGCATGAAATAATTATATTCATTGGCCTGCACATCGGAATGGTAAAACATGATCAGGTGAAAAATCAGTAGCAAAATAAACCCGATGCTCCAGATATAGCGGATATTTTTCTTTTGTATGACCATGCAGGCCGCAATAATAGTTCCGGATATTAAGCCTGTAAGGTTGAATGCATTGATGTAGGATACGTGCATAGGGTCAAATCCCAATAGCGAGACAAAGTAACTGTTGGTAATACCTGATACAAATCGGCAGATATACATGACAAACAGAATCAGTAATCCTGCTTTGAAACTGCGTGACCGGAATATACGCAGATCAATATAAGGATGTTTCATGGCTTGCTGGCGAAGGACAAACAAAACCGTAAGAAAGAGTAGTCCCATACCAGAATAAAATATCCGGTTGTCGGTAAACCAATAGTATTCTTGACCAAAAATGAGGATATAACCTATTAGGACCAGACCAATGCTATATAAAGCAAAGCTCTGCCAATCCAATCTGTAGAGTGGAAAGCGAACATTCAACCGGATGCGATTCATGGTCAAAGGTAGCAAGACCAGGCTCGGAAGATACGAGAATAACGCCCCCTTATAAACGATGTTAAAATTAAAATTGTCGATCAGATCGGCTGTGACAATATTGTTGAAAGGCAATGCACAGATCAATAACCCAAAGAAAATCGAAAAACTTATTTCTCGTGCACGTTCACTCCGAAGTCGTGTGAACATGAGTGAAAGGGATAGGTTAACGGTACTCGCAAACAGCAGTCCCTGGATAAAACGGATGGGAAAGAATATGTAAACCTCCCGGCTGAGATAGCAGATCCACGAACTGAGTAATAGGAGAAACGTAAATAGAATAAAATACTCCCGTGCGGCCAGATAATTGAAAAAGCGACGTTCCAAGCTATAAAACCCGACATAGCCTGCATAAAATAAGGCGACAGAGAACTGCATGTCGGCAGGTTCACTCCCATAATAACCTGCGGCAGCCTGGATATTGGTAATGGGAAGGAAAAATAAGACGATGCTCGGCAGCAACAAGATAAACAGGACAATCTTGATCATCCATTCCGGCACCCATGATTTGAAGATCGGAAGAATATTATCCACGGTGCTGGCTTTTTGCTGTGTAGACGTTGACATTCATGCCAACCTTTAAAAGGTCGATTTCACTACGCTTTCCGTCTACACGAATGCGGACCGGGACACGTTGGACAATCTTGACATAGTTTCCTGTCGAGTTGTCGGGCGGTAATAGCGAGAAACTGGATCCGGTAGCAGGCGATAACGATATAATAGTGCCTTTGAATTCACGATCGGGGAAAGCATCTGCGATGATCTTTACGGAATCGCCAATCTGCATATGGGCCACTTGTGTCTCTTTGTAGTTGGCAACGATCCATTTGTCGGTCTCATCATTGACGATAAAGGCTAAGGGTTGACCGATATCGATCATCTGACCGGGTTCGATGGTACGACGTCCCATCCGTCCATTATAGGGTGCTACGATGACTGTATAGCTCACATCCAGCTTATGGCGGCTGAGTAGCGATTTAAGGCGTACGATCTCCGCCTTGACAACCGATCGCTCCACTCTGATATCCTCGATATGCGATAACGAAGCGCTATGGTTGTCTTTGGCCGATTGGTAATCGTTATTATTGACGTCTAGTGTGGCCTGCATTTCTTCTACTTTCTGTTTTGTAGCCGATTCTTCCGCAAATAATTTTTGATAACGTTCATAATCGAGCTGTTGTTGCCATAGTTTGGCCTTATTGCTGTTGACCTTCGCAGCATAGGAGCTGGCCGTTTTTGTGGAAGTTTCGATATTGCTTTCCAATACCCTTAATTGTGCCTCTGCTTTTTGTAGCGAAGCTTCAGTCTGTTGCTGTTGCAACACATATTCCCTGTTGTCTATCAAAAATAAGGTGTCACCTTTCTTCACATGCTGATTCTCCTCAAATTTGACAGCGACAACAAATCCCCCTGCCCGTGAGATCACGGGGTTTACATACTCCTGCACCTGGGCATCATTGGTCTGCTCATAGATATAGTATCCCCATAGTGTAAAGATTCCCCAAATAGCTAAGGCGACAACAACCAGGCCCGCAATCCAGCCTGTGATCTTTGTAATCAATTGATCGGTGACGGTATATTTCTTTTTCATGATGTTTTATAAAACTCCGATAACGTTTTGTAGTAGATAATATTTGTTTTGTGCCAAAATCTGCGCAGCAGCCAGATCAAAACGTGCTTGTAACAATTGGATGTCCGCATCCAAAAGATCTGTAATTAAGGATGTCTGGTTGAAATACGTGTTTTTTATAATGCGTGCATTTTCTTCGGCATGCTTCACGTCAACTTCCGATACACTGATTTGTTTTAGGGCTTCGTCGTAGCGCAGATATGCTTCTTTTACTTCCTGACGGACCATATCCTCCGTATTGTGGTGTGCTTCTTCTTCTTTTTCCAGTTCCAATTTTGCGGCACTGACTTTATGGATATTATGGTAAAGTGCAGAGATAGGATAGGTCGCTTTTACGCCTATAACACCCAGTGAATACCAATAAGGGTTATACGGTGCCAAGAATATCTGTGGATTGGCATAGTAGAATTCGCCGTAGATGCCAATGTTGGGCTTTACGTTGGCCTTCACTTTTTTGAGATTTATAGCGCTCAGTTCGGTCTGTTTTTCAGAGATATGGTAAGCAAAAGAATGCTGTAGTGCCTGCTCCAAATAATGCTGATAGGATTGCCGGTCTTCTTTTCCAGTAGTGAGGACCGCGGGCAGAACCAAGCGTTCATCTGGCTCACCAAGGATAATGTTGAACTTTTGACTGGCGATGAGAATATCATTGTCGATGGTGACCAATGCCATTCTTCGTTTCGAAAGGTCAAGCTCGACACGAAGCACATCGCTTTTCAGGACTACACCATTTTTATGGAAACTTTTAATCTCCTTCAATTGTTCCTCTTGGTCATAGATATCTTTGGTAATCAGATCTTTGAATAATAAACAACGTTGAAGGTCAAGATAAAGGGCGGCGGTTTTATAGCGGATGTCCGAAATGATCTTGTTCTCCTGTACTTCGCTGAGCTGATGGACGGTCTTGTCGGCCTTGATCTTCAGCCGATATTTGTTGCCATGATAAAGTACCTGATAGAATTCAGCACCGATATGATAAAGTGTATGAATGACCTCATGCTGTGTAGGTTTGGCAAATAACCCATTTTCATAAATGGGAATGTTGGAAGCTTTTTCGGCCGTACCTTTGACTGATATTTCCGGAAGTAACAGTTCGAGTTTGGCATCTTGAAATTCCTCCAGCGCTATGGCGGTAGTTTTTCGCTGTATCTCGATCAACCTGCTATGCAACTCCGCTTTCTTCCAGGCATCTGGCAAGCTAATATAGAGTGTGTCGCCCGCAGCTGTTGTGGTGATGGGAGTTGCAAAGGCAAGCCGATGAAAAACAAAAAAAACTATTAAAATTACAATTCGTTGCATTTGAGGGACGCTTATTTTTTACGGAGACAAAATTAGATGTGCCGTGTTTTTCTAAGTGGCTTATAAAAGACATGTTTTTATTGAATCTAGCCAAAGTGGAAGAGATCCTTTTCATGCCTTTCGGTAATCAGGTATATTCGGGCACTTTTAAATTATATTGTATTTTTGTTTATAGATTTTGAATATGGGATTGATTGCTTTACTGCCCGAGATAGATGAACACGATGATTCGGCTTTTGTCATGCATGAAAAATCAGAGAAGCTTATTCCATTACATACCCATAAAAAAGGTCAGTTGGGATATGTGGAGGGAGGAATAGCCTATATTACGATACATAGTAAAACCTATGTTGTACCTGCGAGACATTTTTTCTGGATTCCTTACGGTATACCCCATATTTTACGCATAGGCCATTTGGGCACGGTATTGCGTTCGATCTATTTTTATACAGATGATGACGATGTGGCGCCTTTTTATGGTAAATTGGGAATTTATCCTGCTACAGAGTTATTGATTCAGATGATCAACCATACAGAGCGCTGGGATGAACAGCATGTGATGAAATCTGATTATTATTTTGATTTTTTGGTATCGATCAAAAAACTACTACCACAGCTCGATAGTGATGCTCTGCCTATTATATTGCCCATTACAACCGATGAACGATTGTCTCCCGTACTTTCGTTTTTAGAAGAAAACATTTCCGAACAGATTACCCTGCACGATATCAGTAACCGTTTTTACATGAGTGAACGATCGATGTCGCGGATGTTTCAGACCCGGTTACAGATTTCTTTCTTACAATATTTTAAGACCTTGCGGATGGTGAAGGCAATAGAAATGTTGCTTAAAACGAATAAATCGGTTACGGATATTGCATTTGCAGTTGGTTATGATACCATAGGCTCCTTCAGTAATACATTCTATACATTCACACATTCCAGGCCTTCTGACCTTCGCAAAAAATAAAGAGACGATATACTTTTATCTGTGTGAGTTTTGGCAATTATCAATAAAAAGCAGTCGGAAACAACACAATGATGCCTGCTGGCATTCTATATTTTTGTCAAGTGAGATTTTTGCTTAACACTATTGGAAAGATACACCATGGAAAAAATAGTAGGGTACAGCGTTGTTGGTCAGACATGTCGGTTGTTCATAATAGCTGCATCGATATTAATCCTGTTTTCTGGCGCACTGTGGGTGGGGGAAAATACGCTCTATTCCGTGTTTTGGAATGACCATTCCGCACTGATTGAGCGATATCAACATATCAGATTGCTTACGGTTTTGGAAATGGTGTTATTTGCTCTGATCGTGAGTCTAGTCTTTCTTTTAGTGAAAATTGTGCTCAAAATCTGGAAACCGCAACCAATTATTCATAACATCTGCATACAGTCGGCATATATCTATGGTATTATGTTCATCTTTATTTTCGATCAGGTCAATGATTCACGCTATACGAAGGAGGGATTCAAACACTTTAAGGTATTTGATCTTATAGAACCACTCGCTTTGACATTTTTTTTGTTTGCGATCTCGGTTATCGGGTTTTACTTTGCTGCAATAAAAAACAGACAAAAAAGGACAAATGATCATGCTTGATGGAGATTTTGAAGATCCTGATCATATGATTTGGGAAGTCGTTGATCCGGACAAATTTGAGCATGAAAAAACTAGCTCCCGTTATTTTAAATATATCTCCTTATGTCAAAGCCCGTCAGCTTTAGGATAATATAATTTCTGAATTTGGAATAATGATTTAACTTTGAGCGGAATAAGTCAGCCAAACTCATTACAGCATTCATATTACTATTTAAAATGGAAGGTAAACAGTGTCATATATTCAGGAGACTAATGCTCTTGATGTTAATCCTATTAAATTTTTCATGTTTCTCTCCTGATCATAAAAATGATACCGGCGCTGGACTACAGGATACTGCATTAGTGAATAGACTCAACTTGAGGGCTTATGAGTATTGGTCCAGTTTTCCGGATTCTACCATAATGCTGAGCAGAAGAACGCTCGCGCTGAGTGACAGCATGGAATATAGGACCGGAAAAATAGATGCATTTCGAAATCTTGGGATCGGGGCCTATGAAAAGGGAATGTACAGTGAAGCCATTACGTATTATAATCAAGCCATAACGATTGCTACAGAGGAGGGTGACTATAGCCGGAAAGCCAAAATATTAAGTAATTTGGCTATGCCTTATATTGCCCTGGGGGTTCATACCGAGGCACTGAAACAGTTAAACCTTGCCATCGAACTGGCCGAAAGCTACGATCTCCCGTTGATAAAAGCGCATGCGATTCATAATATGGGAATGGTGTATCATTATCAGCACAAGGATGACAAGGCTATTTTATATTATCAGGAAAGTCTCAGGCAATACGAATCGTTGGGAGACTCATCCCGATCAACTTTTATTTTAGGAAATATCGGCCATCTGTATTTACATAAAAATGATCTGCAACATGCCAAAGAGCTGTATGATCAATCTTTAAAACTAGCTGAAAAAAACAAAAATTACAAAGCCATTGGAAATGCGCTCCAGTCACTGGGGTCATTATATATGGAAAAGAAAGCATGGGATCATGCATTGTCTTACTATCTGATGGCCAAAGCTACCCTTGAATCTACTGGCGAACAGACTGAATATTTACGGTTGCTGGACAATCTTGCCACATGTTATTTGGGAATGGATCATATGGATGCGGCCATACGTTATTCAGAATTATGTTATGACGTGGCAAAGCAGAATAAACAATTGTATTATATACAGAACGCTGCAAACCGACTCGCTACGATACTGGAAAAAAAACAGGAACTATCCCAGGCAATTTTCTATTATAAAGAATATAAATCCGCATCCGACTCACTTTATAGTGCCGATAACAAAGAACAACTGGTGCGAAATGAAGAGGAATTTAAGTTTAAAAAGCAACAAAATGAGTTAGAGTTACACTATACTGCCAAAGTGTTGCGACGGAATTACATTTTGCTGGTGGCTACTGTATTGATCATTTCATTGTTAGTCATTGCGGTTCTTTTGTTGAAAAATGTTAAAGACAAAAGGAGAGCCAACCAGACGCTCCGCAATACCAATGAATTTATCGAAGAGCAGAATGCCTTATTGGAAGATTCGGATAATTTTAAAAAGTCCCTTTTAGCATTGGTGACCCATGATGTACGCTCACCGATCAATAATTTAAACAGTATCCTCATGCTGATACGGGACGAACTTGTTCCACCGGAAGAAATTAAAAATTTACTTTCCTCCAATAGTGAGGAATTTGATTCCATGATCAATTTAATGGAGAACCTGCTGCTCTGGGTCAATCAACACCTGCACACATCGGATCTGGTCATAGGAGAATTTTATGTCAGGGATATTTTCCGGCAGATTAAGGGTATACATGTAAAAAGACTGGCGGAAAAGAAAATTAAGCTGCTGATTGAATGTGATGACGAGCTGAAGGCATTGGCTGATGCTGAGGTCGTCATGATAGTTCTCCGTAATTTAGTGGATAATGCGATCAAATTCTGTAAACCAGATAATCAGATCACGTTAAGAGCAGCGATAAACGATCAAAATAGCCGTATTACGTTTAGTGTCATCGATACTGGTGTAGGAATGTCCCAACAGGTACGCGAAAATTTATTTGCTGTTGCTGAACCTGTCAGCCATCGGGGAACAAAAAATGAAAAAGGTTATGGTATCGGGTTGCAACTCTGCCGTTATTATCTGGAACTTAGCGGCAGTGAGCTCTTAATAGAGAGCCATGAAGGGCAGGGATCTATTTTCCGATTTGAACTGGACCGTCCTACGGATGGACGACATATACAAGACATTAGATCACTTCGTGTTCCCGGGCAAATGTAATTAACTGTGTGATGGACTGGCAGTTTATTTTAGCCATCATTTTCCTTCTATGTGCCACGACAGTGTGGGGACTCAAAAATAATTTTTCGGCTGTCTTGGCAATGCTCTCGCCAAGGGCGAAATGTTTTAAAAGTTCAATTTCGCGCGGTGTAAATCTGACCGGTATGGATTGATAGTTTTCAAGCAGCTTTTCAAAAAATGGATCAATAAAATGCTGACCAGACTGGATCGAAGCAAGGCATGACTTTAAGGTGTCAAGATTGCAGGACTTACTTAAAATGCCATCGGGATTATAATTTCTCAATGTTTGGATAAGCAGTGGTGAGACAGCGCTGGTCAGAAAAATTGTTTTCGCAGCTTTGTTTAACCGGCCTATTTCAGGCCAAAGGGAAAGCCCTGTTCCTTCTGATAAGTAGTAATCTAAAAAAATATAGATTTTTTGAGTACCTGACGATTCTAAAAATCGTAGGAAGTCATCCTTACTGTCAAATGATTTTACAAAATGAAAGAGCTTGTACTTTTCTAAAAGTATGGAAAAAGATGTGGCAAATAGACCATGATCATCTAAGATAACAGCAAGTTGTGAATCATTTGTTAACATAGCGAATTTTAAGTTCAGGATTCCAAAGTTACCTATTTAATTGACATTTCTTTTTATTTACCCTTTATTTATAGGGTTATTTTCGTAGCAAAAATTTGTTATATGGTTATAAAAGTATAGCAAAAATTTGCTATCCGATCCCTTGTTAATTGATAATAGCATTTGTTTGTAGTTGATTTGGCGCAAATTTCCGGACATCTTTTTACGTACGGTTGAAGCATAGAAAAATAGAAAAGTAAATAGTCTCAAATCAATGTTAATTAACATGAAATCGAAGTTTAGAAGTTTAGGCAACATGGGTATGTTGTCCTTTGCAGCCTTAGCCTGTACAACCACTT
>JAITLV010000124.1 GCA_031277685.1 Sphingobacterium sp. | reverse complement strand
TTGAAGAGTTGATCAAACCCTATCGGGGAAAAGTGGTACTGGTCGATTTGTGGGCGACCTGGTGTGGTCCCTGCATTGCATCTTTTCCTGAAATGGAAAAAGTAAAGAAACAGTATAGCAATCGCGATGATGTGGTATTTGTGTATGTGACGGATGAAAGCTCCGATCGCAAAAAATTCCAGGAGTTTACAAATCTGTTGAAAGGCGATCATTATTACCTCTATAAAAAACAATTTGAAGCAATTATCAAGCAGTTTGACTATGCTATTCCGAGCTATCTGGTTTTTGATAAAGCAGGAAACTTATCTGATCGTGCTGTCTCCCCCGAGAACAAGGCTGAAGCTGCCAAATCCTGGATAGAAAAGGCGCTGAATAAATAGGGAAATGGAAGATTCTTTTAATTACTTAAGCCGTACTATGCAGTACGGCTTATTTGTTTTATTGTCGACTATCGCTTTGCCGATCATGCGCCAGCAACAAAGGAAGCGTTAGATTTGATTGTTCTAAAGAATTTTGCCAAACTTATTGTCTGTCTATATCTACGATGGAAGCTAGCATCACGCCGATCGGGTCAATGCCATCTATGCTGATGCACTTGTACTAAATTTTAAAAGCTGGCCTGGTGGCAAAACGACCGTCAGTGGATCCAAGTCCCATTATCAATTTTATATTGAAGGCAGACAATAGGTGCGACCAATAGTTAAACCGAACCAACCTAAACGAAAAACTTCAAAAGACGATAAATTGAATAAAAACCAAAAGGCCATTCCAAAAGGAATGGCCTTTTGGTTTTTATACCCTATTGATCTTATGCTATCAGAAAACCAATGCTGTGCTTTCGGTAATAAATGGATAATATTTATCCCTTTATTAATAATATAACTTTTCTTTTGTATTGAATATAACCTTAAGTTAATCTGTTTTGTTTTTATTTATATTATTGATAATTAGTTTGTTATGTTTTGTTAAGCAAAGTGTGATAGCGATGTGATAGGTGCTTTTTCTTTATTTTTTTGCTCGAATGTTAATCTTTGTGGCAACGTTTTGAAGCATGGAAGAACCTGGTGTTGTTGACATGTAATCGAATCGAAGTATTTCATTCTAAAATCATAAAAAATACATTAATATTAAATTAACCATTTCCAAAATGATTTCACAATTTCGAACAACAAACGGTTGGAAAACGTTAGCCTTTTCGGCACTTATCTGCGGTTCTTTATACGCATGTAAGGAAAGTAAAGACAGTGTAGCCCAGAGTGGCAAAGCGAATGTAAGCATTCATTTACTCGGGGTAGAAAATCCTGTCGTTACAACAAAGAAAGCGAGCAACGGAAGTAGCTCGACAGCATCCAATCAGACCATTGTAGTACCGCTTACGAAGACAAGTTCTTTTGAAGCAACGTTGACGAACGAGTCGTCCGCAACAAGTGGCAACCTATTGCGGGCCTCGTCCGGAAATCGCGCTGCGGTAACCGAGGAGCGTACTCCACTTGGCGATAACGTCAAATACAAAATCGTTGTCTATAATAACAGCGGTGATTATGTGACTGAAAAGACCTATACAAACACAGTAGACAATACGAGCGATATCACGCTGGATGCCGGACAAGCCTACACTTTCGTAGCCTATTCGGTGAACAGTACCGCTACGGTACCTGCGGTCACGGCACAAACAGATTTGGCAACAGCCAGTCTGGATAATATCAGTGCTGACCTGATGTACTTTAAGAAGGATCTTACTGTTCAAGCTGGCGACAATAATCTCGATGTTGTCTTAAAGCATCAATACAGTGAAGTAACGACCAAACTGAGCATGGCGACAGAAATGACGGGTGCCATTACAAACCTGGCTTCAACAACTATTGACCCGACGCATCCAAGTGCCAATTTAAAATTGGCGGATGGTACAATTACCTACAATGGATCAACAGCTACAGCCAATGTTGTATTTCCGACATTGGGTGCTGCTGGATTACGTACTGTGTCTAGTACGCCGACAGTATTGATACATCCAAGTGCAACAAATGGTGTCTTTAATTTCGGATCCATCACAATCGATGGTGAAACGAAGAATAATGTATCTGTAGCAGGTTTAAATATTGTTCCAGGACAACGTTATAACCTGAACCTGAACTTCAAAACCTGTACGCAGGAAGTAACTGGTGGTGCTAATTTGAATTGGGATTACCCCGCTGCCAATAATAATGGGAACAACGGTGCGAACGTTGATGGAGTCGTTGTACCTAATGGGGGAGTGATTACCCGAACATTGACGGCACCAGGGGCAGATTATGGTTTTGTATTCGATATTCAGCAATTGGATAATTCGTTCAATATGGAAGTAAATGGAGTCAAATTAGCGACTCAAGAGATTCAATTTGAAGCAGGTATCGCCATTGCACCCCGAAATGTACAATTTGCGGACGGAAGTATTTATAATGGAGCGAACGCCGAAGGTGGGGCTAATATTCCTCAGATTTATAACATGGTTGGTACAGCAACTCATCCAATTATTCGTGTTGTCATTGCTCGTGATGGTAAGGTAAGTATGTATGGTAGTAAAAGTAATGGTGGCGAATTGTATCCATTGGTTTTAACAGCTGGTACATTTAATATTGTGCCTTGGAGTTCGACTTCAAATACGGTGAAAATTACTCAGATAGTGCAAGGTAAAACAACTATGCTTGGTGCAGGTAGCGGCAGAAAAAAAGTTGCCTGTCCTTAATCTAAAAATTTAATTTATTCTTTGGAGTACCGATAATAAAAGATCAAATCATGAAAAATACAGAAAAGAAGGTTTATATAAGTCCACGCGTTGAATCAACGACAGTAGAGTTGGAGCAAGGTATCGCAGCGGGGTCGGCAGCTCCTGATACGATCCATAGTACCGATCCGCAAGAGTCATGGGACAATGCGGGTGACGATAATCGAACCATTAATTGGTAAGGTAGGGCTGTCTAAGATGACAGATTTTAGGTTGAGATAAATAGCTGTTGAATTGCAATTTTCGGCATAAAGATTCAGAACAACTATTTTGACATACTACTCGGCAGGGATTAAAAAGATCTCAGCCGAGTTTTTTTTGGAAGGGAACTTTATCCAATGAAGCGAGAAACCAACACTCGGCTTACATCGGTGGAAAATTCGGCGGTTGGGCGCGTACTGGATTGAACGGGAAGTTAACTGGTTATATAGATGTATTGGTTTTAACTTTTTGTTTATCAGTTATTTATTAAGTGTGATAGCAATGTGAAAGGCTGTTTTTTTTGTTTCTTTCTTTTAATCTAAATATTTGTGAAGATAATCAGGGAGGGTATTTCGAAAAGGAGATTGGCGGATAAATGTATAGCTGAAAATGCGCTGTTAAAAGTTCCCTGATGATTACAATAATGAATTATCGCCCGGACCAATTTGCGTGAAGGTTCGTGATAATATATTTGGATTTACTCGATGGGGAAGATGGAGCCCCGTCGAGTTTAATAGCTCTACTCTCCTTAAAGGGAAAAATAAAAGTCTGTTTTTTGGAAGTTATGGAGTTCATGGTAAGGATCTCAAGAATAAACAAGGATAAAACTTACAGAAATAAAACGTACAATGGAAAGGAATAAATTTACTGATCTAATTGCTCTAGCGAAAAATAATGATGCCGAGTTTTTGGCTTTATTCAATGAAATCTATCCCGAGTTTATCGCCTCATTAAAAACAATAAATCCAAAAATCCGCAGCAGCGAACTGGAATTCTGTGCCATGACCTTTCTGAATTTTTCGACCAAAAATATTGCTCAATATACCTTTGTAACGGTGCGGGCTGTCCAGATACGCAAAAATAGATTACGCAAAAAGCTTAACATTGCCTCTGATATAGATTTTAACAACTGGATGCGCGATCAGATTCACCGAACGCCTCTTGCTAAACAAGAACATGTTGTTGAAACGATCTAAAATAAATTGCAAACCATATATTTTTATTTCCATTTATCGCAATTCGAGGGGATCCAATCGTAATTTCTTGGTTCGGATATTTATTTTATGTGTGATACTTTTGTGATAGCTGAGTTTAATCGGCGTATTTAACGATTGTTTATCTTTGCTTTCAATAAATTATTGTAATTCAATACGATCTTTATCGCATTTCTCTGGCCGATGCGCTTGCTATTAATGCGCCATATTAATCAAATATGATGCTTATCGTGATCGTGCCGTACTCTTAACTATCTTTCTTTTAAGAATATGAAGGTGACAGTATTGGAATTTGAATTTATTTTGTACCAATTTAATGTTGGTTTAATTTCTCGAAATAGCTAGATTTGCACACGCTATTCGAAGATACAAAAAAATCTAGCAAGAGAGGCAAGGGAGAGATGCCTGAAAATGACCTATTGTTACCATGAAGAAGCAATTTTTATTTTTCATTTTATGTTTACTCACGTTTCAGGCAATTGCAGCTGATCGCGTTAAGCAAGAAGTTGATTCACTTTTAGCAAAATCGATGGAATTTGCACAGAAAGGGAATTTGGTAACCTATATCGAAACGGCAATAAAAGCACTTAATATCGCCAATGCCGCTGACTACGACGAAGGAAAAGCAAAATCCGGCTCTTATGTAGCGGAAGGACTTGTGACAGCAGGTTTATTTAAGGAAGGGCTAAAACAACTAGACCGTATTGAAACCACGGATTATTATAAGAATGAAATTTTCCTGCAATCTGAAGTCCGTCGCTTACGGGGACGGGCTTATGGTGGTCTCCTGCTAAATCAGCAGGCTCTTCGGGAATTTCACTTGCAACAAGAGCTTATTAAAAAGCTGACTGGTGAAAAGCAGGTAAAATCCCGTCAGTTTAACTATGAAAACTTAAGTACTGTTTTCCAACGTCTGGGGCAACTGGATTCGATGCAAAAATATACCGAGCTACAGTTGGATAACCTAAAGGTATTTGCTGAAAAGGATGCCGCTATGCGTTATCAGATTGTTTATGAAAACCTCGGAAAATTGTTTGCTGAAAAAGGCGATTTGCCCAAAGCGCAACTATATCTCGACAAATCACTTGAACTAATAAAGAAATATAACATTCCTGTTGTGCTGAATACGTATGATGCTTTAGCTATTTTAGAGGAAAAGCGAGGAAACTTAAAAAAGGCTGCGGTGTTCTATGAGGAGGGGTTAGCAAGAAAGCGGGCAGCTGGTAGCAGAATAGGCATGCAAAATTCTTACCGCGAGCTAGCCGATTTTTACCGCTCAACCAACTTAGATAAAGCTAAAGCCGATCAATATGAAATGGCTTTTAGCCGGCTCACTGATTCGCTTGAGAGCGAAAATAGACAGGTCGTTGATCAGGTGCTCAACCAGATTTTGAAACTCAAAGATGAGGAATCGAATACCAAAGTGTCAAGGGCAGGAACAATTGCACTTAACGCCCTATTGTTGCTGCTTGTTGCTGTTTCGTTTTTTGTTTGGCGGTCGAAGCACAACAGGAAGATATTGGTACAGAAAGTAGAGGCATTGCAGGAAACTGAAACAATCAATAGGGAACTGACCGAACAGATCGGGGAAAATAAATTCAATACGCTCATAGACCTGGCCAAAAGTAACAATCCTGAATTTTTGATTTTATTTACTGAATTGTATCCACAGTTTATCCAGGCGCTCAAATCATTTGACGCTAATCTTCGGAGTACCGAATTGGAATTCTGTGCCATGGCATTTCTCAACTTCTCGACAAAAAATATTTCGGAATACACCTTTGTGACGATCAGGGCGGTGCAGGTCCGTAAAAATAGACTGCGTAAAAAGTTCGATATACCATCAGATGTGGATTTCAATAACTGGATGCGTGAGCTAGCTGGAACATCCGTTAGCCCATTGGAACCGAAGGGCTAAAAAAAGAGCAATGTTAACAGCTCTTTTTTACAAGGTCGGCACTGCTCGCTAATGTTTATTTGATAAAAGCTTACTTTTATAATCGGAAGGGGTAATCCCTTTAATCGATTTAAAGAACTTGTTGAAGTTGGGCAGGGAGTTGAATCCACATGCATAGGCAATATTGGTGATCG
>JAITLV010000123.1 GCA_031277685.1 Sphingobacterium sp. | reverse complement strand
TTGAAGAGTTGATCAAACCCTATCGGGGAAAAGTGGTACTGGTCGATTTGTGGGCGACCTGGTGTGGTCCCTGCATTGCATCTTTTCCTGAAATGGAAAAAGTAAAGAAACAGTATAGCGATCGCGATGATGTGGTATTTGTGTATGTGACGGATGAAAGCTCCGATCGCAAAAAATTCGAGGAGTTTACAAATCTGTTGGAAGGCGATCATTATTACCTCTATAAAAAACAATTTGAAGCAATTATCAAGCAGTTTGACTATGCTATTCCAAGCTATCTGGTTTTTGATAAAGCAGGAAACTTATCCGATCGTGCTGTCTCCCCCGAGAAAATGGCTGAGGCTGCCAAATACTGGATAGAAAAGGCGCTGAATAAATAAGGGAATGGAAGATTCTTTTATTTTTATAAATTTAGGAAATCAATGGTATTGAACTTTTTAGGAACCTAAAACAAGCATGAAAAAAACAGTGAAATATAAAATTTCTTACCTAAGCCGTACCCTAAAGTACGGCTTAGGTGTCTTATTATTGACTATTGCTGGGCCAAGTATCGGGCAGCACAAATCGAGTTCCGACGTGATCACCTCAGGGAAAAATGGAGTAGATGATTTTAACCTGGCCCAAAATATGAAATTGGGTGACTCAAACTTAGATTTCCACGGATTTGAGGGCTATAGTTTTTTGTTTCAGGGACACGAGGCCAAGATTATCCGTCCAAAAGTGACAGCGATAGGGCATCCCTGGGTATGGCGTGCCCGCTTTTGGGGGCACGAACCGCAGGTCGATATTGGTCTGCTCGAGCACGGCTTCCATGTGGTATACTGTGATGTCGCCGAGCTTTTTGGTAATGAGGAAGCGCTAAAAATCTGGGATGGATTTTACCGAAAGTTACAGGAAGGTGGGCTCAGTAAAAAATCGGCTATGGAGGGAATGAGTAGGGGTGGTGTCTATATTTACAACTGGTGCTTACGTTATCCCGATCGGGTAAATGCGATCTATGCCGATGCCCCCGTACTGGATTTTAAAAGCTGGCCCGGTGGCAAAACTACAGGAAAAGGAAGTAAACCGGATTGGGAGACTTTTAAGAAAGACTACGGATTGACCGAAACACAGGCTTGGGCATTTGCGGATGCACCCATTGATAAAGCCAAAATCATTGCAGGTTTCAAAATACCATTGCTCCATGTTGTCGGCGATAAGGACGATGTCGTGCCTATCGCTGAAAATACCTTGCCATTTGCGGAGGAGATCCGTCGCGCAGGTGGTCGTATTGAGATCATCCATAAACCCGACGTCGGGCACCACCCGCATTGCCTGGTGGATCCAAGTCCCATTATCAATTTTATATTGAAGGCAAACAATAGGTAGCGACCAATAGCTAAACCGAACCAACCTAAACGAAAAACTTCAAAAGACGATAAATTGAATAAAAACAAAAAGGTCATTCCAAAAGGAATGGCCTTTTTGTTTTTATATCCAATTGATCTTACACTTCCAGAAAAGTAATGTTGGATTCGATAATAAAGGGATAATATTTATCCCTTTATTAATAATATAACTTTTCTTTTGTATTTAATATAACCTAGAGTTAATCTGTTTGATTGTTTTTATCTTATTGATAATTAGTTGTTTGTGTTTTAGGAAATAAAGTGTGATAGCGATGTGATAGCCTGTTTTTTCGCTTACTATTTATTTAAAAGCAACTTTGTCCAGTCATTGAAACGGAAATAAAATAGATCAATATTTTTTCATTTAAAGTTATGGAAACAAAGAAAACGCAAACAATCATGCAGGGTAAATCACCCTATGAGGCACCTGAAATCAAGGTGGAAAACATCGTCTTAGAGTATAGTGTTGCAGCTGGCTCTGTTCAATCAGGAACTGTGCAACAGCAATGGGACGCAGAGGAATCAAGTACATCGAGCCAGAACGAAGGCTGGTGGTAATTTTAAAAATACAACATAAATTTTTATAAAGAATGAAAAGAAATATCACAAAAATACTGCTCGCCCTAACTGTTATTGCTTCTGCTTGTAATAAGAAAAATGACACCAATACCGATGTCGATAAAGGTGAGGTAAGCATTAAAATTGCTGGAATATCTTATTCCGATAACGATGGCAATCTACAAACGAAAGCGTCAACAGCGAAAAGCCAGGTATCAACGACAGGAATACAAAATAAGACCGTTCCATTTAACAATGAAATTGACGTTAAAGCAACCTTAACAGCGGTAACTTCATCGAGCGCCTTGCGTGCTTCGGCCGGAAGCACCAAGGCTTCTACAGCACCTATCGCACTTGATAATGGGGCCAAATACCTTATTGCTGCTTACGATGCTTCTGGAAACTATGTCAACAATACTGGGGTATTGACCTATTCGAATGCAAGTACCAATTGGACCATGACCTTATCGGCAGGTACTTACACATTTGTTGCGTTGGCAGTGGATCCGGGACAGACTTTCCCAACGATCAATCTGAATCAGAATCTTGCAAACATTAGCTTTAATGTAAGTGGAGCAGATACTGATCTTTTGTGGAAAAAGCAATCGGTAACTATTGCTGGTGGACAAAATACTGTTCAAAACCTCGTGTTGAGCCATGTATTTACCGAAGTAAAAGCGACTTTGGAAAGCACCTCTGCTAATGTTGTTGGTAATATTACAGCAATGGTAGGCGGTACAATAACACCGAATTACCAGTCAGCGACATTTAGCTTTGCGAGTGGAACGTATACGCAAGTCGGACAGTCACTAAATCGTGCGCTTTCATTTACAGGTACGGGCTTAACATGGTCCAGTAATCCGACTTTGATTATTACTGAAGCTGCCGGTACAACAGCTGGTAAGATTAATTTTGGAACGGTAACCTTAAATGCAACACAGACTGGTGTACGCTCTGGGTTAATAGATCTATCGAATCTGTCACTACAAAAAGGGACCAAATATGATCTAAAACTTCGTTTGGTACCTCGCGGCGCATTGGATATTCCAAACTCAAACTATTACTGGGGATCGGCCAATTTAAAGGCTGGTTCGCCTCCAACTGCAGTAGAGGCAGCACAATATGTATTGGGAGGCGTACACAATGGCGGAGGGTCGCAAGGATATTGCTCTACTGTCCTAGGTACTGGTTGGCAAACTCCATCACAAGCTGAATATGAATCGCTTATTGCAGCCGGAAAAGCTAGAGGTACGTATAATGGTCAGACAGGCTGGTTTTTGGGAACAGCAACAGTACCGACTACAAATTTGGATAATTATATGTTCTTACCGGATAACAAATCGGTCGTTGTAGAAAGTGGATCAGGGAATGTCAGTACACATATTCCAGCAGATGCTCTTGGGGTTTATTGGGCCGATCGTACGGTACAAGGAACGGCTAAGCCTGCTGTAATTTTAACCGCAACCGACGTCTACATCATGCCTATACATCAAAATAACGCAATCGGGATACGTTGTGTTAGAAATAAATAGTTTCCCTGATAATATTATTTGGATAATGTAATATTTTATGAAATAGTTATCGGCTTAGGCTGATAACTATTTTTTACAATGTGTTCTGCAGCTCCGATGGTACATTGGAAAAGGGCACTCTTTTTACCTATGCTTAACTAAACTTGAAAGGGAAAGACCTCATTTTGCGTCTTTCTTCGCTGCTTATAAAATAACCTCAATCTACCTCATGAATGTCTTGCTCAAAGCGAAACATTCCAAAGAAAATGTAAAAAAATGGAAAAGGATAAGTTCGATCATCTCATTGCAATAGCCAAAAGTAATAACCCGGCATTTCTGTTATTATTTAACGACTTGTATCCTGATTTTATTGAAGCCCTGAAAGCTTTGTCGCCCAATATCCGCAGTTCTGAACTGGAATTTTGTGCCATGGCTTTTCTTAATTTTTCAACCAAAAACATTGCGAAATATACCTATGTAACCATTCGGGCGGTACAGATCCGAAAAAATAGACTACGTAAAAAGTTTGAGATACCCTCCGATGCGGATTTCAATAACTGGATGCGTGAAAGGTCAAAATATAGCGAAAGCAATCTTTTGGTAGCAAGGGAAGGTTGAGTTTGTTTGTGAGGAAAAAATAGATAAAAATGAAATTTTTTAGAAACTGGGATTAATTGTTGTTTGAACTCTTAAAATAGCTAGATTTGCGTGCGCTATCGGAAGATCTAAAAAGCCTCGCAAGAGAGACAATCGAGAGATGCCTAAATAATGACTTAGTACTATCATGAAAAAGCAATTTTTACTTTTTATTTTATGTTTATTCACATTTAAAACAATTGCTGTTGATCGCGTTAAGCAGGAGGTGGATTCACTTTTAACAAAATCGATGGAATTTGCACAGAAAGGGAATTTGGTAGCCTATATTGAAACGGCAATAAAAGCACTTAATATCGCCAATGCTGCTGACTATGATGAAGGAAAAGCAAAATCCGGCTCTTATGTAGCAGAAGGACTTGTGACTGCAGGCTTATTTAAAGAAGGACTGAAGCAGCTGGACCGTGTTGAAACGACAGATTATTATAAGAATGAAATTTTCCTGCAATCTGAAGTCCATCGATTACGAGGACGGGCGTATGGTGGGCTCCTTCTCAATCAGCAAGCCCTTCGGGAATTTTATTTGCAGCAGGGGCTGATCAAAAAGCTGAATGGTGAAAAGCAAGTAAAATCTCGTCAGTATAACTACGAAAATTTAAGTGTCGTTTTTCAGCGCCTAGGGCAACTGGATTCTATGCAAAAATATACCGAGCTACAGTTGGATAACCTAAAGGTATTTGCTGAAAAGGATGCCGCTATGCGTTATCAGATTGTTTATGAAAACCTAGGGAAATTATATGCGCAGAGAGGAGAGTTAGCAAAATCGAAGCAATATCTTGACAGATCGCTCGAGCTCATAAAAAAATATAAGATACCTGTTGTCCTGAACACATATGATGCGCTGGGCCTTTTGGAGGAAAAGCGCGGAGATTTTAAAAAGGCTGCCATTTTTTATGAAGAAGGTCTGAAAAAAAAGCAGGCCGCGGGTGTAAGAATAGGAATCAAAAATTCTTATAGGGAGCTTGCGGATTTTTATCGAAGAACCAATGGCGACAAAGCTAAAGGCGATCAATATGAAATGGCCTTTAGCCGGCTCACTGATTCGTTGGAAAATGAAAATAGAGAGGTGGTCGATCAGGTACTCAATCAGATTTTGAAACTTAAGGATGAAGAGTCGGATACCAAGGTGTCAAGGGCTGGAACAATTGCACTTAACGCCCTATTGTTGCTGCTTGTTGCTGTTTCGTTTTTTGTTTGGCGGTCGAAGCACAACAGGAAGATATTGGTACAGAAAGAAGAGGCATTGCAGGAAACCGAAACAATCAATAAGGAACTGACCGAACAGATCGGGGAAAATAAATTCAATACACTCATAGACCTGGCCAAAAGTAACAATCCTGAATTTTTGATTTTATTTACCGAATTGTATCCACAGTTTATCCAGGCGCTCAAATCATTTGACGCTAATCTGCGAAGTACAGAATTAGAGTTTTGTGCCATGGCATTTCTCAACTTCTCGACAAAAAATATTTCGGAATACACCTTTGTGACGATCAGGGCGGTGCAGGTCCGTAAAAATAGACTGCGCAAAAAGTTCGACATACCATCAGATGTGGATTTCAATAACTGGATGCGTGAGCTTGCTGGAACATCCGTTAGCCCATTGGAACCGAAGGGCTAAAAAAAAGAGCAATGTTAACAGCTCTTTTTTTACAAGGTCGGCACTGCTCGCTAATCTTTATTTGATAAAAGCTTACTTTTATAATCGGAAGGGGTAATCCCTTTAATCGATTTAAAGAACTTGTTGAAGTTGGGCAGGGAGTTGAATCCACATGCATAGGCAATATTGGTGATCG
>JAITLV010000056.1 GCA_031277685.1 Sphingobacterium sp. | reverse complement strand
TGGAAATTTGTAATACCTTTATCTGAATTTACCATCGCTAAAGCAGGACCATTTGCGATAGCAGCGTCGATAGCAGCTTTCACTTCAGCCTCTTTTGCATGGCCTGCGATTTTAGCATATACCTCGCCTAAACCGTTATTTTTATTAATACCCAATTCGCTGAACAAGTCACCATATTGTGCAAAAACATCCGCAAAGTAAGTCTCAACAACAGCACCGAAAATAATTGGATCCGAAACTTTCATCATCGTTGCTTTCAAATGTGCAGACAACAATACCCCAGCAGCTTTGGCCTCAGCAATTGCATCGGCGACAAATCCTTTCAGCGCATTTAAGCTTAACGTTGATGAGTCGATTACCTCGCCAGCTTTCAAAGGAGAAAGACCTTTCAATTCGGTCACTGCTCCCTGTGCATCCACAAATTCAATTTTGAATTGACCTGCATTTTCTACTGTTACAGATTGCTCCGAACCATAGAAGTCCCCAGACGTCATCGATGCAACTTTTGTTTTTGAATCTTTCGCCCAAGCGCCCATTTTATGTGGATTTGCTTTCGCGTAATTCTTTACTGCTTTCGGAGCACGGCGATCCGAGTTACCCTCGCGCAATACCGGGTTTACAGCTGATCCTAATACTTTTGCATATTTAGCTTTGATCGACTTGTCTTCCGCTGTCGTTGCATCATCTGGATAGTTTGGAATCGCATAACCAGCTTTTTGTAACTCCGCAATAGCGCCCTTCAATTGTGGGATAGACGCCGAAATATTTGGCAACTTAATGATGTTTGCCTCTGGAGTCGTAGCCATTTGCCCCAACTCTGCCAATGCATCGGCAATTTTTTGATCTTCTTTTAAAAATTCTGGAAAGCTTGCAAGAACACGACCTGCTAAAGAGATATCTCTCAATTCAACATCGATATCAGCTGTAGCTGTAATCGCTTGTACAATAGGCAAAAACGAGTAAGTCGCCAACAAAGGAGCTTCATCTGTTTTTGTCCAAACAATTTTTGATTTGTTTGACATAGTAATCTATTAGAAATATGTTTAATTTTTAATGCTATGTGAAATCAATGAAAAATCTGATTTTTTCAAAATTTCGCCTAAAGATAACAATTAATGCTATAAACCATGTGGTATCCCGACCTTTTTGACAATAAAATTGTGAAAATAAATATATTTTGGCAATACAGAATAAGTTAACCATATCTCTTTAAAAGGTGTTCCTCTTGACATTTCAGTGACGAGATAATACAGACGAAATCCTATTTTAGTTGACACAAAAAATACTATTAAGCATGAAATCATTCAAATTGAACAATGGAATTGAAATTCCGGCAATTGGATTTGGGACTTGGCAAATTCCGGAAGGAGACGAAGCATACCAAGCCGTTAAAGAGGCGTTGGCTGCTGGATATACACATATTGACACGGCAGCTATTTATGGTAATGAAAAAAGTGTGGGCAAGGCAATCAAGGATAGCGGAATAGATCGTAATACGTTGTTTATAACAACCAAACTTTGGAATACAGAACGTGGTTATGATAAAACAATTGCTGCGTTTGAGAAATCACTCAGCGACCTACAGTTGGATTACCTTGATCTTTACCTGATTCACTGGCCTGCCAACGAGACTCAATTTGAAAATTGGGCTGCTATTAACGCGGATACCTGGAAAGCCTTCGAATACTTATACCAACAAGGCAAAGTGAAGGCAATAGGTGTCAGCAATTTTCCAAAGGAATATTTAGCGCAATTATTGGAGACAGCGACCGTCGTGCCTAGTGTTAACCAGATTGAATTTCATCCCGGTCATCTTCAACAAGCAACAGTTGACCTTTGTAAATCAAATGATATTCTAGTCCAAGCCTGGTCTCCTTTAGGCTCAGGAAGAATACTGCAGGATGAGACATTGATCACCTTAGCGGAACAGAAAGGTACTAGCGTCGGACAGATCTGTATTAAATTTGCACTGGCTCAAGGTATTTTACCTCTACCAAAGTCTACTAATCCGGTAAATATCAAACGAAATTTGGATGTGGACAGCTTCGAGCTGACAGACCAAGATATTAACACTATCCGAGAATTACCAGCAATGGGTTTCTCTGGATCTGACCCTAAAAAAGTCACATTCTAAATACCTAATAACCAAGTCTTCCGAAGAATATCCGGAAGACTTGGTTTTATGTAGCGTACTCAGATGAACGAAATACAGTTAATAGATCAATCAGAACTACCCCAAAAGCTGGATAATCCGATTTACCACCCGCTTAACACAACCTGCATTCTCGTAAATACCGGAACACTTGTCATCAATTGCAATGGAACACCGTTGCTGTTACAAGCGGGCAATATTTTCTTTATCGGCTATAATAAATATTATAGTTTTTTGGATATCAGTACTGATGCAAAGTTCAAAATCTTGAATTATGATAGAAATTTTTCCAGCCGAATCCGTCTCTCCATCAGTAAATACGATGCCTACCGTCTTATTCACGCCAATAGTGCTGTTCCTTTCGTCCCCAAGGCAAGCGATTTTGATTCGATTTGGACATTAGTTTCCGCCCTGCATCAAAACTGCAAAAAAGCACAGATTCAACAAAAAGATTTCCTACAAAAAGCAAATATCAATATTTTTATGGCGATCATCTATTTATTAGCTGCTATTATTTATGATTCCGGCGAAAGCCACGAAGCTGCTCGTAATCAGCGGAAAGAAGAGATCACTGTGCAGTTTTTGCAATTGGTAGCAGACAACTATAAGCAGCATCGGGAACTTGCTTTTTATGCAGAATTGCTCAATATATCAATCAAATACCTTTCTATTAGCGTCCGCGAAATCACCAAGGATGCTCCTTCTGACATCTTAACCAATTGGTTGCTGAGCGAAGCTCGGGCGCAACTGATCGTTTCCAACAAAACGATCAATCAACTAGCACAGGAATTTCATTTTTCTGATCAATATGCATTTAGCAAATTTTTCAAAAAACATGTTGGTATTACCCCCAGTATATTCCGGAAACAACAGGCATCAAATGTTACCAATTGAACATCACAAAGCATTAATCAGACATTTCTTTAGGCGCTAACTGTCGGTACCTTTGCACTACACATATAGCACTAAGAAATAGAACATGAACATAAAATCAAGCGTACTAAAAACAGGTTTGTACTTGGTCGTTTGTTTCTTTACAACTTTCAGCAATCTAACATACGGACAGGACAGCGCATCGCCCCAAAAGATCACTATTGAAACTTTATTTATACTTGCGGTACATAATCACCCCAATCTAGCTGTTTCGAAGACTATGGTTGATATTGCCAAACAAAAAACTACAGTCGCCAAATTGAAAACACTGCCGGAAGTCAACGCGTCGGTTTCGGCTTTTTATCTAGGAGATGCCGCTTTAATTGAGAAAAATCTTTCGGGTTCGGAGCATGTACCATTACCCCATTTCGGAAACAACTATTCCTTGGAGGCCAAAGAACTTATCTGGAAAGGTGGGGCGGTCAAAAATTCGATCAAAGCATCAACTTTGGGGGAAGAACTCGCCGAATTAGATCATCTCAATGAGGAGCAAAACATCAAAATTCTAGTATTGGGATACTATCTAGACCTCTTTAAACTCCATAACCAGGAACAGGTTTACAATCAAAATATTGAACTTGCCCAACGAAGACTGGAACTGACAGAAAAACTGTACAAACAAGGTATGATCACTAAAAATGATGTTATACGAAATCAATTACAGATTTCTGAGCTGCAACTCGCTAAGGAAGTTATTCTAAACAACAGCCATATTCTGAATGACGAACTTAATGTTGCTTTGGGATTACCAGAGGGAACTGTGATCAGACCAGTTGATGCAATTCTGCAATCCCACATGCAGCCTGCGGATCTAGTAACTTTAAAACAGGAAGCTTTGACTTCAAACCCTGACATTCGCCTCGCTGCCAAAGAGACTGAGCTACTTTATACCGAAAAGGATATAACCAAATCTGAAAAATCCCCCGCCCTAGTCCTATTTGCTGGGAACGAACTCGTCAAACCAATTACAAATGTCATGCCCGTCATTGACAAATATATGAATACCTGGAACGCTGGTGTTTCCCTCAGTTACAATCTCTCCTCTTTATATACGACAGATAGAAAGCTAAAATTAAACGATTTACAAATTGAGAAAAACAAGAAATATGAACTTGCGCTGAAACAAAAGACTAGTGTAGCTGTTAATAGTGCATACATTAAATACAATGAGGCCTACGCCCAGCGCAATACTTTAGCGTACAATAAAGCCCTTGCGGATGAGAACTATCGTATTATTGAGAAAAAGTATTTGAACCAATTGGCACTAATAGTGGATATTATGGATGCTTCCAATTCAAAGCTCGAAGCAGAACTGAAGTATACAAATGCTGAAATCAATATTGTATATGCATATTATAAACTGTTGAAAGAGACAGGAAGGATTTAGTTTTGTAGGCCTGCTTGGCTGCGCATGTTGATCACCAATAATTTAAATTAGTATTATGGCAAATTCATTTTTCAAAACAATCAAGTCATCCATTAAACATTGGTATATTCCACTTATCATTGGCATCCTTTTAATTGTGCTGGGTTTTTACACAATCACCACGCCCATTGCCTCCTTTCTCGCATTGAGCATGTTATTCTCATGGTCATTTATTATTTCAGGAATACTTGAAATTATTTTTGCCTTACAAAACAAAAATGAGGTGGACGGTTGGGGATGGTACCTCACGGGGGGAATTCTTTACACTTTATTTGGCGTCCTATTGATTACCAACCCACTGTTATCAGCCAGTACGCTAGCTTTTATTGTAGGATTTTATGCGTTATTCAAATCGTTTCAATTATTATCATTCTCCTTTGATCTTAAGAACTATGGCAGTAAATCCTGGGGCTGGATCACACTATTTGCAGTATTAGGCATTGTCTTTAGTTTTATTTTACTTTGGAATCCCCTTTTTGCTGGTTTCTCCCTAGTTATATGGACCGGAATGGCGATCAGTACTGTTGGCTTTGCTGCTTGCGTATTTGCTTTTCAATTGAAAAGCCTGAAAGATATTCCAGGCAGACTTCCCAATGAATGGAAAGAACGTTACGAGAAATTAAAGGAAGAGTTTGAACATCACAATAAAAAATAAAAGTGAAAGGCATCTATAAAAAACGATGCCTTCTAAGGATTAACGAATAAAACCATCTTTTGAGATGGTTTTATTCGTTAATCTCCACGATGCTAAAAGGCACTTTTGTCAGCGGGAAATCTTGTTTATCTGTTTTCACTCGACTTATCTTCAAGATGACATTGAGACCTTGATAGATCTCACCAAATACCGTAAAGTCATGGTCAAGCCTAGGCTGTCCACCATGAGCGAGATATTCCTTACGCTGCTCTTCCGTATATTTTATTCCCTTTTTTGCTTCCAGTCCATCAAGATCAGCTGAACTGATCTTTTTTCCAACCACAAAATAGATTTGATTGAGGAAAGAAGCCTTTTCCGGATTACCATCACGTCCAGCTCCCAATGCGCCCATTTTATGAAAAGCACGTTGATCAAATTCTGCCGCTAATCTGGGTTTACGATGTAAAGAATCTGCGGCTTCCCTTTTTTCGATATCTATATCATGTTCGCCTCCCTGCACAACGAAATTTTCAATAATCCGGTTAAACAAGGCGTCCTTATAGACGCTGTCTTTAATAGACTTTAACATCAATTCACGATGATGGGGGGTAAAATCATATAGTACAACCTTAAATTCCCCAAAGGCAGTTTTAAATAACAACCTTTTAGACTGTGCAAAGCTATTGGCTGCCCAAATCAAAAACAGGCATATCATCAGTGTGTATTTTTTCATATTTACTTATAGAATCGACTTATTCAAAATTTCCTATAAAAATACACTAAATTTCAATTCAGGGAAATTTCTTTATTCCTATATTTGGATTAAAACAATTCAACTATATGCAGTACACCCCTCATCCCGATCGCTACCAAAATATGATATACAATCGTTGTGGTAAATCCGGTCTTCAGTTACCAGCCATTTCTTTAGGCCTATGGCACAACTTCGGAAATGACACAGCCCACCAGACCAAAGTTGATATCTGCACAACGGCTTTTGATCTTGGAATTACGCATTTCGATCTAGCCAATAATTATGGTCCGCCTCCAGGCAGTGCAGAAATTGCCTTCGGACAGATTCTTAAACAGCAGTTTGCAGGTCTCCGGGATGAGTTGATTATTTCGTCAAAAGCGGGCTACCATATGTGGGATGGACCTTATGGCGAATGGGGTAGCCGGAAATACATTATTTCAAGCTGCGATCAATCTTTAAAACGTTTAGGTACAGATTATGTTGATATATTTTATTCACATCGTTTCGATCCAAACACACCATTAGAGGAAACCATGTTAGCGCTGGATCAGCTGGTCCGGAATGGAAAAGCGTTATATGTAGGTATTTCATCTTATAATTCGCAACGCACAACGGAAGCCTATACGATATTAAAATCCTTAGGAACACCATTTATAATCCACCAGCCCAGTTATTCAATGCTGAACCGTTGGGTAGAATCAGATGGATTATTGGACACATTGGACGAAATCGGCATTGGCTCTATTGTTTTCTCGCCACTCGCGCAAGGCATGCTGACTGACAAATATCTACATGACATTCCCCAAGATAGCAGGGCTTCACAATCAAAATCGTTACAGACCAAATTTCTCAGTGAAGAAAATAGAAAAAATATCCAGGCTCTTCATGCTATTGCGCAACGCAGAGGACAATCTTTGGCTCAGATGGCTATTGCATGGGTTTTTCGCAAACAGCAAGTAACGTCCGCACTGATTGGTGCATCTAAACCACAGCAAGTAATTGATTGTGTGGGATCACTCAAAAATCTATCATTTACGTTAGAAGAAATGCGAGAAATTGATCTGTATGCTAAAGATGGACATATCAATATATGGGCTCAATCAGCAGAAATCAATAAAGGTTAATTCAATACATGACCTTCCGAGAAAAAGCGTATTGTATTAAAGGTACGATACGCTTCTAAATAAATCTTCCTTAAACCAGCGCATGATCATCTAATGCATAATTTTCAAAATTTTCTCAAATGTGTTTACATTCCTGCTCGTAAACTTATCTTTTAGGCTTTTTCTACCAAGTACTTTTCCAAATGTTGAATCCAGTGTATTTCCTTTGGGTACCTGCCAGTAAAATATGTTATTGACCACTTCCGCTTGCTCATGATCTGCTTTGGTACTTTGATTGAATTCCGCCATGAGCACCTGTTCTACCCCAGGCAAACCAACAAAAGCATAGATATGGAGTTCAGGAGCTCTTTCAAAAGGAATACTGCTCCAAAATAATGTCGTTTCCGCCTGCGATTTAATAAAGAGGAAAGCTTCATAGGAAAAATAAGCGGACATCGCCGCTTCCAAAATTGTTTTCAGTTCCGTGGCCGACTTATCTGACGAAAAAACAATATTTCCGGAAGCCAGCACCGAATTGACCTGATCCATTCCCGCATCTCGAAAAACCTGACATACATCCGCCATTTTCATATTGGTTCCCTTGACATTTACGCCGCGCAAAAAAGCACAATATTTCATTATTCTTTGATTTATTAAAGTTCATCCATCGGATTCCAGAGTATCTTTTTAAAATCCTTGATCCTGAGATTATTCACCACAATGCCTTCGGTTTCCAATTTCGATTGAAATTCTGGTACAGACAAAACACCGCCACTTGAAATCACCCGATGAGCAGGGACATCTTTGGGACATCCACCCATTGCTTTTCCGACATGACGCGCATGATTTGGATACCCCAACGCCTTTGCTATTGCTCCATAAGTCGAAACCCTTCCCTTTGGAACTAGTCTAGCCAGTTCATGCACCTGCTTTTTAAATATTTCGTCCATATTGCTTCCTTTTGACCTGAACTGTTAAACTGGATTGTTGTAACCTCTGTATCCAGCGAATTGATCACTCATAGGCCAAACACAAGATATTCCAAATGTTGCTTAAAGGTACAAAAAAACAGATGTTTAATGGCTTTACTTGCGCAATATTATAATGCTACAAAATAAAGACAAGAGAGAGTTGAATTACACTACCCTTCCAACTGCTTCCACTACAATCTCGGCTACTTCAACTTATGGTGAGCAAAGCTAATGTCAAAATAGCTGCTGTATGGCTAAATAAATTCAATCATAAAAAAACCTCGTTAATCGTGTGATTAACGAGGTTTTTTAGGATTTTCGTACGCCAATCAGGATTCGAACCTGAGACCGTCGGTTTAGAAAACCGATGCTCTATCCAGCTGAGCTATTGGCGCGTCGTTTTCGGTAATGCAAAAGTAGACATTTGTTCAACAATTCCAAAATATCCCTTTCTTTTTTTTGCGGTTTTTCAATAACTGATTGCTTTTCAATAAGATTATTTTATTGATCTAGGTCAAACAAAAAAATAAAGAACGCTGTTACCTTTGTATTATTAAACAAATAAGAAAAAACAAAAAATTATGGCACAAGGAAAATGGGAATTGGACGCTGCACATAGCGAGATAGAATTCAAAGTAAAACACATGATGATCACAAACGTTAAAGGAAACTTTGACAGCTTTAAAGTAGATCTTGATGCAGACGATGATACTTTTGACAATGCACTTGCTAAAGTAACTATCGATACAGCCTCAATCAATACACGAAATGAACAGAGGGATGGGCATTTGAAAAGTGGTGACTTTTTCGATGTAGAAAAGTATCCTGCGATAACATTTGAAGCCACAAGCTTAGCGAATGAACAAATCAAAGGAAACCTGACAATCCGGGAGGTAACCAGACCAGTCGTTTTCGACTTGGAATTTGCGGGAATTCAGAAAGATCCATGGGGAAATACAAAAGCTGGATTTATTGTAGAAGGAAAAATTAAACGTTCAGAATTTGGACTTAACTGGAATGCCGCATTGGAGACAGGTGGTGTTATGGTAAGCGACGAAGTAAAATTTAGTGCTGATATACAGTTTATAAAAGCTAAATAAGCACTATTTCTAAAATAAAATTTGGCAGGAGAGCAAAAATTCGTACTTTTGTCGCGGAGAGTTGGCAGAGTGGTCGAATGCGGCGGTCTTGAAAACCGTTAACTGTCACAGGTTCGGGGGTTCGAATCCCTCACTCTCCGCAAGATGCGAAAACTAAAGTTTTCAAAAAGCATCAAAAAATGGTTAAAACCTGCAAAATCAATGATTTGCAGGTTTTTTTTATCTATAGCAATCGCTAAAATTTTTAAAAACACTCATAATTTTTGTGGCAAATTCATGGCAATTTTCAGAAAATCAAAAATTGCCACAAAATTGCCACAAATAAAATCATAAAAATCTGATTTACAACATGTAAACTACATTAACGACTTGATTACTTTAAGCTTTAGTTCGACATTAATAACCCTTAAAATGTGTAATTATGTTAGAGCAAAGTTATGGACTCTCCTACTTCTTAAAGAGTTCGAAAAACCAAAGTACTACAGACCGCTACGTTTATATTAGGATAACCGTAGATGGAATCCCTAAAGAGACCTCAACCAAAAGACAATGGGATTACACCCGATGGAACCAGAAGACAGAAAAAGCAATTGGCACCAAGGAGGACGCCAGAGCACTCAACTCTTTTCTGGAGACACTGACTACAAAAATCAATAATTTCAAGACTGACCTGCTTAACAGTGATGTTCCCCTTACCTCTGTTGACCTTATCAATTTTGTCAGCGGGAATTACAAGAAAAGAAACACGGTACTGGAAGAATTTCAGGAGCATAATGATGAGATTGAAAGTTTAATTGAATCAGGAGAATACTCCAAGGGAACACATGATCGGTATGTTACCGCCCGCTCACATGTTAAACAGTTTATCAAGTACAAATATAAAAAAGAGGATCTTTCGTTTGGAGCACTGAACTACTCTTTTGTTAAAGATTATGATCTATTCTTGAAAACCGTCAGAAAATGTTCAAATAATACCTCGCTTAAGTATATCAGCAATTTTAAGAAAATAGTATTACGCGCAGTAGCTAAAGACTATGTCCCTAAAGATCCATTTAAACTGTTTACGGGAAAAAAAACAAAAGTCAAAAAGAAACCACTAACCAAGGCTGAACTTCAGCGTTTAGAAAATAAAACATTTACATCAAAGCGGCTGGAAGTTGTTAGGGATATATTCGTTTTTCAATGCTATACAGGACTCTCTTATATTGACGCCTACCAATTGACATGGAATTACATTAAAGAAGGTGATGATGGCTGTATGTGGATAATGTCTAACCGACAAAAGTCCAAATCAAACACTGATATTCCACTCCTACCCAAAGCTATGGAAATCATTGCCAAGTATTCCAATGATCCTATCTGCATCCAAAAAGGCACCATACTACCGGCACGTTCAAACCAAAAAATGAACGAATATTTAAAGGAGATTGCAGTTTTGAGTGAGATCCGTGAAACATTGAATACACATAAGGCACGTCGAACATTCGCAAGTACTGTAACCTTGAACAATGGAGTATCTATCCATGTTGTCAAAGAGATGCTTGGGCACTACTCCGTTAAACAGACCGAAGAATATGCAATTACCGAGCAGGCTACAATTAGTCGGGAAATGGAAATATTGAAGAACAAACTAGGTAATAAACCAATTCTGGGTGAAGTAGATACTAAGGTAATATTACTCCACCTAAAGCAAGAATTAGAACTCCTAAAAAGTTATGGAACAGACCCAAATAATGAGTCCTTTTTACTCAGATATATGGCATTTGATGCAATGCTCTCCAAAGCCGCATCAGTATTAACCTAGATTCTATAAAATAATACAGTGCCAGTGAAATTTATCGCTGGCACTGTATTATTTCAAATTATTACTTGTCTTTAAAATAAGGAGCTTGTAGTTCGACAATACTCCGATAACCGGGATGGTATGAGGGTGTATATTTTATATATCCAAAGTCTTGCAATTGTTTAAAGTACTTGTGATAAGTCGGAATTGTCTCTATATGTGACATAGACATTAGCTTACTCCTACTGACACGTATTACTCTGCTTTCATTCTGACGATAAGCAAGCCTTGTAATGGCAAGTAGCAAGCTTATATGCCATACCGTTAACCGTGCATCACTACAGATATTATCCAAGTAAGCTAACCCCCTTTTTGAAGCGTCGGTCTGCATTATTTGAAAAGATTTAGAAGATCCGTTTTATTGTAATAGTACGAACCCATGATTTTTCTATAGCCAACTTTCCCAGTAATTCTCAAATTTTGCAGGGTAGATGGTGAGATATCCATTAATCTGCGGATTGCCTTGCTTCTTAGCCAGTCAAATTCTATGGACTTGACCGCACAGCTAAGCTTATTATCAACAATCTCGTTAATGTTTGAAAGTAGATCTTCTTTGAGAATATCGAGGTCCTCTTTTGTAATTGTATTCATGAACAAGTAATTTATTATAGTAAAAATCTTGCTTATCAAGTCAATTACTTATTCTTTTCCATTGGCTTCTTAAATTGTCTATAATTGTCCTAGTTCCAGACAATATATATGATTAGAAAGCTAATAAGGTCATTTCACGCTACCTTATCTCTTTATAAAAATGTGAACATTATTAAAACAGTTGGTTTCTAACCTATTAAAAATTAACGATTACTTTGACAATAAACCACAAACTCGATTGGAAGGTAAAAAAATCAGGAGGAAAAATAAATTATCCTCCTCTCCTGCTAGATCAGCAAAAAATATCATTACACAAATATATTGGGTATGACCAAACTCAATAAGTTGTTTATACTTCTTGAAATAACCATCCTACCGGTTATTTGATGAATCTGCTGAACTAAGGTTAACAAAAACCCTCCACAACCACAAACAATATCAGCTGCTCTAATATTGTCCAGAACTCCATCATAGCTCAGAATGCTTTGATTAACCTTTGACCTTGATGCCATACTCTGCACCAAGTGTTTCGTAGATATATCGTGTTACCGCTTCGTATTCCTGCCACGTTAATTCTTTAGAATCTTCATCTTTCATTGGAATGGTTATTTTATATTCAAACTAGTCCAATCGGTTTTGCTAAAGGTCAACATCAAGGCAGTAGAACATAACTACATATGCCTGCACTAGAGTGATGATACCTAAAGTTATGAAAATCCGATGTCATTATGGATACTCCATAATGACGGTTTTAAAATATCATGTCAATTGTACGCATGAGAACCAACAGGCCAATGGTCTTTTTTTATTTTGGAAAAATCAGTTGTCCGGCAATTTATTCCTTTTTTCGTCTGGTTATGATGAAAGAAATCTTCTCGCACTCAGCCAAATCATTCACTCTTGAAGCTTGCCACCTCATCGTTCGATATGCCATAGGCAAAAATCTTTTTTTGGGGCTCGTCCTTAATAAAATAGTAATTTGAGGTTTTATAGATCAGATATCTGGACTTGCTATTTTCCTTAAGCAAGAGTGTATCAGAATGGTTCTTGAGGATTACATCGTATGTAGGCCTGTTAACCTTTGCCAATTGGGCATCAGTTCTTGCCCTAATTGAAGTATAGGAGACAAGAAGGATTACCACCACTATGAAACCAAGATTACGATATCCCTTGAAATAGAGATAAGCTGCCAAAGTAGCAATTCCCAATAACACCACAATGGATTTGATCTGGAACTGATAAGATTCCATAAGGATATAAAAACCTAGAAGAATAGCCGCCGCTATGGCAATTGCGACCAGATTGGAGATTGCTGATACAGATTGCTCAGCAGGCTCCTGTCCTTCTGAGCTATTATTTTGCTCCTGATTGCTGTTCTTCCGCTTAAGCATATCAGGGACAAGCATCCCCAGCATAATGGAAAGCACCGCACCGATCAAGATGATTGGCATCAGACTTTCATATAGCACTTCAAAAGCATCCTTCAGATCAAAATACAGAAAGTATCTGATGTTGAAATTATCAAAGTACTCCCAAAGGTAATACATCCCAAGCGCAGGCAGGAACAGTGCTGCTTCGGCAACTTTTACCAAGGGCTTTTCCTGGGATGGTTTGTAGTTGGCATTTAAACGTTGGAAAAACTCACGGACATTTTCCATTGAAATTCTGATTTTCATAGATATTTAAAGTTTATTTAGTTCTGGGGAGCGAGTTGATTAATTAATCGACAAATTAATGAATATTGTACGAAGCATAAAATAGCTTTACGAAGATTACCCAAAAGTGTCCTATGCATTGCGGAATATGGTTAATGGGTTTCTGCTTGTAGCTATGATGATTCATTTTCATAATGATATCACAAGATATCCGTTGTGAAAAATCGGATTTCAGAAAAGAGCAGTAAGTGGCGTGTCCACACTTTCCCTGTCCGCCTCTACCCGGCCTGAAACTATGGTCGTGTTGTTCGCTATATCTTTTGCCCACAAAAGGATGCCACTGTTATCACTCACGTGATAGCATACCGTTCATGAATCAATGGGAATTTTGAAAATGGCGAAAAACACATATACGGGAAAGCACCCAATTATATTGACGCTTTCCCTTTAAAAGATCACTTAAACCATGTCATTTTTTATTAATGAATTAAGATGATAATGAATTCGAAAGATTATATCTGACATTATTAAACCTACTTGACCTTAACAGTTTCAGGTAATGCTTCAAAACTTCATCCTTGACTTTCCACTGATCAAGGACAAAGGCAATTCTCACCAAACGCTCTTCTATAAATGGCTGATCTCCATTTTCCAGCGGTGAGTCCCTGAATTGTGTTAATATTGAAACAAGAATCTGACTATATATTCTAGGTTCATCCTCATGACGGAAATCATATATTACCACACTTAACGCATTTAGGCATGCTTCAAGGGCAGGTCCATTTTGAAGTAGTATTTTATTGGCCAGAATATTAAGATAATTTTTACCTTCCGACCAGTCTTTCCGTTCAAAAATAATTTCCATAATCTCATCCAGGGAACGTAGAACTTTATTTTGGTCTTTACTGATTATTCCTTTCAGCGCATTATCAAACGCTCTTTGGCTATTTAATGCATTAACAATCTTTTGCAAAAGCTCATTGTATCCGGTTACCTTAGCAAGGCGGTCCGATTCGTCCTTCAAAAAAGAAACCATTTCCTGCAGTACATCGCTAAAAAACTCTCTGTCCCCATGATTTTTCAAATAGTTTTCAATCTTTTGGAACACCTCCTTTAAGCGGCCATAAATGACTAATATTTCACTGTCACTCCATACCAGCCCCGGGTACCCGTCATTATTCTTCCTTAAATCATGAATGGAAATAAAATCTTTATGTGTTAAACCTTTTTCAATAAAACCGGCATCCCATAAGGACTTATTTTCTAAGATTGCTTTTTTCAACCTATCCAATAGGTCGCTATCATCCTTTGTATAGTATAGAAAAACTCTCCAGCTTCGCGCATTATTTACACTATGAAAATCTAATTCATTTAGTACGTTGTAAATTTGGTCCTTATTGTTCGGGGACAACACTACATTAAGGTTACCAACTAAAAAAATGGTATTTGGATCTTGCGGGATTCTTCTAATTACCTCCTCAAGTTCCTTGTCAACAGCTGTATTTATCGCGGTAGCATCTACACGAAGAAAGGGATTAGATGCCAGCTCGTAGAGATATTGTACGGCAAAATCAAACTTTTCCCTATTTTGGCCCATTTTACATGCATCTTTTATGACATGACAAAAAGCGCCGGACGTCTGAATCAGATTTAACCCTTTATTCAGATATTTATGCCATTCACTCCTTCTATCAGACTGATCAATCTCTATTTCTAATTTTTGATTCCATACCTCAAGGAAAAAGCCTTCCCAAAAATTTGGAGCAACCACATTTATCAATTCAGCAAGGAATATTAGAATACCATCTTTGAAATGTTCAGGAGTCTTCTTACTAAGATATGCTTTTTGCAGGTAGCTGCACGCCTTCTTGAATACAGCTTTTCCATAATTACAAAGTACAAAGTCCTGCGCCATGCGTTTGACAAATTTGTAATCATTAAATTGAAGAACACTCTGGATGACTGCAAGCCAGTAATATTCCTGCACATTCTTCATTGCTGGATATACTTTTTCAGCAGCGTAGAATACACCATAATAATTTGAAAAAGGATAACCGCTATCTAACATAAGACCAACAAACTGCATGCTTTGAAGGTATTTGTTCGAATTTGATAGGAAAAAACTATTTTTTATTGTAAATTTTCCTTCTCCATAAGGTAAAATCTTATCTTCCTTCTCCTTTATCTCATTAAACAGATAATCGAGGCTATTGGCAATCGTATTCAGCCCAGAATCCCGAAGGGATTTGAATTCTTCCGATTTTTGGGAGTCGGAGAAAGAAAGTGAACCATCCAAATATTTGTCTAATTCCAGTTTGTAAAAATATTCCTGTGCAATCTTCAACTGATTGTCCTGTAAAATCGCGATCGAACCAGGTCTATCAATATTACTTAAAAGCCCCGCTTTTTTGGTTACCCAGTGGTCTGTAGCGTTCCATTCTGAAAGGATTTTCTCCAGCCGCTCAAAATCACATTGAAGCAGAGCGTATAGCGCTGTCAGAAAAAATCTTTCATTGACGATTTCCACACATTCGATATTTTCAAGTTCCGAAACGATTGTTTTAACATTTGATTGATTATCCGTCCATATTGCATCCTTTAGATGATGAAGTAAAAATTCTCCGTATAGTCGGGGTGAAATATCTTTTGAATATGTGAGCATTTTTTCAAATGTACCCTGCATCTCCCTTCCGAATATGGATAGAGGGTATAATTGTACTCTCAAGAAAAAACTTACTGCTTTTAGATAGGTTTCAAGCTGGTCGGGATTATTTTCCACAAGTGCCAAATATTCACCCGACTGATTTAAGAACCATTGTCTCTTGATATCATAAGAATAAATCAATGATGGGAAGCGGTTATATTTCAACATCCCATCGAGCAACGAAAAATCTCCTAAAATTGATTTCATGTCTGCATCTTTTGCAAATCTGGGAAGCCTATCGCACAACTGATTGAATTTCGTCCTGTAGGATAGCTCTATGGCTAGCCCAGGTCCTGCGAGCGATGAAGCACTATGTAGGTAATCGAAAAGAAGGTTTAAGATATCCTTTACTGAGGAACGGTTACTTAATTTACGACCTGTTTCTGCTTCGAGAAAATCAAGGCACTCAACTTCTCTCAAGGGAATCTCAGCTATGCGCTGATTTTCATAAAAAATCGATTTACCATAATCCGATCCTTTCTTTTCGCTTGGATCTGACACATTAATCAAATAGATTTTCTCCGCACGATCTTCTTTGGGTTCTGTTTTATCCTTAAAAAGGACGTCCCGAACCCATCCAATCCAGGCAAGAAAATTCGGATCTTCCCCTGAAAATCCGATAAGACAAAAGGATTCCTGCAGCAATGAAATACGCATCAGCTGAGTGAAAGCCTCATGTTTTACCGGATAAGTATCAAAATCTTCCTGTGTGAGTACATATTGCTTTCTCGAATCATCATCGAATCCAAATTCATTGTCCTTTTCAGTACGACGGGAGCCATGTAGTTTTATGATATTTCTGGTCCTTTTTAACGCTAGCTGGGAGGATCTAACGACAACGGATGGATATGTTTTTAATAGCGAGCGAAGCTTGTTTAACTCCTTTTCTTTTAACTTTAACTGTCTCTCATTCGTGTCAATATCCATCTGATGCTGATGGATGTTATTTTCAACCTTTCTCTGCTCTTTATCATTCTCAGCAAGTGCTTCAGTATCTTTAATGTGGATATTTTCAGTTTCAACTGGCCTATCTTGATTGACAGCTATCAGATTCTCATCGTTTCCTTCATCTTTTAACTTTTCCAATTTTTCTTTAAGAAATGAAATCTGCGTCTGAAGATCAGAATTTTGTGTATCCAGTTCTTCTATTCCGTTTTTAAGCTCAGCGATTTGATTGTTGATATCAAATTCTATATTCTGGTCGATACTTTCTTCCAGCAGATTGTCATAATTGGTTGTATAGATATTATTCCAAGGTAAATTAACCAATCTCCGATGTGCCGAAAGGTCACTATCTGATAATGGCTTCTCCTCTGCTACTTCATCCACATAATGTTTAAGAAACTTCTCTCCATCCCTATTTACGATGTATGGAGTCCTAAACTCGATATACGCATCCACTGATTCTCTGTATCCCCGTAGTTCCATATATTTTGAAGCAACATTCAATGGTCCAACTTCATTGATGTAACGATCACACTGTTCATTCATGAAGTCCTTGATTACAGGTCTTTTTGATGGCGGTCTGATCTGCTCATAATCGGTTTGGAATTTTCTTCCGTGCATTAACGTCACCATATCCCTGAGTAAGCCCCACCAGGTGGGATAAAGATTATTATCGACATTTTTGCTGAAACCTGCTCCGATCATTACTGACATTTCTTGAGCCTGCAGCTTTGCCTTCATGTTTTTTAGGTATTTTATATATGGTGTTTCCTGGTTCATTAGTAATATCTTTAAGATTGTAATATAGTGGATTTATAGCTATTTCTTTCTTTAGAACTAAAAAAATCATACTAATCCCCAAATGACAGTGTGCATCTACCTTTTTGACAATACAATACATGATATAGGTAGACTAAATATTGGACAACCCGCTTCTTACCTACATACTTTTCACACTGGCTGACAAATAATTCTTAGCTAATAATTTAAGCATGCTTACCTATTATTCGTTAATCATGTCCATTAAAGTCTCAGATATTAATGGATTGCTCAGATATTCGCTGATCTTATGCCTATTATCGCTTGTGTTGGTAATTTCGTGATTGATTATTTGCCGGTTATCTACCCTGAAATTCCTGGGGTCCAATGGATTCAGTGCGACGATATCCCTCGGATCAAACATGTTGACCCAGCTTCCTTTCAGTGCTTTTGGATAAACCGGCGGTGGCATCAGTTGTCTTTGTACCGATTCCACTCCCAGGGGTGACCCCAACGTTATCAAGCCACGGATATCAAACTGTTTTTTATCCAAATTGCGAAGGATATCATAGGCAATGATAGTTCCCATCGAATGGGCAATGATAACAGTCGGCTTGGGAGTAAGTGCATCAAGATAGAATTTATTGATAACTTCTCGGGCCTTTGGGGCAATCAGATAGGTTACGACGTCCTCGGTCCTTTTCTTCACGCAACCATTGGCAACTGATTTAAAATGCCTGTCTATCAACCTTGCCATAACGATACTGATTCCCAGATTCTCCGCTCCTTTCGTTTGCTGGGCAGAATTCACCTCATCAGTTATTTCCTTTTGGCTGACACCTGCGTTTTCAAGCATTTTCAGCAATAATTTCTTCTCAAGCTCTTCCAGTTTGTCCTGCTTTTTAGCGGCCCTCATCTGAAGAATGCCGTCTTCAATATCCTTCTTATAAATATCACGCTGCCTGATCAGTTCCTTTCCATAATAAGGTAAAGCCAGCTCAAAATTTGGATAATCCAAACCCGTCTGCACGAAGGATTCTTTTAATGCACTAGTCCAGGTACGGAGCAACGTATCCTGCGTATACTCCTCCTGAGCCCTTCCATGTATAAATAAAATATTCATCTATATTCTTTTAAAATTTAAACTATCAATCAGATACATCATTCCATTTTCATTGAATGAGGCCCAAAGTCCCGGTATCAATTGTGTGGAAAGATAATCATACGGGTGGTTCTCAAGCATCTTAAGATATGACCAGCCCTCAGTGAGCACAGGAAGTAAAGGGATATTCCATCCATTATCGAAATGTTCACGATTACCCGAAAGCATTCTGAGCAATCTAAGATCCCCAATTATATGATTGGCTCCGTCCCGATCCATATACCTATAGACTGAATTCACCCCCTCATAGTTTCCTTTCTGGAAATAGGCGTAGGCAGCAAATAGACCAAGTATGGGGTCTAGGCTTTTATAGCTACGGAGATAGGACGCGATGTCCTCATTTCCCTGAAAGATACCGTTTTTCGCTGCCGCAATTATCACTGCCTTTCGTTCTGCAATTTCTTGGGACGCAACATTCGCCTCCCACTTCCGATATCTATCTGAGGGATAATAATTGACTGTTAGCAGTTCACCCTTCTCAAAGATGACATGGGTGAAAAAGCCCTTGAGTATGTTAACAGGATAAAGTCGTTTTTTACGATTTCCTACCAGGAATACCTTTGGATATTCATCCTCGTTATTTCCGTACAAAATCTCCTGCGGTACAGCATAATTTTTCCCTGAAAAACCATTTTGATCTTCTGCATTGCTACTATACACCAAAGGGTTATCTATACCCGTTATGAATAAAGAGGTGACATTGTCTTTTAAGATACTTTCAGAGGTAAAAAAGTCCTGGAATTGGACCGACTTCTTCTTTATTCTATTCAAGGCCATTTGTTTGTTACTACCTGACATCTTCATATAGAACTTGAATTTCGTGTCAAATCCTTTGATCTCATGACCTTTATCCTTATATTGCCATGCTGCCTCACCAGATTCCGCTACAAGATCAGATTCAGTGAAACTGGATAGAAAACGTGGGTCCCTTGACATAACGTCCCCCATCGGATATTGAGCTTCCCGTCCCATACCAGCCATTTCCATGGGAACGGTTTTCTTAAGGTACCTGTTCAGCTCATCAGACAATACCGCAGGAAATCCGGGAGTAATGTTCTTGATTTCCGTGATTACTTCCGGTACATGTCCATTCAGACATTGAATCAGATGGTCACTGTAGATGCTCCGATATTCTCCACTTGCATTTTTTACATCAACAGAAATTTGGCCTGGCCATGTTGAATAGAGTACATCAACCTCCGTACTGGGATTCATTTTATCCAGCTTGGGAAAGATTGCCGATCCGGAGGCTGCCCGCAGATCTTCACTGTCCGAAGGTGACCTGCAGGCATCAGAAATAAAAACCACATGGGGAACCCCTGTCGAATATACAAGCGCTTTATTTAGAAAAAGACTGATACAATCGTTTGGATCATCCTGATACCCTGGAAGCAACCACACATCATTACCGGCATTATGCTCCACTCCATGTCCCGCAAAATAGATCAGCAACTGATCGGTATCCTTGACAAACTCCCTTATTGTACACAAAATTTCCGTCCGGAGGCAATTTCCTGCCACAGTCCGGCCTTCTTTGGGTTCATCCACAAAAAGGGCAGTCTGGTACCCCTGGCTCCTTGCCCAGTCTTCCATCTCCATGGCATATCGCGATGGGCTGGTAAGGTATTCAAGACCGGGAACCTGATTTACACCGATTAAAACTGCATGTCTGGTCATAATTTGGCTTATTAGTTTGTAACTACAATTTAAACTTTTTCCCGATAAAACATTAAAGTCCACTGCGAAAATACGTGGTTCTGTGTTAATCTCCCCAGATATTTATTTATCTGACTCCCTCATCAGGCTATTGCTCTACCATAATCTTGGTCTAAATTTGAGCTCATGGAATAAAAAATCCATTCCCTCTTCATTGAATGAAGTCCATAACCCCTGTTCCAGCTTTGTGGAAAGAAAACCATAGGGGTGTCCTTCAAGCATGTTCAGATAGGACCATCCTTCAGTCAGTACCGGAAGCGATATCATTCCACGGTCAACTGCACTCGACTTGGTATCACTGAGCAGATTTAACAATTTCAGGTCACCACCTAGGTTCGATGGATTACCCATCTTACGCAGTATCTTTTTCACCTCAGCATAATTTCCTTTCCTGAACATGGCATACGCTGCAAAAAGTGCAATGGTAGGATCAGGATTCCAATAATCATATAAGTACTTACCTAGATCAGTCTCACTCAGAAAGATACCTTTTTTAGCGGCTTCAATAACACTGACCTTCTGATTTCTTAACTGATGAAATTCTTTTTCTGACTTTGGACGGCGTGCTAGCGGATAGTAATTTACAGTCAGAAGTTCCTTACCGTCAAAAACCAGTTCTGTGTAAAAACCATTGATGATATTAAAGGGATAAAATCGATTTCTACCATTGCTGGCCACAAGCATTAAGCCAGCAGGATCTTTGGCCTGCACATTATCGATAAATGTAATATCATATCGCTTTTGTTCCACGGAATCATTCCAAAAAATGATGCGTGAATTACTGAATACTTGTAGATCATCTGCCCCGACAATACCAAAGCTGGTTCTATATGCATCAAAAATTCCCGAATAATAATAGGTATCATATCCAAGAGTCGATTCTCGCATGATGTTATGAACCTTTTCATTGTCAGTATCTCCAATACTATTCTTATATGAATCTAGCCTGTCATCAAGGGAATGTTCTTCACTACGGGGCTCAGATTCAAATACCTTGTAATGTATATTCTCTTCTCCTTCCCCACCAGGTTGGAGCCTTTTGAAACTTGCAAGAAAATGAGGATCCCTGGAAGTTACTTCCCCCATGGGAAACTGAGGAGAATGTTTGGCCTCCATCATTTTCTGGGGCACAACATCCTGCAGGTAACAGTTCAGTTCATCGGCCATAACCGCCGGAAATCCCGGAGCACATTTCATGAGATGTCTTATAACTTCGGGAACATGTCCGTTCAGGCAATGTAGAAGGTTTTCACTGTAGACACTGATGTATTGATTGTTCATATCCATTATATCAACTGAAAAATGGCCGGGCCAGGTTGAATAGAGGATATCCACCTTCATCTTTGGGTTAAAACGATCCATATTGGGAATGATAGTTCCTCCCATTGCCGCCTGCAACGCCGGTTGGTCAGAGGGAGCCCTGCAAGCATCGGAGATAAACACGATGTGCGGTACACCTGATTTAAATGCAAGCGCTTTACATTCGGTAAGATTTATGCAGTCGCTTGGATCAGGGTCATAGCCAGGAAGCAACCAGATATCAGTGGCTGCCGTTCTTTGGATGCCATGACCGGAAAAGTAGATCAAAAGTTGGTCTGTACCCTCAACAATTGCACGATGTATTTCCTTTAATATAGCACTTCGCGTACAAGGTCCCGCAGTCCAAGAAGAATTTGGGTCATCAATGAAGAGCGATGTTTTATAGTCCTGACTTATTGCCCATTTTCTCATTTTGATGGCGTAGTCCACAGGGGCGCTGAGATAGTCCATTCCGGGAACAGAATTCACCCCGATCAGGATAGCGTGTTTGGTCATGGCTTATTGTTTTTAGTAATACAATTTACATCTTTTTTAGTTGATAATTGCTTATCCCTGTTCTGCTTGCCACAACACCTTCAAATCCATAGACTGGACCTGGATTACATAAACTTTTAACTGTTTATACCTAAGCTCTCCTGTAAACAAAACAAATTAAATATAGGCTAACCACATAATATTGCGTGGCAACTTTGTTTTTTTAATCGTCTTTAGTTAAAACTGTAAATAATCCATTGAATTTATGGGCTATATATTTCGTGCACGATGGCCCGCTCATCAAAATTTCTGCAATTTCCAAATGCAGCTCTAATCGAAGGTAGAATATAAAGATCCTTCCATGTAAAGTTTATACGAAGATGGCAATCTCAATTCGGTTTTCGTGTAGGTGAAATATATGTACAAATTCCATTGTGAAAAGGATTTCCAGCCATCGCTCCATCAACACCCACCAAACAAAGCCAAACAGATACACTAAAAATCCCGGTTTCATTTAAAAAACAAGGACTATTTATAAAATGTTCTGTTGGGCGTGCCCCGCCTGAACGCCCCCACCCAATGGCCATAGTGTTCAGTCCGGTCGTGCTCTCCGCTATATCTTTTTCCCGAAAAAGGATGCCGCTACCATCACTCACGCAGAACCATATCTTTTTGATTCCTTGTTTCCAATAGGCAGTTACATTTTTCCCATTCCGGCAAAGCACGTTTCTTGCGATAAAGCCCCCACGCGGAAAAGAGCTTTCTATGCCCCCGAACATAGCAAATTGAAAGCTGTATCACCGTCACCCCACCAACATTCATCTTCCAATTCCCTATGGAATATCGTTGCTTTTAAATACTAAGATATTCCTGAAATATAAATATCGTGAATCACTTTTTATCAAAAGAACAGTCGAAAAAGAAATTCAAAAGTACATAGAGCAGCTATCCCACATGCCGCAATAACTTCTTTAAGGATCAATAAAAACGGAAATCAATTTTTCAAAGAAACAGACAAAAAAGGAAAGCAAAAATACTTCGGATGCTCAACCCAACAGCAAAAGACTACGGCATAAACACAGGCAGCCACACATGGCCGTCCTTTATTCCGTTTCCTTTTGCGGCCTGTCCTACGTCTCGTTTGACTTTCTTTTTTTTCTGTTTTTTTCTTTTGAAAAAATGATCGGGGGCCGAGGCTCAGGCAGGACTAAAAGAAATGGAAACGTAACAAGATTGTAAAACAACTTAAAAACAAAAGTTATGAACATCTCAGGAACGCTGACAAGAGACGCAAAAGTCAGCACAACACCCAACGGAAAAGAAGTGGTAAACTTCTCAATTGCGATCAATGACAACTATAAGGACAAAGAAGGACACAGAGTGGAAAACACCACCTTCATCGACTGTGCCTACTGGCTCACCGCAAAAGCAGCCCCTTGGCTTGTACAGGGACTTTTTGTGGAACTCTATGGAGAACTGTCCGCAAGGGCGTGGATCAACAATTCCGGCGAAGCAAAAGCGGGAATTAATTTTCACGTTACGGCGATCAAGCCGATAGGAAAGTTTGCCAAAAAAGACCCCGAAACAGTACAAGGTAGCAAAGAACAGGAAAATAACGAGCCTGTACCGGCGGGAGAAGAAGACGCCCTCCCTTTCTAAATCACAATTTATTCACCTTAAAATCTTAAAGTCATGGGACATAATTTAAATTTCAACAACAGAACTGGACGCTACTCATTTTTTAGCGTAAAGGAAAAAGCATGGCACGGACTAGGTCAAATCGTGCAGGAATACCCGACAAGTGCGGAAGCAATCAAACACGCAGGGCTTGACTACGAAGTGGAAAAATCACCATTATTTACAAAGGGTTCAGGCGTGGTGCAGATTGCGGAGGGTATTGTCATACAGGATACCGAACTGCAAGTTCCCGACTATTTTGCCAATATCCGTACAGACAACAATACCGTATTGGGTGTAGTTGGTAAAGATTACCATATCGTACAGAACCGTGATGCCTTTAGCTTCTTTGATTCTATCGTAGGCGGTGAAAGCGGGATTCTCTATGAGACAGCAGGCGCTTTAGGAAATGGAGAACGAATATTCATCACTGCTAAACTTCCTAACTATATAAGGATAGGAAATTCGGATGATGTGATCGAAAAATACATCTTCCTGACAACCTCGCATGATGGTAGCGGAAGTATTACAGCCGCATTTACTCCTATCCGTATTGTCTGTCAGAATACACTGAATGCATCTTTAAAGAGCATGAGCAATGTCGTAAGGATTAAACACACGGCAGGGGCGAAACAGCGTCTGACTGATGCTCATAAGGTTATGGGACTAGCTAACAGCCTGACAGCACAGATGGAAGGCATTTTTAACAAATGGGCAGGAATCAAAGTAAAGGACAGTGAAGTCCGTAAGTTGATCGAACTCGCTTTATGCCCAAATAAGGAAACCTTTAACCTCCTTAAAAAAGGCGCAGAAGATGAACTTTCCACCATGTTTAAAAACACCGTGGATGATGCGTTCGCCTACGCCATGATGAACGACACGCAACAGATGGAGACTACAAAGGGAACGCTGTTCGGGGCGTACAATGCGGTGACAGGGTATTTTCAGAATGTCCGAAACTACAAGGATTCCGAAGCAAAACTGAAATCCATTGTACTTGGTGGAACAGCTCAGGCAAGGGCGCAGGAAGCATTTAACCTGTGTAACTCCTTTGAGAAGATAGGTACAGATATATTCCAGTTGAATTAAATACTTAACAAAAGGTGGCAGGTCTGCACAGCCTGCTACCTTTTCAAAACCACAATGTCATGAAATCATTGAAAGAAATGAACAATACAGAAAGAGCCTATCTGCTTGCAAGTCTCTTTCCCGATGAACTCGATAACATTACCGAGTTCATCAAAAAGGAAATAACAGTTTTCAGGGAAAAAGAAACAGAGTACAGAAAGAGCGCAAAAGCCTGTATCGCCAGTACCGATTATTGGTATATCCTGATTACGGAAGTGGAGAAAATAAACCGCACCTACAATGTGATGCTCCACCGAAGTCCACGGGTATTTGCGGACCAATATTTCTATTCGCACAATAGTGTATTTACCATCCATTGCCTAATGGAATACGCAAAGCAGGATAATGTACAGCTTCCTGTTAAAATGGCCATTGATCTGCTGTTCGGGGACGAACCAGTATAGGCTATGGTTTTAACAATATAGTAACACTTTAAAAAAACAAAAAATGAAAGCACTTGAAGATATGACAAACTTGGAAAGAGCGTACCACCTAGCAAAGCTGTTTCCCCATAGTCTTATGGAACTGACAACGTTCATAGGAAAAGAAATAGAACTGTTTAAATCGAACAGGGAACTCGTGTACAATGCATGGACAGAGGACATTATCACAGTTTCATTTTGGTATCAGGTCATGGGCAATATTGAACGTGTCCTGTCGAAAAATGACTCGAAACTGTGCAGATATGCCAGGCGTTTCAGCGATCAGCTTTTTGACGGTTACGATGCGTTTTTCAGTATCAATGCACTGATTCATTACACCGAAAAGGAAGAATGCGGAAGAAAATTAGCATTCGCGATACATCTGCTATTCGGTGAGCAGAAACTCGTACAAATATTAAAACCAGAATCATGCACTCATCAAAGTAGTAATACTGGAAATTTTAAACCAAAAAATCAAAAAAAATGACACGTTCAAACCTACATATCACGCTTAGTGACAGCACACGTATAAAATGCGTACTCGATGGGTCAAGCGCACCCGAACAGGAATACATAGTAGAAGTCATTCTATTACCTCTACTAGCTTTAAACAATCCCAAGTGGGAGCTATCACTCATAAGAAAACACTGTGAGATGGATGAACAGCGAACTAATGCCTCCTACCGTTACACTATAAACCTAGTCACTAAAGAAGTCCGAATGTTCGAGGAACATTACAATTATAGTACGGATATTTTCCGAAGAGGTAAGGAAATAACAGGACGCTATACAACATATCTAAAATCACTAAAAATCCAAGGCAATGAAAAAAGATCTTGAGACAGAATATAACGCTCTGAAAATAGTAGCGGATATAGTGGAAAAATTCACAATCCTCCATGTACTGAATGTTTCCTCTAACGATAGGGAGAACCTTGAGAACGCAAGGAAAAACCTTGAAATGGTCATCCATCGCAATGGCTATAAGATGAATTACGAAAAGAATAATAACAAGATCACAAAAATTTAGATCATGGATATACTAGAAAAATACCAGTTCGCAGATTGGTTATATAACCGCTTTGTTGAACAGTTCAGGCAATCGAATATTCCCAATGCCCTTATCAATAAAGATACTTTGCAACAATATATGTTTTTTGCTCAACGGATAGGTAAAATGTCAGACCAACGCAGGCATATCAAGCAACTATTTACCAAGATAACCAAAGCCCTAAAAACCGAAACAGCAGATAAACTACTGCTTACGGGCGATGAAGGTATAGGCGAGTTCAACCATGAAATGAAGGCTTATGAAGATCGGTTAAGGGAAATGGGACTATCGGAGGAGTATATATTATTAAGTGTAGTTGAAAAAAAATGGCAATATGGAAACTAACTTCTTTAACAAAATAGCGCAAATGGACATTAATAGCAAATTGATGCTAACCATTGCTAAGGCGACCCCCAGCACCCTAGTTGTTTCGATATTCATTGAAAACGACGGCTGTGGCGATAAGGCTAAAAATATGATCATACCCTTCAATATTACAGCAACTGCTGACGAACTGGACGAGCATTTTTTTCAGCATATCAAAAAACCGCTTCAAAAAGCGGATGGACTCCTCACCAATATGGAAAATTTCCTGAAACAGTTGGAAACAACCGAAGCAAATTCCGCAATGGCAAAACAAAAATCGGAGCACGAAAAAAAAACAAAGGATGCAAAAAAACGGACATACGATCAAGCATGGCTAAAAGCTGAAATGCTAGAAAAAGAAGGAAAATTCAAAGAAGCTTGGACTGCCCTACCAAAAGCTACGGAGTATCCCGAACACGCAAAGACCATCAGGGATAAACAGCAGGTCTACGAAAGGGAGTTCGCACAGAACCTTTTTTCCGATTCACCCGAGAAGACTGGAACGGAGGAAATCGCAGAAAACGAGCCAGTCAACCGAGAAGAGGAATAAATATAAAATAAAAGCTATGATAATAACAACATTACAAAGAGTATTTATACTCAAAGAAAAAGAGAGGGAAATCGTATTGAACGATCCTGAACCAAAATGGAGCACACAGGCCGTATTGAACTTCTATTCAAATAACTATCCTGTACTGACGACAGCCAAAATTTCACAGCCAAAAATCATAAACGATACCATACAGTATCATTTTGAGACGGTAATAGGCACTAAAGGTTAACACAAAAATTAAATACAATGAATCATGCAAAAACAATATATAGCACCAATAACACCGCCAAAAAATGTAAGACAACAACAACTGTTCTACAAGCTGGGCGAGTTCTCCAACTGGATGCAAAGGCCAAAAGATCAGGCAGAACTGCAAAAGGACAAACGAAAGTCCCTTCCACCTACAATGCTACCGATGCCTTTCTGAAAACCAAGTTCTATACAAGGTTGCAAGACCCAACAGCAGTGGCAGGCTATAAACAAGATCTATTGGCAAGGGACTACTTCGAGTCCCTTGCCGTAATCAGCGAAAAATTTGGGATCACTCCTAAAAATGTGAACGCAATCCCCTATCCTTATAATATTTCTGCATCACTGGCTGACGTCAAAAAACAGCTTATAAAATGTACCAATGACTGGCGGGAGGTACGTCTTATCCTAGAAAAAGGTTCGATCTATTTTGCAAAAGAGGAAATATACGACACAGGGATGACATTATACTATGTACCAATAATTCCTTTGTACACAATCCTGTACAGGAAGGATACAGAAAAATCTGCTCTGCTCCTATTGTCCGTGTATGCCTACTTATATCAAATCCTAAAAATCCCCTACTATCGGGAAGAGGGCTGTTATCTGAACTATAGCTATGACATGTTAGAAGAATGGGCTGAGAGTGAAGATGAAGATTATAGAGATAAAGAAACTTGCAGGGAACTTGAAGATGCAAAAGAGATTGGTGACTTCATGAAAGAAATGATCTGTAGCGCTGACCATCTAAAATCTTTCGGTAGACGGGTCAGGTCATTTAAACCAAGATCACCCTTTGACCATTCCTGTCTGATACTGGCCAAGCGTTTTTACGAGATCTACAGGAAATACCGAAAAAGCCGAATAGACCGAAATTTTCTTCCGCTGAGGTATCGGGAGCAAAGAGAGCAGGAAGAAAGAGCCATTACACTTGACGACTATGTATCTTTTTGCGCCAATATAAAAGGAAACCTATTTGATACACTCTGTGAGACAGTCAATAGTGACCTTCAGGAATACGGCGAAATAGACGAACCTGTACGTTTTGTCAAATACAACAGGGAAGATATAGACGATGGAAACTTTGATTTTGAAAACGCCGTATTTGGTCGTATTGATGATCTGATTAGGCTATGGCAGGAATTTTAAAATACTAGATCATGAAAGACGTAACAAACAACTTTGAACTTTATTATCAACCCTCTTCTGCACTCGTTTTCTATTGGTGCGACAAAGGCTTAAATGATACTTATGTCGAGTATTATGATATTGACAACAACACGGGCGCTCCGATCAACGCACATCCACTGACAGTCAGGGAAGCTAAAAAATTGGCGAAGTCCCTGAATGTGGACAGTGAAGCAGGAAATCAGTTAAAATCCGATGGCCTGCTTCCCTCAAACCTGCTATATTTTGATGCAGGATCGGATAAAATAGCGTGGTACAGCAAAGCACAGTTCAGGGACATCTATTTTACCGAATCATTAGGCATTCCTTCAGGTCGATGCCATACCCCTGCCCTCCTCTGGGTTGCAGACAGGGAATCCTTAAATGTTCATGCGCTCACAGCTGACAGGAAACCAACCTTAAATACTCCCCTTTTCTATGCGCCTTTTTTCAATGTGCGCAAAAATGGAAATGTGTGTTTAGGTTCAGTAAGTGTAAAGACAGATGAAATAGGATCGGTCAGGGAACTGATGAAATTATGGGAAACCTATTTTTTCAATAGCTATTTCAGTCACCTGATGGAAAATCATAACCCCATAGACGGCAACTGTGTACTCCTATGGGAAAGCTTGATGGGGACGGAGAAAAAATTTCCTACCGAAGTACTCTTTAAATCAAAACAGAAACTTAAAGATATTTTAAAATGAAAACCGTAAAACAACATATCCATTTTTTGGACAGCGAATTAATGAATCCTGTCAATCCGATCCGAATTAATGTGATCGGTGCGGGGGGAACAGGGTCAAAGTTCATGACCGCCCTCATGGAAGTAAACCACAGCCTTAATGCGCTTGGACACCCAGGTCTTATGGTGAACCTTTGGGATGATGATATTGTCACCGAGTATAATATCGGGCGTCAGCGGTTTGCGGAATCTGAAAGGGGGCTAAACAAGTCTGTCGCCATCGTCAACCGCCTGAATAGATGGTCAGGAACAAATTGGAAAGCGCAGACAAAGAAATTTGAAAGGGATGCAGACAGCAAAATACCTGACCATGCAGGTGCTTCAATCTATGTAACCTGTACAGATACGGTCGCTTCACGTTTTGAAGTATCTACTATCATTACGCAGTTGAACAAACAATACCCCTACCATCGGGATCGGGCGAAATATTGGCTTGACATAGGAAATACAAAATACAGTGGGCAAGCCATCCTTTCAACTGTCGGAGCAATAAAGCAACCTGAATCCCAAAAATTTCAAACGCATGAATCTTTGCCCTCTATCATCGAGCAATATGGCAAACTAATGACCACAGCGGAAACTGAGGACGACACGCCGTCATGCTCAATGGCGGAATCACTCCAAAAACAGGACCTGTTTATAAATGCGTCGCTGGCACAGATGGGTGCTTCTCTCCTATGGAATCTATTTCTATTTGGAATGACGGAAAACCGTGGATTTTTTCACAACCTCAAAGATTTTAGGACGAACCCTATTGTGGTAGGCAGTTGAAAATTGCCGGCGGCCAAACGGCCGCTGCTCCCTATGGTCGCAGCAGCCGTTTGGCGAAGCGGGGCAATCTGTTTCTACATCCCACCCCAATACCCTTTTATTGCAGAACCAGATTGCGAGTTATTTTACTTTACTGTTATCTTTGGGTTCAATAGATTCTTTTCGGTAAATTTATTCCTTTGAAGTAACAATATCTGCTTCTTAATCTCCTGTTTTTTTTTCCATATGTATATATAGTTTCACACTACTTACCTTTAATATCCATACTACCGACTTCCTGATCTACAATGCAATATAAAAATAAAGATAGCTTAAACCTCCTTTACAGAAAACCGTAAGGTAGCCCTTTTTAAAGACAATATGTTCCATAGGAACTTCTAAGAGATAAAACAAAGTTCCTCCTTTTGCAATATCCATCACATCTCAATGAGAGATGATTTACTTTTCGATAATCTACTTCCGGTTATTTTAAGGGATTGACTTAGAGGTTAAGCTTAAAAAATACGCTTCTATATTTTCTTACACGAATAACTTAATCTAATACTTGTTTTTTGATGAATAAATTCTGTGTATCAATGTAAAAGCCTTGCATTGAAAAACACAATAATGTTACCTTGATATTACCTAATCATCAATCTAAACAAAATGAAAATAAATGCCACAACTTCGTTTTTGTATCTGTTATTACTATCCGCTTGTTGCAAAAATAAATGCGATGATACCATCAAAATAGTGGAAGCCAAAAACAAAAAAATTGACAGCCTTCAACAGGTACTAGAGGATTGCAAAACCCAAGCGCAGATTATGGCTGAAATTCTCGAAAACGAACGACTGCAAGAATAAGCGCAGCAATAATTTGTGCTTCTTTATTCTGGCATAAAGTCATAAAAAAAATCCGATAGAAACTTCCACCGGAAAAATATTTGTAATAGAAATCATCGAAACGTTAGATATTTCAATTCGTTTATATTTCTACTAACTTCATCGTTTTGGATCTAAGCTTATATCTTAATAAGAATGAGTTATATAAAAATAAATGAATCCATATAACCGTATCGTTCGCACCAAAAATCAGCCCATAGATGATACGCTTTTTCCTTTGAAAATTCTTTTAAACGCTGTAGCCGTTCACCCACTTCTTTCGGATTGAAACCAGGACCATTGATGGTGAACCATGCTTTATCCAATTCACCCGAACCTATATATTTTTCAAACAATTCCTGCTTGTTCGTTTCAGGTTTTAACCAGTCTGGTATATTATCTAATACTTTAAATTTGGGTTCTTTCTTGAAGAAGGAAAATCCTCTTTTCCCTACATAGTAACCAATCCATTCTTTATGCGAGATTTCAAAATAAGAAGCACTATCTATATTTCTGGGAACAATGAACTTATTATTTGAGGGAAAATCACCTTCATAGCTATCTGTGAAATTTAAACAATTTAATGGAGAATTTTCTCTGAAAATTGGTAGATCGCATGAAGTACTATCCGTATCTCTATTATTTATTTTCTTAAAAAATTCGAAACCAAGATCAGATAGTCCCATTAATTCTTGACATTGTATTATTCGATCAGTAACTACACAATCCTCATTGTTTACAAATTCATCAAAAAGTAGTTTTGTAAATAATTGTCGTTCATTTTTTGCAATTTCTGTTGTTTCAAACTCTGTAGCATCTGTCATATCTCCATAACTTAATTCTCTATCACTAAACCAATGCTTAATGAGTCCCATATGATAATGATCCGCATCATAGCTATACATAAATGGAATAAGAAAGGGAGGATATGGTAAAGAGTCTGTCTTAGTGTCATTAATATAGAACTTGAACATGCTAAACTTATCGATTATTGGTATTTCACCTTTAAATAAAGAGATAAGCTCCTTGCTTAGCTTCAATTCTTTTAATATTTCTACTAACTTCATCGTCTTGGATCTAAGCTTATGTTTTAATAAGAATGAGTTATATAAAAATAAATGAATCCATATTACCGTATCGTTCGCACCAAAAATCTGCCCATAGATGATACGCTTTTTCATTTGAAAATTCTTTTAAACGTTGTAGTCTTTCACCAACTTCTATAGGGCTAAAACTAGGTCCATTTATTGTCAACCAAGCCTTATTAAATTCACTTGTACTGATATATTTTTCAAACAATTCTTTTTTATCTGTTTTGGGCTGTAACCAATCGGGTATATTATCAAATGCTTTGAATTTCGGTTCTTTCTTGAAGAAGGAAAATCCTTTTTTCTCGGTGTTGTAGCCAATCCACTCTTTGTGGGAAATTTCATAAAAAGCAGCTTCATAAAAAGCATTCTGATTTACAAGAACTTCAGCTGTAGGAAATGCACCCGTGTATTCTCCGACATTATTTTGATTATACATCCATAGAGGTTTACGCTCGTTGTAAGAATTAAGAAGCTCAGCCCGTTCCGTCGAGTTTAATCTTGAAATTCTTTTTATGTCCTCAAAACTGTAATTACGTTCCAGGTGTTGCAATACTTTTTGTTTTGCATTATCATAGATATCATCATCCTCAATTGAATCCACGTAATATTCAAAAATAAGATTGTCAATAAATTGATCTGGGGTTCTTGCTATTTCCGCATTTAAAAATTGCTCGGAAAATTCCATGTAGGTAAATGTTAATTCCCTATTGGTAAACCAATGTTTTGTAATTCCATATGAAATTGGAGTGGAATCATAATCTATAATTATAGGAAGATAAAGTGGCGGATACGGATGGTTCTTTTTTAAATTGACATCATCCGAACCATAATATTCCCAACTACTATATTCTCTGAAAAAAACAATATTTCCCAGACACAGTTCCTGCACCCTTTTATCAATTCCTAATAGCTCAAGTATTTCTCTCATTTTTTAATCATTATCGTTGTCGTCAATAGGACGTGGGTTATGTTCGTATAATGGTTTTTCATGTTTTGGACTAATTGGATCTCTTGTTGGATGATTACCTCCAGTAGTCTCTCGATGTATATCCATATGCTGGTCTGTTGTTGTGGTTTTTGGTTCGGTTGGATATAAGTTTTTAGGATCAGTCGCATGATCAGAATATTTTTCAATTGGCCAGTTGTTATGATGGATAGGACCACCTGGTAGTTCTTCTCCATTCTGTCGGGCAAGTTTTTTAAATTCATCTCTTACTGCATCGAACGCCTTCCTTTCATATGAAGGGCTCTTGCTGTTGTTTGGATCTATTTTCCCTCGCATACCATTCTCATAATTCCTTAAATGCTCTCCAGCTCTTGTATCTGCATTTCTTAAATTTTCCTTTGCCTGTTCCCAAAGCGCTCTCCAGACTGGATTATCATAAAGTGACTGCAATCCAAACCTGCTTTCCAACGTTACACGCTCAAAAAGCTTACCATTTTTTAATGCATTTACCGTTTGCGCACCCTGTTTATAAATACCAACAGCAATATTCGGATTTGTCCTAGCACTTTCAGCCATTGCTCTTTGTCCAACGAGGGATAATCCTGCATAATAAAAATCCTGCCAATTTAAAGCCTCTTGATTTTCACCTGTTACTTTTTTATATATCTGAATAAATGGTTGCTCAAATATAGTTAAACCCGATACAAGTTCATCACCTGTCTCACTCAGATCTTTACCATTTCGTAATACTCCTTCAAATGCAACCTGATCTACAGCTGCAAGTCCTCTAGCTGATACATTTAAAAAAGCAAAATTCATCAAAGCCGTAGCCATCGTAGGCGTAGCGGTTCCTGCGAAAGCACCAAAACCCGCTGAGCCAAGTTTTCCAAGCATGGCACCTTCTAAACAAGCCCATCCTGTATTTCTTGCAGTATAGATTAGCGCCTGCCATGTACTGGTAATTCCTTCCGCATATGTAATAGTTCCTCCAATAGGGCAAGTCATTTGACATTTTGAAGTTAAAGAGTAGGCGTCCCTACGTCCATAAGCATTTAAAGTCGAGTATCCCACCCATTTACGAAAAGGAGCTGCGAGTCCTCCACATAAAGCAGCACTTGCTGCAACAGCCACAGCAGCTAAAACAAGTAAAGCTGCGCCTCCCGTTACAACTCCGGCAGCGGCAATTGCTGCTGCCAATACAACTGTCCATCGACAACAAAAATCCCCCATCTGTTGTGTTGCCGTATCATCTTTTACTAAATAATAGAATTTATCTTTTGTTCCGTGATTCTGCTGTGTTGGGTACATTTTTGCAGGAGCAAGTCCCGAAGAACAAGTGAAATACATGTCACTGGTCAATGCGATATATCCTGTTTTTCCTGATTCACTCATATTGTTTTATTTTATAATGAACTTCACCTCCAAATTTTTCATTAATATACTCTGAGAAATTTACTTCACCTTCAAGAATAAAACCATTCAATACATCTATATTATATTGAGCATTATAGTGATAGATCGGTTTTAATGTGTCAAAATCAGATATTGGAAAATCTCCGTATAGGTCCTTAATATGATTTTCAGCTAAAATATTTGGATAACCTTCTAGCTTAATGCTATAAACATTTTCATGCTCCGGGCTTTTATTACTGTCATATTTCAGAATGAAAGGAATAACACCGGATCTAAATAAGTTAGGAATCGACTTTTTTACTTTGCTGAAAAAATCTCTTTCATATTGATTGTTTAGATATATATCAAAGAATTCACTTGCTCTGACCATTGCTTCAATACCTCCTTTTTGTTCAAAAGCTTCATCCTGAATATTAAAAAGTTCTGTTAAAGATGTATTACTTCTGTTGTATTCGATCGCTTCAGATTTAACATCATTCCAACGGCCTTTTATCTGTTCTAAATTCTCAACTCGCAGTAGGTTACCCTGTTTATCAATGGTAAATTTAAGTTCGTTTAATGCTTTTTGCATTTGACGGACTACTTTATGTATCTCGATATATCCTGTATTATCAGCCTTTATCATAGTATGATCCAGGGTAATCAACTCAAAAGTGTAATGTAGCGCTCCGATTTCTTTTAGACTCAACATCCATCGTATTTCGACCTCATTGTCACTTGTAAATCCATTGAGATTCATACTGCTCTTGATTTTTACAAGATATTTTTTAGTTGTCAGAGCCTTAAATCTAAAAATATTTTCCATTCTTATTAGTTTATGAACACATTACCGCCGCTCCAAGAACCTTCTCCTGTAATTTCAATTTTTGCACCATTTACTTTGATGCCGGCCGTGGAAATTTCTATACTGTTATCTCCAACTTTAAGTGTTAACTTATCGAGTGAACTAAGATCAATAACTCCATCTTTGCCCATCGTTAAAACACTTTGTCCGTTTCCAACATCTGTTTTATGAGTATCTCCAACACTCACAGTGTTCTTTTGCCCTACAGTAACGGATTTATTTTTATTAGCTTTTGTATCAGCATTCCCAGCACCATCAAATTTCATATTTGCTCCACCTTGATCTGTCAGAAAAACAGATCCTTCACCGTCGTTTAGTTCTAGTTTGTTTCCGCTACGACTACTTAAGCTCTTGATATTATTACCAGCACCGCCACCAGCACCAATCCCGCCATGATACATTCCGCCCATAACAAATGGTCTGTCCGGATGTAGGTGGACAAAATTGACAATTACTTGATCTCCCACTTCAGGGATGGACATGAAACCTCTATTTTTACCCACTTTATCGCTGCTTCCAGCGTCGGGCGACATCACACGAATAAATTCGGTAGTATCTTGTCCAGCCTGCCAATCAAGCTGAACCTGTACTCGGCCCTGATTCTCCGGATCTGTATTGGAAATAACTTTTCCAAACTGTGGTTCTGCCACAGGAACAATAAATTCAGGTCTTGGAATAAATCCTGTATCCGAAGCAATCGCCTCGAATGATCCATCATAGTATCCTCTCGCATCTACTTCGTGAGTAACTTCGATTAACATTAATTTGGTAAAGTAAGTAGTATCATTCGAATCAGCCTTTCGCATTTCAATATCTGTTATACAGCCCGGATAAAGAAAGGGCACAGTGGTATTTCCAGAAGTTACAAAAACCTGCGAAGCCTTACTTCCTGCTGTTCCTTTTTGTGAAGCATCAATGTCAAGGAATGATGATGCCTTAATAGGTGCCACTCTTAAAGAGGGTGTCTGGAAAGTCTTTTCTGAAATTTCATAAGCTCTTTTAGCAATGTCGGAAGTATGATTAATTTTCGCAATTCCTCCCTTAAATTTTTCATTTTTACTGCTGTTGTAACCATAAAATGTAGGATTCACATGCTGAGCTTTCATTTTAATTTTAATATCAGTAAGGTTACTGCCATATGTCAGTTTAACAGGCTTTTCCTGTGGAGGCAATTGCCCAAAATGAAGCACTTCACCATCGTAGAAAAACTGCTCACCATAAGATTCTGCCATTCTTGCCAGATAGTTATAATGGGTTTCTTCATACTGAGAACTGTAAGATACATTGCCATGGCGAGCATCAACCCTGAAATCAAATTTCCCTTGTCCCAATCCTTCTTTAATAACCTGATCTGCAATACTGTTGAGGCTAATTGGCTGTGCACCTCCGAAACTTTGAATATGAGGTGCGGCGTCCAGTAATATGGTAGGACTAAATCCTGTTAATACAAGATTTCCAAGACTTCCTTTTTCCTGGCTGAAACCAACTTCAGTAATAACACCAACAAAGTTGCGCTCAGGACCATCCTCGACATCTTTATATTTAAAAACAACAGTAATTCTTTTTCCCAGAAAATTCTGTGCTTCTTCAAGATTGTGATTTTCTGGATTTCCTAATGTATCGTGGGCAAGTATAAGGTTAAATTCATGGTGCTTCACAGCACTTTGGGTTAGTTTAAAGTGCTTAAAGTATGTGATTGGTTTTCCCTCAACATGGATTTCGAGCCTAACAACCCTATTGATCCCTGCAATTGCGTTCTCAATAATACGTTCAGCATTGAAAATTTTGGAAGTAGGTTGTTTGACCCATACTTTATCTTCAACAATGGTAGGAGTATTGGGGACAAAGGGTTGATTCAGGAATTGCTTTCCAGCATTCATTACATTTTTAGTCTGGGAAGCTGCCTGTTGTATATCTTGAATTGGTATTTTCTCTTTGATGTTCCTTACAAAATCTGGATTAATTGAATCTATTCCTGGCTTAGGAAGATTCTTATCTTCTTGAAACATAGCATATTTTTTTCAGTTGTGTGATTTATACTGGATTTCCTACCTCCTTAGAGAGAAGACCTGTTAATTCAATATGGCAATTGATAATTTACATCGGTCTCTTTGTAAATTAATGTAGGATTGCATTGAGATTGGAGCGACTGAGTTTCTGTTGTGCAGAAACTTTCTTTTAGATGCTGGGAAGCATCACTTTACATGATTGATATTTATTTCCTTTCATACTTTTTTGGTGATTTGATTTTGCAATATATACCGTTTAGAATTCACCGCAAAATGAATTAGCAATTATTTCAAAAAGTGTCGTAGTTCTACGACACCCTTTACGGTTTCCCGTAAAACCAAAATAAATAAAGCCAGATAACTTACTCCCTAGTTATCCGGCTTACCAAAATCAATTTTTTAATATGACAATTAACCTGACCTATCCGTTAAGATATTATGATGTACTAAAGTACATGACTATAAGAAAGAAATAATCAGTGAAATTTCCGTTTTTTTTACGGTACAGGATGATGTTCCTGGTTCATCTCAACAATTTCTAATCTATTTCGGATAAATTCCGCTGGACGAACCCCATTAATCAGATAGAACCATTTTGAAAAATTACTACGTGAGGAAATACCGCACGCTTTTGATAACGCTTCAGTAGTATACTTTAGATATTTAGGGTCATTTAAAAGCTTCTCAGTAATGTATCCTATTTTCAGTTCTATCATATATCGTTTAAAGTTAACCCCCTTGTGCTCATTAATTATTTGCGAAAGATAACTATGGCTTATATCGAACTGGGTAGCTAAGACTCTAAGGGAAATTCCCTTTTTAATAAATTTATGATTCCGTTCAAAACCGTCCAATTTCAATAATATTCTGTCCACTATTTCCTTGTCAATATCTACTCTATTATAGACGATTAGATTATCCAGCTTCCCACGCTGGGCGAAAAGCTTTCTTCTATGCCGCTTTCCATAAAGCCAATAAACCATGGCACCCAATAATAGAGACCCGATTCCAAAGACTGCTGTATATTTATTTCGTACCGATTTTCGCTGTTCCTTCATCAGCAGACTTGCATCATATTCACGATGTATTTTTGAGGATAAATAAAGAAAGTCCTTACTGATTATTTTGTCAGCTTTCACAAGCTGCCGGTTATAATACCTCATCTCCTCTGGGTTCCCCTGTGCACCGTAATAATCAATCATCATTTCGTACATACGCCTTAATTCGGGAACCATGAAAGCATGTTTATTAAATATTGAATCTATATTTTTAAAGTGGCTAATAGCCTGCTCAGGCATTCCCAACTTCAACTCAGACTTGCCTAAATAAGAAAAAGCGATTGCCGTTGTAGCAAAGTCACCAACTTGAATAAACGATTTTATTGAACTGGATAACAATAAAGTAGCACTCTCATAGTCTTTATGATAATATCGGCTTATTGCTTTCTCTTTTTGAAAATAAGCAAACTCCTGTTGATAGTCCAGGTTCTTATATGTTGAAGAAAGACCTAACTCAACAATGGAATCTGCGGATTTGAAATTTTTAAGATTACGGTAGCAAATCGCCATTTGATGCAAACTGTTATAATACCCCCGCTGGTGATTAAACATAAGGTTTGGATGGATGTCTAGTTTAGTCTGCTCTTCAAAAAACCTACTTGCTCCTTTTAATTCAGTAAGTGCTTCGTTATAGTAACCAACATAACTTTTTACAACACCAATATGGTATTTCAATCTATTCTTATGGAATAGATCTTTACCATTTTCACATAACTTATAAGCTATTAGATACTGCTCTAATGCTTGGTTGTATTTCTTAAGATTAAAGTAGTAGACCACCCCCTTATTCATATATGCATCGCTGAGCATGGCATCATTCCTGGCTAATTTGGCTACACCGATCACGCTGTCAGCATATTTAAGTTTAGTCTGTGGACTTCTAGAAAATAGTAACGCATCTTTATACCCCCGGAACAATTTTTCATAATTTTTTTCGGATTTTGCTTTTTTGATAAATTCATTTACCAAAGGCAAGGCTGTTGAGTCATTTTCCAAACGATTTTCATACCTCCGCTGGATCAGATAATAATCACTTAAATTCTCGTTTTGTGCAAACAGATTTTCACACAAAAATAATGTTAGAAGAAACGGAATTACTTTAGGTAGAATCTTCATGGTTCAAATTCTGTAATAAATTTATAAAAATTTATCAAAATCACCCGATTCATAAATGAATAATTAAAAAAGTGTTAAAAAAATACTAAACACTTAATTTTCAATTCGATATTTTGTAAAACACACAAACAAGCACGTGCTTAAACGAACAGACACCGATTATTGCATACAAAACATACCACAGTTTTTTATAAAAGATCATTTTAAGAATAAAATTAACTCTAATTCTTGTGAAAAATGAAAAGACATTTTTCTTGCTTGTGTCCAATCACTTTAAGCACGTGCTACATCGTTTTCCAGCACCACAATAAATTTGACATCTGCTGAAACTGGAATAATTTGCAGTCAGAATTCAAAACAATCTCGGCCGGGATAATCTTAAAAAAATTTTACAATGAAAAAATCAACGATTATCTCAATTGCAATAATACTTGCAGGTATGCTTACTCTATCTTCTTGTAGAGAAGATGATATGGATCACGTGGGGAACAGCAATACATCAATTGTGGAAAAATATGAAAAAAATCAAGCCATCAGAAATGCCCACGACTCAATATCCGTAAGCACACTCTCCAACTCAGAAGAGAGCAGTTCGACTTTGGTGGATCCGCCCCCAAAAGATCGGGGACAGTGGTAAAAACTCTGTGCCTGAAAATAGAGCACACTGTAATTCTACGCATAGACACAACAAACTATTGGTTTACAACGAAATACCATTATAAATTTGGTAAAGCAAAAAAGAAAGAAAGATCTCTTTAGTTTTTAAATTGCATTTCTACGAACCATAAAAATTAAAACAATGAGAGCAAAAAACATCCTATCAGAAATAATAGTTTTTATACTCATTCTAACATGGGTTTATACATTTGCGGCCAAAGTATTCGATTTTGAAACTTTTCAACGACAGATCAAAGGTGCCTATTTATTATCAGCAGGAGGCAATCCGCTTCCCTATCTTTTACAAATAGTTCACCTTGGGATAATCCTGTTATTAATGAATAAGAACTGGAGAAGAATAGGTCTTATTACATCTGCCCTCGTTCTTATACTTTATACAGGCTATCTGATCTATGTCCTACATTTCGCACCCTCTATTCCCTGCTCTTGTATTGCAATGTTTAGTTGGATGAACTGGAATGATCAATTGTACTTCAATATCGCCATATTGGCTATAAATATCATTGGTCTGGTCTTCTTCTCTTTAAATCGACCACCACACAGTCAGATTCAGACCACCTAAGTTAAAACTAAAACGTACAAAACAGGGGTAGCCGAAAACCTGATTTAGAGTAGGCAAAAAACTAAAGTTTAGCTTTTTGATTAAAAAAGCAACCAACATCATGAAAAATTTAAGATTAACTCTAGGGATTGCAGCAATTGCAATCGGAAGTTTCGCAGCATTCTCTTTTGCTCCGACAAGTAATGTTAATGATGAAACAACAGGTGAGTTTTATGTGAGTCCAAATGGTTCAATGGGACTGCCTGTAGATCCGGCACATCCATGTGAAGGTGCTGGCCCTTTGTGCTCACAAGAGTATAATATTGAAACTGGTGAACCAACAGATAATCCAGCATTAATAAAAAATGGTGTGAAACGCCCGTAGAAAGGAATTATTTATAAAAGTATGGCATCTAATGAAGATGCCGTACTTTTTCTTATAGTAATTTTCTTATATATTGTTCAAATCCCGTTTTATTCGAATATATTGATGGTGGAATCCCAACGATATTGCCATTTTTATCTAAAACAATAAAGGTAGGGTATGCTGCTACCATTCCAAACTTTATTATGGGATGGTCAAAACGTTGGCTCTCTGTATAAAGTTGTAGTGAATGCTTGCTGGAATATTTCCCAATTCCCAAAAGCCAGGAGCGTTTATCATCTACATTGATGGAAATAAATTGAACACTATCCTTAAAAAAATCCTCTTCAACTTGCTCAAGCAAAGGTACAATAGTTTTACAGCCTGAGCATCCGGTAAACCAAAAATCAAGCACTACTACCTTACCTTTAAAATCCCTCAAGCGATGTAACATTCCATTTGTATCTGGAAGCGCAAAATCATAAAATGGTTTACCTACTTTTAAATTATTTTGGATATATGCATATTCCTTTATAGTTTGATTGTAATATGGATTAACACTATCCACATTCTTTACATACAACTTATATAATTCATCAGAAACTGAAGAATCCCATTTGTCACGAAATATTTTAATCGCGAGGTCTGAAAGTAAATAGTCTTTGATTGCAGGATATCTATTAAATTCCTTCAGTACAAAATGTGTGTATTCAATCGGATGGTCATACAGAAATCCGTTACTCCTAATTTCCGTAGTGTTCCCATTTGATAGAATGGAATAGTAAGGTAAAATACGGAAACCTCCATAGTATTCTATTGCGCTCTTATCCAGGAGTGGCAAAATGCGATTCTTGTATTTAATATATTTATCAAATAATGTCTTAACGCTATCGTCATAAAGGGTCATGGAGGAAATTAACAACATCTCCAAAGTCTCGTCAACAAGCTTTGAATGTATAATTTGCAAATCATTCTTTGAAACCTTCCCTGCCTTATGATGGAAAATTGAATCTATCAGGGAAAGTTTTTTATCAACATCCAAATACCTCTCAGCCATAGTCTGATACCTATATGCTTTTTGTGAAGATGGGACCGAAAAAACTTGCTCGATAGATTTTTTGAGAAAAGTTACTTTTTCTGAGCCAATACCACTTATGTCCATATTGATCAATCCCATTTTTTTAATATCTGATATGGTAAAATGAATACTGTCCCCAGGACTTACCATAACATCAAATGTCCCCGGAATAAATGCAAGTTTACCATTTATATATATTGTTGCTTTTGATTTCTTCTCCAAGGAAAATTCATAGCTGAATTTCCCATCGGTGGTTTTAGTTATATACTCCTGAGTGGTTCGTGTAGCAAAAGCTCCATCAATTATTCTAAGGGCTACGCTGACAGGACGGTCTTTAGCATTACTAATAATTCCCGTAATTAAGGTTCTTTTTTGAGAATAAGTGAGCTGTGCTACCAGTAATTGTAGCATAATTATGATTAATATTTTTTTCATTTGGAGTTCGTTTTAATACTAAACAAGTTAGTTCTGTTCTATATTATTATAATTAATAATATATTGAGGAATAGGGAAAATATAACGTCGATCATTCGGAGGTAAAGTATACGTATCATTTCCAATAACACGATACAAGGTTTTAGCATATCTTGGCTCTTTATTAAGTCTCTTAAGATCCTGAAATCTTAATCCCCTTTTCAATAGCTCCTTTCTCCTTTCAACGAGAACAATATCAAGTGCTTCATCATTGTTAGTAGCAACTATTGGAATAAATGTTCCTGTTTTAAATCTCTTTACCAACAAAGTATTCAGCAGTTCCATAGCTTTATCTTTATTGTTAAGCCTCGCAAAACATTCCGCTCCTATTAATAAAACCTCATCAGTTGCTGTACCGGAAAGATTATTAGAGACTGACGCTCCACGCCATATAGGTTTTCCATCTTGCATTTTAAAAAATAAAGTCTTTCGTAAATCATTGGATTTGTATAATTGATATAATTCAGCTGGTATAACCGATCCATATCCAGTGCTTGTGTAAGGCGCTGTCATTTCGATTCTAATATGCGGTTCCTTACTCTTATTTAGCAATGGTGAGGAACTGCTGCTGTCGATAGTATTATAATCATCAATCGAAGAATGATATTGCAAAGATTGTTCCGCGGACTCCATAGCATGTTGATAGTCATTCATGTATAAATAGGTTCGCGCTAAAAGCGCATACGCACCTCCTTTTGTAATATGAGTAATCGAGATTTGATTTTCAGGTAGTAGAAGCGCAGCTGTCTTAAGATCTTCCACAATTCGGAAGTAGGTATTATTCAATGTACTTCGTTTTACTGGCTCATTTATATCGGCCTCAAGTTTCAATACAATTCCAAGGTCTTTATCTGCTGTTGAAGGATCATAATATTTACAAAAAGTCATTGCAAGATTTAAAAATTGTCGCGATCTATGATATAATGCACTCCCTTTGATACGATCATACATCACTGCATTACTTTCAGTTCTTGTAATTTTCTTCAAGGCCTCTAATACAACATTACAGGTCTGTATTTGGGAATATGCAATCTCCCACTCCTCATGTTTTAGAGTGCCAAGTTTTGGGAATTCGTCAATATTCCATATAATTAATTTTCGTTCAAAATCATACCATAAGGAGTTGTATTGTTCCTGTGTCATTTCAAAATCGTCACTAGAAGCTTCTAATGCTCCACGTCCATCGTAAGCAAGCATATTGGAGTTCATTAATAAATCCAGATCAGCAATTGTTGTTGGGACTATTAATTTAATATCCTGTTTTTCTTCAAGCCAGTCTTGTGAACATGCAGAAAACAAAATCAGCATGGTACTTATTACTATAATATTTATTTTCGTTTTCATGGCCATTTTTTTAAAAGTTATAGTTCACACCAATAGCAACAGTCCTAATAGGTTTTGCATTTGGAAAATCTGGATCTAAGTTTACTTTATTAGCTTTCCATAGTATTGCCACATTATTTATGTATGCAAAAAACCTTAAGCTTTTGAAATGGAGCCTACCTGTAAGCTGTGGATTTAAGGTATAAGAAATATTTACATCTTGGAGTCGTATATGATCCCCCTTACTTACAAGAACCTCAGAATTTCGGTAATATTGATCTGCAACAGTTACTCCGGGATAAAGCATTGCGGGAATGTTAGTAATCAGCTCGTCTCCGGGTTTCTGCCACCTATTATAATAGTCTCCATGCCCATAATAACTGTTATATAGATCTGAATACATAATTGAATATCTTCTGAAATAATAACCAAAACGGTATGTAATATTAAACGACAAATCAATTCCTTTATAGCTAAATGTATTCCGTAAGGCTCCAAAATAAGGTGCTAGCGCATTTCCATGATAGATAAGCCTATTTTCAGGATCTTCTGCTAATTGTTTTGTAATCTGCGCATATTGATTGGAGGGTTCACCGTTTAGGTATCCCCTCGCCGCACCTGTTTCTGGATCTAAACCTGCCCACGGGTAACTATATATACTAAATAACGGCCGCCCAACAACAGGATTATACTGTGAAGTTCCCCGATAAATACTATTGTCGGTCACAAAATTTGTTATGGTTGTTGATCTCTTATATTTTAGAATCTCATCTTTTGCATAAGAAAAAGTTGCCGTGGTTTTCCAACTAAAATTATTCTTTTGTATGTTAATGGAATTCAATTCGATATCCCATCCCTTCCCTTTCATATCAGCTACATTCCCCCTAAATGATGTAAAACCTGTAGTAGGGTCAATATCACCATTTCCAATCAAATCAATCCCTTTACGATTAAAAACCTCAATACTACCCGTCAATCTGGAATTCTTGGAAGAGAAATCTATTCCAACATTAAACATTCTATTCTTTTCCCAGCGTAGATCTTTGTTAGGTGGACTAACTAGATCTGCGTTCGGTAAGCTGTTATAACTATTTCTGGATAGTCGCGCCGTAGTATAGGCTGTTGTAGTACGGTCAATATTACCGCTATATCCGTAGGTGGATCGTACACTAAATTCTGGCAACCATTCCAGGTTATAAAAATCTTCTTTACTAACATTCCATTTCAATCCTGTAGACCATAACGGTACAGATTTCTGATTAGTTCTTACCCCAAATAAATTCGATTGATCTATGCGGGCACTGGCAGAGAGTACATAACGGAGATTATAATTATAAGCCGCATTCACATAATATGAACGTATCCGGTCAACTGTACCTGAATAGTTATCATTATTTGGAATCAGAGCAGTTCCGCCTTTACCATATTGCGGAAAACGCGTGAGGTAATCAACAATAATACTTGATCCAACATTAGGATCAAACCCGTATTGTCGAGAACTAATACCGCTGCTTTTTGTTTCCCTTACCTCAAATCCGGCAATAGCATTTACCTGATGTTTATTCCATTTCTGATCGTAATTTAGCTGGAAGCGCCCATTTAGCGCACTGAGTTCAGAGTTTGTATTATCTAATCTGCCACCCACTGGTATATTACGAGTCATTACTCCATTCGTAAATGTTGTATATCTATTAATTTGGTCACGCATTGTATAACTATCCTGACTATAGTAATTCCGCCGTCTGGCTTGTTGATTCTCATACTGGAAACGAATTTCAGCAGATAAATATGGTAAGAATGTATATTTGGCTGTTGTATTAAGTCTTAGCTCCGATTGCTTAAACTTATTATCCTGATAATCCAGTTCTTCAAGTGGTACAAAATCCCAGTTGAGCAGTCCCGCACCTAGCGCTTGCTGTTTTAATACTATACTATGATCTCTAATAACTACAGCGGGATTACCATTATTGTCGACAAGCCTCGCATAAGGATACATTAATTCTGCTCCCATGTTGTTAAGCATGGAAATCACATTCGATGTAGATTGATTATTCTGGTTATAACTTAATCCTGTTGATATTTCTAGTTGTTCAATCGGTCTGAACACTTGGTTACTGTTCAAGCTTACTCTGCTAAATCCGTTTCCTTTCTCTGAATCTCTATTTTTATCAAATCCTGCTGAGAAATAATAGGTATACTTCTTTGTGCCGCCATTAAAATTTAAGGCATATTGTTGCTTGATAGAATTTTGATACAGGTACTTATTAATATCGTCCCTCAGATCGTACTGTCTAAGTGCATCAATCTTGGCTATTGCCTCCTGTTCGGTGAGTTTTCCGTTTTTTTGGTCATTCAGGATGCTGACAACTGGTGAATAGGGTCTATTTGCAGCGGTATTACTGATAATTGTGTTGTAAAAACCTTTTTCAAAGAGCATTTTTTCGATGTCAATAAAATCGGTGGGTTTGATTTGTGGAATATAGTTCAGATCAGGTTTCTGTCCTATCGTAACATTAGAAGTAAAGCCTATATTCATAGCTTGGTCTGATTGTCCTTTTTTAGTCTTAATCACAATAACACCATTGCCAGCACGTACCCCCCAGATCGAAGCTGCCGCTGCATCCTTCAAAATATTTATGTCTTCTATATCATTCGGGTTAATATTGTTGATGTCTCCTTCATAAGGGAAATTGTCAACAACGATCAATGGCTGGTCATTCCCAAAGATCGTTGCCTGTCCCCTAATTGTTAACTTGGGAGATCCTGAGCGTTCATCGAACAGGATTGATGGCGCTATCCCCTTTAATCTGCTAATAACATCCGTAGATACCTGCCTGTTGAAAGTAGCATTGTCTACTTTGGAAAACGAACCTGTTGCACGCTCTTTAGGAATACTCTGATAACCACTGGCAACAACGGAAACCTCTTCTATAACATTGCTGTTCGTAGCCAATATGATACGGTCTATCTGCTTTGCAGATATAACCAATGGTGTATAGCCAATAAAGGTGATTTTCAGTTCAGAATCTGAAAACTCAACAGGCAATTCAAAATTACCGTCATTATCGGAGTTCGTCAGAAAGCTGCTGCCCTTGACCTGAATGGTAGCACCAGCTAGTGGAGTACCTTGTTGATTGACGATCTTCCCTTTTATCGTTTCCTTTTTTTTTGAATTGGAATTATTCTTTTGATTGCTGGTTTTCCGCTCCTTTAAGATAATGATGCCATCTGCGATTTCAAATGCGATGGGTTGATTATTGAAAAGCGTTCGTAATGTCTCCTCTAACGTGGCATTCTTTAAATCAATAGTGACCGATCCTGCTTTTTTAAGCAGTTCGTCATTGTAAGCGAAATCATATTTTGTGGCTTTACGGATTTCCGTAATTGCGGTTTTCAGAGGTGCTTTTTGTAGGGAAAGGCTTATACCTTGTGCCTTGATTGTTGTACCACTGGCGAGTAGCATAAAGAGCAGACTGCTCTTTATGCCAATGCCACGCAGATTTCTCCTAGATAACATATCCAATGAGATGGGTATGTTTTCCCTGTGGGAAAAATGATCTTTTTTCATAGATTTGTGTAGGGTTTTTTGTATTTAGTTGCTCAAAACTTTTGTATATAGACCCGATTGCCGGAGTGCTCGAACACTCCGGCTTCCTTTCAGGTCAACATATGAAACAGTAAAATTTATTTATTTTATGATGGTAAGCCTCCTTCCTTTCTGTACCTCGAATTTTAAATTTGTTATCTGTTCCAATGCATATAGAACACTGGATAATTTCTTCTCTCTACTGATCGTTGCACTTACTGTTATAGCTGGTACCTGACTGTAATCCACATCAATATCATACCAGCGTTCAAGCTGCTTAAAGGCCTCTTTTAACGGAATACCGGTGAACTGGAAGTCATTTCTTGTCCATGCCGTAAAGACTTCAGTATCTACATCATCGACAAAATATATTGAAGATAGTGAGAAAAGTTTCCCCTGTTGTCCCGGCTTTAATATTACCGGTGTATTGTTCTGCGAATTGGTAAGTTCAACTTTGCCACTGATAAGCGTGGTCTGTATTGCAGTTTCGTTCTCATAGGAGCTGATATTGAACTTGGTTCCAAGTACTTTCAACTTTTGATTTCTTGCGTTGACTATAAAAGGCTTTTTCGCATTATGTGCCACCTCAAAGTATCCCTCTCCTTTCAGTTCCACTACCCTTTCATTTTCTGTAAACTGTGTCGGATACTTTAGCGACGATTCTGCATTCAGCCATACTTTTGTGCCATCTGGTAAGGTTATCTGATATTGTCCTTTCCTAGGTGTGGTAAGGGTGGTATTTTGTACGGTAGTTTTTGCTATGGAAGTACCGTCTGCATAGTAAGTACCATTATTATCCGTTTTAACCGGTTCTCCTTTTAACGCTATGGTATTACCATCTTCAAAAGTCAGGGTAGCCTGATCCTTTCCCGGATCAATATCTTTTGTTGTTACTGATGTTATGGTTTTTAACAGGTTGTTATTGGACTGAAAATATATATACAGTAAAGATGAAATGGAAATTGCAAGTAAAACCGCAGCGGCAGTAAACCAGCCTTTCCAACGGGAATTAGACTTTCGGTTATCCAATAAAGTATTCAATTGGTTGACTCTATTGTCCGTACCTGATTCTATTGTATGAAATTCGATTAGGTCGGAAGCAAGCTGTTCCTTATCCCGAAGCCCATCAAAAAGAGCCTTATTCGAGTTACTTTGTTGGACCCAGGTATCAATTGTCTTCTTTTCTAATGCACTCAGCCCCTCTCCCCTTATATATTTGGTCAGTAATGGTACAATTGTTAATTCTTCGATAAGCTTGCGATCTTCCATTGGTTCCTTTTATTATAGAAACCGGAAAGTTGTAGGGCTTGTCTCAAAAAAATAAAAAAAAATTAGAAATAAATTAGCAAAAGTGCGATTCCAGCACCTGAAAGGTTGTTTTTTAGTTGAGAAATGGCTCTGGCTTTTTGGGTATTGACTGTGCTAACCGGAATATCCAGCTCCTGAGAGATTTCCTTTGCAGATTTTCCGTCAATAATTTTCTGCATGACAATCCTGTACGGTTCTGGGAGCAACTCTATCGCTGCATACAGTTCCTGTAGAACCTCAGCCTGTACGATCTTGCTGAGTACATTTTGCTCGGCTTCATCAAAATCAAGAATGTAGGTATCAAACCGCCTAAGCCTTACTTTTTCTTTTTCAATGGCATTCAGACAGCTATTTTTTACTGAAATATATAAAAATGCCTTGATATTGGATAAGGTAGTAAAGTCTGTTCTTTTATCGTGAAGTTTTAGAAAAACATCCATCACGATTTCCTGCGGATCGATCTGCTCAAAATTGATCAGTAACCTGTTTGCAAAAAATATGAGGGCAGCGTTATACAGACGGAAAATTCTTTCAAAAGCAATTCTATCACCGCTCATAAACTCTTTAAGCAGTGCCCTTTCTTCGATCACATTATGGAGTGTCATAATAGGGCTATTGGCAATAGATAAGTAAAGTTAAGTAATTTTAAGATGATTAAAGAATTATTATAACATAATACAATATCTCTAGATCTCAACTATCATTAAATCCTGTTCCTACTCAATATAAATTATGTATATTTGATTGTGGTTCTATTTTATAGAACAAATTGATTCACAGCCTTACTATTAAACTAATATTCATGACAAGACAACAATATATTTGGATCATTTCATTTCTGACCCCCTTTATACTAGGACTTATTTTAATATTATGCTATTGCTTTTTTAAAGACGGTTATACCTTAAAGTCTTTAGCGCTAAGTGATTGGTTAAACTATTTCGTTGCAAGCGGAACAATTGGAGCGTTTTTAAGTTTAATTGTTGATAAATTATCAAATGAGAAAAGCGAAAATCATAAGAAATGGCAATCAGAAATCCCTGTAATTACATTGACCTCACCTTGCGATCCAACATCAAATTATTGCGATATTAATATAGTAGATCCCATTAATGAAAATGAAGAAAGAGGCAGTCAATATTTTTCAGTTATAAATATCGGTAAAACTAACGCTTATAATATTACTATTGAATTTTGCTCTGATAAAAACTTCACAAATACAAAGGTTTTCCACAGACATTATATTCCATATTTAATTCCACTTGCAAAGACTGAATATCAAAATCAATTTCAGGACTACATATATTCAAAGTTCTCTGTTGATCCTGAAACAAAAGAAATCTCAAATAAAAACTTTGAGATATGTGGTTGTTTAAATGATTGCCTTATCTCTTCAACCAACACAAATGAAAAATATTTCTTTGTAAAAATCTCATATTATTCCAGTCTATCAAAAGGTAACCGTCATTTAATAGCAACTCATTTACGCGTCAATTTAATTTGCGAAAAATTGATAATTCCTGAAGTCAGTGGAAACAAAAATGTTGTCAAAATAAAAGGAATAACAATTCTTGGTTATCAGTATAATTAAAACTATTGATTACTTTCATAAAATATCTAAACGGTCACCCACCCTTACCAAAAGTTCACAATACAATATTATGGTAAACGTATTTTTCGAGGCAATCCAATCTCATGTTCCTGTGGATATGGAGCCCGGAAGGTCATGCTGACATCTTCCTTGATGCGTTGTTGTGCCTCGTACTTCTTTTCTTCATCATGTGAATAGCGTGGATCTGGGATGAACGGCATCTTCGCCATTTTAGTAATGGTAATTGTAGGAAAATGAAAATCTACCTCCACAATCCCCAATAGCAGATAGCATCCCCCTCCTTGAAAAGGGTATCTTTCAAGGCTGTCAGGAAAATGTGCAGTGTCAAAATAGTTTCCTTCAACATCGATCCAAGTTCCAAAATACATTGTTCCTTTTTTTGTAGGCACATGTTTTCTCGAAATCAGATAAGCAAGCATCTTCACTTCCCGTTTGTGATGATCAGTAAGATCTTTTGCCATAACAGTACCCCGATACTTTGTCTGCAGCAGATCAAAAGGTGTACAAGATACGGGAAAGCTCAAAATCTCAATCTCATCAAAAGCATCTTCAAAAACATTACGCTTCAATTCCGGGAATTTGAATTCCTTCACAGGTTCCTCAAAAAGCTGCTGAAATCTGTGTTCCGGTTTAAAATCTCCTAAAAGTATTCTCGCCTTCAAAAGAAGCTCATTTTTCGGGATAGCTTTAAAACGGAAAGCTCCAATGAAGATCAAAATCTGCAATGTTTCAATCCCGATTGGAACCCGCTTTATAAAATCTTCTAAAGATTTGTAATCGCCGTTTCTTCTTCTCTCCTCTGGTATTTCCTTGGCTAATTTTGATTCGACTTTTTCAAGGAGCATCAACCCTAAATAAATATCTTTGTCAAATATAGTTGTCACATATTCGCTTTTGTTAACACAGGGATTCTTTATCTCGCCACCGGACATCCTGGCCTCATGCACATAGACTTCTGTGCGATAGAAACCTCCCATATTATTTATCGCCGATACCATGAATTCCAACGGATAATAGACTTTTAGATAAAGGGATTGATAGCTTTCCACAGCATAGGAAGCCGAGTGGGCTTTACAGAACGAATAGCCTGCAAATGATTCTATCTGTCTATAAATTTCCCTGCTCAGCTCCTCGGGGTGCCCTTTCTCCCTGCAAGATGCAAAAAAATGATCTTTAACTTTTTGAAGTGCACTCAGTGACCTTCCTTTTCCGCTCATAGCTCTTCGCAGGATATCACCATCTGCCGCTTCCAGTCCCCCATAGTGAAGGGCAATCTTGATCACATCCTCTTGAAACACCATAATGCCATAGGTCTCCCCTAGCTGTTCCTCGAATACTTTATGGAAATATTCAAATTGATTCGGATTGTTATGTCTGAAGATATACTCTCTCATCATACCGGATTGAGCAACTCCGGGTCTGATAATGGAAGATGCAGCAACCAACACTTTATAATTATCACATTTCAGTCTCCGTAACAATCCACGCATCGCGGGACTTTCAATGTAAAAGCAACCTATTGTATGCCCTTGAGCTAAGTACTCATTACAGAGTTCTTCGTCTTTGGAAATGTTGGTATCTTTGATATTAACTGTAATCCCTCTCTTTTCCTCAATGAGTTTTATGGTATCATTGATTGTTCCTAAACCCCGTTGCGAGAGGATATCAAATTTCTCAAATCCCAAATCCTCCGCCGTATGCATATCCCACTGCACGATCGGGAAACCTTTCGGTGGCATTTCCAGTGCTGTGAAGTTTGTCAGGGGTTCCTCAGAAATCAATATACCACAGGCATGCATGCTGCGTTGGTTCGGAAATTTTTCCAATAACTTTCCATATTTCTGTACCCGCTGAACAACCTCATCCTGAAATACCCGCTCTGGATATTTACTTAATTCGTCAAGTTCTTCTTTCGGAAGTCCAAAAGCCTTCCCAACCTCTCGAATAATCGACTTATATTTGAATTCTACATTCGTTCCACAAAATGCAACATACTCTTTTCCATACCGATTGAATATATAATCGAGAATGATATCCCTTTCCTGCCAGGACCAGTCGATGTCAAAATCCGGCGGACTTTTTCTGTTCAAATTCAAGAACCGCTCAAAGTACAGATCAAGTTCTAGTGGACAGATGTCTGTTATACCCAAACAATATGCAACAATACTATTGGCTCCGCTCCCGCGCCCAACATGCATAAAGCCCATGCTATTACTATAACGTATGATATCCCATGTAATCAGAAAATACCCACTGAAATTGAGTTCATCAATAACTTTCAATTCCTTTTCAACTCTCTTTGTCGCCTGTTCATGCATTCTACCGTATCTTCTTTCCAGTCCTGCATAAGCCAATCGGGTCAACAGCTTCAGATCATCTACCTTTGTACCTGTATAATGTTTCTTGTTCCGTGGTGTAGAGAATTCAAATTCAAAACTACATTGGGAAAGCATTTCCATTGTATTTTCTATTATCTCTGGATAATGCTGATAACAATCAAGAATAGTCTGAGGGGATCGAAAATATTCAGATTTACCACAAACTTCATTTTCTGAGAGCTTGGAGAGCAATACGTTGTTATCAATTGACCGTAGAATACGGTGCAGATTATATTCCTTCTTTGTACTGAATGTTATCGGCTGTAAAACAACCATTTTAGGTATCAGCTTTTTAAATTCCGGCCGGATCAAGAGATTTAATTGCTCTTCACGGATACCGATAAATTCATTGTCATTAAGCTGTTCCGGGATATTGCTCAGCGGATAGATCACAAAATTGGTTGGCAAAGTTGGTCGTTGGGGAAGCTCAATGCCTTCACAATTGTAAGCTGTTAAAATTTTGTTTACCTCTCCCAGTCCTTCAAACTCTTTGGCAATACAGATATACAGCAAACTGCTACCTTTTCTAACTTCGATACCTGCAATAGGCTTAATTCCTTTTGCTTCACACCTACTCTTGAATTCATACACTCCTGTAATGGTATTAATATCAGTAAGTACAAGTTCATTGATCCCTAGAGCTGACGCCTGAGAAATGAGATCATCTATGGATAGTGTTCCATAGCGTAAACTATGATATGAACGACAGTTTAAATACATACTTGTGCATTTATCGTGGAAAATTAAACCCAACAGCCCTGCCAACCGCATCATTTCCAAAACGGGTCTTAATGTTGTCCATTGCCTGATACAGATTGATCAGTTCAGAAGAGTCTTCAAATAAATTCATCTGGTAACAACCATGGACAAGATCAGTAAAACGTAAACCTACCAAACGTAAGCGCATCCGACGGGAATAAACCTTGTCAAAAAGTTCCAACGCTACTCTGCCCAATGTGTGATCCGCTGAAGTGTAGCTTACGCGACATTGCTTGGTCTCTGTATCAAAGTTTGAATATCTTATTTTAATCACCACAGTTGAGGTGAGCCATTTCTCCTGACGGAGTTGATGGGCCAATTGTTCTGCCATTCCAGCAATTACACCTTTTACTTCTTTAATATCCATTGTATCACTGCTGAATGTTCTTTCCTTTCCGATTGATTTGCGCTCAGAATATGGAACTACAGGTGAGTCATCGTTTCCGTTTGCTTTTCGCCAAAGATCAGTACCATTCTTTCCGATCATCTGCTGCAATACATCCACAGGCATTTCCGAGAGCGTTCCTATGGTTCTTATTCCAACACGGGATAAAAGTCGAAATGTAGCATCTCCAACACCGGGCATCTTTTTTATAGGTAACGGATTAAGAAATGAATGCACCCCTATGGACGGGATCTCCTGATGTCCATGTGGCTTCGACTCTCCGGTTCCAATTTTGCTAACCGTTTTATTGATCGATAATGCATAGCTAATTGGCAATCCTGTCTCCTTTTCAATTTTTGCACCAAGTTCATTCGTCCACTTATAAGCACCAAAAAATTTGTCCATACCCGTAAGATCAAGATAGAATTCGTCTATACTTGATTTCTCCATTACCGGTGCATTTCCTTCAATAACCTCAGTAACGGTATGGGACATTTTACTATACAATTCCATATCCCCTTTAACAACTCTTGCCTGTGGACATAAGCGCAATGCCATCCGCATCGGCATCGCCGAACGTACCCCAAATTTTCTTGCTTCATAACTACAGGAGGAAACAACACCTCTATCACCACCTCCAATAATTAAAGGAATACCGTTCAGCTCCGAGTTGATAAGCCTTTCGCAGGATACAAAGAATGTATCCAGATCCATATGTACAATAGCACGTTCCATGACAGTTAAAATTTACTTTACAAAATTGCTATGTTTTTTAGCAAAATAAACTAATTTTGTTGCTATAAATTATAGCAATGTCATTACTATCTGAAAATCTGCGATTTCTGAGAAACGAAATCAGGGCTTCTCAACAGGCAGTTGCAGATACCCTTTTAATTACGAGAGCTCGTTATAGCAAATATGAAGAAGGAGCCAGTGAACCTCCTATTGAGATACTATTGCGAATAGCACGCTACTATAGAGTCAGCATGGATCTCCTGGTAACAATTGATCTAAGGAAATATAATTTGAATGAAATTCTCAAATTGCCGGATAACCGGATTTTGTTACCCATTAAAACAGACGGCAAAGGAGAAAATAAAATTGAAATTATTCCTTATAAAGCATCAATGGGTTATTTAATGGGTTATTCTGATCCTGAGTATATTGAAAATTTACAGACCATGTCCCTACCCTTTCTACACAATGGAAAGTACCGCGCATTTCCGGTTGAAGGTGATTCTATGCCGCCATACCAAGATGGCACCTATATTATTGGACAATATTTGGAAAGCATAAGTGATATGAAAGCAGAGAAAACTTACTTACTTATTACCCGGCAAGGCTTTCTATTCAAACGTCTTGAAAGTATAAATAGCGAATCCATTACTGTGAAATCGGATAATCCCTTCTACGATAACTTAGAAATACCTTTTCATGATTTAAATGAAATATGGCAGTTTGCAGGTAGTTTTACGGGGCAAGAACAGGAAATAATTAATTATGCAGATCAAAATATAATGAAAATACTTCTTGGCCTAACTAAGGATATTCAAGAGCTAAAAAAATCAGTAAATAGCTAATTAATCAAATAAACATAGTTATTCGTTTTTTTCTCCAGTAAGATCTTCATAAAGTTGAATTAAACTTTTCACTAAAGCTTCAAAAACTTGTATATCAGATGCTGTATTTTCTAACCCAAGTCTCTTCTTACATGAATTATATCGATCTTCAAAACTATTACCGCTTAAATGCCCATGTAACTGCCTTAAATCATTTAAAACAAAAAATGGTGCAACTTTTTTATCAGCATCTACTTTGGAAAGAACTTTCTCTATAAATAATTGAAACAATTTCATACTCCCAAGTTTACGCCCATCTTTCTTCAGATCATCGTCGGTTAAACCTACCTTCAATAAAAGTTCCCTTAAACTTTGTTCTTGTAAATTTTCAATAAGGTACTTATTTAAACTAAGAAATGCAGCAAATACCTGTTCCCTTTCTTCCATAATTGGCGGTTTATAATACTCTGCCAATTGGCTAATGTCAACTTTGGTCAGCTCAACTCCGAACTTTTCACTTACTTGGCTATTAAATTTATTTATTAGATTGAATAAACATGATTCATTGTCAGAATCCTGAAAAGCATCTTCTACTGTAAAAGGGTTCTGGCTCAAATAAAACTTAGATAAAACATCATGATCAGATGTAACGTTAGAAGCTTGAAATCTTCTTAGATGTGATCTCATATCGTCCCCCGAAAAATCTTCATCCAAATCCCCAAGCCATTTAAACAAAAGACCATTTCTATTAATACCAAATCCCCAGCTAAATAATGGTTCTCCTTTATAATAAATATTACAAGAAGAAAATGATGTAAACTTCACCGAATAATCAGGATGTCCATTATAATAGAGTAACAAATCTTTATCGAAAAATACAGGTGTCAAGTATCCGTCATCTTCTTCTCGATATAATCCAGGAATAAGATAATAATCCATTGAATCATATTGAAAATCTAGTTGATCGTACTCTTTGAATCTTTTTTCCGAATCAAGCTTCGGGAATAGTACTTTTAGTGGTATATCGAAAAATTCACCTTCATTAACTATTGGTAATGTATCATTTTTAAATGTTTCAAATTTTCTTTCAGGTATAATGCTTTCTCTACTATCACATTCCTTGCAAATAAAAAACGGTATTTTAAGTCCAAAACCTTTTTTATCCTCCGGATCTCTAAAACTAACTCCAAGAAACTCTATAAAACAATAAGCACCACAATTTTTACATTTTAATGGATGTAAATGTACCATAATCTATCTATTACAATTATTTATAAAAAAGTCTTTTAGGTTCTCATCGTATTTTAATGACCTTTGGGTATTATTTTTACCCTTACCTTCATTTCTTGATCATCACTATTTAAATCATTTTCTAACCCTTTTGGATTAACAATAAATCCATCCGGATCATAAACAAAGCAATATAATAATTTACAATCTGGATGTTTTTTATAGCGAGCGATATCAATGATCAGTTCTTCACCTAATTGCCTAGCCTTTAATGTCTTTCTAGTCTTCTTAACTTCGATTACCATATTTTCATCTTTCAAAAGGAAATCTGTCCGGCTACTTGCCCCTGCATAACTTGGTGTCCATTCTTCAGGTCTAATATCGTCATAAAATATTACCAAAAGACTGTGTAATAAATCTTGAACATCATATTCATCTCCCACATCAAGAGTTTCTCTATCATTATATCGTTGTCGCAATTGTTTTACAACTAAATGAAATTTATCAAATATTTGATCAAGAATAAACAAATTATCTCCTTTATTCTCTTTCAATTCTTTCACCAATCTGTTTTTCTTTTCTCTCCATGGAAAATCTTCTCCACAATATTCGCAAATATCAGGTACAGGAGCACTAGGACCTAGTGATATTACTCGTTCATAATGATAAGCCCCTTTGATATCACTTCCACAACTTGGGCATTGATGGATCGTACTTTGACCACAAGTCGTACAGAATGCTTTTCTAAACTGTGGTGATTTTAAATAATTCTCTGTTATCTGATGCCCATTTAGGCAAACCTGCATAACATCATAATTTCCCATTTAATTTCTTTTTTAATTATTTACATTTTATAAACGAATAAAAAACTCTTGTAATTTATTCATTAGTCCTATCTGCTTGCTATAATTGGCTTCATTCATAATATTATTAAATAAATCAAATAGTTCTGATTGGGTCAAAGCCATTGAATCCATCCCATACTTATGTATTTTCCGATTTAATTCACAAATATAGATGGTATATGATCCTTTGGGAGATTTATCAATATAAATATCTCCACGGCGAAAAATATGATCATCATAATTATCAAAATGAGGATGCACAACCAGAAATGCATTAGACGATCTCGGATATCTTTTAAAATCTCTATTTTCTTTGGTTACTTTTTCACTCTTCCCTAATACCTCTTTATTGTTTTTGATCTCATTACAGTCATTGCAAACTACACAGAGGTTCTTAGGTTCAAACATAAAATGTAAACTTTTGCTTTTAGGAATAATATGCTCAACATGACAACCATTTGCAGATTTAATAGATATGTCTTTTCTACAATAAAAGCATTTCTTAGTTAAATCTCTATAATAATCCCTTATATACTTCCTTATGTCACTAATATCTTCTTCTGACCAATCTGAACTTTTAAAGTCTGATTTAGCAATTAGTTCTGAAATTCGCTGTTTGATTTGAGGTGTATAAGTTATCGAATTCTCAATATCAGCCATTTCTTCTTAGTTCTTTAATTAATTCAAATAGTCCTAATATAGGGTCATTTTTTTGCAGATTTTTGATTTGAGATTTTAATACCTCAAAATTATTAAGATCCTCTTTATCAAATTTATTTGTTTTACCAACTTTAGAAATAATAGAAAAAGAAATCCTGGCCAAATATTCATTCTTAAATCCAGGGCTTTCAAAAACATTAGCAAGTTGAAAATCGACCGAATTATTGGCAATATCAGCTGCATTCTTCAATTCTCCATTATCCATTTGTAAAACATAACAATTTTCAGTAGATAGTCTCGAAACAAGCTGTGGAGAATGAGTAGCAATGATAAAATGACAATTTTTATAATTTTGAAATGTATCAATCAAAAGAGTAATGTACTTTTCTTGCCATTCAGGATGCAACGATATTTCAGGTTCGTCAATTACAATCAAACTGTTGTCTACAATATTAGATGAGATTCCTAAGAAAGTTGTAAATATACACTGTTCCCCAGAACTGGCTTCGCTGATACGGTATACCTTTTGGCTAGAAAGCTTTCTTATCCCCACATCTCTTAGCTTTACAATACCAGCTTCCATTAAAAACAACAAATCATCCATTTGTATATCAGATTGAATAAATTTAGCATTCATAATGACCTGCTGTCTACCTTTGAAGTGTCTTAAATTATACTTTTCTAAAATTGCGCACAATTTATCTAGTTTTTCCAAATAAGAACTTCTGGTAGGAAAATCGAAAAATGAAATATTAATTTTACCTGGACCGCGATACATAAATATATCCTGTAGTATATACTCATGTTTTGGGCTATCTAAGAGTTTATTAATTTGTCCTCTTGTAATAACTATTTCAAAAGTTAAGAACAGTTCATCCGAATAACCCAAATAATTAAGTACTCTGACTATTTTCCCATAATCCTCCTTCTCAAATTGAACATATAGAAGTTCTTTAATAATTTTGGACATAAAGCCTAATGAAAAATCAGAGCTTCTAATATCTCTTATTCCCACATATGAATAATTACTTTTTGTATCATTATTATCAATACTATATTTTTTGTTTAAAAAATACGGTTTAGAAATAGGAAATTTATCGTAAGGACTTGTTGAAACGGCTATTATCTTTTGAGGGGGTTGGGTAAAAGCAATTTCACTAGCTTTTGTTTTGGCATGATCCCTAAATAAATCTGGTGCTAGAAAAGGCTCAATTATACCATTCAATAATCTACTTTTCCCACTTCCGTTCTTTCCTACAATAACTGTAAATATATTTTTAGAACGAACCTTTTTAAGGTCATATAAGTTATAAGTTTTAGTTCCCTTACTGTAGCTAATTATCATTGGTTAATAAAATATCTTCTTGGTTATAGCCCCTAAATATACAACTATACTCCAATATTAATCAACACCCAAATACCTAATCACACCATTAAAAATATCACAACAATACACTCAATTAAAATAAAATAACACAAAAATAAACACATCTAATCATCAAATAATCATTAAATTTGCTTTTTACACATATCCATGTGGTCCTCTTATAGACATATTACACGTGAAGAACATGCCTATCGAACGCTTCTTCAACAATATGATTCCTTTCTCTTCCTGCTTATTTCAAAAAAGATTCAGAAAAGAGAGGACGCAAAAGATGTGCTTCAGAATGTTCTTATACATCTATGGGAATATAGAAAAAGCTTTACTAACAGTAACATCGAAGCAATTCTAATAAAAACCTGTACACAGAAAATTGCTGAATATTATCGAAAAAATGCAAAACTTCAGATTACCGATTTATCCGAAATGCAATATTCTGATAATTGCAATGATGATCTAATTCTACTTGAAGAAAAAGAAGAGCATCTCCTCGCACTTGAAAAAGCGCTTGAGGATCTCTTCCCTCCTATCCGACGTGAAATATTCAAAATGAATAAATTACAAGGAGTTACACAGGAACAGATCTCTATCAATTTGAATATCCCCAAACGTACTGTAGAATATCACATCTCTCAGTCTCTTATCTTCTTAAAAAACAAGCTTAAATTTCTTAAAAAAAGTTAAAAATCAATAAAATATGTTAATTTTATTGAAAATCATTGTGGTTTTTTCATGTTTCCTCCTATATATTTATAAAGAAGAACAATCATGGAAGACAAGCATGAACCTATACCTCCACTTACTCAAGCTGAAAGCAATGAAATGTGGGAAACAGTTATTTCCCAGATCAGATTGAAAGAAAAACGGAAAAGAAAAAATAAGGTCATAAAGTTAACTTCATCAATTGCTATTGCTGTCATACTTATCTTAGGTGGGATATTTATGTATGAGAATTATGCAAAGTCAGATGTCTATTATGCAAACAATGGCGAAAAAATAGTCATATTAAAGGATAGCACCCATGTAACACTTCAACCAGGAGCAAAATTAACCGTGGAACGTAACTTTCCATCCAAAACACGTGATGTTTATCTAAATGGTGATGCCATCTTTAGAGTTTCGAAATCAAAGGACCATCCATTTATTGTCCACACATTGGCATACGATACAAAAGTATTGGGAACAGTATTCAAAATTACGCAGAGAGGTCAGGATTTTAACGTTGATCTTTATGAGGGAAAAGTTCAGGTTATAAAAACGGAAAAACCAACAGAAGCATTTGTTATCCATCCGAAAGAAACATTCTCTAATTTCGGTTATAAAGATGTTGCTACCATTGTTAATACTAAAAGTACGGGAGGATCTCAAAACGTCAATGCAGCCACAATTTCATTTACTGACTTAGAACTTTTTAATGCCATCAAAATTTTAGAAAATACCTACGGCATAGAAGTTCACTTCCCTCCAAGTGTTGCAAATTCCAAAATTAGTGCTACAAAAGAAAAAGCCACAGCAGAAGATCTGATAAGACTGATCTCACTCAAACTAAACCTAAAAACCACAAAAATAAATGATAAAACATTTCAATTGGAGGAATAGATTGTGGTCGATCCACACTCCTGCCCTAATTCCATACTCCTAAAGAATCTGATCTGGAAGAATGCAATAAAAAGACCGACGGTTGCACCCGTCGGCCAAAAGTATTCAACCAATAACTGTTCGATCGATTATTAATTATAAATACCTTATGCAAAAATAATGAAAAAACTTTGTAGAGCAGTACTATTGATCCTCATCTTATCAATAGCCTGCCAAGGGCTGTCTGCCCAAGAAAAACTCTCCACAAAGAGGGTAAATTTTGAAATTGGAAAAACAACTGCATCAGAAGCAGTAGGTAAATTTCTATCAGAAAATGTAAAAGATAAGATTTACTCAAACGATGATCTTAAAGATTTCACTGTACAACCAACCAGATGTAAAAATGAACTGGTACTGGACTGTCTCAATAAAATTCTGAAAGATATTCCTGTAGAAACTTTAATTGACAATAATAGTGTTATCATCAGACCGAAAAAAAGCAGATCCAAAGCTTCTAATTCGGAATTGTCTTCACTATCATTGGCTAAAAAGGATACCATTAGCGAATCACCTGATATCCAAACCATTGATGAAATAACGCTAAATGCCGGATATTACAAAGTCAGTGACAAAGATAAAACTGGAAGCATTACGAAAGTTTCAGCTAAGGACATCGAAAACCAGCCTGTGACCAATGTGCTATCAACTGTTCAGGGGCGCATGACAGGGGTTAACATTATTCAAAATAGTGGTGTACCAGGCGCAGGATTTGAGATTCAGATCAGAGGACAAAACAGCTTAAGAACAGGATCTTTTACAGAACAAAACGGTAACGTCCCTCTCTATGTTGTGGATGGCGTTCCCTTTACTGAAATAAGTCCCCAGAAATCGCAGATCTCATCGACAATAATACCCGGTGGTAATATCAACCCATTAAATACAATCAATCCAAATGATATCGAAAGCATCGAAGTACTAAAAGATGCCGATGCTACCGCAATCTATGGTTCAAGAGGAGCAAATGGTGTTATATTGATAACTACAAAAAAAGGTAAATCCGGCAAAGTAAGACTGAATTTCTCTACCAATTATGGAATAAGCGAAGCTATATCCAATCTCACCCTGCTCAATAAAGATGAATACCTAAACATGCGCCGTACAGCCTATAAAAATGATGGCATTGCCGCTTACCCATCAAATGCTTATGATGTAAATGGTGTGTGGGATCAGCAGCATGGAATTGATTGGCAAAAAGTCTTAATAGGTAAAAAAGCGACTACGAGCAACACCCAGTTGGCAGTAAATGGAGGAAGCAAAACAACAAACTTTTTACTAAGTTTAGGTCACAACGAACAGACCACCGTCTATGGGCAGGATTTTAAATATACTTCCAATAATTTTAGCTCAAATTTGTCTCATCGCTCAGAAGATAACCGTTTTCAGATCAATGTTTCAAATCTGTTCACACAACAAAAAAACAACGTTATATATAGCGACCTGACTGCTAAAGCTTTTACACTGGCTCCCGTTTCCCCTCAACTTTATAACGCCGATGGAAGTCTGAACTGGGCAAATAATACATTTACAAATCCACTGGCTGCCTACAACGCGTCGTATAACAATGATACAAAACTTTTCCAGACTAACTTAAACTCCGAATACAAGCTCTTTAAAGATTTTAAAATCAAGATTAACGCAGGACTTAATTATACAATCATCGATGAATTGGCTCTGCAACCAAATACAATCTACAATCCCAACATAGCCAGCGGACTTTCAAGTGCCAATTCACAAGCAAGGCAGAAAAAACAGGATATTTTTTCATTTATCGTAGAACCGCAGGTAAATTGGACAAAAGGCTGGGGTAACCATAACCTACAGCTTCTTGTTGGGGGAACTTTTCAGAATATTATAAGAGATACACAAGAACAACTGGGATTCGGTTTCGAAAGCAATCAGTTCATCAGTAATATTGCCGCTGCAAAAACAGTAATGATGCTGGAAAATTCCAACATCGAATATAAATATGCTGCAATTTATGGTCGGCTAAATTATCAATTTAAAAATAAATACATACTTAACTTAACAGGGAGAAGAGACGGTAGCAGCCGATTCGGTCCCAATAATAGATTTGCTAATTTTGGGGCTGTAGGAGCAGCCTGGAATTTTTCAAGAGAAAACCTACTTAAAAATCTGGGCTGGCTTAGTACAGGTAAGCTCCGAGTAAGTTACGGATCAGCAGGGAGCGATAATATTGGTGATTTCCAATTCCTGAATAATTATATCGTTTCATCATCCTTGATCTACAACAACATTACTGGTCTCTCTCCTTCACGCCTTTACAATCCAGATTACAGCTGGGAGATAACAAAAAAGTTGGAAACAGCGGTTGAGTTGGGCTTTTTTAAAAATCGTTTAAATCTAAGTACTTCATTATATCGTAACAGATCTTCAAGTCAGTTGGTGGGATATCAGCTTTCAGCAGTGACAGGTTTTTCCAGTGTTATGGCAAATCTTAATGCAACAATTGAAAATAAAGGACTGGAAATAGAAATTACAGGCCGTCCGTTGTCAAAGAAAGACCTGCAGTGGGAGTCAAGTTTTAACATAAGTTTTCCGCGCAACAAGCTGCTATCATTCCCGGGACTTGCAGGTTCATCTTACGCTAACCAATATGTAATCGGCCAGCCAACCAATATCGTAAAACTATATCAGTTTGAGGGAATCGACCCATCGACAGGTCAATATAAATTTAAAGATTTTAACGGTGATGGTAAAATTACCAGTCCCGAAGACAGACAGGTAGTAGCTGATGTCGGTGTCAAATTTTTTGGAGGATGGAGTAACAGCTTCCATTATAAGAACTGGGATTTATCCGTTCTCTTTCAGTTTGTCAAGAAGAAAGGCTGGAATTATAACTCAATTATGTCGCTGCCGGGTACGATGAGCAATCAGCCTACACAGGTACTTGATGTTTGGTCACCTGAAAACCCTTCAGGTTACTACATGCCATACAGCACCTTAAACACGAACACACATAACTTGTTCCGCACAAGCACAGCTGCAGTTTCTGACGCATCCTTCATTCGTTTAAAAAATATCCAGTTAAGTTATACCTTACCTCTGACCGAAGGTGTTTTTAGAGATGTAAAAATTTATTTTCAAGGGCAGAACCTCTGGACTTGGACAAAATTTTTCGGAGTTGATCCTGAAGCCCTAACTTCCGGTTTCCTACCTCCTCTCCGAACATACTCTTTCGGAATTCAATTTAACCTTTAAAAAAAAGAAAATGAAAAAGATAAATTTTATCATACTGATGATGGTTGTTATAACAGCCGCATCCTGCGACAGATTGCTAGATGTTAAAACCCCTGACAATCAAATTGACCAAAGTAAAGTTTTTGAGGATGTTCAGACAGCTAATGCTGCTCTGGCGGCACACTATGCTGATCTGATGAAAAGCTCCCCGATTGCAGGGGGCGATCTGGAGACTTATCTAAGCTCTTATACCGATGAACTACGTGATTATACAACAATAGCATCCGACAGCAGAGATATATTTTTAAATCTGCATACGGATACAAACAGCGTCATGTTAAATACATGGGCCACAGCATACAAGCACATATATACCGCGAATGCGATTTTAGAGGGAATTTCTGGTTCCCACGGAATCACAGCCAGCGACAAAAACTGGTTCCGTGGGCAGGCCCTATTAACAAGAAGCATTATGTTCTTCTATTTAAACCAACTTTATGGAGATATTCCATATCCTGAATCAACAGATTACAAAGTCAATAATGTCATTGCAAAAACACCCTCAATCACCGTGCTGGCAAATTTGGAACATGATCTTTTGGAAGTATCTTCCTTGCTTCAAAATGACTATAAAGATCCGGAAAGAATATATCCGAACAGATCTGTGGCAAAATTACTTCTGGCTAAAGTTTATATGGCAGAGCAGAACTGGAATAAAGCCGAAATTCTACTAAAGGAAATCACCCAAAACCCCTTATATCAAATAGAATCCGACATAACTAAAGTTTTCACAAAATCTGGAAAAGAAGTATTGTGGCAGCTCAAACCTAATAACAATACTTCACTGCGCCAGGCAACTTCATTCTACTTTACGAACTCCCCGCCCTACTCTTATGCACTCTCAGAATCGCTGATCAATACATTTCAAGATAACGACCTGCGCAAACAAAATTGGATAGGACGAGTAGATTTTGGCGGGGTATCATACTATCGTGTAGAGAAGTATAAAAACCGAAATAATACAAATACTAATGAATATTCAATTGTATTTAGGCTTGAAGAAGCTTACCTATTATTGTCCGAAACACTTACTGAGCAGAATAAGATTAATGAGGCATTACCATATGTGAATGCTATCAGATTGAGAGCACAACTCGCTCCTCTCAACTTGCCAATAAGCAAAGATCTACTTATTCAGGAGATCCTGCTGGAAGATAAGAGAGAGTTTTTTGTAGAAATGGGGCATAGATTCTTAGATTTAAAAAGAGCAGGAAAATTAAATACACTGCTGACTAACAAGCCCAATTGGAAAGATTTCCACCAACTATGGCCCGTTCCTCAAAAGGAAATTCTTCTAAATGCTAATCTCAAACCTCAAAATACGGGATATTAATGTGCAATTTAATAAAAATACTATTACTTTTAGTAGGTAGCACTTGGGTTTGCGGACAAAACAAACTTGACACTTTACCTGCATGGAAAGTTAATTTTACAAAATTTGGAGGTACACCGACACTTTCACCGAAAGGAAAATGGATAGCTATAAACAAGTTTTCCAGTAATGGTGCAGATACCACCTATATTGCAGAAACGGCAGACGGCAAAAAAATCCACAAAATATCGGGAACTGCAAACTTCATAAATGAACACCTCATTATTGGAAAAAGTAGGGATAAAGTTGAAATTTATAATCTTAATAATGGTGATAAAACTCAGTATGCTAATATTAGCAACATTTACATACTAACTAAATCAAACCGTTATGCGCTTTTAACAAACAATAAAGAAATAGCTATTTATGAAGCTCGTGAAAAAATCGGCCAATTAAATAATGTACAGGGATTTGGTATCAGCAGAGAGAACAAATTATTTGTTGTTCGAAAAAATGAAAATATCTTTGAAATATGGGATCTAGCTGCCAAAAATATTCATTGTATCTACCGTACTGTTAATCCTGTACGGAAAATTGAACCCAGTATTTCGGGCAACAAACTATTTATTACAGAATTGCTGCAGGACCACGACAGTGATCAGCTTACAATTGTGGACAAAGCAAAGAATAATTTAAAAGTTGAAATACCAAAGTTGGCCGAAATTTCATTCACTGAGATTCAGAAAGGAAAAGCATTTTTAATTAATGCAAGCGTAAGATCTAGCGAAAATCCCTCGAAAGTAGTTGATATTTGGTATGGTAATGATACCTTTTTAGGACTGGACAAATTCTACTTTAAGCCCGCACTTAGAAAGTTCTGGTTCTACAATCCTGATGAAATCTCTGCCAAAGAATTAAAACTGCCTCAAGATCTCGACATTAAAACCTTAAACAGTAAAAGGTACTTCCTGTGTTACATTCCTAGGAAGGACTTCAATTACCTGACATCGAATCTTAGCCCAGAGGATCTAAATGATGCAGCTATCTATGATAGAATAACAGATTCATTGATCACTATTGGAAGTTTTAAAGCAATGAGTAGATTAAACAGGAGAAAAGTGTATAAAACAATATATGAGCAAATTGTATCGTCACCAGATGGAAAAAAATTTCTTGCAAGTACGGACGGCCTTAAATGGACTCTTTTTGATGTATCCGGAAAATTAGAATCGGTGATCGAAAAGGTAGGTCTTGAACTTCCGGTCTTCTCTGGCAAAAGTGACAATATCTATTTCGAAAGTTCGGATGGTTTATGGATTTATAACCTCAAAACAAAACACCTTATGCAAACAAAAATTGCTCAGGGACAAATTACCAGGATAAAAAATAATATATATAAAAATGATAAAAGGATATTGAGCACATCAGTGGATGGCCCATTTTTAATAGAGGGGTATAACCTGCAAAGCAATATAACTACTTATTTTCTTAGTGAAAACGGAAAACTTCGAATAGTAGTTCCGCCGACCGGGAATAGAATTAATCACATCATATTCGATCAAAAATTTAGAGACCTATACACATTAGAAGAAAATTTCAATCTGCCGCCATTCTTGCAGTACTATACTATGGGAAAAAAGGGAGAAACATTTTTTGAGAATAATAATACAGATAAAAAAGCTGCAAAAATTAAACAAGAAATACTAACATTTGATGCAGTTGGGCAGAAGCTCAATGGCATATTATATTATCCTATTGATTTTAATCCAAAGCAAAAATACCCGATGGTCGTTCATATTTATCAACGCCAAAGGCAGGAATCAAATGAATATCTTTCTCCGAACAATGATTTTCCGGTAGGGTTCCAGATTAGGACATTAATTGAAAGAGGATACTTTGTCTTTCTACCAGATATTTTATATGATGATTCTGGGACTGGGTTATCAGCATTGGAGTGCGTTAACCGGGGATTGGATCGTGTTTTACTAAATCCGAATATTGATTCCGAAAAAATCGGACTTGGAGGTCATTCACATGGTGGATATGAAACAAATTTTATCGCCACTCACTCTAACCGATTTACAGCATACGTTTCAGGTGCAGGAAACAGTGATATAATTCGCTCATACTATTCCTACAATAACAACTTTATAAGTCCCTTTTATTGGCAGTTTGAAAGCGAACAATATGCATTAGGTAAATCGGTTGCTGAAGATAAATCTTTATATCTTAACAATAGTCCAATATTGAATGTGCAAAATGTTTCTGCTCCGATCCTCCTATGGGCGGGCAAAAAAGATGAAAACATTCAATGGGATCAGGTAATGGAATTTTTTATCGGCTTAAAACGTTATAAAAAAGATGTGATCGCTCTATTTTACCCTGATCAAAGCCATGCTTTTTTCAACGGTACACCTGCTGAAAAAGACCTTTCTGAACGGATAATCCAATGGTGGGATTACTATCTGAAAAATGACAAAGATATAGAGTGGATCAATCAAATGAAAAAGGATGCCCATTAGGCATCCTTTCTTTTTTTACGGCTGACTTCTGTGCATTTCAGTAGAACATGTTGTTTCGTTCAATTTAAATTGATACAACTGCACGGAACTTGCTCCATCAAGAGTACATAGGAAATCACCTCCGTTATCACAGTCCTGATTTACCTCTACACATTGTGTACCTTCAATACGGTAAGTAGGAATGATTTTAGATGATTTACTCACCTGATTGCCAGCAAAAGCAGCTCCTATGCCTACTACTACAGTAAGAACAGGAATAAGTAACTTTTTCATGCTATCATAATTTAATTGGTTATTGCCTACTCTATTACAGGGTTTTCGGCTAATTCCCTTTTTATCCCTATCCACCGACAGCTCCCAGAACTGCCGATTTCACAAATAATTCTACTTAAAAGCTTCCCCCCTGATTTTATAACGACGCAACTCATTGCCAACAATGGCATATAGATAATTCCCGTTTACTAACCAGGAAGATAAGGCTTCACCTTTTTTATGATCTATATAAAAACTGCCCATATATTGCTGTCGGTCCAAACGATAAACGTCTATTATAGCTGACGTTTTCCAAGATTCGGATGGCTCATATTTACCCATCAGGTTCGATTCATTAAATAGTAAATCACCTGCAATAACAGATCTTTTGTTTACACTAAATGGAGGAGCGCCCATTTTTTTTGTCCCATCCGACAGCTTGCTTATGGTAATTTTTGCACGTGATGTCGTATCGATAGTGTGAAGTCTATTTTCAATTTTCATTGTGCTATCCATCACGATAAACTGATTTCGATAAACATACGTATATACTAATTTAGTCGCATTGCTGTTTGAAATTAGTGAACCGTCCACATCAAAAACACCATCAATCTGTCCTTGAAGTATATCTGGTTTTAATTTCACCTTTGAATCACCCTTAACATCAAGTGTAGCTAATGTATAGCGATGATCCGAACCTCGCTGTGTTCGTATAGCAAACCTTGTGGAATCAATTACGACCAACTGATTAAAAAAAGCATCCTGATAACTTAACGTCCTCGCTATTGAATCATTAAGATGCCCCCGATAAATAATAGGAACTGTACCGTCATACAAATAATAATATAGTCCTTGGATCTGGAGTTTTATATTTCTGAAATTGTAATCTTTTTTATCAATAGAAGTACGCTTCTGCATATACCTACTTAAGGTAGTGTCGATTGTTGTGATAATTAATGGCGCACTTATATTTCCTAGATATAGGACTCCATTATGAATTCCAGACAGATAATAGGAGTTCACTTTTAAGTCTCTTGTTTTTTCTATAAGTATCGGATGCTGTAAAAATCTTCTTATAAAACTATTTTCACTTTTAATGATATGTTCTGAGCTTCGAAAAAGTCCAATAACAAACAGACAGCTTGCAACAATAATAAGCCCTGCATAACCAAGTTCTTTCAGTCCAGATTTTCCAGTCTTTTTCACTAAAGTATACAACCCAATAATTGCTAAAACTAAAAAACAGATATTAAAAATAAGATGTTCCGTCCATCCTAGCTTTTCCAGAATACCCCCGCATGAACACGGGACAAAATCGCTATGATTTAATATAAGATAAATATATAATGTGAATGCGGACATAAGCCCGATAGATGCATATAATCCCAACCTATTACTATTTGGAATAAGTAACATGAACGCCACTGCAAATTCAATGATCAAAATTCCGTAAGAAATAATACCAGCATATGCACTCAGTAGCGGTGACTGGGCTAATTGAACCTGAAATGCTTCAAAGTCAAATAATTTGCTGGCAGCTGCATATATAAATAGCAACGCAAGAAGAATACTTATCGCCTTTACAAAATATCTTTTAATGAAGCCTATCATAATCATTGGCATTGATTATGACAAATTTCGCAATTGTAGTAAAATTAAATATTGACAATATTAACATTTATATACCAATATGCAATAATCTTATACCAATATGCAGCAAAAGTATGTACAATAGTAACTTAGAGTATTATAAATTAGCTAATCGAGGAATTGTTGTCAGACCAACCCCATGACGTATAAAAGCCTTATACATATTTTGGTAGTCAAGAAATTTATTTTTAAATGCCACCTGTTTTAAACTCATCGTAGTAAAAACAATATCTTCAACAGCCTCAATCATCTTTGCCTTTAACCAAAAACTGTAAAAGGAATCCCCAAAACATATTTTGCAGTGTCGTTGAAAGAGATTATAATTAAATCCCTTTTCCTCTATGAATGCACGCAGGGTTTGTTTTTCATGATGAACATATTCATCCAGTATTTCCTTTACATAGGTTACCTCTGATGGAATATTTTTAATTCCATCTTTAGGTAGGGAGAGATCAACTATATGCAGAAAGCTTTTCTTTATATTTTCTATACGGCATAAACCTACAACCAAATGCATATTATCTTTATCGGTATAACGCACCTGAACAGGCAGTACATCTTTAAAAACAATGCCTTTATGATTTAGGTTACGAAAAACTTCATTGACGGCCCTATTATATCCATTGACATCAGTAAAATCATAATAACCAAAATGATCAGATATCACTGCTCTCGATGGTAGATAGTCAAGCTTTTTTAAGAAAGAAAAATAAAAATCAGTAATAATCTTGAAACGTTTTGAAATTTCATGCAGATCAGAAAAAAGACCTGCAGATTTCACAAAATTAAGATCGCAAAATATTGAGAGGTTTTGCTCAGCCATCGCATCCAACAATGAAACAATATAAAAATTCATTACAATCTATAATTTGATAACAGAACAAGACCGATCTCAGCGACAGCGATAAATAAGTTTCCGTATAGTGTAATTTATGGTCTATAGTTATATAAATCTAACATTTTTACCTTAATAAAGAAATATTTCAATTTAAAAAATCGATCTTACCTACATAATTTCATTTTTACAAGTTAATTGTAACAAAAAAGGACGGCCATTCGGCCGTCCAATTGAGCATGCTCTCACTCTGGTAGTGTAAGGTATTCACTGTATTAATAGCTTTTACATCTATTTGACTAAACTATTATCTAACCGGACCAATAATGATAGGCCCTAGTTTTTTGTTGTTAAATTGAAAAGAAATTTCCTTTTCATTACCAAAACTGTCAACTATCCACACATCAAATTGTTGTGAAACTAAAGATTGTGAGGTATAATACAATCGAAATTCTTTCTCAGCCAAGGGATAAAGATCATTCGGTAAATAAGGTTTATATCCTGAATAATTTAAAATACCCTGGCCATCGTTCTGAAAATAACGTATCCGGTAGGTATTACCTGTATAATTTCCGTTTGAAATTATTGAAAAACGTATTTCCACACTTTCACCAATCCCGATTTCCTTTGGAACAGGCAGGACCTTCACTTCAAAAGGAAAAACCTCCTGTACATCCAGCACCTCCTTATCACATCCAGAGAGAAATATAATTCCCAGAATAGCAATAAAGCCTAGAAAAAGCGATCCTATCGACATTTTCCACTTATTAAATATATTTTCCATATTAATTTCTGATTTTCAAAAGTTAAAACGTAAGCCTATACCAGTTGATGGACTAAACCGTTCAAGATCGCTTCCCCATAAAACCCTTATCCGACCTTGTAACATAAAAACAACCCGGTCTGAAAGATAGGTCTCCAACGACAATCTGCCTCCGGTTCCAAAAACAAATCCATTATTGTTTTTTAGTAGTCCCCCATCCAAAAGGAGACTGTCTCCCCTATTGACAGATTCATAACCCACAACTCCAGTTACACCTCCATTCAACGTAATAAATTTCCTTGAGTCCGAGAGAAGCTTAACACTATAGCCAACCTCTCCGATGAAGTCTTCTAAAGGGATTTCCCAATTTTTATAGTCTACGGTCTTTCTTTGATATTCCAGTCCCCAGATCCAGTAGTTGCCATGTTTTGCAAAACTATTCAGTGTCAGGTTTAGATAGAAATTTTTGCCAACCTTCTCTGTATTTAGAAGCCCCGTATTAATTTCCAAAGATTTCTGTTTATACACCATGCGTTGCGCATACAAGGGGATGCTCATAATGGCCAGTACCAAAAAGATGATATACTTTTTCATGATTATTTACTTTATTGGTTAACCTTAATCTTCATTTCAGATACGGGCTTCGCGGCAACCAGATCCGAATTCTCAATCTCCAGCACCTGGTTCCTTGCTCCATTCCTTTCAAAAATTTCAATCCTTAGCACCTGCTCATCAGTGATTGTAAATTGATCAAGAAGTATGACATTGCCAGCGATTGAATTATCCGAAATTACCTCAAGACCGGGATACTGCCTTAAGGGAACTAATTGCTTTTCCTGAGAAACCGTTCTTTTTGCAATCTGCTTATCCTCGATTTTGTAGGTACAAAAGTCCACGACAAAAGGCACGTTTGATCTATTTTTAACTTCCACATGGAAGTAAAACTTACCGTTATGGACATAGATACCTTTAAGAACAGACTGAATTCCATACGATCTGGAAGCGATGTGACGCACATATCTTTTATTCTGCTGATATATAGTTTTCAGCGCAACTTCTGTTAAAGATGGTGGATTAAATCCCAACTCTTCAAATTGAACACTATTCACGCTATTCCGCTGACCTTCCTGCTGCATTTTTTTTAAATCGTAACTCAATGCTGGCGGATCTGCATTATAAAGAACGTTGAAAGAATAAAATTTGCCATCTTCTGTTATGACGCTGAAGTTGGTTTCCTCCATAAAGTCCCTTACTGCTGCTTTTATCCTCAGCACATTCTGAGCATCTTCTGCTTTATCCGCACTGAGATACTCTGAGCCAAGATCTGTGTATCTGATAGCGACAGGAAAAATAAGATGTGTGGTTTTATTATAGGTAACCTCAAGACGATAGGGTTCTACCCTTCCAGTCTCCAGTGACTGCTGTCCGAACGTTTTAAAGAATAGTCCCCAAAACAGGACGATTACAAATATTTTTTTAATTGATTTCATTTTTCGTTTTTTAATAATTACTTTTTAGTAACCAGCAAAACCTGATGACCAGCTTTCAGAGTTACTTTGCCTGCCCGCAATTTCTTTGAAAAATATCCCGAGACTCCCTGCAGGAGTCCCCTGCTCAGGTCCCCGACAACCTGTTGTCCTGCAGATCTGGACATCGAGATATTCATGCCCGAACTTTGACTCATATTTGCAGCAATCTCACCGGCAGCATTGATCTCGTCGGAATTTGGTATTGAAAGCCCTAGCTGTCCGTCTAAATCATATACCAACATCTCGACGGGAAGAATATTCCCTGCTACCTCAACAGACGAAATTTTTAGCTGTAACCGATTTCCCTGAAATTTTGCAGCAGCTACAACAATATTACCCTTTGGAATAGTATAGCCGCCGACCAGAGCTGTCTGCTGAATTATCAGTTCTACATTACCTTCATCGTTGATTGTTTGGCTTTCCAGTACTTTCGCCGGTATACTGTTTTTAATGCCCCGGCTCTGTAAGATAGCGCCAACAGTAAAAAATTGCCTTCTTCCTAAATCGAAATTTCCTTCATAGCCTCCGTCATAACTCCGTGCAAGCATTGATACAACTTCCCTTCTCTTATTTGTCACGGTTTCAATTTTTTCCTTTTCAGGTAAAGCCTCTGGACTCTTCTTAATCATTGAATCCATTTCCGAAATAGATTTTGTAACCACTGGTAGTTGAGTTCCGGTAGGCAGATATTTTGACGCCATCTCATAGCTTTTTTCCATCAGGGCCAACTGATCTTTCATTGTCGGGTTGGCAGGTACGTCTTTCTCCGAAAGCCGCTCCTGCAATTGATCGACTTTACGCCGCAATTCCAATTTCTCCTGATCGTCGTCACGATAAAAAGCTCCCAATGTACTTTGTGCATTCTGATAGCTAATAAGGGATCGGTTTTGATATCCCGGCCTTTCTGCTCCCGACATATTTTGAACCGATGCCGATTGACTGACTGCTGTACCTGCCTCTTGTGTAGCATTACTATCATTAGTGTTCCAATAATCTGACAGTGACATCAACGAATTACGTTTTACGGCTTCCCGCTCATCAATCATTTCCTTTTCATAAGCCTTTTGTTTGTCAGCCTGTAAACCTTTGTCACTTGCTTCCGGCACAGCATTTTTTAAACCCTTATCCTTATTTAAATTGTCCCCGTTAGGTTTAAAAATCATATACAGACAGGCAATGAATACAATACCCATTAAAACAAAAATCAAAGGTTTTTTCAATCTTTCCTTTACAGTAAGGTCCTTGCCTTTATTATCGGTAGACGCCACATCATCGTCAACAATTAGACTTATCCTTTTCTTATTATTCTCTTTCTCTTCCATTTCCTTGATTTTTATTTGGATTAATTTCTGGCCTGTGACTTATTGAAGTATCCCGGATGACCGGAGGAGCTTCAATATGCTTAATTGCAATAGTATTATTCTCTCTTCCCAGATCATAACAGACCTTAACAAGAACACCGATCCCTATTACGAGATAACAAGCGAAAAGGATAATGACATAACGAACCTGTGTCCTAAGCGGTAATGCCTGCCATTTGTTGTCGAGTCTATCGAGCTCTTGCTCTATTGTCGTTCTTATATTTTTCATATCTATAATTATCTTTTATTAGCGAAGTTTCCTCCTTACCGTACCTATCTCTCATAACCCAGGAACTACCTTTCTACAACTTCTTCATCTTTGTTTGATGCAACAGCAAATTTTAAAATCTGAAAGCCTTGCGGATTACTGTCTGAACGTACACTGTTGAGGAGATTGCAGGTAGTTACAAGACTTCTCCGGGTCAAATTACTGGATCTGATAATAAACTGCCTGGCGTATGTGGTGACCGAATAAGGATATGAATTAAAATTACAGACCACGCTATCCACTTCGATACGCTGCTGGACATTCCCCGAAATGATCCTATTATAATATCCTTTTTCCGAAAGGTCATTGTAATAATCGAATGCACTTTTATCAGCAAGATCAAAGGCCCGTTTCATATTGCTTTCAATTGCTGCCTTATCTGGTGCTAGCGTAAAGAAAAGTTCATGAAAACGCCTAACGTGCTCACGTGCTTCTACAGGCCGATTAATTGAAGCGTCCTGCGATAAGGCAAGCATAAGTGACTTGCCTTGATCAAGAACGTAAATTTTTTCACGTTGTACGTCAGCGAAATTATAGGATTTCCATACAGCAAAGCAGGTTATTCCTACACAAAACAGCGAAAAAACTATCGTATATAATCGAATCGTCCGAAAACTGTTTTCGATGTTTCTAAGCGTTTTAAATTCCATAATTACGAAGTTTTTTGTCCTTGTCCGTTGCTTTTATTATCCATTAACTCACCGGAAATATTTCCAACCGCAGCACCGGCTGCGGCAGCACCAATGTTCCCCGTTTTCATCGCAGCCTGACTTACATTACGTGTAAAATTTCCAGCTCCACCGGCCTGTATGATCCAGCTTGTGACGGTCGGAACAGTAAAATATCCCACAATCCCGATTATCATGAAAATCATATAGATGCTATTTTCTGGGTCGGGAACGAAGTTCGGGTCACTGAGAAGTTCAATATCCCTTCCAATACTCAGCGCATTGATCTTCGCTAGCATCGCACTAAAGAGATCCGCAACCGGTAGCCAGAGATAAACGCTGATATACCGTGTCAGCCACTGTGTCAGTGTGCTCTGAAAGCCGTCCCAAACACTGAGCGCAAAAGCGATAGGTCCCAAAATGGATAATACGATCAGAAAAAAGGTCCTAATGGTATCAACAACAAGAGCCGCTGCCTGAAAAAGCAATTCAAGAACTTCGCGCAGCTGTTGTTTGATCTCCTGCTTGATATTGTATACTGCTTGGTCACGATACATACTGACCATAGTGGCTATATCCTCAAATGACCATCCCAGATCGTCCAGTTTTTTATCGAATTCTTCATCTGAAACCAGATAAGCGGTTGCCGGATTCCTCAACATTGCCTCACGTTCCAATTCATCCTTTTGCTGCTGCAACGTATTCAGATCCAAAACCTGACCTTCGAGCATCGTATGGGTTCCTTTAACAATGGGACTGAGTACCCCGTTGATAGTACCCAGGACAATAGTAGGAAAGAACATTATGCATAGGCCAATAGCAAACGGCCTTAGTAGGGGAAACACGTCTATGGGTTCTGCCCTGCTCAGTGCCTGCCATACTTTAAGTGCGACGTAAAAAAGTGCTCCGAGCCCTGCAATTCCCTTCGCCACCACGGCCATTGTCTCTGATAGTGGTAGCATTTCATCGTATAGATTCCTGAGAATCTCATGTAGATTATTAAATTCCATAATGTTGAGATTTATTACCAGTATTTTTGGTTGGCTGATCCATACAGGTCCATTACACGTTTAGTATCATTCTGCTTTCTGGAGCGAAGGATGGAAACAGAAATATTTTTGTTTGTATAGTACTTAACAAGACTGTGATACTCCTTGACTTCCTTATATACACGGTCGATAATCTCCATCCGCTCCTTATCGTTGAGGGACAAGGAACTGGAGGTAACGATCTGTTTTAATTCTTTTAGCAATTCTGTACTCTCGTTAAGTAACGCTGCATAACCATTTCCAATCGCCACCAGTTCTGCTGTGGAGAAATTTTTATCATTCAGCATCTTCCCAAAATTGTTGACATAGAGATTACTTACATCCCCAACTAACAGGACAGTCTGTTGGACTTTTCTTGCATCTTTAACCAGATTATTGATAGCTTTTAGCTTATCGTAATACTCCTTTCCCTGCTCGTACACTTTCTTGACCTCGTTAAAATTCTTGACAACATTGGATACCGTGCTGGAAGTCTGCACAATTTCATTGGCAGAATTTAAAATCCCCGATGCCAGATTGGTAGGGTCAGTCACGACCCACTGTGCATGCACTGTTTGTGACATGGCTAAGCTTAGCAACATGATCACCGTAATAATGAAATTTTTCATTTTTTAAAATCTTTAAGATTGTTTTTAAATAGTCTAATTGTCGTCTTTTGATAAGCCTTTGATCTTTCGAAGTGATATCTTCTTGATCGCTGCCTCCACATCCCCTCCCTCTTGGTGAGCAAGATCCATTACTTCCATTTTTTCAGTCTCTTCTGTCGTGTAAGCAAGGTACTCCTGCATACTAACCTCCGTTGCATAAACGGCCGACTGTGTTCCGCCAAGTCCTATCCAGACTTCTTTATAAATCCGGCGTGGATCGTTATCTTGGTTAATAGAGAGAATCTGTGACTTTTCCCTTTCGGTCAATCCGAGCATTTTCTGGATGTCGTCAAATTTATTAGCATACTTCCGCTGGTCAAGAAGGATCTTGCAGTCACTGTTATTGATGATGGTCTCGCGTACTATCGGTGAATGGATAATGTCATCGACCTCCTGGGTCACAACTATTGCCTCACCAAAGAATTTTCGCACTGTTTTAAAGAGATACTTTAAATATTCTGCCATCCCCTCTTTGGCGATTGCCTTCCATGCCTCCTCTATCAGGATCATTTTACGAATGCCTTTCAATCTGCGCATCTTATTGATAAAGACTTCCATAATGATAATAGTGACCACCGGAAAAAGGATCTTATGATCCTTAATGGCATCTATTTCAAAAACTATAAATCGCTTATTCAACAGGTCAAGTTCCTTATCCGAATTGAGTAAGTAATCGTACTCACCACCCCGATAGTAGGGTTCCAACACATTCAGGAAGTTGGCAAGATCAAAGTCCTTTTCCCGTACTTCCTTATCCTGTAGCACCTTTTTGTAGTCTCCCTTGACGTACTCATAAAATCCATTAAAGCACGGGGCTTCATTACCGTTTTTTATCCTATCGATGTACCCAGAAACAGCATTGGATAAGGCAACTTCCTCGCTTCGCTTTGGCGCTTCATCATCTCTTTTCCATAAAGTAAGGATCAATGTTTTGATACTCTCCCGCTTCTCAATATCAAATACACCATCATCCGTGTAAAATGGATTAAAAGCGATGGGGTTGTCTTCAGTATACGTAAAATAAACACCGTCTTTCCCTTTGGTTTTTCCTTTGATCAGTTCGCAAAGACCCTGATAGGAATTACCAGTATCCACTAGAAGTACGTGGGTTCCCTGTTCAAAATATTGCCTCACCATATGATTGGTAAAGAATGATTTACCACTACCACTAGGCCCAAGAATAAACTTATTACGATTGGTAATAATCCCCTTCTTCATCGGCAAATCTGAAATATCCAAGTGTATCGGCTTGCCTGTCAACCTGTCCGCAAGCTTTATTCCAAAAGGTGACAGTGAATCCCGATAGTTTGTCTCCTGGGTAAAAAAACAAAGTGCAGGTTCAATGAAAGTGTAAAAACTTTCTTCACTCGGAAAATCTCCGGAATTGCCCGGAATAGCTGCCCAGAACAAAGTTGCTGCATCCACCGTATTGTGCCGGGGTTTACATTCCATAAGGGCGAGCGCGCTTCCGACTTCATTCTTTACCTTTCGTAATTCTTCTCTTTGTTCGGACCACGCGAACACATTAAAATGTGCACGTATAGAGGGTGATCCATGTGAATGTGCCTCATTCAGATATCTTTCTATCCATTCCTTATTGATCTGGTTAGCTCTGCTGTATCTCGCTAAGGAGTGCATATTTCGGGCGGATTTCTCAAACTTGCGTAGGTTATCCGCACTATTGTCAATGAAAAGATATTGATTATACACATGATCGCAGGAAAGCATCAGGCCAACAGGACTGGCAAATGAAAGCATACAATCGCTTTTATCGGTAGAAAGTCTTTCATAGCGTCCCGCTCCGGAAACTTCGCCCGGAAGGTCATCAGTATCCGAAAGCGAATGGAGTACCATTCTTTTATTTCCGATCCTCAGTTCTTCAGCGCCTAGCCCGAGGTCCTGTATTGGGCTATTATCGCGTGACAATGTAAAGTACTGTTCAATGATACCAGTTTGGTCAGCATCACCCATGATCTCTGCTTCACACATCTGATGCATTTTAATGTGACCACTGTCATTGATAATCCTTTGAAACTGTGCCACCGATTCAAGAAATAGTCTAACCCCTTCCTTATCCTTCACTTCCTTCGGAATCAAATTCCCTTTGCAGAGACTACTCAAATTGCTCTGCATCCGCATCCGATCTTTGGTCGTTTTTGTCAAGAACACATAACAATAATGGTTCAGAAACGGCCTTTCATTAAAATGTAGCTGAAAGGAACGTGACAAAAAACTATGCTCTTCGCTTTCCAGATCCGGCATATAGTTTTCCTTTAAATACCAGTCCTGCTTATGAACAATGCAAAAATCAGGTAGTGTCTTTACTGCCTTCGTCCAGGACGAATGAATTGAGTCATAAACTTCAGCCGCCACGGTAAATATTTCAGGAAGTTCCATTTTAAAACAAACAGTTACATCTCCTTCCTTAGAGATAATACAACTGTTTTCAATAGCTAAAAGCGGAAATCTACTCTCCAAGGTTGTAATTCTACTTAGGTTTCTCATAATCAGTTTTTAAAAATTTTGGAACCCTACTTTTTAGGATTTTTGTGGAATAAGAGAGATTTGACCGACTTACGGCGGACGATGTATTGTGGATGCCTTTTTTTACAGGAAAGCTTCATAATTCCATGTTCACCATACTTCGCGTTCAGACTAAAAGTCTTCCAGACAACAATAGATATAACCGCTAGGCCAATGAAAAGACAGACATAGCTACTGACCCCTATCATGTACAGAATCATTACAAAAATCAGTGTACTTAGTAGACCCCCCGAAAAGATAAACAGATATTGTGCTTTCAGCCCCTTGAACTCGACCGTTCTTCCTATTCCCTTATTGATACTGTATTTCATCGCAGTAGGATTAAAGGAAGAATGAGCGCAGTATTGTCGCCGCTACAATTAGGAAAATACAGGCCCCAAACCAGCTTGCTGCTGTCTTGGATGTGTCAGGATCACCGGAACTAAATTTGTTGTACACCTTCACTCCTCCTATCAACCCGACGACAGCACCGATCGCATAAATCAGTTTTGTGGCGGGATCAAAATACGAGGTCACCATCTGTGTTGCCTCTTGAATACCGGCCGCCCCATTTCCCTGAGCAAAAACCCGATCGGATAGAAACAGACATAAGATTACCGCTGACAGGATTTTTCTTTGTTTAGAATTTTTCATATTTCACTTCATTTTTGTTAACAATACCCGCTCTTACGGGCCTGGAAACAAAGGTGTTGCGACATACAGCCTAAACTTGACTAAGTGGTATTGCAAGTACTATATTTGCTTTTACTTTCCTAATTGCTCATGTTGATACATAAAAAAACCGCCAGACTTATTCAGTCTGGCGGCTCATCCCCCATAGTTACATCTTTGGGCCTCCTCTTTTTTGCGAACCTGGTTTCTTTTCGGCTACTGCTTTCATGATTGGATTTTTCAATCTGTTTTTGGCAATCAGCTCATCAATCCCGGTTTCCTTCCAGGGAATAATCTTCGCAGCAAATTCTAATTTTAAACCTATCCTTTTTAGATCATCGGTTTCCGGAAAGCCATTCCGTCGGTTCCAACCAACAGGATCAAGGACCTTAACGTCGGGAATTTCCACAAATAGTAAATCTTTTGGAATATCTGTAATATTCTCATAATCCAGCTGACCTATATCGTGTGTATTTGGATTATAGACAATACAGTACGAATTACTTTCTACATAATAGTAATTTTCAAGCTCATCAAAGCGCATTCCACGTTTCGAAAAATCATCCTTTGGACGCAGAAGATCGATTCTTGCGTCCGCATAAAAGATATGTCCTGCTAGCTCAATTGTTGGCAATTGCCCATCTTTTAACCGTTTTGTCAATAGTTCCTGATCGACCATAAGCTCAAAGTCTGTCAGTAGATAAACCTCTTCAATGGACTTCTTATATTTTTCCGCCATACCCTCAGGATCTAATGTGACAAATTGTGGTGTTGTAATCCATAGTGTTTCATCTTTCGCTTCATTGTAGTGCTCAAATTGATAACCCTCCTCACCTCGGTCTTCAAGAACTTCAAACCCATAGCGGTTATTTTGGTTAGCTTTCTCCCTAAATTCAAGCTTGTCAATATCGACAATAAATTCTATGCCCTGATCTTTATAGATCGGTAGTTCCTTTTCCATAGCTTTTACATGTTATTATTTTTAAAAATCTGCCAGCTAAACTGATTGAAAATTCATATATCTGATATAAAACAAAACATTGGAAGACTAATTTTTCCTATTCTGTCCTTTTAGAAAAAGTGTACCGGAGCTATTTTAACCCCCGACCAGATTTTGGTTTTGTGATTTTCAGTTTATGATCCCTGTGGTCCCTGACCGGTTGTTTATTCTCTTTTTCAGCCGTTTGGGAAGCACTCGCCTTCAGCGATATTTCCAAATTACCGATCTGTTTAGCAATAATGACATTGCTCAGTTCCACTTGCTTTAAACCAACTTTTGGATCCAATCCATGTAATAAGTTCCAGCCTACAGGGTCCATCCGTTTTAAAGAAGGAAATGAAAACAGACCAACATACTTTGGAATTTCCTTTGTTTTAATAAAGTCCAGATCTTCAATAGAATTTGTTAACGTATTATAGGGAACGATATAACACTCCTTTTCGGGGTCATAGTACTTTTGAATGTCGGTTAAAAAAATAGGTTTAAACAATTGCGGATAATATGGTCTTAACATACCTTTCTCTAACTCAACAAAGTATTGCCCAACACCTGAACCCAAAACAAGATCCGGAACATTTCCGCGCATCCGTAGTTTAAACATATATGTATTGACCATCAGGCCAAAATCTGTCATCTGAAGAACTTTTTGCAGACTTATATGTTCTTTTTTGGCAATTTCAAGAGGAGCCATTTTAACAAATTCAGGAATCTCGACATAGTGTGTCGTTTCGTGATTGAATGATTCTTTAGGGATGTTTTTAATATTGGTATCGTAATAAAATCCATAACCATTTTTCACTTCATGAAAATCCCGGAAATAAAGTATATTACTTTCATTCCCTCTCTCGCGGAGCTGGAAGTTCACAACATCAATCATAAAATCAGTTCCAATGATCTTGATTGTCGATAAACCATCTTTTCTCTTTTCTTCGTACTCCCTTCGAAGTTTGATTGATTCGTTATCTTCAATATCATTTTTTTGCAATGGTATTATTTCAGCAATATAATGTTGATGGACGTTGCAAAATATAAGTTCGGTGTAAGCATTTCCATTTTCCTCGGAAGACTTAATACTATCCAAAGCTGTTAAATCCTTAAATTTCACTCTTATACAGTCTTCCATCCTCTCCCATCTGCGCTCCCCAGCAGGATCAACCACCCTATTTTCTTTTGTATCATAATAGAGATAGTACATTCTTTCTTCATCATCATAATAGTGTTGTTCATAATCAAACAAACAAACCGTATCGCCTTCCCAGCCTTTTGGCACCAGAGAATTTTCTTCGTAAAGGACTTCATAAATCCTACCCGCTAAATCAAGGGTCGGTAGCTCACCGCTGATCCTTTTATCGTATAATTTTTTATTATAATCCACAATAATATCATAGTCCGTTCTTGTCTTAAGTTCCTCTAAAGTACAGCCGTAAGTTTCAACCATACCCAAAGGATCCAATAGACCGAGACGCGGAACCTTTACAAATATTTCCTCCTCACCATATTTCTTTCCCCGACTTATATTTTTTCTTTGGGGATTGTAACCAAATTCGTAGTGAGTACCGCAATCCTTCATGTCCAAAAAACTGATATCATTTGCTTTATAACCATATTCAACAAGACTGATTTCAGGATTTTCATATTCAACAAGAGCAAAGCGGCTGATGTCTACATAAAATGGTGTCCCTTCTATTTCAAATACTGGTAACCGTCTTTTCATTGTTTTATATTTTATTAATTAAGTCTTTATATTTCCTCCTTTCCTTTTTTGTATAAATCATAAATTAATGCGTACAATTCTCCAAGTTTAGTTTTGATACGCACTTAGTAAGCTCGCCGACCTGATTCAAAAATTTAAATAATAAATTGATCGTTCTGCTAAATGAAATCGTTAATATCAAAACTAGCCTTCTCATCGGATTCAAAAAGGCCAGTGCTTTTGAGATTCTTATCCAGTAACAAAGCGATTTTTGCGGAAGAACTTTCTATTGAACTCTCCAAATGGTCATAGAGTTCCGTACCTTGTATTTTTTGCAGTACATCCCTAACCACATTTTCCTGTTCGCTCTCGATATTACTTTGTTGAAGAAGTTTTCCAACATTCATCAACTCTTCCAGTGATACCGCCTGATCAAAGCGCTCATCAAAATGCAGTGTTTCATCATCCCACTCGCCATCAGCTGTTATAGCTGGTTCTATTTCTAAAATGTGTTGTTCTCCAATTTTTTGTACGTCCATCATATGATTTGGCCGGATTAACTTTTCATGGATCGTTATCGGTTTTTTATATACTCTATCATTAATGGTATTAGAACTACCCATTATATCAATATCTTCCTGTGATTTATTCTTTTCAGTTACTTGTTGAACAGCTTTGACAATTTTTATTTTATCAACCAATAGTAGAACAATAACAATCAGTAGACAGATCAATATTATTACTTGTATTAAACTTTCCATACCACTAGATTATTGGTTTAAAACGTTCATTGAAATAATTCGTAATATCATCTCCAAACTCGCTGAAATGATACTCCAGAATATTATCTATGTAAGAATACAGTGTCACTTTATCTTCCCGTGTCAATTGTACAATCCGTAACAGACGCTCATGATACGTGGGCCGGATATAGACGACCTTGCCATTTCTGCCGGAAGGAAAACGATTGACGAGAAAGGTATCCTCATAATCTGTATTTTTAATCTGTAATGATTTTCCTTTTGACCTTTCTTTTAACTTTCCTACCTTCTCTTCCGCTTTTTTTTCTATATCCTTGGCTGGTTCAACGCCACTCATAACCTGCATGAGATAATCTTCATCTACCACAGGTTTCTCAAAATCTTTATTTCCCTTTCCAGTAGTCATTTTTTATGTTATTTATAGGTGAACGATCCTTAAAAACTCCGCTATAAAAAGATCAAGCTGGGTTGCTTTCAATAGCTGGATTTCAGCAGGTAGAAGAGTTGATCTGAAAATGTAATAGAGGGTATCATCCGTTTCTTTGCGAAAACGCTTGCTGTCCCGGATACTTGTTTGCATAATTAATAAATTCAGATCCCTGATAACTTCCTGATAAGAATTATAAAGACCTGTTTTTTCTCGACCGTCCACCTGATTCCAGAATAACCATAGCGCCAGTGCTTCATTCTCTTCCACTGAGTGAGGTAATTGGAGAAAAGCTTTACTAAAGGAAAGTGTGCTCTCAACAACCAAACGGTCAGCCGTGACCGGAGAGAATATATAATCCATTGATTTAAGTGCGCTTAATACACCTTTTGTATTTGCGGTTCCCGGTAAATCGAAGAATATAATGTCAGGCTCAACAGAAAGAAGACTTATATTTTCCATTGCAGTTTCAAGTGCAGTTTCCGCCTTACACTTAATGATCGGATAGGCTTTCTTATTAATGCTCTGAAATTGTTTCATTGCGACCTTCTTATGATATTCACTCTTCATTAGTGCTGTTTTATCCCTCTCTCTCATATTACTTACACTATACTGCGGGAAATCGCAATCCATAACGATAACATTGTAACCCAGGCGGTAGTGCAATACACTTGCTAGCAGGGTCGTGATAGTTGACTTCCCTACTCCTCCCTTCTGCGTGTAGATACTGATCTTTAAAGTTCTCTTCTTTTTTTCCATTGCTTATATATTTTTGATTATTTTACCATCATGCGTTACAGAAAGAAAAATTCAAGTTTTGATTACCAATTGCCTATTCTTACAAATTGCCGCAAGGCCCTTTTCACAAAAGCCAAGACAAGAAACTGTAAAATCAAAAACCTAAATAGCAATAAGCAAATCTGCTTTATTGTATTGCCGCTTTTATGCTTTTAAAAACGCTTTTATGCTTTTGCAGGTCACTATATAGGTAAACAACCTCTTTGCCTTACTGCAAATCTTCCTGTTTTGTTGTAAAGGAAAGCATATAGAAAGTAAGTATGACACTATTTGAATATGGGTTCCTAGTTTATCCTAAACTTTCCAAATGCACTAAATAAGAGTAAATAGTATTAGCACAACTTCTATTTCCGTTCCCGTGAACGGAGCAAGTTGTGTTTTGAGGCACTCAAAACTTGTTTTGTGCCTCAAAACAACTTGCTCTGCTGAGGGCTGGGTAATCCTCCGAAGTCGGATTTACCTATATAGGTCTCTAAGTCTATTAATGGGAAGTATCCGGATAATTGCGGAAACCATGAGAAAATTCCCAAATTTTCCTTTCACTGTCCTGTATGTTTTGGAAAAAAAATATGGAACCTATACATAAAGGAGGAAGAATACCAAAGCTAAATAAAGCCCATCACCGCTATGTATTTCGTCTGACCGATCAAGAGAACGCAAAATTCCTAAAATTATTTGATGAGTCCGGACTGGATACCAAAGCTAAATTTATTGTTTCAGTGATTTTTGAACGGCAGATAAAATCGCTAAAAATGGATGCAGGTGCTGTAGATTATTGTACCAAACTATCGCAATTCTTTAGCCAATTTCGAGCAATTGGAACTAATTATAACCAGATCGTAAAGATCCTGCATACTAATTTCGGCGATAAAAAGACTGTATTTTATATTGGTAAATTAGAGAAACAAACAATTGAACTTGCTGCCATCTGTAAAGAAATTTTGATTCTCAGCAAAAAATTTGAATCTCAATATCTCTTAAAAAAGGGTAGCCTATGATCGCAAAAATTGGACATGGAGCCAACATTTATGGAGCACTTCTTTACAACCACTTGAAGGTAGATCAAAATAATGCGGAAATTTTGCGCCTAAATAATATGATTGAAGGCCCGGATGGAAAGTATACTACAGGACAACTTTTATCTTCTTTTTTACCTAATCTGATAGCAAATAAAAAGACGGAAAAGACAGCAATCCATATTTCACTCAATCCTGACTCACAGGACAATGTTTCAGACGAAGATTTCATCAAGATAGCTAAAGATTATATGGAGAAATTGGGCTATGGCGCACAACCTTACATAGTATTTAAGCACGCAGATATTGATCGTACCCATATTCATATTGTTTCTACAACAGTTGACAAAAATGGAAATAAAATATCCGACTCCTTTGAAAAGAAAAGATCAATGGAAATTTGCAGGGAATTGGAAAACAAATATAACCTTACTCCTGCAACAGAAAAACAACACACTGATAATAACATGGTATTTACTCCTGTAGCCTATAAAAAGGGAAATATCAAGAGTCAGATAGCTTCTGTTGTCCGATACCTTCCACAACATTACCAATTTCAGACTCTTGGATCATACAATGCTTTACTTTCACTTTTCAATATTACAGCTGAGTATATTAAAAAAGAAAGAAATGGCGAAATTAAAGAAGGGCTGATCTACTGTACACTGGATGAAAATGGCAATAAGGTTGGTAACCCATTTAAAGCTTCCCTATTTGGTAAACAGGCAGGATTAATGACACTAAGAAAGCACTTTGAAAAAAGTAAAAACAATTCTTCTGAAATCAAGGCTGGCACAATTCAAGTAGTAGCTCAGGCAATGCATACAACCAATAATGAAAAGCATTTTGTTGAGTATCTTCTTAAACAGGGAGTAAACACGGTTATTAGACGAAATCAGCAGGGTCGTGTTTACGGAATTACTTTCATTGACCATAATAGCCGAAACGTATTCAATGGCTCACAATTGGGTAAGCAGTTTTCGGCGAACATATTAAATGAATTCTTTTCCAAAAATGATGACAAAGAATCCAGGTCTACGAGTCAGATTACTGAGAATAAACAAGAACCTTTGATTGAACCACAATCCAGAAATATGATACATCCATTATTTGATTTTATGTTGAATACCGGAATTTCAATTGGCGATTTCGGTTTACTTGAATCTCTTTTATTTGATACCCTGGCAGAAGATCCTGAAGAGCAAGTATTTGAGTTCAACATGAAAAAGAAGAAAAAAAGAAAACCGAGATAGTTAATCTTAAGGTAGTTTCTTCCACGAAGATTACAATGGCTGCTCAAAATGAGCAGTCATTGTAATTTAAGAGCTTTTCATAAAATAAGTTGAATGATAAACACTTGTTATGTTTACCTACAAGGAGCTATGTTACTTTTAAGTCTCAATCGTAGAAAATAGAAGGTCTAAAATAGTAGGATTCTCTGCATATTCAGTTCCAAAATTATACATTACTTTATTCAAAAAGGATTCGTCATCTATCAATTGCTAACCTGGGAAAAACTTTTGAACCATAAAATTGACCTCTTTAAAAACGTAAAAATCCATTTCACTAATAGGATGAAAAGACTTTTCTAATTTTTTCATGCAGCGAATAGCATAATATGGAAGTAAAACGCTGATAAATACAGAATATAGTACTCTTCCTTCATCTGTAATCTGGGCAAAAGTAAAATGATAGCAGGAACTTCCGCCTGCAAAAGAATACTCAGATACCCTTTCTGCAATCTCACCCAGAGAATTTTTAAAGAAATCCCTCAACTCAAAATCGGATAATGCTAATTCTACTTTTGACCTTCTCTTCAGATATTCTTCTGATTTAACATAGCTATTTAGTCCATCACCCATTGAAATGTTCGATGGAAAATATTTTTTCAATTGATCTATAATTTTATCTTTTTCCATACATATCTATTTACATAACCACAATGCTATATGGAATTAAAATGCAAACTAAGATCGATCATGAATAAAGTGATCAACCTAAATGGAATTAAAAAAAGGCTAATTAAGCTCCAGGAAAAATTGTTAAACGTATTAGAAGATTCAAAACATAGCTTTTCCACTTTGGGCAGATTTTTACGCAAAACAACCTTAATGTTATCTGACGCCAAATATCATTCGCTAAATCCTGATCTTCTCTAAGAACAAAATGCCATATCCCTTCCATTTTAATTAAATGCTGTACAATACCATCCAAAAGAACACTGAATTCTGTAGTTTCCTTCTTTAAATCCTTCTTTAATAATACTATTTCGAAATCTCTTTCCTTAAAAGTGATCCGAAACTTTTGCGGATCAAAAAGATTACCGGATTTGACAATTATATCTTCCATGTTACATCGTAAACTTAACAATTTCCGTACTTAAAAAGAATCTAAATATTGTTAAACCTTAATCCGATTATTAGGACAATAATGACAAATTTCTTCATATAGATTCCACTTTCTACAGCTTACGCAGGCCAAACAATATCTATGGTGAAAATTATCACCTATGCAAGAAGATGATCTACGTGGACTCGCAAAAATAATGGCATTTATGCGAGCGGTAAGTATAATAGTTGTACTAATGAATTACTATTGGTTCTGCTATTCTTTTTTTTGGGAACAAGGCTGGACTCTGGAGGTTATTGATCGAATACACCTTAATTTCCAACGCACTACCGGACTCTTTACCAGTACATTCTCTAGTAAAGTATTTTCCCTAGTTCTATTAGCATTGAGCTGCCTGGGAACTAAAGGAGTGAAAAATGAAGAAATTAAATGGCGGAATATCAATTCATGTCTTCTTATCGGATTCATTCTCTTCTTTCTGAATTTCCCCCTGATAAAGATCAACGAAATTCTGTACATGTCGACAACTTCTGTTGGATTCATCATGCTCATGGTTGCTGGCCTATGGATGAGCCGGCTTTTGAAAAACCGACTATTGGATGATCCATTCAACCATGAAAATGAAAGCTTTATGCAGGAAACACGGTTGATTGAAAATGAATACTCGGTAAATCTACCAACTAAATTTTACTATAAAGGTAAATGGAATGATGGCTGGATCAATATACCAAACCCTTTTCGTGCAACTATAGTACTGGGCACGCCTGGGGGTTGCCGGGCTATTTTTAATTAAATAGCCCGGCAACCCCTGACAAAAATGGTTCAGGTAAATCTTATGCTGTTGTGAACAATTATATCAAACAACATATCGAAAAGGGCTTTAGCATGTATATTTATGATTTCAAGTTTGATGATCTATCGACAATTGCTTACAACCACCTTCTAAAACACGCTTATAAATACAAAGTTAAACCAACCTTTTATGTAATAAACTTCGATGATCCACGAAAAAGCCATCGTTGTAATCCACTAAATCCAAAGTTCATGACTGATATCTCGGATGCTTATGAATCATCATACACAATCATGCTCAATCTTAACAGATCGTGGATTTTGAAGCAAGGCGATTTTTTCGTCGAAAGTCCAATTATACTACTTGCAGCTATTATCTGGTTCTTAAAAATATATGAAAATGGTAAATATTGTACGTTTCCACATGCCATAGAATTATTAAATAAAAAATATGCTGATATTTTCACAATATTGACAAGCTACTCTGAACTTGAAAATTATTTGAGTCCCTTTCTTGACGCGTGGGAAGGTGGGGCTCAGGATCAATTGCAAGGTCAAATTGCCTCTGCCAAGATTCCATTATCAAGGATGATTAGTCCTCAATTATATTGGGTAATGACGGGCGATGATTTTTCATTAGACATCAATAACCCGAATGAACCCAAAATACTATGTATCGGGAATAATCCAGACCGTCAAAACATCTATTCTGCGGCATTAGGGTTATACAATTCCAGAATCATAAAACTCATAGCCAAAAAGAATCAATTAAAATGTTCAATTATAATAGATGAGCTGCCAACGATATACTTTAGAGGACTTGATTATATTAGTTACGCTCGTTCATTACGTATTTCCTCTCTTTTTGGTATTCAGGATTTCTCGCAACTAACAAGAGATTATGGAGACAAAGAAAGTAAGGTGATACAAAATTTGGTTGGTAATATCATCAGTGGACAGGTGGTTGGTGAAACGGCAAAAACACTATCAGATCGTTTTGGCAAAATAGTTCAAAAAAGACAGTCAATTTCCATCAACAGAAACGACACTAGCTCTTCAATTTCTACACAATTAGATAGTTTAATCCCAGCCTCCAAAATATCCAATCTTTCTCAGGGAACTTTTGTTGGCGCAGTAGCAGACAACTTCGACGAGAAAATTGAGCAGAAGATTTTTCATGCCCAGATCGTAGTTGACAATGAAAAGGTCGCAGCAGAGGAAAAAGATTATAAACCTATTCCACAGATACGCTCTTTTTTATCCGAAACTGGGGAAGATTGTATGCAATCAAAAATTAATGAGAACTATAGACAAATAAAAGAAGATATCTCAAGCATTATCATAAGTGAACTTAAACGGATAGGAAACGATCCGGATTTAGCCCATTTAATTCGTCAAGAATAACCACACCTAATCATACTAACCTCTTTACAGTTAACCGTAAAAAACAATTTATTATGGAATCAAATAAAACTACCCTGTATCATGGTACCAATAAAGATTTTGACAAATTTTCCCTAGCGCATTCAGGCCAAAATACAGATTGGGATAATTGTCATAATGGAATATTTTTAACAGAAGAAATTGGTATAGCTCAACTTTTCGGTAATAATGTTCTACAATGTGATGTGAACTTAAACAAGCCTTTAAATTTGTGCGAAGTATTCAGCTATCAGCATCAAGCAGTTGATATTACTTCTATAATATTTGAAGAAGATATACCCGATCCTGCCGAAGCGCTGGAATTCATTGACGAAAATATTGGCTTAGGAGAATATCTGGAATTTATGGAGGCTTTTAACTCGGCAGATACTATAAATGAATTCAAGACGCGTGGTTACGACCATATCATATCGAATTTCTCCAGAGAGAAGATTGAATATTGTGTCTTTGACCCTGCTAATATTGCTATAACCCACAAAAATATTATCTCTCGTTTTCCGCCAAGCGCCTATCTATCTGTTCTACCAGCAAATGCTGCTAAGATCCAGAATATAATCAAAGCGCTAGATTCGAAGGATGAAAGTAGGCTAAATTTACTATACAAACAGCTTCATAAAAATCTAGATAGTATCCCAAACAAAATTGATGGTATCGAAATAGATAATTTTCAAAAGTTACGTATACTGGCAGGAAAAGACCGTATGTCCGGTTACCTGTCTTATAGCGTACACAAAGGAAAATTATACAGAGAACTGCCGGATAGCCTAAGCACAAAGTCTCCAGTGCTAAAATTGTCGGCCGATAAAGTCAAAAAACAAAGGTTAAGAATTAGGTGAGAAGCATACAAATGGTAACGATTTTTAATAATAATCTTTACCATTTCTTTTGAATTGAACATGACAGTCTTACAACCGTAGTTTTGAATTTTGCTTAGCCTCATCTACGGTTGTATTCTCTTTATCATGAGTATCTACACGTTCTTCACCCAAGGACAACTGGATATTCCTTTCTATCCTTGCAAGATCCGTTTTTAAAGCCGCCAGATCTTTTTCTTTATTCCATGCCCCTTCGACTATTTCCTTTAGCGTCATAAGATCCTTTCTCCAACTCAACAGCGACTCTTCTTCCTCTTTGATCAAACTCGGAATTTTTTGCAGAGCATTAATAAAATTCATACAGGCCCGTTCGGGATCATTTGCCATAATACCATTATTGTGCGTATACTTAATACCTCCCTCACCACTGACAAAAAAACGGTTATCCTTCTTCCCGATATCGTTCCGTTCATTGACTTCCGTTTTTAGCAATATCTTAAAACCATAGAGTGAACCAATCTCCATATAGCTACCATAAGTGAGTGCTGTACTAGCATAATTGCACAGCTTAGCACCAATTTCTTTGACACTTGCATTTTGAGACAGCCCATTAAGCTGTAGTGGGTTGAGAATATCTCCTTTACTTGATCTTTGCAGCCTTTTTTGAAGATTATCATGATCGGTACGTAAGCTCTCTAACAATTCTTCAGCATGTTGAATCTGTTCCTGAGTACGTTCCAGTTTGGAATTTGAACTCCACTTTGACCGTAAAAAAGCTTGTTTTTCACTTTCCAATGCAGCAATTTTCTTTTCTGTTTTTGCTTTCTCTAACAGGTCTGTATTTCCTGATAACAGCGCAACATACTCCGAAAAGTTCATGCCCGATACCTCATCCATACCACCTTCATCAATGGTACGTACTGACAGTGTATTACTCTTTAGCTGCCCAACAAAGCGCTGCTTATTGGCTAGGGTATTAAATTTGTATGCATCAAGAGATTTCTCTACTGCATAAATAAATACATCAACGGTATTATTCGCAAAAAACTTCGCTATTTCATTTCCTTTACGAATAGCACGTCCATCGCGCTGTTCAAGGTCTGAGGGTCTCCAGGGAATATCAAGGTGGTGAACTGCAACAGCTCTTTTCTGTGCATTCACCCCCGTGCCAAGCATATCTGTTGACCCAAAGAGAATTCTTATTTTCCCCGAATTTGCATCATCAATGAGAGCTTTACGCTGATCTTCATTTTTTGCTTCCTGGATAAAACGAATTTGATCCGCAGGAATATCATAATCCTGCATAAGTTTTCGTTTTATTTCTGAGTAGATATTCCAGTCCGAAGTTTTATACGTTCCCAGATCTGAAAAAACGAACTGTGTACCTTTCTGGGCATCATACTTTCTATAATATTTAGCAAGGTTTGCAGCGCATACAGATGCTTTATTCCCTGGATCATCACCATACCTGGGCGAAATCAATCTCATATCCAAAGACATCTTTCTAGCATAATCTGTTGCGATCAACATTTTAGCTTTCTGTTCTGTAGAGGTCAAAGGCGGACGCCCAAGTAATTCTGCATTACCGGTCTTGGCAAATTCCATCAATTTTTTTATAAAAATTTCCTGATCTGGGGTTGGTGGAATTGAATATAAAATCTCATTCTTCTTGGGACGGTCAATACCAATATCCTCGGCTGTCCGGTAATCAGTAATTTCAGCATAGAACTGCGCTAATTCCGGTACTTTAATAAAGTGTCGGAAACGTTCCTTCTGTACTATATTGTTGGCAACAGAAAATTCGTAATCAATGGATTTACGTGCAAAAATGGCCGCCCAGGCATCAAAACAATTTATACCCTGCCGTTCCAGTGCTTTGGGGCGCAAATATTTAAAGAGACAATATAATTCCGTTAATGAATTGCTGATTGTTGTACCTGATAAAAACGTAGCCCCAAGATCTTTTCCACTTCTTTCCTGAATCGTTCGTATTGCAAACAGAAGATTTAGGGCCTTCTGGCTCCCTTGAACATTACCCAAACCAGCAACACGCTCATGCCTTGTATTAAACATGAGATTTTTAAATTTATGACTTTCATCCACGAACAAATGATCAATCCCCATCATTTTAAAGTCTACAACATCATCTTTTCGATTTTCAATATCGTGCTCCAGGGTTTTCAACCTGACATTGAGATTCTTTTTACGAATTTCTACCCCTTTGAGCATAACGCCGGAAACATCCTTGCCCTGGCTGCGTAACACAGCAAGATTCTGCTCCACGGCATCCAATTCCGCTTGTAAAATTTCCTTTTGAAGCTCCGGAGACTGTGGAATCATACCGAACTGATCATGCGTCAGAATCACGCAATCCCAATCGTTATTCTTGATATCTCCAAAGATCTTAAGCCGTTTCTGTGGTGTAAAATCCTTTTTGCCCGGATATAAGATCTTTGCATATGGATAGGCATCACGATAGGTTTTTGCAATGTCATGTACATTTGCTTTTAGTGCTATGATCATTGGTTTATGAACCAAACTTAACCTTTTCATTTCCTGTGCCCCAGCACACATAATCAAGGTTTTACCTGCACCTACCTCATGATCAATGATTCCGCCACCATTTGATTTGAGCATCCATATGGCGTCCTTTTGACTATCATATAAGTCCTCAATGTTTAACGCTCTGCGGTCGAGACCGGGAAAGCTCTGGTGACTTCCATCATAATGTGGACGAACGTAGCAGTTGAATAATTCGTTATATTGCTTGGTAAGGTTATTCTTAAATTCTTCGTCCTGCTGATAAAGCCATTCGGTGAATTCATGGCGGATCTCATCGATCTTCGCATTCGCCATCTGAATCGCCTCCATGTCCCTTACCTTGACTTCCGTTCCATCAGCCAGATAGTCAGTCTTCGTAATTTCGGGGGTTGTATTGACAAGAGCATGACGTAATAGGTGGAGTCCATTGAACGTGCGGCTCTCGGCCTTTACGGCATATTTTTCTGTGATTTTGACATTGCTCGACTTTGCATCTACGGAAAAGTCGTCACTGCTCTCTGAGTAGAAAATCTTTACATTGGTATCGAACAGATAGCTTGCAAAACGACTATATATGTCACTCCCTATCCATCGTTCACCAAGATTGAAATCAAGTGCTTCAAACTTGATCTGTTCGGGCCGTACCTTTTCCAGTGCTTCAAGGCTGACAAAGCTTTCTTTGTCGGTGGGGTTTACCTCCAGATAATTTTTGATCTTGTCGGACTTTTCAATAACATCACCAGATAGAAATTTTTGAGCGACTTCCCATTCCCTGTTGAGCGGATTATAAAAGATATTTCCCTTCAAATTCTCCCTGAGCTCACTAGCAGACAAGCCAGAAATACTTTCCATGTAGCTAAGGTCAACTGCTCCTGTACGATTCAGTGATGCAGATAAAGCTTCCTGGGGGGTAGCTTCTGAAATTTCTAAAGCAGAGAAGCTGACAGGATGGTCAAAGATATCTGCCTTGCGTATTATGCCACCATTAACTCGTTCAAGGGAGGGAATTTCATTCCCAGCGGTATCCATTTTAATAATTTTGATGTTGTCGGCCGCATTAAGATTCCCATATCTCCTAACAAAATCGTCATACACTTTATTAAGGAGTTTCCTTACAGTACCGTTTTCCTCCTGTAGCTCAGCTTCGTAGTTATAAAGTTCATTATAACAATCTCTTATTTTAATATAACCATCTATGCGTTTAAGCAACTTTTCCTGTAATTGGAGTGGATGAAAAACATAGTGACCAGCAGCTGAATCCCTTTTGATCCGCCCAACCTGACCTCTAAAATTGACCAGTGCATCATCCCGATAATAAGGTCTGATTTCCTCATCATATTCCTGTGGGCCACTGGGGACAGAAATTTCATATACATTGTCGTGGAACAAGGAAAGTAAAGAGCCTTGTTTACCAAGATTTCCCTTATTGTTTATCGGTTCCTTTTTAGTCTGAACTTGGGTTTGAGATTTTACTACCTGTGGTACAACAACTTTTCCATCCTGCTCACCATCAAACAGAGATAACTGTTTTGCTTTTGGGGTCTTTTTCGCTTTTGCATTCCTCTTTCTTTTGCTATCTACAGGTTTATAAAACTCCGCAAGTTCATCATCAGAAAATAGATTAAGTTGGGCGGAACTTTGACTTTTCGGTACTTCCTTCTGCTTTGGTGGAACTAGGTTTTCAATTTCAGCTACTGTTGGCTTAATAGGAGAAATTATATTTAATACTGGCGTAGAGTATTCCTGTTTATAGTGGTTCAGGTCGAAGTTATTTTTAAAATCCCTATCAAGTTTTCCCTTGAGATCCTTACAGATTCCTTCTATTCCGCCCTCATGAAGATAAGTCGTACCAGCTTTACCATATTGATCTGTTCCGGTTATTGATTTCGTGAAAACAATATTTTTCGTATCATTGAACAGTTGATTGACATTTTCTCCACTTCCTCTACGTTTGGTTGTTATAAAATCTTCAGACCGAAGTGAAAGTGTTCCCTGTTCTGATTTTTTTTGTAAAATGATCAGATCTGTACCAACAGATGTTCCAGCATCATCAAATAAATTATTTGGCAGTCGTATCGCCGATACCAAATGATGCTCTTTCATCAATGCTTCGCGGATTACCTGATTGCTTGGACTATCCAGTATCCCCTGCGACGTAATAAAAACCAGGATTCCGCCTTCCCGTAACTTATCCGTGGCTTTTAAAAAAAAATAGTTGTGTATGGCATGTACAGAAGTTTTGCGTGCTGGGTCTTTTCCTCTAGAATAGGAAAGATCAAATACTGAGCTTTTCCCAAATGGTATATTTCCTATAACTACATCATATTTACCCTCCTCCTGTGATCCAATATGTTCAAAGCCCTCTACCCTGACATCACTATCAGGGTATAATAGTCCGAGTATCATACCCGTTAGAGAGTCCTGTTCATAAGCCGTCACCTTTAGGTTACCTACATTTGAAAAGGGCAGGATAAAAGCCCCAACGCCTGCCGATGGCTCCAATAAGTTTCCTATTTCCACTGCTCTGTTCAATAGAACAGTGGAAATAGTCTCTGTCACCTTTGCAGGAGTATAAAAAGCATCAAGTATTGAGGCTTTCATTCCATTAACATAGCCCTGATAAACCGTTTCATTCTCACTGTTCTGACGTACGAGATCATACAGCTCCCTGGTCAGCTCAAATAGCGGTTTATCGGATATATTCCACTTATCAATATCTGAATTCGTTCCAATCGGGTTAAGAATGCATTTCAGGCCACCAAAACCACCGAATAAGGATAATAGATTTCTTTCTCCCATAGTCGCCACTCTATTTTCCTTCCGTAATTGAAATGCAATCCTTAAAGCATCAATATTCTGCTGTAGCTGATGCTTTTTATTGAATGCCATTGTTTTCTATCCAGATGGCAATAAAGCCCGTCAGCTCCGTATACAGGTAATCATACTCGGTTGTGTATGCAAAGTCATCACATAGGTCGTACTGTACAAAAACTTCCTCGCACTGAGGCAGTATCTTCAACGCAAAATCACGGTATTCAAACTCAAAAAACAATTCTGAAAATTCATAGGTCAAGACCTCAAAAAGTGTGTCGAACCGCGAAAAATGTAACCCTTCAAAAAGAATGTAATTGGCAATCTCATCGCATTTATTGACGTGATTTCCGGATCGAAACGCTCCCTCATAAGCATGGGCGGCCCATCTTGAACGCTGTTGAATAAATTTGACATCATTACTACGCTCGGGAAAGCTTGAATCAATGTGTTCTACAAGCTTGGTCTGGAAGTAGGAAAAATCCTTTTTTTCTGTTTTCATGTGACTTTAATTAATTAGGATAAACCTAGTCACAGTCGCAGGTGAAAACGATTTAGAGGAACTTAGTTACCTATTTGTTCTTTCATTTTCCCAATTTAAAAGAGCATATAAAAAAGCCCGAGGTCAACTAAGACCCCGGGCTCCACACCAAATCATCATGAACTATCTGAATTTCTTTTTTTTCTTAATTTGTGGCTCAAATGCTGTTGTTCCGTCAGAGGACAAAACGATATAGGCATCAAATACTTTCTTATCCCGTCTTACCATCTTTTTAATTAACGGAGTCCTCTTTTTTGTCAAAAGTGCTTCAATCTCCTTATAAGATAGTTGTACACCACAAACATTTCTAAAGATACCCCAGCCACATTCATCCGATGAACACTTAACTACTTTTTCCCTAATATAAACTTTGCTGCTACATTTAGGACAATATAATTCAGAATGTGCTGTTGTCACTGAAGGAATCTGGAGCAGTTCACCCGTTATATCCTTTGTTTGCTTTTCCAATTCTTCATGAAATAGTTTCCCATCCATTTCATTGTTCTGAATTTTTTCAAACGCCAGCTCCCACTGGGCTGTCATAGCAACATTTGAAATTGTTTTATTGCCAACAATATTGTATACAAGCAATCCCTTTTCGGTCGGTATTATTGATTTCTTTTCTCGTTGTACGTATCCACGATCAAATAATGTTTCAATAACTGCGGCCCGGGTTGCTGGAGTACCAATTCCAATACTTTTTAATGCTTTACGTTCCTCCAGATTATCAATGGTATTTCCTGCATTCTCCATTGCGGCTAAAAGTTCGGCTTCTGTATACAAGGCTGGTGGCTTCGTTTTCTTGCTCAGCAATTTGGTACTGGCTATCTTTAAGCTAGTTCCTTTTTCCAAGGCTGGCAGATCCTGGACTGTATCTTCTTCCTCATCATCAAAATTACCACAGATAAGCTTCCAGCCGGGGGAAATTATCTTAATAGCCGTTAACACAAAATCATAATGAAGCACAGATAGGCTGACGTTCGTAATTTCCCGATTACAGACGGGCGAAACTGATTCGAGAAGGCGCATGGCAATCATATCATACAATGCATTTTCAGATGCTTCCAGGACATTTGGAATGTTTTCTGTAATCAGAATTCCGTGGTGATCCGTGACCTTTACATCATTGACAATATGCTTATTGTAGCGTTCCCACTTTACCTTATCCACTGCATCTTTGTAAGAATTGCGAACCTTCAGAGCCATAATTAACGATGGGATCTCAGGCCAAACATCTTCCGTAATATACTTCGAACCCGTTCGCGGATAAGTAATGAATTTCTTCTCATATAAACCCTGGGCAATAGTTAAGGTTTTCTCCGCTGAGAACCCAAGCTTCTTATTTGCCTCTTTCTGCAAGCCCGTAAGATCAAATAAAAGTGGTGCCTGTATTGTGCTAGCTTTGACCTGCACATCACCTAATTCTGCTGCTCCTTGACGTTCTATGGAACGGATTACTGCTTCCGTTTTACTGCTCACCTCCCACTTATCAGTTGATAAGCTCTTAAAAACGATACCCTCTTTTTGATGTTCAAGTTCGATCTGAAAATAGTTTTTAACTTCAAAACTCTTATGGTCATTGTATCTTTTACAGATGAGCGATAACGTAGGCGTCTGTACACGGCCCAGAGAATAAAGACCATCCCCAAGTGAAATTGTAAGTGCCTGGGTTGAATTGATACCAATAAGCCAATCAGATTGCGAACGTTCCCTCCCAGCCTCGTACAGTCCGTCAAAGACTCTCCCATCCTTCAGATTTTCTAAACCATTTATAATTGCCTTTTCAGTCAAACTGCTTATCCAAAGACGCTCAAATGGTTTTTGACAGCCGAGATATTCATAGATATAACGAAAGATAACCTCCCCTTCACGGCCAGCATCGGTTGCGACAATAATACTGTCACATCTGTCAAATACAGATTTGATAATTTCGAGTTGCTGCCGTGATCCCGGATCATCAATGTAACTTCCATTCGCCTTGACCTTTCGGACATTCAATAAAAATTTTTCCGGAATAATGGGAAGGGATTCCCGATTGAATCCCTTAAACCCATAAGCCTCTGGCATTGCTAATCCGACTAGGTGACCAAAGGCCCAGGTTACCAAAAAGCCGTTTCCTTCACAATACCCATCTCTTTTTTCGGTGGCTCCTACAATCCGTGCCAACTCGAATGCAACACTTGGTTTTTCTGCTATTATTGCTTTCATGACCATCGTTTTTTACATTCGCTGCCCTTTAGTAGTCTTATTTTCCTGTACTTTCTTAGGTTTTTCGTAGTCAAACCTCAACTCGTCAGTTTCTTTGTTATAGCTGAGTGTTCCGGAGTATAGTCTACTTTTATCGTTTGTTAAGAGATCCTTCAGATAAACGGTCTTTCCTTTTTCTAGCAGAGCTTTATCTTTCTCGCTCAATTCACGACCCCTGAACTCTTCGGGAATACCTTTGGAAACCCCTCGTGCCTGCTTTAGACCATCTTCGACAAAAACAAATTTTCTTTCGTCGGCACTGAACTGTATGGATCTGCTAAATAATTCACCCGTTCCTTTTCTTTTCATCCCTTCAATTAAAACGGCTTTCCCTTCCAGCAGCTCCTGTTTTTGTGTTTCATTTAATTTTACGCCGCCAAAGTCTTCCTTAACTTTGATCCAATCCTGCGGATAAGAAACAATTTCTTTTGTAAATCTATCCAAACTGATAAGGGCTTTAGTAGCCTGTCCATCCTCATAATTGGTAACATCTACAACCCGACCCATGTGCCCTTTTGTCAACAGATTCTGCTTGTCTTCCTCTGTAAATTTGTGTCCAAAAAAGGGCGATTCAAGATCGGGCTTATAGCGCACGAAATTCATCATGATCTGCACTTTATCATCAACTTGCCGTAAAGCAAGACGCGCATCTCCTTTAAGAGGAGCACCATCTATATTGGCGCTGATCGTAAACACTCGGTCACTTTTATACCCCTTGAGCAATCCATCCAATTGTCCAGTTTGCTCAAGCACTTCACGGTTTAGTCCGAATACACGTGCAACCTCCCAATCTATCTTATCGGGATTAAACTTGTACTGTTGAGTTGCATTGGCCTCAGTGGGCTCTTGATTTGTTTCTTGTTGTTTTGCCATTTTACTATCGTTTTTAATTTCGTTATACTTTACCTCCAATTTCTCCAAGAGTTTGTTTCCTTCTGGTGTAGGATGGTCAATGGCGTCCTGTAGCTTTTTGGCAATTTCATCCAGATCAATTGCGGGTGACCTAAAAAATTTAAATGACATGGGATCATTGAGTCTCCGCCAGAAGTTTGAAAAAAAATTGCTTACAACATCCCTCTTATCAACCCGAAAAAAATCAGACAAATTTTCCTTTTTTGGTTCTACAGTTTCAAGGTTGCCATTCTCATCAACTCCCTTTACACCTTCTATTCTATTCTTTTTCTTATCAAGAACGAGTAGAATATCTGAGAGTGGCTCCTGTTTGTCGGTTACCTCTTGCGTTAGTTCAGTTTGTTCATCCATAAAATTTTATTATTGATTATTCGCATCGAAGATAGAATACATCTCAGCGGATATTTTTGTCCGTTCCTAACCGTCCCTATTATGGCGTAAATTTTCCGCCGTGATAAGAATCACGGATGAATTGATGCACGTCTGAGCTTTTGTAGAAAATTTTTCCGCTGATCGTAAAGTATTTGATTTTGCCAATAGTACGATAACGCTGAAGGCAGCGGTATGTGATCTTTAACATCTGAAGGACATCCTGATTGTCCAGCAATTCCTCACCATCAATACTCAATCTTTTCTTTTCTCTTTTTTCAAGATCCTCAGCCAGAATATCAAAGCGTTTGTTAATACGCTCCATCCATGCAAGAAATTCAGTTCTATCTATATTCATAGTAATTTATTTTGCTTTGGTTTATGAAGCAAAATTGACCTACTTCTTAACCAAAATCATACAAGGTAATAGAAGGTCCAACCAAGAAAAATGAATTTATTTTAGAATTTTTTATTAAAATTTCTTCCAAAAATCACTGCTGTAGACAGGTAAAAATTGGTAAGAACTTTATAGAACTTGGTAAAAAAAAGCGGATAATATCTCTTATTATCCGCTTTCTAAAAATGAATGTATCTAATTATGTTAGAGATCTTTATCCATATACTGCTCTAATGAATTTTTTAGAAAATTTAAATAACTGGCTTTTTCTCCAGCTCTGAATTTCATCTGATGAAATGCATGATGAATATCACCTAACTTAATCTCAAAAAGTTCCTCAAATAGAATCCCTAATTTCTTTAGACTACCCCTTCCGTGAGATAAACTCCCGGATACATGTAAAGCATAAATTAATTCAATTAAAGCATTTTTTGAATGTGTCCAAGAAAATTGCTTTTTTGATGCTATTTCAGGATCATAAATAGGGCTTGTTTTCTCAGGATCAATCCTGCAATCAAGATAATTATAAAGCAGGTCGAAAGCTAAAATCCGAGCTATTTTAAAATCATAAAAAGTAGAAAATTCCCTATCTACTTCAAAAAAGAAACTGTTGAGACCATCAAAATAATTAATGTTTCCAAGTCGAAAAAAATACTCATCTTTATCTGTACGCCTTGTTCTATAATAACTATAGAAATCTGAGTTTACAATATGTTTCTTGTATTCTATATTGAGAATTTTGATCTGCTCAGTATAGTAAGTTTCTATTAGATCGGCATTCGTGGGGCTGAAAGATTCAATCCGGACAATCTTATTGTAAAATATTAATTTTCCTAAAATCTGAGGCTTGATATTCTTGAAAAAAAATATCTCCTCCATAATACTTTCAAAACCTGTAGATATCATCCTGACTTTCAATTCGGACAATGTCCGATCCAGAAATAATACCATATGGTAAGCTTCATCAATGACACTTTTCTTACTTCTCGACACCTCTATCTCTTCCTTTTCTACAGATAATAAAATGTTTTTATAAAATTGGTTCATGATGTTTAATATTTTAATGATAACCACCCACACAGCGTTTCTCTTTTAAAATATATCCCCACTGACGGAGAAAACAAAACTAAAAATACAATATAATTTTTCTTTTAATTAATAAGTATACGAATAGAATAATTATCCGAGGCCACAAAATCATAATTCGTCGATAGGTAATCAAAATTTGATAACACCCTATATACCAGTGCGCTTATAATGTTATTTTACTTTCGATAAAAAATATTCTTTTATCAAATTGGTAATTACATCTTTCACTCTAATAACTTGTAAAGAAAAGTATCGGAACTTTAATAATAAAGGTTTAATTTTGTAGATCAATGATAACATCTTCGCAAGATATAATCTTCGGGCAAATTTCGATAATTTTATGCAGGTTGAAACATTATTTGATGATAATGAATTTATAAATCATGATGGCCTAAGTTATATAAATAATAGTGAAGCAATTGCCAAAGTTTGGAATTTCCTATAATTACAAGATACTAGGACAATAGTAAAAGGTTGACAACATAGCTATGTCAATGCGGAACGTCACTTTAAAACCATTCTTCCTTAATTCCTTTAGTTGCTTCAAAATGCGTTTTTCCTATTAGTTCTTGATTGTCCGTGAATTCTATTTTTCTATTTTTTTTTATAACCAATAAAACTACGAAGTTCATTTTGATTGTTTTAGTTTTTGAATGTTAGCGTAGCTAAAAGCCCATCTAATATGTAGATGGGCTAGATAATAAAAATTATTATTGTAGTAGATCGTGGATATTAGAAGCTTTCCTTTTTACACTATATGGATCATGTAAAAGTTCATAAACCTCTCCATTTTCATTTACCGTTAAATAATTACCTTCTCCTAGGTCTTTAATACTATAAAAAATCCCTTCCGGAATTTCAATTTGAAAAGTATCATCCATATTTTTCAAAAAAATGATTAAATCTTCATCAATATCATTAATATAGTTTATTAAATCAATTAAATTCATTATAATACGTCTTTCTTGGTGTTTCAATTATTGTATTCTTTATTTTACTTTTTATTAGATGCTATAATAACAAGGTTCATCTTATAAAACAACAAACAATTATGCATCATTTAATCTGTAATCCAAAAGTCTTTTTGCAATGTATTCATTAGAATACCCTCGATCTTTCAACTCTAAATCAGATTCAATTAAATCAATAGCATAATCAAGTGGAAATAACTGATAGTAAGTAATTCCATCTTTTGTATAATTAAGCATATCCTCAGTCTCCTCTATTTCAAATATAGAAATATCGGACTCCAAATCTAAGGAGCTTTTCAGATATATCAAAAGAGCTTCAGAGTCGGGATTTACGTTGAATTCGTGATATAACAATCCCAAACTTTCAGGGTCTAATAGGTATTGTACTAATTCTGTTAAATTCATATTATTTTTATTTATAAATATTCCAACACCTCCTCCATTTATACCAATTGCAATGTAATTTGGAACATTGACTGATGTTTCATATTCCTCACTAATTTTCTCTAACTCATTTAAAGGAAAAAACTCAATGTATCCAGCATCCGATGATATTTCATAATCTTCTAATCTACTTAAATGTGATAAGTAATCGTCAGGATATTTAAAATTTAAACCCATCATAATTTATTTAAAATATTTTCTTAAGATGCTTACCCAATAAATCTGAAATATCTTCATCCTCAATATCGTAATATATATCATCAAGTTCTTCTAAAGGAGCAAATAGATCATCATCTATGAAAAGTTTCTTAAGCGTTTTGTTCATTAGTTCCTTCCGAAATTCACTATCACTCATACTTTGGTCTTGCACAATCTTCAAAGCTTTATCCAATAAATTGGATTTTTTAAATGCGCCTATTTCTATAAGAGCATCTATTGTCTACTTTGCAAACTGTCCGTATGAATTTGCAAAATATTGATGAAACCCACCATTTAAAACCTGATTTTCCAATATAACTGTTAAATATGTTACTTGTAAGTTTTTTGGTAGGTTGATAACATAACTATACCAGTGTGGCACTTCGCTAAAAAACCATTCTTCTTCAATTCCTTTGGTAGCATCTAAGTAAGTTTTTTTCTATTAAATTCTCCGCATTCATAATATTGTTTTTTAAAGAGCTGCTTTGACAAGCAGCTCTTTAATACAAGATTTTTTTAATTTTAATTGGTTAATAAACGATATATTAATCTACTTCATCCTTTACTATCTCAACTGTATTATTTCTCATTCGAAATCTATGACCAAATGGCAGGGCTAAATATTTCAAAATATCAGGACGTGCAAAAGCGACATGATAAAAATGCACAACTTTTAATGACTTAATATCGTCATTATAATCATCTGTGATAAGATACCAACCACTCTCGTTCTGGGGTGAATCATATCTAATTCCTTCTATATCTTTTCCTTCGTAAACACCATCTAATATAACAACGGACTGATTAAAATTTGGAAATTGTACAGGCAATCCATAATGAGAACAAAGCTCTGACTGTTTTCTAATCACCGAAATAGCCGCATCACATCCTTTATTAAAACCACTGCCATCAGCGTTTACTTCGAATAGGTCATAATAATTTTCATCTTCTATCCGAAATTGCAAAAGCCATGAATAATATCCTATATTTTGATTTTCAGAAATGGCTGGTTTATTCTCAATAATATAATCAACAATATATTTAATAATGTCTACATAATCTTTTTGTTGATTATCACCAATAACAAGCCTGATTTCTTTGTCCAAATGAGGCTTTAGTCCTTTGGTTTCAACATTATTATTGTTTACAAATATTTCAACCTCCTTGTATGTTGTCATAGTGTTAGTTTAAGAGTTGCTATAATATAAATTATGCATCATTTAGTCTATAATCCAAAAGTCTTTCCGCAATTTCAGTATTTGAAATTCCCTTATAGGTATCAACATATTCACCAACCATTTCTTGAACAGAATCTAAAGGAAACAATTCTACATACTTGTTTCCATCCTTTTCAAAAATAAGGTCTCCATCAGTTTCTTCGATTCCGTAGATTTCTATCTCTGAATTCAGATCCAACGAATCCTTAAGACAAACAATAAGGGCTTCCGATTCTACATTTGCATTAAATTCTTTATAAAGGTCATTAAG
>JAITLV010000004.1 GCA_031277685.1 Sphingobacterium sp. | reverse complement strand
CGGGCATACAAATGTGAAATCTTTTGGATACCAAAACAAAAGAACTTTTTTACCTTCTTTAACTGCTTTTTCGAAAATGTTGATCTGCAAATTGTCGCCTAAATAATCAATTGCATCTGCTGTAATGCTTGGAAAACTTTTACCTGTGAAACTCATAATATATCTTTCTTTTTTGTTGACACAAAGATAAGGCAACGCCGATCAAAAAGCGAATTGATTTTACCAATATACTATCATCAAAATCTATTATGACTGGAATATAACAATAAGTTTTTATTATATTAATATGCCATTGAAAGTGTGTCCATGCGGAAACCCGTGCTGCTCGGAAAAATAAAACAATTCATACTCGGGTAGTTACAAATTAATCTGTCAAAATAATTGCACAATTGCGGTGCAAAGCCTACTTTTGCGACGTTCTATTTCAAAATAGCGCAATGCTGGAGGGGTTCCAGAGCGGTCAAATGGGACGGACTGTAAATCCGTTGCTTCGGCTTCGAAGGTTCGAATCCTTCTCCCTCCACATTTTTTCCTTTCTAAATTTCACTTTAAACTTTCCTGTCAAATAAACAAATATATAGCACTTATTGCAATCCGTTTAGGATAGCTGCTTTGGCCTGTTTTTTCTGGGCTTAGTTGTGGAGCTGTCGTAAGTGATCTAGCGCTATGTCAGGGCTACCTTATAGCATTGTTCAATAGGTATGTTTATCCTGTCCATACTCTTCGAAATGGGTTTATGCCATTCATGTAGCGGTAGTTGAGGCATTGCTGGGCATTATCACCGAAGTGTTTTTCATTCCGATGATGGAGGGAAGCAAAAAATATGACCTGGATTTTCATCTAGCTATTGACTTATTTATAAAATAAGCCTAAGTTTGGCTTTTGAAATGGCCCCGTAGTTCAACGGATAGAATAGATGTTTCCTAAACATTTGATAGCAGTTCGATTCTGCTCGGGGCTACATCGGGAAACGCGATGTTTATAACAGGGCATTTCCATTACAGGAGAAATACTTTTTTATCGTATTTCTCCTGTTTTATTTTACGAAGTCGCCATCTTCGCTATTCTGTATAGTTATTCTTCTAATTTGATAATGAGCAGCTTGTCCATGGTCATGACAGAGACCCGTTTTTCGGGGGTAAAACCTAATTTGTCTAACCAGAGACCACTTAACCTGATAACAGGTACTTTTGTCTGGCTCCAGCGGTTAAATTTGATTGTTGGTTGGATTTTTAAGCTCCTGACCTTAGGTCGTTTGCTTATTTGCTTCTTGAGTGTTCGCATAACTTTTTGAAGATTTTAAATAAGTAACCCGACAGTGCTGCGAACACTCAAAAAGAATTGATATGTGCAGGACTTGCACCTGCTCTCCGCCGGGCATATTGTTAAACATTAAAGTTGTCATTTTGATTTTCTTTTTGATTTTAATTTGTTCGCATAACAAATTTAATAAAAACCGATTTAAGTATAAAATGTTACAGGGGTATTATCCTAATTAGAGTAGATGTCGGAAAAGCGAATTAAGATGAAATCACAATCTTTTGGCTCTTGATAAAACAGGGCGCTTGTCCAAAATATGACCGGCCGTTGGTTCGACAGAAAAGAGCATAGATGGTATCCATCAATATATTATCGGATGCCGAGAATATTAAAAAAGAGATATGTCATTTGCTGTTGATCATCAATAAACTAGTTATGTCATTTATTCTGTAACATTTTAGCACTTTTGTCATAATATTTTCAGGATTGGTAAAATTTGTGTTAATTTAAATTTTATTACAAATTAATGACTTACTAATATTGGACGACTAAATTTGTCCAACAATGCCTGTGAAATGATAAAAGTGATTCAAAATCAATTGAAAAGAATATATAATACCAATCCGGCCTTTTTTATTACGTTTGGTATCTGGTTTATGCTTGTTGCCTCTCTCCTGCTTTTGGTAACCAAAAGAGAATCATTTCAGTTTATCAATAGTCATCATGTGCTCTGGGCAGATGTTCTCATGACAGTGAATACATTTATGGGGGATGGAATCTTTGTGATAGCGTTTGCGGTTCTGTGTTGTTTTCTCAGGAAATGGAGTTTTGCCAAGGGGATTTTTGGTACCTATATTTTTTCGGGTTTAGTTTGTTGTGTTTTAAAAAGTATATTCCATACTGATCGACCAGCGATGATGTTTAAGGGAGATCCGGCATTCCACGTTGTTTCCTGGTTGCCTGTAGCTCACTTCAACTCCTTCCCTTCGGGGCATACAACTTCCGCATTTGCGATGGCAACCACCATTGCGATCATTTCTAAGAATAAAAAACTAGGGCTGTTTTGCTTTATTCTAGCTGTCTTAACCGGTTATTCCAGAATTTATCTAGGGCAGCATTTCCTTGAAGATGTTGGGATGGGATCGTTGCTGGGGGTCGGAACGACCTGTATTTATTTCATACTGATGCCGATGATTTCGTCCAATAGACGCCTGACATTTAATGTTAGATTCCCACAGGGCAGATTAACGAGATCAGTGCTTCCGGTCATGATCAACAGAGACCGATCGAAGCGCGGCCGTACGCCTTGATCGTCCGAAAGCCAATGGAATAGTGGCTGTCGAAGACTGCTAAGCACACTGAGAATATACCCTGTGGGTAGGATGCTGATCAGATGGCTATTCGAAACTACAGGTAGGCCGAAGCAGGCGGATACCGAATAGAAGTAAGGTATGGAGAGGGACAGCACCGATATAAATCAATCAGACAGACGATAAATGTATTGTGCAAAGCCTGTAGGAATACTAACTGGACGGGCTTTCTTTAAATAAGGATAATCGACCAACCATTACAAACATGAGTAATCCAAAGCAAGCGAAAACACCATACGAATAACGTAGACTAAATGCTTCGGCAATATAACCGATTAATGGCGGCCCCATTAGGAAGCCAAGATAACTAATACTGGAAACCATAGCCAGTGCCACACCTGAAGGTACCTTTTTGTTTTGCCCGGCAATACTATAAATAGACGGCACGTTGCAGGCAACACCAATACCAACCAGCATAAATGCCAGCGTACATATAATAAACTGAGGATAGACCACAGAGGTCATCATGCCGACAAACATCAAGATTCCACTATATTGTAATGTCCTTTTGTGTCCCAGTTTGCGGATCACAGCATCACCTACAAAACGACCGGTAGCCATCATGATCATAAAAGAAGCATAGCCTACAACAACGAATTTTTCCGGAGCATGGACAATTTCCTTAAAGTACACCCCACTCCAGTCGAACATCGCGCCTTCGGTTGCCATGCTGAAAAAACCAATGATACCCAGTTGTAGAAGACTTCCCTCGGGTTTCGAAAAGAAGCTCCTTTTTTCTTTCTGAGGAGATTTTCCCGGCACGAGATACCGTTGATTGATTAGCGTATTGCCTACGACAAGAGTCAATATGATCAAGAAATGAGACAAGGTATCCAGGCCAAAGTTCATGGTGAGCAGTCCAACGAGTGCCCCTGTAAAACCAGCAATACTCCAGGCACCGTGAAAAGAGGTCATAATAGACTTTTTATAGATCTGTTCAGTAGCCACCCCCTGCGTATTCACCGAGATGTTGCACATGTTTCCAGTCACGCCAAAAAAGAATAAAATTGCCCCAAGTTGCCAGGCATTTTGGGCAAAAGCAATGGAACATAAGACCAGAGCATAAGCAATAGGTACAATACGAAGCACCTTAGCACTGCCATATTTAGTGACCAGTTTACCCGAGAGCGCCATTGTGGCCAGTTGTCCAACAGGAAGCATTAGTAAAATCGTGCCCAGCTGCCCCTCACTCAGATGAAGACGCTCTTTGATCACAGGGATACGGCTGGCCCAGGATGCGAAAGCAATGCCCTGACAAAAAAAGAAAAGAGATACTGCGATCCGTATGCGATTGCGTTTGTTGTAAAGTTCTTCCTCTGAGAGAGTTAACGTTGCGTCCATAGTTGTTGATTTGAGGGTGCAAAGTTACGGATAAGAATTCCAAATTGCGACAGGAACAATAAAGAAATTTGACAGCCAAGTCTCCCAAAAAGAATCAAAGAAAAACGAGGAAAAACTTCTATGCTATAATTATCTTCTATTATTGCATTATTTATCTTCTATTTCCATGATGTGCCGCGCCGAAGCTTGTGATAATTATCTTCTCATATCCGTTCAACAAGATGTATCCATTCAAAGAAGCTTATTGTCAGTCCTGTATACTTTTGATATATAGCTCAAAAATTTTTTGCTACTGCGCGTTCATGCTAAAGTATGAAGATACTTAGCTACCCGGCTTCAATATGCAAAGACATATCAGCAATAAATTCTTTTATCGGGCTAAATACAATCAAAATGTAAAATTCACAATACTTCAATAATTTTTCAAGAAGCAATCCTATTTTTGTTGAGGCAAACAATTATTAGCCTCCTAGATATAATGATAAAAAAACTGCTATTGAGTGCAGTTCTCGCCTATGGTGGAACTGCTTATGTCGTTGCGCAGCAACCGACATTTTTGTCTCATCCTACATTGACACCCGATGGGAAGGAGATGGTCTTCAGTTATGAAGGCGACCTTTGGAAAGTAGCGAGCCAAGGTGGTGTCGCTGTTCGTCTTACCGGTATGGAAGGCAATGAAATCAATCCACGAATTTCACCGGATGGCAAATGGCTAGCATTCTCCGCTAATCAAAATGGGAATATGGATATTTATGTGATGCCCTTAGGAGGTGGAGATATACGCCAATTGACAGCACATGATGCCTCAGATGAAGTGGACAGCTGGAGCTGGGACAGCAAAACACTCTACTTTACTTCTACACGTTATAATCGTATGGGCGGCTACCAAGTTTCATTAGAAGGAGGCACGGCGACACGTTTATTTCCACATTTTTTCAACTACATCAGTGGGATTGTTCCTACACCCGCTGGAGAGCTCCTGTTCAACGATAGCTGGGAAGGATATAGTTCGGCAAATCGTAAGCGCTATAAAGGCGCATTTAATCCCGACATCCGTTCTTATAATCCCAAAACCAAAGCCTTTCAGCAATATACAGATTACATTGGCAAAGATTTGTGGCCCACAATTGATCAGAAAGGAAATATATACTACGTTTCGGATGAAAGCAATGGAGAATACAACCTATATCAGCTGAATGGTAAAACGAAAACCCCATTGACCAGTTTTCCCGAATCCATTAAAAGACCATTTGTGTCAGCAAACGGCGAAAAGATCGCATTTGAAAAGGGGTATCAGCTCTACCTGTACGATGTTAATGGCAAGAAAACAGTACAGCCCAATATTGCTTTAAATCGCAATCAAGTGCTTGGCAAGCTGAAGGAATTCAATATTTCGGGCAATATCAGCAATTTTGATGTTTCACCAGATGGAAAGAAAATAGCATTTGTGTCTAGAGGAGAGCTTTTTGTTTCAGATAGCGAAGGCAAGTTTGTCCGTCAGATGCCTGGACAGGGAGAGCGTGTTATGGAAGTGAAGTGGCTCAAGGATAGTAAAACCTTGCTTTATAGCCAAACGTACCAAGGTTATCAAAATTGGTTTTCCCGTACAGCGGATGGCAAAGGTGAGGTGAAGCAACTGACCCAGGATCTTCGCAATAACCGTGACATTACCTTTAATGCCGACAAGACGAAAGCGGTATACTTAAGTGGCCGGGATGAAGTGCGTACACTTGATCTAGGGAGCTTAAAAAGTGAAACGGTGGTTAAAGACGAAATCTGGGGCTTCCAGAATTCATCGCCCTCGTTTTCACCCGATGGTAACTATCTATTATTTACCGCAATGCGTAATTTTGAACAGGACATCTTTGTTCACAACATGAAGAGCGGGCAAACGACCAACTTGACCAATACGGGTGTTTCTGAGACCAGTCCTTATTGGTCTCCAGATGGTAAATACATTTATTTTGCCAGCAATAGAACAAAGCCCTCATACCCTACGGGAATGCAAAATGCGAGCATCTTCCGTATGGCACTGACCAATTTTGACCAACCTTATCGTAGTACAAAGTTTGACGAATTATTTGCCCAGCCAGCCGTAAAAAAGGATTCGGTCGCAAATAAACCGACAGTGCCAAAAAAAGAAAATGATGCCAAGGACAAAAGGAAAGCCAACGCAGAGAAGAATAAACCAGCGGCTCCTAGTCCTGACCCAAAGAAAACAGTTTTAGTACAGCTTGATCTTGAGGGGCTGCGGGATCGTATTGAACAGGTCAGTCCTGCCGCTGGGACACAGTATAATCCTTTGGTCATCCAAAAAGCTGATAAATCCTATGTGTTCTATTCGTCCGACCATGAGGGTAAGTTCAGTGCTTACCGTACAATCTATGAACCATTCACAGCCCCAAAAACAGAAAAAGTAGTCGATGGTGGCATGGGACAGGTACAGGAATCGGCGGGCAAGTACTTTGTGCTGCATCGCGGTGCCATACAGAAGTACAATCTGGAGGGTAACAAGCTCGATGCCATCACCATGAGTTATAAGTTTAACAGAGATCTGGAGAAAGAGTTCGGTCAGATGTTTTATGAAACCTGGGCCAACTTGGAGGAGAATTTCTATGACAGCAGTTTCCATGGTGTAGACTGGTCGGCAACCAAAAAGAAATACGAGAAATACCTGCCGGGAATCAATGACCGGAACGATCTGCGTATTCTCCTGAACGATATGTTGGGCGAGCTGAATTCATCACATTTGGGATTCAGTTCAATGGGAGCGGAAGAGCGCAAACCATTTGGCTTTGTGACCAACGAAATCGGAGTAGAGTACGATAGTCAGAATCCGTACAAGATCAGCCGGATTGTAGGCAATGGCCCAGCGGCAAAAAAAGAGGTGGATATCAAAGCCGGAGACGTTCTGGTTGCTGTCAATGGCGTTAAATTAAATACTGCGGCAGATCGGGATAGTTATTTTACCTGGCCATCATTGGAAGAGGAAGTGCAGGTGACATTAAACCGCAATGGAAAGGAAATTCACACCAATGTACGTCCAGTCTCCAGTACAGCTTTTAGAGATTTGATTTATGATGAGTGGATTAAGGATAACCGTAGCCGTGTAGATAAACTGAGTGGCAATAAGATTGCTTATTCACACATGAAAAATATGTCTGGAGACGAATTACAACGTTTTCTGATAGATATGGCTGAGCAGGAAAATAACAAACAAGGCATTATTCTGGATCTGCGGTATAATACCGGCGGAAATGTGCATGATGATGTCTTACGTTTTCTGTCACAGCGACCTTATCTGCAATGGCAATACCGTGGTGGAAAGCGTGCGCCACAGAGTAATTTTGCCCCTGCGGCCAAGCCAATTGTCCTGTTGATAAACGAACAGTCCCTGAGTGATGCGGAGATGACTGCGGCGGGATTTAAGGCCTTGAAATTGGGCAAGATCATCGGTAATGAAACTTATCGTTGGATTATCTTCACTTCTGGAAAGGGACTGGTCGATGGTTCTTTTTACCGCCTGCCATCCTGGGGATGTTATACCTTAGACGGTCAGGATTTGGAGCAGACAGGTGTTGCTCCGGATATTTTCGTGAAAAATACCGTGCAAGATCGCATGGAAAATAAAGATCCACAACTGGAGCGGGCAGTGCAGGAAATCTTAACTGATCTGAAATAATAGCGCAACAGCAATGTCTACCCCACCCGTTGGAAGTAGTTTTTATTTGCGTACGACTTCAATTTCATTAGTGGGGGGCAGCGTCTAATTGATTTTGCTGATAAAGGAGCCGTTTCGTATCCCATGAAATTTTGGGATCGAAACAGCCTATTAATTGCAGATTATTACATGCGATATAGCAGTTGTTTGTTTTTTAAGTTGTTTAATTTCAGTGATGTATATTATTTTTTCTCGACCTTTATGAAATTGGGATCTTTTCGGCATCCTTCTCAAAACATAATCGGAATAGACATGGAAAAGATCATATTACAAGTTAAAGAGTCCTGCTCAGCAGATTGGGGCAAGATGACGGCACAGGAACAGGGTCGTTTTTGTGGTCAATGTGAAAAAATGGTCGTTGATTTCTCGCAGATGAGCGATCAGGAAATAGTCGATCAGATCAGAAAATCCAATAAAGGACTTTGTGGTCGATTTTATGAAGATCAGCTACTACGTGAACTGGATGCTAGTGTCTCATTTGCAAAAAATCCGGTCTGGTTTAATAAATGGAGCGGTATTGCTGCGGGGCTGGTGCTGATCGGTTCATTGGGCTTTCCCATGGCGCAGGCGCAGACTTTTACAACAGGAAAAGTGGCTGTGGTACAGTCAAAAGATAAAGGAGCGATTGAATCTGCCGAAAAACAGACGATTTCAAACCAAGCGCTCAAAAACAAAAGTGGATTGTCAGAGCAAGATAGTAGCAAGGTAAAGATTGCCGGAAAAGTTGTCTGTGCTTCCGGTGAAGGCAGTATGATGGGTACCACTGTGACCATGGGGGATTACCATGCCCAAGCCGATGAAAAAGGTAATTTTGAACTTTGGGTGCCACAGTCGTTACTCAGCAAGGATCAGGAACTTCGGGCACAAATGGTCGGTTATAAGACTGTTACCATTCGTTTGAAAAAAGGTGATAAGAAGACTATAAATAAAGCGATTAAGATGGAGGTTAGACCAATGATCATGGGACTTATTGCTACTTCCAATAGGTAATACTACTTCCCTAGTTCGTTAAAATCGTAATGAGGAAATTCTTTTTTATTCAGGCGTTCACTTTTTGAACGCCTGAATAATAGAATTGATGGATCCTGCAGACGAATTTCAAGAAGATTGGCCGATACATCGCCGATATTTTGAAGTATTTGATAAAGTATTTCCCCGTTATGAGGAACTATCTGTCAATATCGTATCTGTTGATGATGATCAGCAGACCTTCTTCACCTTTTATCGGGAGATTTGTGATGTGTATACTTCGAATCTGGACTTTGCAGAAGAGGTTTTTGACAGTTATCGTATGTTATATGATTTTGTGGAACCGATGTACGAACGTACATTTAAAGCAATCAGTGCAATGGAGAAAAAATTGAAGGACGAAGAATAAAAAATCTACTTTTATACTTGACTTTCTCTTCGGTGAATCTTACATTTGAATTGTCGAATGACTTCGTAGCTCAGTTGGTAGAGCAACAGACTCTTAATCTGTGGGTCCTGAGTTCGAGCCTCAGCGGGGTCACTTATTAGGACAAGTCTTAAAATATGAGACTTGTCTTTTTTTTAACCTGTTATTATTCTGGTTCTTTTTGGTTTTTTGAAAAAAAAGAACCAGTTGATTGTGGTAAACCCTTTGTTGGTTGCTAACATTTAAAAAAGTGATTTCTATATTTTTGAGGGCTCATACCCACCAATTGCTTAAAAATATTTGAAAATGTCGCAATACTTTCATATCCGATCTGATATACAATTTCACTTATACTAAGCGTAGGATCTTCCATCAGTTCGATAGCTCTTTGCATTCGACTTAATTTTATGAATTGAAATAAAGTCATTCCGGTTTCTTTTTTGAAAAGTCGAAATAGTGAGCGTTCGGACATATTGGCTTTTTCCGATATGGATGTTATAGTCAGGTTTTCTCCTAAAGAGTCTATAATAAATTCTATTGCATATAGGAGCTTTTCTGATTTGGGAGCCTGTGTATAGAGCTGAATCGGATTGGTCAACAAAAAAGGTAACATCATTTTTAGACTTGCTAAACATGGAGCTTTCAAATCAGTATTTTCTCTACTGTTCCAATGACGTATACCAAAATCTAATAGATTGTCAAGAAGCAGGGATGGAGAAAAAACCTGGATATTTAAAAGGCCATCATTGCCATCTAACTCATGCGAAAGGTTTAGATAAATTGTTTTGAGTTTAAGATTTTGAGACCTGGATATAAGCCTATGTTTAACATTGGGTGCGACGTATACGTAATGGTTAGACGGAATACAATAATTCCCGCATTCTGAATAGAGGTATACAGTTCCCTTTTCTGGTGATATAAGTTGTGTCTGTTCGTGATGATGTATTTCAGTATTGAATTGTCCAAAATACCTGATTTCTATTGTTCCGTCTTCGATTTTCTCTACACAACCTAGTTGGGAAATTGGTGTCTTTGGCATAATTGAACAACTCTTATTTTATTTTCGAAAATAGCAAAATAAATCTATCCTATAAATTTGTACAAAAGAAAACAACATGAAAAAGAGGCGAATAGATATTTTCGATACAACATTACGAGATGGAGAACAGGGCCCTGGCTGTTTACTCACTCTTGATTCAAAATTGGCTATTGCGGAGAAGCTGGATTTAATGGGAGTAGATATTATAGAGGCTGGATTCCCCATCAGTTCTCCCGGTGATTTTAAATCCGTACAAGAAATTTCCAAAATTATAAAAAATGCCAAGATCTGTGCGCTGGCTAGAGCTCGTAAACTAGATATAGACACCGCGGCTGAAGCTCTCAAAAAAGCAAAGAGATCTCGTATTCAATTGGGCATTGGTGCATCAGATATTCATATAAAAAATAAGTTCAACACAACAAGAGACGAAATATTAAGTATAGCACACAATATGGTGAAGTATGCGGCCAATAAAGTTGACGAGGTTCAGTTTTTTGCGGAGGACGCAGGTAGGGCCGATAATATTTTTTTAGCTAAGATGGTACAGACTGTTATTGATGCTGGTGCGACGGTTGTCAATTTGCCTGATACAAATGGTTTCTGCACACCATTTGAATACTATGAAAAGATAAAATATATCATTGAACATGTGCCAAATATCCACAAAGCCAAGATTTCTGTTCATTGTCATAATGACTTGGGGATGGCTACAGCAAACGCTGTCGCGGGATTATTGGCTGGTGCGGAACAAGTCGAAGGCACAATAAACGGTGTCGGCGAAAGAGCGGGAAATACAGCTCTGGAAGAAGTGATTGTCACACTTTTTATTAAAAATCTGCCTATTTATACTGATGTAAATCCTGTATTTATTGGAGAGATAAGTAAAATAGTTGAAAATGCAATGTCTAACCCTATACAAGCAAATAAAGCAATTGTTGGAAAAAATGCCTTCGCACATTCTTCCGGTATCCATCAAGATGGCGTTCTAAAGAATAGGAATAATTACGAAATAATTGACCCTGTTATGATTGGAATTGAGCTGCCTGATCTCATTTTGACCTCAAGAAGTGGCCGAGCTGCATTGAGGAATAGATTAGAAGCATTAAATATCTATTCTTCCGAAATCGAATTTGAGCAGTATTATGAGCGATTTTTAGCGATAGCGGACACCCAATCAGTCATAAGTGACAAAGATTTAATCGCTATTTTTAGATAAATAAGAACTATAACAAATTACAGGATATAATATTAAGATGGCAAAGAGAAAATTTTTACGGGATGTAGACCCGAAAGCTTTTGACGTTATGCTGGGCTTTGAAAACTACTTAGCTAAAAGTTCCTTAAATCGGATACACGCGGAATTAATTAAGATCCGTGTATCACAGATCAACGGCTGTGCTTACTGTATTGACAAGCATATTCAAGATGCCCTCAAAATTGGAGAGGAGCCACGTAGGATATTTGTGTTGTCGGCCTGGAGAGAGACACCATTCTTTTCACCAGAGGAGAGAGCAATATTAGCCTTGACAGAAGAAATGACATTGATTTCTCAACATGGTGTTTCTGATAATGTATATGACGCAGCTATAAATATTTTAGGTCAGCAGTATACGACTGAAGTGATGATGGGGATAATTGCGATGAATGCGTGGAACCGTGTCGGAATAGCAACAGGTCGGAAACCTCAATAATGAAAAGTTATGAAGGCCGAAATAATTTACAAAATAGATATTATACCCAAGCTGGAACTTATAATATCCTTATATATTGATGCAGGTTTAAAAAGACCCGTTGAAGATAAGTGTAGGATTGAAAAGATGTTTGTGAATTCCAACCTGATTGTAACAGCGTGGCACAATGATGTTCTAGTGGGCTTATCTAGAGCGATGTCGGATTACGGATATTGGTGTTATTTAGCTGATTTAGCGGTTCGTTCAGACTATCAAAATATGGGTATTGGTCGAGAACTAATACAGCAAACGAAGATTAGAACAGGGAAAGACTGCATGTTATTATTGCTTTCTGCTCCTAAGGCCGTGTCATATTATCAAAAGACCGGTTTAAGAAACTTAACGAATGCATTTGCCTTGGATAGAGAGATGTAGCATCTTTAGATTTAAATCATTGTAAAGGTAACTGGTAAATTTACATTCCTAACAACCGTTTTGCGTGGGTAAGACGGTTGTTTTTTTGTGATCTTAATCAAATATTTCAACGATTAATGCTTCTTGTCATTGGCACTATACCAAAACTGTAACAAGATACAGGGGCAAAATTTAAAATTATTGTCGCAGATTGAAGCTGGAAAACTGTTCAAGGAGAGTCGGATGCTATAAAAACGACAGAATAGGTTCTTAATTCAGTGAGATTTATTCAGTAAATTTGTACCGGAGATAACAAGTATGGAAAATAAGAAGATAGCAATATTGTATGTTGACGATGAGGAGAACAACCTGTTTTCCTTCAAGGCCACATTCCGATTAAAATATCAGGTGTTTACGGCCATCAGTGGGGCTGAAGCGATAGGTATCGTGAAAAATAATCCGATTGATATTATTATCACTGACCAGCGGATGCCAGAGATGACGGGGGTGGAGTTTTTGGAAGAAATTATTAAAATTGATGCCGCTCCAATGCGTATACTTTTAACAGGGTATACCGATATGGCTGCTGTGGTCGATGCAGTCAATAAAGGAAAGATATTTCACTATCTCAATAAGCCTTGGAGCGAAGAGGAACTCGATCAAACGATTCAACGCGCTTATGAGGTGTATACGGAACGAAAAAAAATAATTGAAACGAATGAAGCACTAGAAACATCCAATGATCAATTAGAATTTATGCTGCGTCAAAAACTGTTATCCTAAAAAACACAGGCTTTTAGGATAGCAGATATTATTTGCTCGGTATTTTAACTGTAAATGTTGTACCTGTATTTGGTGGAGACTGCACGTCAATGGTGCCCTGTAATTTCAGGAGGGCGTTGTGTACATTATATAGTCCAAATCCCATTCCCTTGGCCTGGTCACTTCCTCTAAAAAACAGCTTGAAAATATCAGTGATGTGTTCAGGTGAAATACCAATACCATTGTCACTTACAACAATGATGGCTTCTCGGTCAGACACCTCTACCGATAAGTTGACAAATGGATCAGGCTGTCCTTTTTGTTGATATTTGAAAGCATTGGATAATAGATTGTGCAAGATCAGTTCCAAAATGGCTTTGTCACACTTAAACGATTCTCTCTGCTCGACATGGATATTAAATGTTACATCCTTATTCTGTGTATACATTTTATAGAACTGCCTCACATTACCAAAAAGCTCATCAAAATTAATTTCAGATAACATGAGCTCACCTCTTCGCAAGAGATAATAATCCCTTAAGCTGTCAATGTAGGCATCAAGACTGACCAATGAACTATCCATTAAGGCAAGCAGCTCATGGATCCGGTCTATATTGTCAAATTCTAATCCGAGCTTTACCGCAGAGAGCACGCCTGTCAAGGGATCACGTAAATCATGGCTTACACTATAGGCAAACTTGTCCAGCTCATCATATGCTTTCTGCAATTCTAGATTTTTCGTTTCCAGTAGGGAGTTTGCAACATAAAATTTATTTGCCTCTTCGATAGCTGAAATAATCTCTTCTTCCTGCCAAGGCTTGCGGACAAACCGAAAGATGTGGCCCTTATTGATCGCGTCTATAACCGTATCCATATCGGCATATGCTGTCAATAAAATACGGATAGGCTTCGGAAAATCTTTTTTGATACGGTGTAGAAAATCTATTCCCAGCTCCTCGGGCATACGCTGATCACAAAAGATCACACGGATATCCGGATTGGCAAGAAGTATCTTTTCGGCTTCAGCAGTATTTGATGCGGTATGAATAACATAGTCGTATCTGAAATTCGCTTTAAAACCAAACAAGTTATTTGCTTCATCATCAATATATAATATTTCAAGCTCCTGCTGCATAATTTTTATAATCTGGTTTACCTCCCCAAAAATGAACGAAATTAGTGATAATTTATCGAACTAATCGGGTTTACTTTTGCATCAATTCTTTTGTTGTATGGGAATCTGCACTATAAAAGCTGTTCCCTCACCTACTTCTGATTCTACAATAATCTTACCATGATGTTTCATAATGGTATTATAGGCTATCGACATCCCCAAGCCTGTCCCTTCACCCACATCTTTGGTCGTGAAAAAGGGTTCGAAAATTCGCTCCTGAATGTTTTTCGGAATGCCAATACCATTGTCTGCTATTTTAACGAATATACCTAATTGGTCATCAGCAAGTCCAGTTTCAATCCATAGTTTTCCGCCACTGTTATTTCCGAATTTTTTGTTGATGGCGTATACCGCGTTGGTGATAATATTCAGAAATACCTGATTCAGTTTTCCTGCATGGCATTCTACCTTTGGCAGATCACCGTAACTTTTCCCTACTTTGATTGTATTATTGATCAAACTGTTTAAGATCACCAATGTAGATGCTAAACCTTCATTGATATCAGCGAATTTTAATGTGTCCTCATCAACACGAGAGAAGATACGCAAACTTTTTACAATTTCAGCAGTGCGATGAGCTCCATCATGCATTCCTTTCAATAGAAAATCCACTTCCGTTTTTAGATAATCCAAATCCAGGTCATCCTTAAATTTTTTGATCTGTAATTGTTTCTCCTGATCAGAAAGCCCTGGAGCGAATGCTATACGTTCGACTTCTGCCAATGTATTCCACATCATTTTGATATCCCGTTTCAATGGCGCGACGTTAGAGGATACAAAGTTTATCGGATTATTGATTTCGTGGGCCACTCCTGCCGTCAGTTGTCCCAGAGAAGCCATTTTTTCGGCTTCAACGAGTTGTGACTGGGCTTCTTTCAGGTGAGTCAGTGTTAGTTGTAATGACGCGTTGGCTTCTTTTAATTCATGTGTCCGTTCACTGACTTTTTCCTCCAGCAGCACATTTTGTTCACGGATGAGCCGTTCATTTTCCAATGATATAGCTAATTCGCGTAAACGTGATGCCTCCTTGTCCTGCTTGAGCATATTGATACTATATGCTAAACCAAAAGAAAGTAAGGCCATTTCGATTACTGATGCAATTTGTACTGCATAGCTGGTAAAGTTGTTGTAGTCCAATAGGCCATAGTCCTTTAATAAAAATACAACAGAGCCCAAGAGTAAAACAGTCCAGCCATAAACAAAATATTTCGCCGGTTTGTACCCGCTTATCATAATACGGTAGGATAAGTAGAGGGTGAACAATGACCCCGCACCTGTAGTCACTTGCATCACAAAAAACGCCGGCTGTATTAGATTGATCAACGCCAGGGCGATACCGATCATAAATAATGTAATGAAGATTTTGACTATTCGTCTAGATCGAGGCGCATTCTTCTGTAGTTGGAGAAATGAATCTGCAAAGAGCAGCGCACTGAGGCCAGATAGACAGCCGAAGATAATCGGCCCCTTGGTCGCAAAATAAGGCCAGGATGGCCATAAGTATTGAAAGCTATAGCCCTTGATCCCCATTTGGGTGATCCCGGCACAGAGGACATATAATACATAATAAAGGTAGCCCTTATCCCGTACAGAAAAGAACAGAAAAAGGTTATAGATCGCCATAATAAATACAATACCGATATAAATGCCACTAATGAGACTATCATTATTCATTTGGGACATAAACTGGCGCTCACTGCTCAGGTAAATCGGTAATATGATCTGTTCAGTACTTTTAATACGGAGAAAGAAGACTTTTTCTGACTTTCTGGGCAGATGGATATCAAAGACATAATTGGGAACCTTATATTTCCGATTGGAAAAATTTTGATGTTCTCCCAGCTTTATGGATTGATAAGCGCCATTCCCAGAGGGACTATATAATTCAATCTCATCCAATAATGGATAGGCAATTTCTAATAGAAGATCTATATCTTGTTCTTCGTTATTTTTAATAGGGAGGCGAAACCAAATGGCAGCTGATGATGTCCCTAAATTAGGCACCTCGCTTCTTAATGATTGAAAAGAAGATGAGGATAAAACTGTTGAAAGTGTGGGGTTTTCTGAGCCTGTATAGCGCTCTAACCAATGGCCGATCAATAACCGTTGTCCAGAATGGTCAACGGTAAGCTGGGCATGCGAGGGTAGACATGCGAGGATAAACAGACAGATCAGTAGATACCAGCACTTCATCTTTATGATGCTATTTTATTGCCTGCGCAATGACCAGATTCATTGATACTAGAAAACAGCCCGCTTCATCCAATTGATTGAGCGTCTGTTGAAAATTATCAAATTCGACTTGACTTAATTTGCCTTTTTCGAACATTTCCAGCAGTATTCTGTCCAAAAATAAATAGCGATTAGCTTCTTCCCTAGAGCGTGTCATCATGCTGAAAGATTGCAGTTGAACCTGCCGAAATCCATGCGCGAGTAGGTCTGCTGTCAATTTATTGCCGGCCCAGCCGTTATTAACCTTTTCTTCGGTCAAATAATGACATATCTTGGCCTCTATATCGACATGTTCTGTGTAAAAAGTTAGGCTATCCCATATTGTTTCAACAATAACCAATGGTTGCTCCTTAGCCAATATGCGATAGACTTCGCGAAACATGTTTTGTGGATTGGTCAAATGTTGGACTAGGCGTTCCATCCGTACACCCGAAACAGCTTCATCTTCAAAACCAAGTTTGTATACCTCGCCTTGTATAAAATTGATATTACTTATTCCGTTGCTGCCTGATTTCGCATGAGCAATCAATGCGGCATCATGGTCAACACCAATAACCTGAACAGTGCTCCCCAGCATATTTGCGAGGTTAACAGCGTCCATCCCTGTACCGCAGCCTAAATCGACAACTGACCCTTCTTTGATCGTACTGAAAGGAGAATAGGAATGTATTTTTAACTGCTTGAGAAAGTCTCCGGTATCCTGTAAATAACCGGCACCATAGTGTTTAGTATCCATTACAAAATATTTAAATTACGATGATCTGCTTTGAGATCTGCCGATGTGTGTTGCAAATTTTTTATGACTTCGTCGAGATCCCAGCGATCCAAATTGGGGATATCGATTTGATAGTGAATTTCAATTTCTTTGTTTCGCAATGTTTCTATTCGGACAATATTGGAATTATTCCGGAGAGAGAAAATAGCCTCTTTGTTTTCTTGATCCGCTTCGGTTAAGGTATCCAGATTTCTCATGATCATAACTGTCGCCAGTAGATCTAGCTTTGGGTAGTAGAACGTTCCGTTGTTACCAATACTGGTATCAATTCGATAACCCACACTTTCGGCCAGTTTTACTGTATATGGAGCGCATAGCGCGAATAGGGATTTGATCCCGATCTGGGTACTGATGGCAGCTCCAGCCCTGGTGAGGAAGATACTGCCGATTCCATAACCAGCGATTTCGCGGGAATTCCAAAGTCCACAGCCCTCTCCGGTACCCTGTAGCGCGTAATCGTATACTAAATCGTATACACGCGCATCCATGGCACCCGTAGCTTGCTCTATCGGTAATGGCTCGCTCCCACCGGCCGCGTGTATACGAACACCGCCATACACCTTCTCGCCGTCAAGTGACTCTACAATAAGGACAAATGAGGCAGGGTTGTACATCCAGTCATTTTTGGACGAAGTAACTTTCTTGACGCCTATTGCCGTCAAGACATGGGCATGCCCCTCTATAAAACGTTCACAGGTTTTAGGATCGTCAATAGCGCGAAATGCTCTTAGTCTAACTACTGGACGTCCTTCGTTGAATAATAATGCCACCGAGATGCTTTAATTTATCGTTGAAAGACAAATTTAATCAATAAAAAGGAAAGCGCTTTATAGGATCTGCAAATAAAACCTCTTTATGATCTGTCTCTTACAATATTGTTCCACTGATGGATGCAAATGGTGGCTTGTTGCGTCGATGTCCGTTCTATCAGCGTTTCTGTAAGCTATTCTTATAGATTTGTCCGTCTTTGACGATAAGCAGGAAGTTTTTAGCTGGATCTGCCAACAGTTTCAGCTCTTTGAGTGGATCGCCATCGACCAAAAGTAAATCTGCTATGGCCCCCTCCTCGATCACACCGAGTTTGCCAGGATAAGGACTTCGTAGACCCGCCAGTTGTAACAATTCACCATTGTCCTGGGTAACCATCTTGATGATCTCGGCATTTGTAAACCATTTTTGAAGACGAAGTATAAATGAATTTTGCTGCTCGTTCAGCTCCGGCTCAAATAGGAAATCAGTGCCCCAGGCGAGCTTAACGCCGAGTTTCTTGGCCAAAGGCCACACTTGCTCCTGCCCCTCGATAACAGGTTTCCGTTTTATTCGCCGTTGGGGATCCATATCGGGGGTATCTTCGACCAAATTTTGCAAGCTGAGCCAGATATTTTTCTGTGCAAGTAGCTGAAGAGTTTCCTCATCCAGAAGTTGACCATGTTCGACACATTTTACCCCTGCTTCTACTGCCCGACGTATTGCCCTAGGTGTATAGGCATGCACGGTGACGTAGGTTCCCCAGTCTTCGGCGGCTTCTACGGCAGCTTTCATTTCGTCAAGTGTATACTGGGTTACATCAACAGGGTCATAAGCAGAAGACGTCCCACCGCCGGCCATCAATTTGATCTGGCTTGCACCAAACCGTAAATTTTCTCTGACAGCAGTCAGCACTTCATCACGTCCATCAGCAATAAAAGTGGCGCCATATCGTTCTGCCCTTGAAACGATGCCGAAGAACCGGCGCGATTTTTCTTCAGGTGTCCTAAAATCGCCATGGCCAGCAGTTTGGCTTATTGTAGCACCAGAAGGCCATATTCTTGGCCCTATTAGCTTCCCTTTGTCAATAGCAGCTTTTAGTGGAAAGATCGGCCCTCCAACATCACGGACACTTGTAAATCCGCGCAAGAGCATCTTTTGCGCCGACTGACCAACGGTGTTGATCAAAAACTCCTCAGAAAGATCGTTTGTCATCATCTGTGGCATGGTGAGAGCGCCAAATACCAAGTGAACATGGGCATCTATCAAGCCCGGCATTAAGGTCTTTCCCTTGGCATCGATCTTGACAACCTCGGCTCCGCCTACCGTGATCGGTGTATTACTGATACTCTGGATTGTGTTTCCATTGATCAGAACATGTTTCAGCCCTGTAAGATTTTGGCTCTCATAATTTATTAGTTTAACATTTTCCAAAAGGATCTGTTTCTGTTGTGCTTCGACAGCTGCAACACTGAAAATAAAGAAAAAGAAGGTAAATGTATGACGTAAACGCATAGTTATTAATGTAATGGCTGTTTAAATAATAATATGACTACAACTATTCGACCGTCTGAAGGTCGTTTTTGATCGAAAACTATGCCCTAAGTTAAGTATAATTTGAATATTTCTTTATTATTGTGTAATAATATTTCGCTATAATTAGTTGCTGCATGATGGCTAACGATTGTAGTGTATGAGGTGGGCATTATAGGAAACCATAAATTTTTCAGTAAATTTATAACTGATTATGTTCAATACAACTTCACGGAAGAGCTATGGGCCATTGGTCGTTCCCGGGATATTCTCTCTGCGGACATCGCTAGGATATGCTTCTCTATTAGGCATATCCTGTTATCTATTTTTGATTATTTTTCAGCCTTTTGGTACCTATAATTTTGAGGATTCCAGCAAATATCTACTATTAGCTGGCTATGGGGTTATTTTCGCTTTTTCCTACCTATTGGCTTCTTTGTTGTTGTCAAGTGGGAGGCAATGGACCTTAAAAAAAGAATACCTGCGGATGTTGTTGGTATATATTTCGGCAACGATACTGAATTTTTTGTACAATAGTTTTGTTGTTAGTCATGTGCCAGTGCAATGGATCAACTTGATGTATATGGGTTTTTATACGTTGTCGCTTCATGTACCCATTGGACTGATCTATTTTTTAGCTGTCCTAAAGACAAATTCGGATAAACCGTTTGTTTCCATCGAGGATCAGGACACTCCGATACAGCCCACATTATTGGATTCACAAGGGGTGATTTCCGAAAACCATAAGCATGTTACTATTGTCAGTGGAAGTCAATGTTTACAGTTTGGAAAGCAAGATTTTATATTTGCCAAATCTATGGATAATTATTGCGAGGTCTATTTCTGTGAAGGCAAAATAACCAAAAAGGAGATTGTACGAATTACATTAGGAAAGCTAGCGGATCAACTGATGGAGTCAAATATCCATCGTTGCCATCGATCGTATCTGGTTAACTTTGATAAGATCCTGACCAAGGAGGGAAATGCACAGGGATTTCTATTGCATTTTGAGGGTATGGAAGAATGTGCTCTGGTGTCTCGTTCGATGTTGCCCTTTGTAAAATCTTACTTGCCAGACTAATCCTATCCCATTGCCATCAAAGGAAAACGTTGTCATTCGTCCCTAAATGTTGTTATCCGCCACTTATTTTTGACAGCCATTGAGCAGGCATTTAGTTTTGTCCCAAAAAAATATGAATCGTACAAATTTCAATTTACTTGTTTTGTTTTTGTTTTTCGGGATCTACTTTGGTTTGGATCAATTATTCTTTGCAAGTGTTCAATCCAAAATGTCCAATTTAATTCACAACAGAGCCTTGGGGCATATGACGGCTTATGTGCTTAGTTTGCTGCCTTTGTTTCTGGCCGCACTGTTGCTAAAACCAAAGGATCAGGAGACATTAATGTCTAAATTCGGGCTAAACGGATCTCTTGGATTGGGGATCGGTGTTGGTGCGCTGGTGACGCTTCCTATGTTTATCGGTTATGCATTTAGATTTACGTTGATTAAGGAGCCTGATTTCAATTCGTTAATAATTAATTCGGTCTCTGCGGGTGTATTTGAAGAGCTTATTTTTAGAGCTTATTTCTTTGGTTTAGTTTACCGTTATACGCGCTTAGGTTTTATACCAGCTATATTGGCGACATCACTCGTATTTGCACTGCTACATCTCTATCAAAGTCAGGATCCGATGGAGTTGACGCTAATTTTTGCAACAACATTTTTGGGTTCAGTATTGTTTGCCTGGTTATATACCGAATGGAAATTTAACCTTTGGATTCCGATCAGCCTACATATATTGATGAATCTGGCTTGGATGCTTTTTAATGTAGATGATACCGCCGCAGGTAATTGGTATGCGAATATCTTCCGCTTTTTGACAATTACATTGGTTATTGTATGGACAGTAATGCAGGGAAAAAATAGACCTGATGGTCTTCAGGTAAATCGAAAGACGCTGTGGCGAAGGACTCAAAATTACGCTAGTTGAAAAACGCAGTAATTTATGGACAGTAATCCTATAGCAAGTAGGCTGCTTATTCAGGTTCCGGTCATTTTATCGATGTATGAGAACCCCTGAATACAAGTATTTTTTTTCGGCACGGGAATAGCTATCTTCATCCTTATGAAAAGACAGCTATTTTTACCCCTATATCTGCTTGTCGGAAGCACAATGTTCTTTGGCATATTGAGCTGTGGGGAGGGAGCGAAAAAGACGGGGACCCAAAAGGGGGATTCAACGCAGACCGATGTAACGACTATCAAGGATACAACAGTTGCGGAGCAATTTCCACCGTTACCGATAAACTATGATGAGACCAAGGTGCTGAAAAATCTCTATGTGATCGACCGGGCTGGTGTCGTGCTGCGCCAAGGTGCAGACGAAGGGGCTCCAGCGCTTGGAAAGTATCCTTATGGAACAAAACTGGACATAATCGGTGAAGAGGGAGAATGGATTGCCGTGATGGATCGTATCCAAAGGGATTATAAGGGGGCTAATGGTGAAGCCAGCGATGTGACGCGATGGGAAAAAGTGTATGTGGCTAAATCTAAATTGGGCAAACAGGATAAAATTACCATATCACCTAAGGATTTAAATATTATTGTCTCCCAGACGGTGAATGGGAAAGAAAGTTATTATGAGAAAGGGCATTCATTGAATAAATATCTTTTTCTGGAATTAATAGATGAACAGACCTTTTTAGCCGCCCGAAATACGGCAAAGAATTATTTGATCAAAGATACATTGGCGTATACTAAAAACGGGAAGGTATTGGAATTGCCGCTGGCAAATGGGAAAAAACTGACCTTCACAGATAAAGATATTGACAATGAACTGGAATCGAGTTATTCGTACATGGGGCATTACGATTTCCTGAATGCCTATGCAATTGCGGGAAACTATTGGGAAAGTGCTGATGTCCGACTTTTTGACAAGAATGACGGTCATCTTATTGTGGAATGTGGTGATTATCCCTTCTTTTCCGCTGATAAAAAATATCTGATGACGTTACACGCTGATCCCTATGAATCGACTGGAGATTTGCAACTCTTCCACGTGAAACAAGGAAAGGTGAGCCCGATGTTTTCAGCAAGTTTTAAAGAGTGGATGCCGAGCTGGAAAGAAGAACTGCTATTCTGGGGTAAAGATGGTCATATATATGCAGCGGCTAACCATGTAGATGGTTATTGGGGCGAAGAAGGAGCCTTGAGTGAGCGGTCTCAGTTTATAAGGATCAAATTGCTTGAGCCTTAAAATAGTGATCGAGAATAGCAATCGAGACTGCTCCTTGTGATTTAATTTGTGAATATTGGACTGTTTGGGGACTGTTTTTCTGTTTTAGGTAAAACTATTCTTGGACGCGCCTGTTGTATTCCATAAAATAGATTATAGTTTGTAATTTAGCTGGATGAAACTAAAAACACTACTGTTATTTGCCGCACTATGTTGCTCATTCTTTATCGGAAAGGCTCAAAACAAGCTATCCAAAGAGCACAATAGATGGATCTGGGGGCCTTCTGTAGGATACCAGTATCAGCGCGGCAATTTTCTAAAAGTTTCAGGTTGGGGCCTGTTTGCACCAAACGACTTTCAATATATGAAAATAGATGCCGGTGCAAACTTTAGCTGGATGGACAATACAACAACTGTGATCCCTGAGGTGGGGTTTACCTATTATTTGAATGATTTTGTGCTATTTCCCTTTGTGAAGGCTGAATTAACTCCCTATACCATTACCCCAAAAGTTGGTGCAAGTTTATTTTCAATCGTCGATTTGGGTATAGGCTATGGATTCGATTACAATACAAAGAAGAATTTCAAGCCAATAGATGGTTTTACCGTATCGGTAGGTGTGAATATACCCTTAAATTTTCACCTTTATTAAATGATGGATGATGCAAAATAGAAATATACTTTGGATAAGCTGTATGGTGATTTTGATTGCTTTCGGAAAAAAAGCTGCTGCACAAGATCATTTGATCGGACCTACGCTGAGTTACCAGTTCCAAAAAGGAAGTATTATTAAAACCGGAGCTTATTTTGCATTTCCATTTTTAGGTGATAATATCTTGCGGGCAGACGCCACGGCCAACTTCACCTGGACACAAAAGAAATTTGCTGTCATTCCAGAAGCAGCACTAACCTATTATCCGCAGACCTATGTTTTAACACCATTCGTACGTGCAGAAGTGACTCCCTATACTGTCACCCCAAAAGTTGGGGCTAGTCTGGCCACACTGTTGGATATTGATTTTGGATATGGGTTTTCCATCAAAGACAAAAAAGATTATCGTCCAATGAAGGGGTTTGCTGTTTCCCTGAGATTCAGTATCCCGCTAAACTACAGGCTCAATATGTAACTTTTTACGTTGCAGCTGCTTTTTCCTTAATGCTTGAAGCTTGCGAAAGCTTCATCTCACGCTACCTGATGTGATGTATTAAGTTATTTATCCAGCCACTTTTTGAAAGCAGCAACTTTCTCCCTTGATACAATGAGTTCATCAGATTCGTAGTGATTGAGGTATATTTTCAATCTGGCATTTGAATGTATGGCAATAGTTTTGATGGCATTAAATTGAACAATAGTGCTGCGGTTTACCCTAAAAAAATCTTTGGGGGATAATTGTGGCGTTAATGCGTCCAATGTCTGATCCAAAAGGTAATTCCCATTTTCTTTTGTATAGAGATATGTACCTTTGTTTTCACTGTAGATACATTCGATTTGTTGGGTTGTCACAATTTTTAGGCTTTGACCAATTTTGATTGTAAAGCGTTCCTTATAGGTCAGGGACGTATTTCTGAATAATTCTTCCAGCGATGCGAGATCAAATTGGGGACTGGGGCGCCTAAATTGGAGGAACTTTTCAATAGCATTTTTCAATTCTTCATCTTCGATTGGTTTCAAAAGATAGTCAACACTATTTTGTTTAAAAGCCCGTAACATATATTCGTCGTAGGCTGTCGTGAAAATAATGGCTGAATTGGGTTTTATCTGTTCAAGGATTTCAAAGGAAATCCCGTCGGCAAGTTGAATGTCCATGAAAAGGAGATCAGGCTCGGTATTTGACATAAACCATTCAATGGATTCCTCTACCGTTTGCAGCACAGCAGATACCGCGTAACCGAGCCCCTCCAGTTTTCTTTGAAGTAGTCTTGCAGATGGAAGTTCGTCTTCGATGATTAATATCTTCATTGTATATCATTTGTTCTTATGGATCATTTGATCCCTGAACGGTTATTTATTTAACGATCGTCTAATGCCGATCTGTTTTATTGTGATCAACTGCTATTCTTACTGTGTGTGTTTAAAATGATCTGACTGTCAGTTTGTTATTTCGTTAATGATCGGTAATCCAACCGAAAACAAAATATCACTTTCCAGAACATGTACTGGTAGATCGGACAGTATTGCATATCGCTTCTGAATGTTTTTTAAACCGATTCCTGAATTACCATAGAGCACTTTCTTTTTTTGAAGATTGTTTTCAACATAGAGATAATTATTTTTTCGATAAATCTTCAAAAAAAGCGGTTTTTTAATCGAAATGATGTTGTGTTTGATGACATTCTCAATAAGTAACTGGAGTGAAAGTGGTAGAATAAAACCGTTATTCTCATCTGGATTGATCTGTAGGTCGATCTGAATACCAGCCTCGAATCGTAGGCTCAGTAGATTTAAATAGGCATTTGAAAAAGCCAGTTCCTCCTGTAAGGTAACAAGGCTCTTGTCTTTGTGTTCCAGTACGTAGCGATATATCTTTGATAAGTCTGTTGTAAATAGGCTCGCCTTTTTGGGATCTTCTTCAATTAAACCATTCAGCACATTTAAACTATTAAATAGAAAGTGTGGATCTAATTGGTTTTTTAAAGACTCAAATTGAGCACTGATCTGTTGTTTTTCCTGTTCCGATTCTTTAATCTGATAGTCTTTAAACCTTTTATAAAAATAAAATCCAAAAAACAGCATTGAAATGAACCAGGAGATAATCGCAATTTGAAAGTAGTATGCAACGCGTTGCTGATGAATGAAATGGTAGAAACGTTGGCTGAAATTTTGGGTATCGGTCGAAATGAACAGACCAGAAAAAAATGCATTAACAATGAAAACAACCAGGATAGTTAAGAGGAAACTAATGCTATAGAAAACAATCATCTTTTTCCAAAAATCTTTACTGGCGGGGTACTTCGTGCCGACCCATTTCGATAGATAACCATGGCCTAGAAAAAGAAAAAAACCATAAGATAGACCTCTGACCATATTAGGATGTAAGATGATGGATAGCCAAGGGATATCTTTATGGTCGAGCTTGGCCACAATCACGAAATAGATAGTTATGACCAAACTTGCGAGTAGAGCCTGTAGAATAGTCTTAAATAGTGCTTTTTTCACAAAGATTTATTTACATTCTTTTACTAGCTGTTCAGCCCGATCTTTGCCCCAAGAAGGAGCAAATGGAACAGTAGCTTTTTCTTCATTGAATAAAGATAATGCTTTCTTCACATCCTCACATTCTTTACTGGTATCTTGATTGAAATATTTTTTTGCATTTAATTGGAATTCCGCCAAGCCCAATACTGCACGTGGATTGTTCGGGGATATGGCGATTGCTTTTTTATAAAGACCTATGATGCTGGGTGATAGTTCTTTGGCTTTTGTCATCGGATCAGTGATCATTAACGCCGTTTTGTTCATCGCCCGTAAAACAAGCCATTCTGAATTGTTATCTTGAGCCGTGTTGTTCAGGATGTCTTCGGCAGATTGTATGTATTTCGCTTGCGTTTCTTTATTCTTTTCTCTGAAAGACGCTGTTGTCAGTACCATTGCCTGGTAGTATGCGGGAATCCAATTATCTTTTTCTGCTTGGGCGATACGTTCTAGAAGTGCAGTAGCTTGCTGTATTTCGCCCGATTGCCATAAGTTCATGGCTTGTCCCATACTTTTCTCAAAATTGCCTTGAGCAAATGTGCAGCTACTGATGAAACAGATGATAGTAATAAGAATTGATTTCATGATCTTTTGTTTAGTCGTAAATATTTTTGTTGTTGTATTTAATTTATACCATGTTTTATGGGAGTGAAATTGCTAATCATTGTCTGCAAACTGAAATAATTTTGGATGAACTGACATATTTCGATGATGAGTTGTTGCTTGCTATAAATTGTCCAATTGATTGTCTTTTTCGTTTTTACTTATTGTCCAGAAGTAGCCCAGGAAAATAAATCGTTTGGCAGTCGGGATAATTGGTCTTCGGTCGTAGATACCCTGTGTATTTGGCTGATCGGCATACTGATAGCCATAGATTGGAGAAGCTCCAAGAACATTGCTAACAGAAAAATGGATAATTTTTTGTTGACTGTAAAGAAAAGACCAGCTCATTGAAAGGTTATTATAGCCTTTTGTGTGACCATTCATAAAGGAGCTTTGGTTAGGGTCATTATAATTTCTGCCTGATACAAAAGAATTTGTCAAACTGAGCTGTGACCGAAGATTTGAAAACCAATATTTTCCAACAATATAAAAGCTGTGTTTATAGACATAGGGTGGTGTAACTGTAGAAGGATAATTTGCTTCATTTCTTTTACTGTCAGTGAAAGCGTATGAAATCCAGTACTGTAAATTTTTAATGCTGCTGTTTTTATAAAATAGATCGAAGCCTTTGACTTTGCCACTGCCCCTATTGTCATACTGGCTGCCATAGGTTGGTGTTATACTGTTGTATTTGATGAGGTTGCTGTATTCTTTGCGGTACGCTTCTAACCGTAGCATGTGCCCTCCTCTTTCATAAAAATAATTTGCGATATAGTGATTGGCTTCAAGCCAGTCAAGCTGAGGAGCGTATTTTAATAATGGGGTGGATGCCTGTTGGTGAAAAATTCCATAGGCTACGGAGAGCTGGGTGTATTTGTTTAATGTGTATCCTACAGATGCTCTAGGCTCTAAGATATTCTTTGTTTGTAAATTAGATGAAGTTTCTCGTAAACCTAACTTCCCAATTAAGTTTGGTAGAATACCAAAAGTGGTTTCCGTAAATAAGGCGGTCGTCTTGCTATGGTATCCGTAGTTGTAGATGGACTCCTGGCGGTGGTATGCTTCTTTGTAATTTGTGTCAAAATATTCTATTCCCCAAACACTTTTAATGTTATTGTTCCAGACTCTACTTAGTTTCCCCTTTATGTGGAGACTTTTTTCGTCGTTGGGTAGGTAAAGATCATTATAATGCAGCTTATCTGTTAGGTAACCTATGCCGACACCTGTATGAAATGCCCAACGGTTTCCTAGATCCTGGCTATAGGTGATATTCGAGTAGGTGTTATTTGACTTCTTTTTCAATGGGACAGGTTGTTCATAATTAATGTCAGCCTGATAGAGCCCCATATTTTCGAAATTGTAAGCCCCATAAATATTTAGAAAGCCCGCTTTGAACTGATGACGATAGATCATTTCTCCAGAAGCATTTTCATAGGGCCTAGTCCACTTGATGTCGGGTGTGATAATTTTTGAATAGGGTTTTAAGTTCGTATAACTGCTGTTGAAGGTCAGCGAGTTTTTTCCCCATTGTAGGGTTTGCCCCAGACCCAATCCTACAGAAGATATGGATATCTCTGTTTTTGGCTGTTCAATCGCATTTTCTGTGTTTAGAGCTAAAATACTTGATAATGCATTGCCGAATTCTGCAGAATAACCGCCTGTAGAAAAATTTACTCCCTTAAAGAGCATAGGTGAAAACCTTCCTCTAACTGGAACTTCATTTGGGGATGCAGTATAGGGCTGTGCAACGCGAACTCCATTGATATAGGTCTGTGTTTCTGAGGCGTCTCCGCCATGAACCATAAGGCGCCCGTTTTCTCCTGCAACTTGGGCGCCGGGTAATGTCGCCAAAGCACTAATGATATTGCCCATGCTCCCGGCCGTGGTAACGATGTCCAAGGGGCTCATTACGGTATTTTTACCTGAACTATTGGCTTGGAGGGCCCCCGCTTGAATACTGATCTCCTGCAGCCTATTCTCGCTTCCCTGCAAATGAATAATCAAAAGTTCCTTTAATGGCAACTGGATGAGCTTGCTAAAGGGGGGACGCCCTACGACAGAGACTTTTATTGTTTTGCTGCCCTGTCCATCGGTTTCAAAAGCAAAATTGCCGAGTGAATCCGTCGTGCCGCCATCGTAAGTGCCATCAATATAAATATTGGCTAAATATATGGGTTTGCCATTTTTTTCCAGGACTCTTCCTTTGAGAATGGACTGTGCTAAAACAATATTGATGCTTAAAAAGAGTAGGGTGAATAGCAACTTCATTTTTCTTGATTTTTTGGGCAAATATGGATGTATGCGATGGCTGATGGTAAAAAGAGTGGACGAAATGTCAAAATATCATGACGAAATGTAGTATTCCGATTTTATGCTGTAAATTGATAGTTGAAATGAAAGTCGGTCGTCATAACGAACGATGTTAAATTAAGTCACAAAAAGATGCAAATTACCATTTTGGATGACTATCAAGATGCTGTCCGACAGCTGGATTGTTTCAAAATACTTGATGGTCACGATGTTCAGATATTGAAACAATCCTATACAGATCCTCATATTCTGGCCGAAAAGCTTAAAAATACGGAAGCAGTAGTGTTGATTCGCGAGCGAACAAAAATCGCTGAGGATCTGCTTGCTCGCCTTCCAAATCTTCGGCTTATTAGTCAAACGGGAAAAATTTCCAATCACCTTGATCTGGCAAGTTGTAGTGCTCATAAAGTTGCGGTCTCGGAAAGCCTTGGGTCGCCGGTTGCGCCTGCGGAGCTAACTTGGCTTTTAATTATGAATGGTTTACGGATGCTTCCGGATGCCATCGCAGCGATGAAAGTGGGGAAATGGCAGACGAATATCGGGCGGTCGGTAGCAGGAAAAACCATCGGGATATGGAGCTATGGAAAGATAGGTCGACTGGTTGCAAGATATGCAGCAGCTTTTGGTGCACAGGTGATTGTCTGGGGTAGCGAACGCTCTCGAGAACAAGCCGTTAAAGACGGATTTTTAGCTGCAAGTAGTAAATTGGATTTTTTTCACTTTGCCGATGTGGTAACATTGCACTTGAGGTTGGTGCCAGAAACCCGAGGCATCGTAAAATTAGAAGACTTGCGATCCATGAAGTCATCAGCCTTGTTTGTAAACACTTCACGTGCGGAATTGCTTGAGCAAGACGCGCTACTTAATGCATTGAATAGTGGTACTCCTGGTGCTGCTGCACTTGACGTCTATGAAAATGAACCCATCACAGACTCTAATTATCCATTGTTGAAGATGCCCAATGTCATCTGCACTCCTCACTTGGGATACGTCGAAGAAAATGGCTACGAACAGTTATTTAAATTGGCTTTTGAAAATATTATTGCTTTTGATCAAGGGGCTCCACAGCATATTGCTAATCCCGAAGTGCTGAAGGGCTAATCTGGAACAGTTGTAACGAGCGTTCAATAGACTATCAACGTGCACGACAAGCTATTCATTAGATCTGTTAGCAACTGAGGCAATATATTAGGAAATTCACGTGTTTGCTATAATTTGAGATATATAAATCCAAATGTGTATTATTGATTACAATCCCTTGTCTACACAAGGTTTCAATGTTTAAATGGAGAATTTTACAAAACTTGATCAACCTACTGGCCGATCCATATATTTGGATGGAAAAGAATACCTGTTTTTTGGAGGGACCTCCTATCTTGGTTTGGCCACCCATAGTGAGTACATCGAACTTTTCATAGCGGGTCTAAGGCAATATGGCGTTAATAATGGTACTTCGCGCAATAATAATGTGCAGCAAGCAATATTTGACAAAGCAGAGCAATATGCAGCCCAGCGATTTGGATTTGAAGCTGCGCTATTACTGTCAAGCGGTTACCTGGCGACGCAATTTGTTGTCAAGGCCTTGTCAAAGGAGGGGGAACTGCTTTATGCTCCTTCTTGTCATCCATCTTTGTGGCTTGATGCGAATCCCAATGTAGCAGACGATTATACAGCTTGGAGCTTACAAACAGTCGATTACATTAATCAATCCGAGGAAACCTCTTTTGTTATTGTCAGCAATAGTCTGGATAATATGAAGCCTGAACGATATGATTTTTCTGTTTTTGCTGGCATTTCTGCAACAAAAAAAGTTGTGTTACTGTTGGACGATTCGCATGGCATAGGTGTGTTGCGTGAAAATGGTATTTCATTGGCGAAACGAGATTTTTTAGGGAAAAACATAGAGCTGATTGTAGTTGCTTCGCTTGCAAAGGGATTAGCGACAGACGCGGGCTTAATCTTGGCAAAAGATGAACGGATTGAACAGTTCAGAAAATCAAATTTCTATTCTGGAGCCTCCCCCAGTTCCCCTGCTAGTCTCTATGCTTTTGTAAACGCTGAAAAGATCTATCAAAAGCAATTTGAAAAACTACAGGAAAATATCCGTTATTTTTCATCGCTTTCGAAAGGATACTTAAATGCTATCGCTAATTTTCCTGTGTTTTCTTCTAATGATATCAGTCTCTATGCAAGGTTGATGGAAGCAGGTATGCTGGTGTCTAGTTTTCCTTATCCACTTGCCTCTGACCCACTGTTGAATAGAATAGTGATCAATGCACATCACACATCAGAAGATTTGAAACGTATTAGTCATGCAATTGGCATATATTGATTTTTCTATGACATCTAATGAGGCAACATGTTGTAAATTAGAGAATTGTTTTTATTTTTGGAGTTTATTTAATGGTTGGTTGGATGTAATGTCGGGTTAATTGATTGTAAATGTTTGGCTTTTGGAAGCTTATTTATCAAAAAAGTGTTTAAATAATTTCCATTCCTCATTTTAAAACAATACTTTTGCATCCCCAAACATTAGTTGGCTTAAGGGTTGAAAAATAAATAATTACAGTAAAATAGATATGACTAAAGCAGAAATTATTGCAGAAATCTCTACCA
>JAITLV010000336.1 GCA_031277685.1 Sphingobacterium sp. | reverse complement strand
GCTTCAACTTCTTTATGCTGGCCCACGTCCACAGGAGAAGTGCCATTTCTTTTCAAGACTAATATGATCAAAATGACCAATAACAAGACAATCCCTGCAAAGAAAAATATTTCCATGATTTTTAATTTATGATAATAGCAGCTTTCTATCCAAAGCGAAAATGCTTCTGTTATCCAATTTGATTAACGATAAGGTTGAATTTCAACCGAAGTATGAATCATTTGAACGATGTTACCCATATGGATCTACAACTTTGTCACACACTGTTCCGCAGATTACTTCAGTATAGTTTTTATTTAGCTATTTTATTACTAGAGATAAAATATATCGCTCAATTTCTTATTTACTGAAGCTTCTGATGGGTTTTCCACCATAAATCAGGCATTTCACCGGAAACAGCCAGTTGATAATCTTCATAACGACAGGGAACCAGATAGTATCGCTCATTTACAGATTTTGAACCAAAATAAGGTACTTGTATCCACCAGCGGTCTGATTTTTTACTCTTGACAAAAACCAATTCATGTTCTTCGTTTTCGAGTGTCGTACGATAGATAATATAAGATGATTTAGGGTATAATGGTGTATCCTGTTTGCGATTATAATAGCCATCAATAAAACACCAGATCATTTGCGACACCAACATCGCTGTTTGTTCCATGGGGTCAAATGTGGGGTTTAATTCATAAAACCCGATAGAGGTGCATTTATCGGACATCCCTGCATAACGTGCAAGCTGACATGCTTCATCACCATACAGGCCATTTGGAATTGCATTTGCATTACCTGGAGCTTCAGATGCACGGATGGCACCAATATCGAAACTGATCAGGTCAGCTGCACGGATCAGTGGTTCAGATTGATCCATCTTACCTGCAATCATTCCTACCCGAGTCGCATTGAAAAATAGTTTATCATACATGTTGATGGACTCTTTGCTAACCAGGTAAGTCTGATAAGCAATGGAGTTCAAGTTAAACAGGTAATCAGGCTGATGGAGAATAATATGATTTACATAAGACCTTGAGTTTAGGCTGACATTTTCAGCTTCTTCCTGATTGAGATCAAAACGAGAATCCACTATAGCCAGCTCTATCTTTCGTTCCAAATTCTGATAACCTAGATATTGTGCATAGGTCAAATCCTGTCCACCACCAATGATGATCGGGAGAATATTGGCTTTCACCAATTCCTCCACCACAGATTTCAGTGCTACATAAGTATCCTGAATTGAATTACCTGCTTTTATATTTCCTAGGTCAACAATATTCATTCTATAATCACCTTGGTACAGCGTATAGAGATGTTTACGGACGGCATCCGGTGCTTTGTCTGTCCCATTATTATTGATGGATGCCCGATCTTCCTGTACACCAACGATCGCCAATTGAGGTTGTTCATTTTCCTCCCACGTCGGAAAATCAGTTTCATAAGCCTGGATCACATTCCCTAGTTGGGAATTCAAGAAACCATGCTCCGGAGAAATACTTGCAATTGAAATCGGACTAAAGAATACGGACAATGATGACATAAGCTATAATTTGTTTAAAACATCTTATTTTTTCGGGATGCAACTCACACAAATATCCATTTATTAACTAACTTTTGAAAACATTATTTTTAACAGTATCTTTATCAGGTGATATTAATAACAGGAGGAACAGGTTTTTTAGGATCTACATTAATCAAACAATTGATAGATCAGGGGATTGACGTCATTGCGATCAAAAGAGCCCAGTCGACTATTCCGGCCACCTTGTTATCTTCTTCATTAATTCAATGGGTTGATGCGGATATCAACAATTATTTTGAACTGGAGGATGCGCTGGAAGGTGTAACACAAGTGTACCATTGCGCAGCGCTCGTATCCTATCAGAAAAAAGATGCCAAATCTCTGTTTAAAATCAATGTGGAAGGTACAGCAAATGTCGTCAATCTTTGTTTAGAGAAAGGCATCCGTCTACTCCATGTGAGTTCAATCGCTGCATTGGGCACAAATAAAGAAAACCTACCCATATCTGAAAAAGACCATTGGGAGCACAGTCCAACAACCTCCAACTACGCTCTTTCCAAATATCAGGCAGAAATGGAAATTTGGCGAGGCATTACAGAGGGTCTGGATGCTATTATCGTGAACCCTTCTTTAATATTGGGAGCTGCGGCTAAAGACAAAGGATCGGGAGCTATATTTTCGATGATCAATAAGGGACTGAAATTCTATCCCAAAGGAAGTGTCGGTATTGTCGATGTAGAAGATGTCGCGTCGATTATGATTCAATTGATGGGGAGAGGCGAAATTACTGCTGAACGCTATATCATCAATCACCTGAACATTCCCAATAAAGATCTGCTGAGTGTAGCTAGTGTGTTAATGCACAAGCCAGAACCTACCATTGAAGTTTCTGAGACACTCCTTCAGATTGCATCGACTTTTTCCAGTATGCTTGCTGTTTTCAAGAAATCAGACTCTTCGCTGACCAAGGAGACCGCAGCGGCTTCAAGCGCTAAATTACAATACTCCAATGCCAAGATACAGTCGCTCCTGAACCATCGTTATCGTCCTTTGGAGCAAACATTAAAGGAAATTGCAAATTTGTACAGCAAACAGTAAAAAACAATATAAAATATTAAACAACCGAACCCTGAACCCGTCATGAGCTTATCAAACTATCTGACTAAAAATAAAGCCTACGTGTTTGTGATTGTTTCATTTTCTAAACAATATTTCGACGAAACCATCATGTATACGAATAGCTTGCAAAAAAAAGAATAGTTTGCCCATGATAGCTTCATCGCCATTAAAAAACAAATTATTACGATGAAAAACTATTACATCATTGATTTTGATAGTACGTTTACACAAGTAGAAGCGCTCGATGAACTCGCCCGGATTTCACTCGAACATCATCCTGACCGCGAATCTATTTACCACGAAATTGAAAGATACACCAATCTGGCCATGGAAGGAAAACTCTCTTTCCGTGAAGCGCTGGCCGGTCGCGTGAAATTGCTGAATGCGAATAGAAGTCACTTGGATAAATTGGTGTCACACCTAAAGAAAAAAGTTTCAACGTCTTTCTCGCGTAATCGTGAATTTTTTAAAAAACATTCAGATACAGCCTGGATTGTTTCCGGCGGATTCAAGGAATTTATTACACCTGTTGTAACCCCATACCATATCAAAACGGAGAATATTTATGCCAATACATTTAGATTCGACGAAGCGGGCAATATTATCGGATTTGATGAGGCGAACCCGCTATCCAATGAAGGTGGAAAAGTACAACTCTTAAAACAACTGAATATTGAGGGTAGACTTTTTGGCATTGGTGATGGTTATTCAGATTTCCAATTGAAAGAGTCGGGATTAATTGAAAAATTCTTCGCGTTTACAGAGAATATCCAACGCAAAAGCGTAACCGAAAAAGCGGATTTTATCACTCCTAGTTTTGATGAATTTCTTTATGTGAATGACCTACCACGAGCGATCTCCTATCCTAAGAACCGCATTCTTTGTTTGATTGTAGGTGATGTTCCTGAAATCGCCGCGCATATTTTGAAAAGAGATGGTTTCTCGATCCGTACAAAAGAAACATTCGAAGAAAAATATGTGAAAGATGTTGGCATGCTCTTGCTGGGGGATAATATCAATATCACTGACGAACAACTACTACATGCAGATAAATTAAAAACAATAGGTTATTTGGGTGATATCAAAGGACATATCAATAAAGACATCTGTAATGCGAAAGGAATTGTTGTATTTGATGATAAAAAAAGCAAGAAGAAAAACTCGGAATTTATTCCACGACGAATGGCTGAATTTATCAACAACGGTGACACTTACTTGAGCCGGAATTTTCCGAATCTGATTTTACCGAAAGTAAAGCAAGTGACGAGATTGCTCCATATCCACAAAAACGTACCAGGTATCATGGCACAAATCAACAAGGTCTATGCACAAAATAACATCAATATCGTTGCACAGTTCCTGATGACTAAAAGTGATATCGGTTACGCCGTTACAGATATACAGGGCGAATATGATAAAGATCTATTGAAGCAATTGAAACAGATCGAAAATACAATCAAGTTTAGAATATTGTATTAATCGGCTGGCGGAGATCCAAAATGTGTAACCATGCTACAATCACAGTTGCGGCATATACCAGATTTCCATCTCGAAAAACAGACCCAAGAGAGCAAGGACACAAGACGATCATCTGACGGATAAGGGGTCTTTCGTCTTTGCTCTTTAAGCTTTAAATAATAAGATAATTTTTACTTACGTACTATGTCATTACATCAAGATGCCGAATTAAAGAAAGCTGTGCTGGAACTGCCTGAGAAAGAAAAAGACAAATTACTTGTCCGTCTGATCAGTAAGGACAAAATGCTGATGAAACAGTTGCATTTTCAATTGCTGGAGAATGAATACGATCTTGAGGAGCGCATTGAGAAATTGCGTAAGCAACTCGCTCAGTTATTTGACATTGGAACTAGTCAGATAGCCAATACACCACATCATAGCAATTTTATTGCACTGAGCAAACTGATCAAACAGGCCAGTGGTCTGGTTAATGAACATGAGAAAGTCACTAAGGATAAAACGAGTGAGGCTGAATTTCGCTTTTATATCCTCAAGCGGGTAATCCGTGATCATGAACGGTTATTTGATTCATCCTATCAATCAGCAGCGCATAAATTGCATAAATATATCACAGGCCGTATTAAACATGCTGTTGGTAAATATGCGAAACTTCATGAGGACTTTCAGTTCGACTACCGGGAAGATTTTCAAAACACATTATATGCTTTTGGTAATACAACATTAAAAAGCTATATTAGTGAACAGAGAATTGATCTCGACCTAAATTAATTATGAGAAACAGCAAAAACCGTGTTAAAATTGGATCCTATCGTGTTACGGCCTACGAGCAGTATAAATTAATTTATCTGGCGATCCTTCTGGTCTTACTGGTCTTTGCTTATACCTTTCATTTAGCGAGATAGCTTCCTGCGAAATGTTGCCAGGTCATCTGCAGCAACGAACAGTACAACTTATATTTTGTCAGACGATATCCGCCCACAATTCGTGCTTTCCTTCGTGTTTGTCCTGACATCAAAAGTTCTTTTCCGAAAAAGCTTTTTACCAAAAAATTTAGCACAACATACCACATAGTTAAGAGGATTTAATTAAATTCGCAATTATTCGAAACTTTTGCTCGTGGGAATTCAAGAAATACTAGAAAAATACGGCCAAAGCGATTCAGTCCAGTCGCTTACGAAGGCTATGCAATCCAAAAATCCAAAGATTCAACTGAAAGGCCTTATTGGGTCTTCAGATGCTTTCGTTGCTGTCTCTTCCTATAAACTACAGGAACGCCCAATGGTCTTTGTTTTGCCAACGCATGAGGATGCTTCCTATTTTTTAAGTGACCTGGAAAGCTTACTGGATAAGCAGGTGCTTTTTTTCCCTTCTTCTTATCGAAAAGCTTTTGATTTTACACAAACGGATTCGGCCAACGTGCTACAGCGTGCAGAAACATTAAGTTCACTCAATCACAGCACTGAGTTGCCAAAAATGGTAGTCACCTATCCGGAAGCTATTGCCGAAAAGGTGATCAATCGCACCGACCTGGAAAAAAACACATTAGAGATTACTGAAAACACTGCTTTAAGTATAGATTTTATCAATGAGTTTTTGATCGAATATGACTTCGAGCGTGTAGATTTCGTCTATGAACCCGGACAATTTGCAATACGTGGTGGTATCGTCGATATCTTTTCATTCTCGAACGATCTTCCTTACCGCATCGAATTTTTTGGCGATGATATCGAAAGCATACGGACGTTTGATATCGAATCGCAGTTATCTGTCAATAAAATCCATAAGGTAACTATTGTTCCGAACGTTCAGGCAAAATTTCTGACCTCACAGCATATTTCCTTACTGGAATATATCGATCAGGATGCTTCCATCTGGATCAAAGATGCGCAATTCACGCTCGATATTGTCAAAGATGGATTGAAAAAAGCAAAACAACTGTGGCTGGGCTTGAGCGACAAACAGAAGAAAGACAACCCCGACTGGCACAATCCGGAATACGAATTTACCGATGAGAAAAACCTGAATGCTTTATTTTTTGATTTTCCTGTCATCGAGTTTGGAAAACAGTTTTTCTATAAAGACGAAGTGATACTCAAATTTGATATTCACCCACAACCTTCTTTTAATAAAGACTTTAATCTACTGATCCATAATTTCAAAGAAAATGAAAGTCATCGGATCCAGAACCTGATCTTTTCGGATTCAACAAAACAAATTGAACGGATCTATACGATCCTGGAGGATCTTGATAAGGCGACTACTTTTATCCCCATTCACAAAGCCTTACGTGAAGGTTTTCGGGATGACAGCGTAAAATTAGCCTGTTATACAGACCATCAGATATTTGACCGTTACTACAAATACAAACGAAAAAAAGCTTACGAACGTTCGCAGGCAATTACGCTGAAAGACCTACGGGATCTCAAACCCGGAGACTTTATCACGCATATTGACCATGGTGTGGGCCGGTATGGGGGATTAGAAAAGGTCGATGTCAACGGCAAATCGCAGGAAATGATCCGTCTGATCTATGCAGACAATGACCTGCTCTATGTGAATATTAACTCATTAAACCGGATCTCAAAGTATTCTGGTAAGGAGGGCACTCTTCCAAAAATGAATAAACTTGGTACGGATGCCTGGGACAAATTAAAGAAAACGACCAAGAAAAAGGTTAAGGATATCGCCCGTGACCTGATTATGCTCTATGCGAAACGGAAGGCCCAACATGGTAATGCGTTCTCCCCAGATAGTTATTTACAGAATGAACTGGAGGCATCGTTTATTTACGAGGACACACCGGATCAGGAAAAAGCTACCGCCGATGTAAAAAAAGACATGGAATCTCCACATCCGATGGATCGGTTGATCTGTGGGGACGTTGGATTTGGAAAGACTGAAGTTGCTATCCGAGCCGCCTTCAAAGCTGTGGCCGACAGCAAACAGGTTGCCGTATTGGTACCAACAACAATCTTGGCCTTACAGCACCACCGTACCTTTACAGAACGCCTGAAAGGGCTACCATGTAATATTGATTATATCAATCGCTTTAAAACGACCAAACAAATCAAAGAGACACTGGCAAAATTGGCGGAAGGAAAAATAGATATTATTATCGGTACACACCGTCTAGTCAGTAAGGATGTGAAATTCAAAGACCTTGGTCTGATGATTATAGATGAGGAGCAGAAGTTTGGTGTAGCGGTGAAGGAAAAACTGAAAGTAATGCGCGCCAATGTTGACTCACTGACCTTAACAGCTACTCCTATTCCACGCACATTACATTTCTCGCTGATGGGTGCGCGAGATCTCAGTATCATATCTACCCCACCGCCCAATCGCCAACCGGTACAAACCGAGCTTCATGTGTTTAATGAGTCCTTAATTGGAGAAGCCGTCAGTTACGAGCTGGATCGGGGTGGGCAGGTTTTCTTTATCCATAACCGTGTCGCTGATCTCCCCCAATTGGGCAATTTAATTCGCAAGCTAGTTCCTGGGGCACGTGTTGGTGTCGCCCATGGTCAACTGGAGGGGGATGAATTGGAAGATGTCATGCTCAAATTCATCAATCATGACTTTGACGTACTCATTGCAACGACAATTATTGAAGCTGGTCTGGATATTCCGAATGCCAATACCATTATCATCAATCATGCGCATATGTTTGGACTGAGTGACCTGCATCAAATGCGGGGCCGTGTAGGCCGTTCAAATAAAAAAGCGTTCTGTTATTTATTGAGTCCACCATTATCCACCTTAACATCTGAGGCTTATAAGCGTCTTTCGGCGATAGAGGAATTCTCGGAACTGGGATCTGGATTTAATGTCGCCATGCGGGATCTGGATATCCGTGGTTCAGGTAATTTACTGGGGGGTGAACAATCCGGATTTATCGCTGAGATCGGATTTGAAATGTATCATAAGATCCTGGATGAGGCTATTCAGGAGCTGAAAGATGATGAATTTTCGGAAGTATTTGCAGATGAGAAAGAGCGCAAATATGTTTCCTTTACACAGATAGACACAGATCTGGAAGTACTCATCCCTGACGAGTATGTAACGAATATTACAGAACGTTATAATCTCTATACAGAACTTTCCAAACTTGAAAACGAGCAACAATTAGCTGCTTTTGAAAAGGAACTAGAGGATCGTTTTGGCCCTATCCCGCATGAGGTATTTGAATTGTTCAACACCCTACGTTTACAATGGTTTGGTAAAACGATTGGATTTGAAAAGATAGCCTATAAAAAGAATACGTTAAAAGGTTACTTTGTCAATAACCCCAAATCGAGCTATTTTGAATCGGATCAATTTGGCAGGGTACTCTCTTTTGTGCAGACACATCCTGAAATCAGCAACCTTAAAGAGGTCAAGGGACAACTTCGCCTCGCACTAAGCAATGTAAATACAATTAGTTATGCCCTTAATCTGCTCAAACAGATGTTATCGTAGTCAACTTGACGCTCAGCTATAAATAAAATCTACTTATTGTGTAGATTTTATTTATATTTGGGTAAACAAGAAGCGGCCTGTGGAAACATATGGAAGGTTCTTATTGGCGATCAATAATAAACACATCCAATCACCATGAATGAAAAGTTTATTGATACCAAGAAAAACTCGAGTGTTTATCAATAAAAATTAACATGGCATCCAATACTGAAACGATACTCGTCCATGAAGGACAACAATTCAATTCAACAGCTGCTGTAACAGCCCCCATTTTCCAAACATCAACATATATTGCAGACAGCGATCCTGCGGAATATACTAAGGCAGCGACAGAAGCTAAACACCCCTACTTCTATCACCGTCATGGCAATCCGACCAATAGCCAGGTTGCGGCGGTAGTTGCTAAGCTCGAAAAGACAGAAGATGCGATCGTATTTGCCACAGGTATGGCAGCCATCAGCACCGCTATATTGGCTATCGTAAAATCGGGTGATCATATTGTCGCACAACTTGCCCACTATTCGGGTACCACTATTTTTTTCAAGGAATTTCTAAGTGATTATGGTATCACAGTCACAGCAGTAGATCAGACAGACAGCGCTGCTTTTGTACAGGCTATACAGGAGAATACAAAGCTTATCTATATAGAGACACCTTCCAACCCCAATTTAAATATTACAGACCTACACGCTATTGCTGAACTGGCAAAAAAACAGAATATACTCAGTATGGTCGACAACACCTTTGCTTCGCCCATCAATCAAACCCCACGGGATTTTGGGATTGATATCGTTGTACACAGTGCGACGAAATACTTGGGTGGGCATAGCGATCTAACGGCAGGAATTGTTTGTGGGAGTCAGGATTATATCGCAAAAGTATGGAAACGCAGCGTTGCACTCGGTGCATCCCTGGCACCGATGGATTCCTGGCTACTGCTTCGCGGATTAAAAACTTTAAGTCTACGCGTGCGGCAGATTAACGAAAATGCACTGGCACTGGCCAATTATCTGAGCCAGCATCCGAAGATCAAAAAAGTGAGTTACCCTGGCCTTACGAGTCATCCTCAACATCAACTGGCAGCACGCCAAATGCGTGGCTTCTCCGGAATGATCTGCATAGAAGTAGACGGAAAGGATGAAGAACAGGCATTCAACAATGCACAGGCCTTAATTAATAATCTAACCATCTTTATCAATGCAGCGAGCCTAGGTGGCGTTGAATCACTCGTTGTACACCCTGCAAGTATGTGGGGCGGACATCATACCAAAGCGCAAAAAGAAGCTTCTGGAATAACATTGGGCATGCTTCGCATCTCGGTAGGCATTGAAAATAGCGAAGATTTAATAGCTGATCTGAAACAGGCATTGGAGCAGCTTAGCTAAATAGAAAGTTCCCCTTGCTGTAAAGAAAAAATAAGAAGAGCGGGTAATCTATGATAACAACCCGCTCTTTTTTATTGTAGAGCTTTGTCAACTAGAGTACACGGGTACCGTTTGCAATTTTCACCTGAATAACCGAGAGTTCTTTATCAAATTTCTGTTGATATTCTTTTTCCAATGTTGGCAGGATCGTAGCTAATGCACCTTCTTTAATAATATTAATGGTACAACCACCGAAACCACCGCCCATCATCCGGGCACCGATTACATTTGGGAATTGTTTGACATAATCAACCAGATAATCCAGTTCCGGACAGCTGACCTCATAGACTTTACTCAAGCCTTCATGGCTTTGAAAAATGTATTGTCCCAACTGTGCGATGTCTCCCGAACGTAATGCTTCACAGGAGTTCTCCACCCGCTCATTTTCACGAACGACAAAGCTAGCTTTGGCATAGATATCCGCATCTTTATCTTTAACCAGCTCATCCAACATTTCGACAGTGACGTCTCTTAAGTTTTTCACTTCTGGATATTTTTCTCTCACCCATGCTGATGCCTGTTCACATTGCTCACGACGTTTATTGTAAGCGGTTGAAGCCAAGGAATGCTTCACATTGGTATTTAATAAAACAACCTCATAACCTTTCAGATCAAGTGGTACATACTCAAACCCCAAGGAGCGGCAATCGAGCTTAATAACATGCTTTTCCCGACCAAAAGCAGATGCAAACTGATCCATAATACCGCACATGACACCAGCATACGTATGCTCTGCCTTCTGTGCAATCTGTGGAATGTCGATCTGTTCAACATGTAACGCAAACAATTCACTCAGTGCTAAAGCAACAGCGCATTCTACTGCTGCCGAAGAGGATAATCCAGCGCCCAATGGTACATCACCATCTATATAAAGATTAAATCCGCCCAATACAGCACCCCGTTTTTGATATTGATCCACTACGCCAAGAATATAGTTTGGCCAATGTTTTTCCGAAATAGCGATCGCGTTGAGATTGACTTCATGGCCTTCTTTATAGTCTTCTGCGTACAATACAATATTGTCGTCATCACGTTTGCTGACAGCCACATAAATCGCCTTATCAATAGCAGCAGGCAATACAAATCCATCATTATAATCGGTGTGTTCACCAATTATATTAATTCGTCCCGGAGAAGAAACCACAAGCGGCTCTTCCTGGTATAAGCTTTTAAATTTATTTACTATCGTTTCTTTTGTGATCATTCTTACTTAGATTTATAATGTATAGTAGCGCAATTTCGTAATTGTTCTGCCGCGACTTCAGGTGTGATATCCCGCTGTGGGTTGGCGAGCATCTCGTAACCGACCATAAATTTTTTAACAGTTGCCGAGCGCAATAAAGGAGGGTAAAAGTGCATATGCCAATGCCATTCTGGATGATCACCGTCATTGACCGGGGCCTGATGCATACCGGCTGAATAAGGAAAAGAGGTTTTAAAAAGATTATCGTAACGCGTAGTCAATAATTTGAGTATCGCAGCGAAATCTTCTTTTTCCTTTTCGTCAAATGCGGCAATATTTTGAACAGATCGTTTGCTGACAATCATAGTTTCATAAGGCCAAGCTGCCCAAAAAGGCACTAAAGAAACAAAAGAATCATTTTCATCAATAATACGCTCTTCTTTCTTTAATTCGGCTTTGATATAATCGGATAACACGGTGCGCTGGTATTTGTCAAAATACTTTTTCTGCTGAACACATTCTTTCTGGATCTCTACGGGTAGATGATTTTGTGACCAAATCTGTCCGTGTGGATGTGGATTGCTACAGCCCATGATTGCCCCTTTATTCTCAAAAATCTGAATATAACGGATCCATTCTACCTTGGAAAGTTCCTTAAATTCCTTCTGCCAGAGATCAACGACAGCCTTTATCGCTGTTTGTTCCATTTCAGGCAACGTAAGATCGTGACGCGGGGTAAATGCTATAACTTTACAGATCCCTTTTTCAGTCTCTGCAATAAACAGTTCATCTTCATTAAATTCCTGTTGACTGGTATCTTTCAGCAATGCCGAAAAATCATTAACGAAAACAAAGCTTTCTTTATAATCTGGATTGATATCACCATCTGCCCGTTTATTGGTTGGGCATAAATAGCATTTGGGATCATAAGCAGGTCTATTATCCCCAGGCAAATCTTCCACTTGTCCCTGCCATGGTCGCTTACTGCGATGTGGAGACACAAGTACTTTTTCGCCGGTAAGAATATTAACGCGTGTGTGGGGAGAGTCCCCAAAGTTTAAAGTTGATTGCATGTCATGTATAACTGGTGTACAGAATACACAATAATAACTATATTAAGCCAAAAGTCAAAGCGATTTTTATACAGCCTAATGATTTATTAAATGACTGATTATCTTTCTATCGGTCTTAGTTTCTAGTTTCAAGAGGTTGATTTCTCGGTCACGAACACACGGCTAAACTAGGCCAAAGTGGCAGGGCCGCATGACGCGCCCCGCATCCAGAGGACAGTATACTAAGCCTTGAATTTAGGATCTTGTCCTTTAATCAACTCAAAGATTGTAATTTCTGGAAGAATACCCACACGACCTGGATAGCCTAAGAAGCCATACCCTACATTGACGTATAGTCTTTTATTTTGCTGTTCACGATACAATCCAGCCCATTCTTTGTAAATATACTGTACGGGACTCCATTGCAGCATTTCTGAGCGGACGCCAAACTGCATGCCATGGGTATGGCCTGCAAACATCACATCAACATCGGTATCTAATACTTGTGCACGCCAATGCGAAGGATCATGGGACAACAGCAATTTAACCGCCTGTTCTTCGGTGCCGATCAATGCCTTTTTTATATCACCATGTTTTGGAAACCGCCCCGTGCCCCAGTTTTGTACCCCAACAATACAAAGCTCTTCACCATCCACTTTAATTTTACGGTTTTCATCCATCAAAAGATCCCAGCCCATGACTTTATGCACGTCAATCACATCCTGTAAATTTTTCCGCTTTGCAGGAGAATCCTCTTTCCCATAATAGTAATCACCGTAATCGTGGTTACCCAATGTTGAAAATACACCCAAATCCGACTTCACCCGCGCAAAGATATCTTGGTATTCGCGCATCTCAGATGCCTGGGCATTCACGATATCACCTGTAAAGAATGTAACATCAGCCTTTTCTTTCAGCAACATATCGATACCACCTGTCACAGCAGTCTTGTTATAGAACGACCCCGAGTGGACGTCCGATATCTGTGCGATGGTCATTCCGTGAAAAGCCTTTGGAAGATTCGGTAAATATAAGGGGACTCTGCGTACACGGTAATCATATGCACCAGAAATAATTCCCCAGCTTAACGGGATAAGCGGTGAGGCACCAATCAAAATGCCAGCCTTGGTCAAAAACTCGGAACGGCTGATTCCTTTTACGGGATTTTCAGGTAAAGGCTGTTCTGCATCCTCCACAACATCTTCTACGGACGATTTCTTGCTGAGCAAGCGTTTGATCCAGACTCCACCACGACGGATATCATCCAGTAATAAGATCAAAAAGAAGAAGATCTTGGAAGCTGCTGTCAGAAAGAATCCAACCAAAATAACCGATCGTACGATCAATGGAATGTTATATTGAGCTGATATAAAAACGCCTAATAATAATAGGGCTGAATACGACCACCATAATATGGCGAATATTTTTGTTTTGGGAAATTTAATCTTTGTGGCACGAAGGGCAAAAAAGATATAAAAATCTAGAATGAGTAAAACACATGCATTTACTAACAACATCATCAATTCGTTTTAATTTTTGGCATTGAGTGCCAATTGCTTCAGAGATGTAATCCATTTGGGGTCATCATTAAGACTTTCGACCAAACAGACTTCCTCTCCGCCTAAATTCTTGAATTCATTAGCATATTCCACGCCAATTTCATCGATAGTCTCTATACAGTCTGCCACAAATGCAGGACTGAAGACCAATAATTTCTTATAACCTTTACTAGCGAGGTCATGCAACAAGTCGGAAGTATAGGGTTGAATCCATGGTTCTTTACCCAGTCGGGACTGGAAACACAGGGAATATTGTTCTTTACGTAAACCTAATTTTTCGACAATGGTCCGGGTCGTTGCATAACACTGAGAAACATAACAATATGTATTGACATTTGTTTTACAGGAGTCACAACCTGATTCAGGACATTTTAGGCTACCCGTTGGATCTACCTTACCCAGCTGCCTGACAGGAAGGCCATGATAGCTAAATACAAAATGGTCGAAATGCTCCAGATCGTATTTTCGGGCATGGTCAGCAAAGGTCTCTGCCATTAATTCATCTGTACAGAAATTGCTTACAAAACTGATCTCAGGAAGGTAATTCCACTTACGGATCAACTCCATGACACGGTCTATTACAGAACCTGATGTCGCTGAAGCATATTGTGGAAATAATGGAATGACACGAATGGATTCAAGTAACATCCCTTCCATCTTGCGCAGCGCAGATTCTAGCGAAGGATTTTGGTAGCGCATCGCCAGCTCCACATGGTACTCCTCTCCTAGTGATTCCTGCAATAGGTCTCGTTGCAATATACTATAATGCATCAGGGGAGAGCCAGTTTTCTTATCCCATATTGTTTCGTAAATTTTTGCTGATTTTGGTGCGCGGGTACGAGCAATAATTCCTTTCACTAATAGGGTCCGCTGAAAATAAGGAATATCTATGACACGGGGATCCATTAAGAATTCGGTCAAATATTTTTTAACGTCTGGCGTAGTTGGACTATCAGGTGTACCTAGCTGTACTAAAAGAATACCTTTTTTGGCGTTATTGCTCATAGTTTACAAAAGTAAACAAAAAAGCATGTACTGCAGATTCACTCCCAATAATATGAAATATCTATGACGGGTAAATGAGGCTATAATGCTTCGAGAGCTGCTTTTACATCTTTCATCAACCACATTGGTGTAGAAGTTGCCCCACATATACCGATACGGTCATCTTGTACAAAAATAGATGCTTCCAGTTCGGCAGGATCGGAGATAAAATAACTTTCAGGATTGGCCTTTTGACAGACTTCAAATAGCACCTTCCCATTGGAAGATTTCTTGCCAGAAACAAAAACAATTTTGTCATATTGTCGAGCAAAGGTGCCAAGATCTTCATATCTGTTGGACACCTGTCTACAGATTGTATCATTGGCCTTGACCTCATATCCACGTTTAATCAACTCATCTTTGATTGCGTAGAATTTATCGACACTCTTTGTTGTTTGGCTATAAAGGGTAAATGAACTTGGCAAATCGACATCATCCAATTCGGCAATGTCCTGAAATACGAGGGCTTCATTATTTGTCTGCCCTTGTAGACCGATTACCTCCGCATGTCCGTGTTTACCAAATATCAAGATCTTTTCATCCTGATCGAAAGAGGTCTTTATCCGATTCTGCAATTTGAGTACAACTGGGCAAGAAGCGTCGATTAGCATAATATTATTTTCAAGTGCGATCCGGTAGGTCTCTGGAGCCTCACCATGTGCACGGATCAACACCTTCTCATTTTGCAGGGTAGGTAGTACAGCATGGTCAATAATACGCAAACCTTTGGCTTTCAACCGGGCAACTTCCTCGTCATTATGTACGATATCGCCCAAACAATAGAGGTATCCATCCTCTTCCAAAATCTCTTCCGCCATATCGATAGCGTATACTACTCCAAAGCAAAAGCCTGAATCTTTATCGATGTCTACTGTTAGATTTAATGCCATAACTTTACAAAGTTACATATTCATATCGAATATATTTATTGAATAGATTTGTTTACAATTGATTTTTTATTTTTGCTCATTATCAATTGTGTACAACATTTATTATTTTTTTCTTCCGTAAAAATACACTTAGCGCCTACGCCGCGTATAACTCACCTGTTTTGATACTATTATGTCGCTAATTTTTCTGAACCATACTCACATTAAATTAACACACACAGGCGAATAAATTGTTCTTATATGGCGCTAATTATATTGCATATAAAAAGCAATTTATCTAAGTTTGCAAAAAAATTAAAATAATGGCAACTAACAGAACTTTTACGATGATCAAACCTGACGCAGTAGCAAACGGTCACATCGGTGCAATCTTAAACGATATTATTGCTGGTGGTTTCAAAATCATCGCAATGAAATACATTCAATTATCAAAAGAAACTGCTGGCGCATTTTACGCAGTGCACAAAGAACGTCCTTTCTACGGTGAATTGGTAGAATTTATGACATCTGGCCCTATCGTTGCAGCAATCTTAGAAAAAGACAATGCAGTTGAAGATTTCCGTACATTAATCGGCGCTACTAATCCAGCTGATGCAGCTGAAGGTACAATCCGTAATAAATATGCTAAATCTATTGATGCAAATGCTATCCACGGATCTGATTCTGATGAAAATGCAGCGATCGAGGGTAACTTCTTCTTCTCTCAATTTGAAAGATTTTAGTCTTCATTCACGTTATAAAAAAAGCGTTGTACTTTTGTACAACGCTTTTTTTATGCGTATTGATTGATAAGATTATCGCCACATAAATCCGCCAATCCTAAAAAACCGAAGGAATTTGTTGATTGTGGTCAATGCAGGTTTCTTAATCTTCCACTTTAATCCGCTTATACCTGTTGGGGGAGCGTCAAAATCTTGTACCGTCGCGTTGCCCGTTCTCATATGTGTGGGTGGCTGCATTTTATGTTTCTCAACAACTAATATGCTATCGTAATAATGGAGCGAATTGACAGATCTTGTAAATTCATTCACCTTAAGTCCGCGCTGTTCTGAATGATGGGCATTGATATAATCGATAAAATTCTTACTGTATTCGATAAATGTACCATTCCGTTTATGACCTCCGCCATAGAAAACCTGATAAGAAGTATGCAAATCTTCACATAGATAGACACCATCATCCTTTACATGTCCGAATAACTCTTCAAATGTAATAATCTGCTGCAACATGGTATGCCCTCCATCGTCTATTAGGATATCAATCGGAGGGATTGACTGTTTCACCTTGCGCAGAAAATTTCGGTCTGACTGCGATCCGATAAATATTTCGACATTCTCCTCCTCTAATTCTTTGCAATGCGGATTGATGTCAACCCCATAGATTTTTGCTTTATCACCAAAATAATTTTTCCACATCTGGAGACTACCGCCTTGAAAGACGCCTATTTCCAGAACAACAATCTCTTTACCTTTGAATCGGCGGAAATGACGATCGTATACGTCGAAATAATGCATCCATTTGTTGATTAGTTTATCATTATTGTTCCGGAAATATTCCTCTAGTTCGTTCATATTAGACACAAATAAATGGTTTACATTTTGCGTTTTGAAGCTAGTTAAATATAATCAAAAAGACAAGTTTTTTTTGGAAACACATCAACGGTATAGCTGTATGAATCTTAGGTTTAAGTTCTACTTAACCCAAGAATATAGGATAGAAAATTATAGCTTGTCTAGGTTAAGAAACGACAAAAATATAGCCTTTAACCGAGTTATTTATCTGGTTAAAGGCTACACGACGGGCATTGGATTGTGTAAAAAAACTAGAAATTGCGTTTGCCTAGATATTCATCTTCCTTCGCTGTCATTTTTGCTTTATCGGCAGGTTTTTTGTCGGGAAATCCACACAAGTGCATCACACCGTGAATAATCACACGATGTAACTCATCACGCTCTGCTACCTTAAATTTTTGTGCATTTTCCTGAATACGCTCCACACTGATAAAAATATCACCCGCGATAGTATCCTCATCTTCTGAAGAATCAAAAGTGACAATGTCAGTATATGTATCGTGATTCAGGTATTCTTTATTGATTTCTAATAGATAAGCATCTGAGCAAAGAATGAAACTCAACTCTCCGACCCGTTTAAAGCCTTCGGATTTAACCGCATCAACGATCCATTGGCGGATTTTGCCTTTCTCTTTTAGTTTGAAATCAGTATCTTCTGTAAAAAATAATATGCTTTTCATGTATATCTTATTATGCTTTTTTGAGTCGCTAAACTCGGTTTTCATGTCATCTGCTAAATGAACCTTATATAAATTAAACCGGCACCGACTGTCAATAAACGACAATCTAGCCCAGGCAGTTCATGCCATACAATCTCAATTAATAGCTTCGGCTATCCATATAGCTCTGCAAAATAATCGTAGCTGAGACTGTATCGACCAAGCCCTTCTGCTGACGGTCTTTCTTTTTTTTCCCACTTTGCGCAATGGCTGCTGAAGCCATTTTTGAGGTAAAACGTTCATCAATCTCTACCACGGGAATAGCTGGATAAGTCTTTTTCAGTTTTCGCATAAATCCAACCACGTGGGAGGCTGACTCAGAATCTGACCCGTCCAGTTGCCTGGGTTTCCCGACAACGAATGTTTCGATCTGTTCGGTTTGGAGGTAGTCGGTTAAAAACGTCCAAATATCCTGTGGGTGTATTGTTGTCAGCGCTGTAGCGATGATCTGCATTGGATCAGTAACTGCAATCCCAATTCGTTTGGTACCGTAATCAAATGCCATTAATCTCATGGAAAATCGTTTTTTACAAAAGTACAATTTAGATTTGAGTATCAGGATATGCGTATTGAGATTCTGCTTTTACACAACATAGGCCAATGAAGTGTCATCATTTTTTTATTTTTAGTGTGTAAAACTTCAATTCACTAAAAAAGCTATAACTTTGATAGACTATTAAAATATAAATGAGAAAAACAGTTATTGTCAGCCTTTTTGTTGCATTATGCCTATATGGTCATGCCCAGAGCAATTATGAGCAGCAGATTTTAGCCCAGCGAAAGGAGAAAGCGTTGGAATTAGCTAAGGAACAATATGGCCCATTGAAAGCGGAACAAGTGGCATCTTTAGATTATTTTCCTGTAAGCCCGGACTATAAGGTGAAGGCAAAAATAGAGATCTTGTTTGATGAACCGGTATTCCGCATGCCTACTTATGACGGCACAAGCAACGAATACAAACGTTATGCGGTTGTAACATTTCCATTGAACGGTACTGAAAGAACATTAAATATCTATCAAAGTGTTGCCCTATTTCAAAACCCGGCCTACAAAAAACATTTATTTTTGCCATTTTTAGATCAGACAAACGGCCAGGAGAGCTATAGCGGTGGACGATATATCGACCTGTCCATAGATGATATTAAGGGTACCTTCGTTGAAATAGATTTTAATAAAGCGTATAATCCATATTGTGCTTATAGTAATGGTTACCGTTGTCCGGTTCCCCCAGTTGAAAACAATTTAGAAACAAAAATTATGGCAGGAGAAAAAGCCTTTCATAAAGCGAAGAATGAGCGACCGGTCAATCTGAATGCCGGACAGGAATTTACCGATGCAGACAAAAAGATTATTTTATCTGCCGATAAAAATACACTTCTTCGTGTATTGCAAACGACCGATGAAAAAGATCTAAAGGTATTGAAAGCAACAAGCAGTGATGCGAAGTTCAATGACCCCTTGTTGGAAACCCTTTCAAAACGGATGTTTGCGACCGTCCGCGACCCCAACCACCCAGGAGTGGGAATAGCCGCCCCTCAGATTGGCATCAATAAGAATCTCATTTGGGTACAACGTTTTGACAAGCCGGAACAACCTTTCGAATTTTATGTAAACCCCAAAATCCTATGGCGCTCCAAGTTAAAACGAAAAGGAGCAGAAGGATGTCTCTCTATTCCAAATCGCAAAGAAGATGTCTTGCGGAGTTATGCGATCCGGCTACAATATATCAATAAGGAAGGTAAAGTTATTGAGGAGAATATTGAGGGATTTACAGCTGTTATTTTCCAGCACGAAACGGATCACCTTTTCGGAATATTATTTCCTGACCGTCTTGAAGAACAGCAAAAGGACAGCTATGTACCTTTAAATGACAAAATTGATTTTTCAATTTTACCGAAGACTTTAACACCTTAGTTGTTTCAGAATCTGTCTTACCGAATGAGCAGCTGAACCGCTTGGAAATACGTTTTGTCAAAATTAAAAAGAGCCCTCAGGAAGTTTTCCTGAGGGCTCAATATGATGGAATCTACTTGAGTTAGATCAATCCTTTTTCCGCCAGTAGCTCAGCAACTTGAACAGCATTTGTCGCTGCTCCCTTACGTAAGTTGTCTGCTACCACCCACATATTTAATGTATTGGCCTGTGACTCATCACGACGGATACGTCCCACAAAAACCTCGTCTCTACCATGCGCATCTTTTGGCATCGGGTATTGAAGAGAGGCTGGATCGTCAACAACGATACAACCACTTTGAGCGGCCAAAGCAGCACGTACATCATTTAAATCAAAGTCGTTTTCGAACTCAATATTCAACGACTCGGAATGTCCACCCATCACCGGGATGCGTACTGTTGTCGCGGTTACTTTGATTGAATCGTCACGCATGATTTTGTTTGTTTCCAAAATCATTTTCATTTCCTCCTTAGTGTAACCATTTTCCTGGAATACATCGATATGGGGAATGACATTCAAATCAATCTGATAAGGATATGCTTTTTCGCCTTCTTTACCTGCGCGTTCATCCATCAACTGGTTAACGGCTTTTACTCCAGTACCAGTCACGGATTGGTATGTCGAAACAACGACACGTTTAATTTTATATTTATCATGTAATGGTTTTAACGCCACTACCATCTGAATAGTAGAACAATTTGGGTTTGCAATGATCTTGTCATCAGCCGATAACACATCGCCATTAACTTCCGGAACGACCAATTTCTTCGTTGGATCCATTCGCCAAGCTGAAGAATTGTCAATCACTGTAATTCCAGCTTCAGCAAATTTAGGCGCAAACTCTTTAGATGTATCTCCGCCTGCAGAAAACAACGCAACATCAGGTTTCAAAGCAATAGCCTCAGATGGTGTAACCACCTTATACTTCTTTCCCTTGAATTCAATTTCCTTACCCTTGCTTCGCTCTGAAGCTACTGGAATTAATTCTGTTACTGGGAAATTTCGCGCCGCCAACACGGTTAGCATCTCAGTACCTACAAGGCCTGTTGCGCCGACTACTGCCACTTTCATTTTTGTCTG
>JAITLV010000160.1 GCA_031277685.1 Sphingobacterium sp. | reverse complement strand
AGCGATGAATAGGTTTGGTAAGACCATAGACACAGGGTTCATCCTTTTGTTCCGAGATAAATGTTCCAAACAGCTTATCCCAAATAATCAGGATATCCCCATAATTCTTATCCAAATAGAGTTCATTGCTGCTATGATGCACCCGGTGGTGAGATGGCGTTACAAATATACGCTCCAAAATCCCCAAATTTCCTACGGTCTGCGTATGGGAGAAAAATGGATATACGCCATGAATCAACAAAATAGCGGTCATCATAAAGGGCGGGAATCCCAAAAGGGGAATAAAAGCCCAAAATAACGAACGGAAAACGGCTTGAAATATGGTAATCCGGGCTGCTACGGTAAAGTTATAATCTTCACTTTGGTGATGTACAACATGAGCTGCCCACAACAGGTTTATTTCATGGCTATAGCGATGATACCAATACCAGAGAAAATCTGTAAATAGGAAAAGTATAACCCAGGTCCAAACATTCGCTTCAATGTGAAATATCGCAAAGTTTTGATACACCCAAACGAAAAAAAAGTAAAACAAACTGACAGAAAACATATCACACATACGCTCGACGATACCAACATTGAGATTGGAGATCGATTCATCAAAAGAATAAAACCGTTTCTGTTTTTTGAGGCTATACCAATATTCCAACACCATCAAAATTAAAAATAAGGGAATGATAAACGCCAAAAAATTAAGTTTTTCTGTATACATGCAGTCGCTATTTTGAAGACAAAAAATCTACCTTAGTCGCAATTCAACAAGAACCGTCTTTTCTGATGCCAAAAGATCAATTCTTCCAAACTCTTTATTATTAAACAATCAATTTTAAATCAGGTTTTTCAATTTATGGTTTTTCAATTGCCAAAAATCTATGCTACATCATGTCCAAACAAGAAGAAACGTCAACCCAAAGTGCTTTTCTACCACAAAAGAACGTGCATAAAAAAAGTCCTCAAAATGTTAAACACTTTTTGAGGACTTCTGATTGAACGATAAATTGTTCTTCACGGATGGTGCACTATGATAACAGCGCAGCAGACGAACCCAATACTAATGTACACTGGACATATCGATCTGCGTTTTCCCTTGTTTGATCATCAGTACAAAAGGGACACACAGCAAAAACACTACCCCGAGATACAAAAACACATCCATATAAGATAAAACGGTCGCTTGCTTCATCACAGTCATGTCTAATATTTGATGCGCTTTGGCCAGCGCCTCATTAGGCGAAAAGCCTTTCGACTGAAAACTCATTTGCAATTGTTGCACCCGTTGTTGCACATCAAACTTGCTTGGATCTAAATTGGCAACCAGGTCAACACGATGTTTTTGGCTATCACGGGCAATAAATGTCGTGATCAAGGCAATTCCAAATGAACCACCCAACTGGCGCATCATCCCTGTAAAAGCTGCACCTTCACCAATTGACTTACCATGTAATGTCGATAGCGAGAGTGTCATCACAGGCACGAATAACAATCCTAAGCCAACGCCACGTAGAATCAGTGGCCAAAACATATGCTCAGATCCCGTATCATTGGTCATGAGACTATACATCCAAAAACAGAAGCCAAAAAAGATACTAAGCCCCACGGCAACCATATATTTTTGAGGAACACCATTTTGGATCATCTTTCCTATAAAAGGCATCATGATACCGGTCATAATCGAACTTGGTAATAAGAGCAAACCCGCATCGGTCGCTGTCCATCCCAAAATTGACTGGGTATAGATTGGAATAATAAAGGTCGAGCCGAACAAGCCAAAACCGAGGATAAAGCTCATCACTACACCCACCTGCAAATTTTTATCCTTCAATACACGCAAGTTAACAATGGGTTTGTCATACACCAGTTCCCGCCAGATAAAGAACAATAACCCGAAAACAGACAAGATTGATAAGCCTAAAATCAAGGGGTCGTCAAACCAGTCATCCTGTTGTCCATGTTCCAATACAAACTGAAGGGAACCAATAAACATGATCAAAAAGATCATACCAAACCAATCCACTTCCTTTGCAGATTGCTTTTGGCTATATTTAGGACTGCGCACAAAAGATAAGGTCAACAAGGTCGCAATAATCCCTAACGGCACATTGATATAGAATATATATGGCCAGGAGAAATTATCGATAATATACCCACCTAAAGGTGGACCAAGCGTTGGACCAATAATTACTCCCATACCATAAATAGCCTGAGCCATACTACGTTTTTCCTTCGGATAACTCTCTGTGATGATGGTTTGTGCTGTTACTAACAAGGCTCCACCGCCCATCCCTTGTATAAAACGAAATGCAACAAGCTCCCAAATGTTGGTCGCATTACCGCATAAAAATGAAGATACTGTGAATATGATAATAGAAGCCGCAAAGTAATTTCTACGCCCAAACTGTTGGGACAACCAGCTTGTCATCGGAATCACAATTACATTGGCAATTGCGTAAGCTGTGATAACCCATGCGACATCCGTCAATGTTGCGCCCAGTGAACCTTTCATATCGTTCAGAGCCACGTTGACGATGGTTGTATCCACGATTTCCAACAGCGCACAAAGTACCGCTGTAATCGTGATTACAACACGTCGAAAACCATATTCAACCAGACTATCTTGTTGATTTAAATTTTCCATAGTTATTGAACATGCACATCTACATCAGCATTCATGCCCGGTCTGAGCAAAGCCACATTTTCTGCTTTATTGTCTTTTGTCAATTTGATCTTTACGGGTAAACGCTGAACCGTCTTTACAAAGTTACCCGTTGCATTATCTGGAGGCAATAAAGAGAAACGTGAACCAGTGGCTGGCGAGAAGGAGTTTACCTCTCCTTCAAACTCAATATTAGGATAAGCATCCACTTTAATACCGACTTTTTGTCCAGGTTTCATTTTTTCCAATTGCGTCTCTTTAAAGTTGGCAACGACCCAAGTTTCAATATTATCTACAATGTAGAACAAAGATTGACCTGGATTGACCATCTGCCCTGGTTGTACCTTGATATTCGATACCTGGCCATCCACAGAAGCAAGTACTGCAGTATAAGAAAGGTTCAATTTAGCCGCTTCAAGTTGCGCATTCGCTCTCTTTATATTTGCCTCAGCAACAGAAGTTTGCTTTGCAGCTACTGTAGTCTTACTCACGATTGCATTACGTTGTGAAGCACTGGCGTTGCGTTGTTGTTGTAAGATTTCAACCTGCTTATCAGCTTCCAATTTAGCCGTTAATGCCTGCTCATACTGTTGTTTGGTGATCGATTGGTTGTTGTATAAGTTTTGGTAACGGATATAATCATTGTTTGCTTGTTTCGCACGGATACGTGCGGCATCAATGCTTCCCAAATTCGATTGGATCGTTGCATCAGAGATAGCCACATTTGCTGAAGATGCAGATACATCTGCCTTTGAAACATCAAAGCTGCTTTGAGCTGCTGCCAAGGCGGCCAACGCTTCATCCACACGAACCTGATAATCCTGGCTCTCAATGGTGAACAACGTATCGCCCTTTTTCACCAAATCATTATCTTTCACATACACTTTCGAGATAAACCCGCCAACACGTGGAATGATCGGGCTCATATTTTTCTCTACCTGTGCATCATCGGTGGTCTCATGCGCTTGGCCGTGCATATATTTATACCCGCCATAAGCTCCTCCGAAGATGACCAATGCCGCCAAAATAATTGTAAATTTTTTATTTGTACCTTTTTTTTCCGGTGCGTTTTCTACTGTATTTTCCATGTCTAGATTAATTGCTATTTAATGTTTAAAGCCCCATTTGCCAATAGAAGGTCGTAATATTTTTCAATGGTGTTTGCTTTGCTAATTGCCAGATTGATCTTGCTCTGTAACTGCTGTACATCGGCGGTTAATAAGTCGTCTGTATCTGCTATACCATTATCGTACTTATCTTTTGTAATCCGATAATTTTCAACCGCCTGATCCACCGCTTGGTGGTACACCACATCCTGCTTTTGTGCCAGCATATAGTTTTCATTGGCCTGTTGAACCTGAACTTTCACCTTATCATTTAATAATTCAATGTGTTCATCAATTTCTTTTATACGATTTTTCGCAACATTCACTTCTCTTTTGTTTTTATAAAGTGAACCGATGTCGTAGGATACACCTACACCCACCATGGCCGCATTTGTTACAGTAACCACTTTTTGCAAACCAAAAGCATTGTAACCTGCCGTTGCAGAAACCTGTGGCAATGTGGATGCTTTTGTTACTTTCAACTGGTCTTCTGCAAGCAAACGTTGCGACGCCAAAGATTTCACATCAGAACGCGAGGTTTTCGCAGCGTCATAAGATGCTTTTAACCCCAAATCAACACCGTTCACCTCAGCAAGATTGATCTGATCCAGCTGTGTATTTTCATCAATTTTCAAAAAATTAGCCAATTGATAGTTCAGCACCTTGATATTTTTCTGCGCCTCCTGGAGCGAAACCTGATAATTTGAAAGCTGCAGTTCTGCTTTTAACAGGTCGTTACGCGCGATCAAACCATTGTCCAACATCGCTTTAAAATCCGAAACACGCTGCTCCGACTGCTTGATATTTTCAGCAATCAACAAGTTGGTTTGCTGAGCCTTATAAAGACTTAGATAAAGATTCACTGCACGTATAGCCAGTTGTTCTTTACTTGCTACAGCGTTGTATTCCTCAGCTTTCAATGCATCTTTTGCAATATCAATACCGCCTTTAATACGTCCACCTGTATAAATTGGCATGCTCACCGAAGCCTGTCCTAACCACAATTGGTTTGCAGCAATATCCGGAGCAGAGCCCCCCTCACCTAAAGCCAACTTTAAATTCACATTTGGAGTAGTCATAGCCATGTATTGTCCACT
>JAITLV010000332.1 GCA_031277685.1 Sphingobacterium sp. | reverse complement strand
TCAACTACCGCGTCGATTTTTACACGATAATCGTAAATTTTTACCGGAGAATTTCAATAATATTTTTTTACATTTGGGCCATCAAGTCATTTTTTTTGCGTTCGACTTGATAATATTAATGGATATAATGGGGCGAAGGCGTTCGCCCCATTTATTTTTATCCCCTTATAAACCTCATTAAAGCACCAATTTCCTGATTTGATCTGATCTCAAATTCCAACCTTAAATTATTATGCGCAAAGCGGATTGACCTACCCGATTTAGCTAATCTGCTTGATCAGCATGAATTTCATCAATGGCAAAAAGCGGTCTGCGATGCCGCGAACCTTCAAACCAATGTGGAAATTCTTGGGAAAAGGAAATTTTCACTTTTAAAAAACGTCCTTTTTGTCGTTTTAAGCCAAATGAAACTGGGTGACATATCGGACCTTCGGCAATAAGACCAGTATCAATCTTATATTTCCCGATGTTCACGTACGAAATATTATCTTCTGAGGATTCTACCGCTATTCCATCCGGAAGGAATAGATAATGCGCCGGATCAAATAGAAAATTAAGCTGAATTTGCGAAGCCATTCTTTCATTCGGAAAAGGAAAAGTAATCTCGACATCCTTACTATCAAATAATAGCCAATTGTAACTGTAATCTGTCGTTCCCGATAAGCCATCATTCAGTGTTGTTTTTCCATTGGCGGGAAAATCTTCCAAGAAAGAAGGTTTAAACTGAGGATTTATTCCTTGGAGCAATGAAGGTAAATAGGGTTTATTTAATAGTGTTATCCATTGCTGCCGGTATTGCTCAAGACTACCACCAGTTTCAGCCAATTCGATAGCTCCGCCTTGAAGTGCATGGTCCAAAAACTCATCAATGCGCTTCATCCAATTAGAATTGACCACCCACTGACCATCAGCTTTCCGGTTTAAAAAGCCGAATGGATGATCACCATAAGCCTTTGACTGCTCCAAAGCTGCATACTCCAGACCTAAAGCAATCAATTTCACGCGACTTATAAATTTCGAATCCCCAGCTACAGCTTTTTGCGCGTTATTCACAAGTTCCTTAAAAAGTCTCATCTTTTCTAAACTCAGATATCCATGTCGCGAAAGGATGGGATTACCATATATATCAAGCGTCGAGCGGCTTGTTTTGCGAGCATCAATAAGTTGTTTTAGATACTTTTTAATATCCTTTGATGCGGCACCATAATAACCGTCCAAAAAATTCTCTTCCACCTCAGCTTGATCTAGCTCAGGATTCCATAGGATTTTGGCCTGCAAATAACTGGCATAGGCGGACATATCAGCCAGCGTATGGCCAGGTCCATGTTCAAAGATACCTTTTACACCATTTTGATACATATAGGCGATATTGCTCTGGTAATGATCATACATCGGAAAAGGATTTATATAAGCTGTAAATTGCGTGGTATAATCCCACACAAAAATATGCGATGAGATCTTCGACCAGTCATTGAGCTGGCGTCGAAAGGGAGCAGCTGTTGGATTAACCGCCAGGCCCTGCTCCCGGGTTGCATCTATCGTACTTAGCAACACATATACATTGTCCAATGGCCGAGTTATTTTGGGAGCTTCTGCGGTGTAACCATAGGCTAAGGTCGTAAAATTCTGTTCTGGAAATTGAGCCGCAATACGATTCACAAATCGGATTAGCGTACCCTGAGGCCCTCCCTCCTCCTGATCAACCTTTGTACAGCGATCACAGGTACAGTAACCTTTTCCATCCATTGGCGCTATAGACCAATAGACCGCATCAGGATTATCGGCAATGGCCCGTCGAAAATAATTGATTGCAATTTTCTGGACGTCAGTATTTGTCAGACAGAGCTGTGTTGCACTGCGCTTTCCGTTTGTTAAAGCGAAATATTCAGGATGCTGCTGAAAATAGTCTTCCGGTGGTATAATTTTAAAAAATGAATGCCCCCATAAACCCCACAGATCCTCAAATCGATGCAAATGATGCCAATCCAGGTATTCAGCATCCGCAGAAGCAGGGTAGTAAGACTCTCTATAACGTAATGCTGGTTCAAAACGCAAATTGAAATCCTGAGGAAGCGTCAGACTCGAACGCCTGGGAACCCATGCAGGCCCTTGATCATATTTCCGAGCGCCAAATTGCTTCTCGATAAGTTCATATACTCCATACAGTAGTCCTTTTCCTGAACCTCCAGTTAGATATACTTGCCCGTCCCGAACACTAATTTCAAAACCTTCGTTTCCAAGCCCAACCTTCTTTCCAATCCGCTGTTGATAAAAATTATTCCCGATATATACTACGTGTCTTTTCGTCCCAGAAGGGCTCGACAATATCGCTAATGGTACGCCAGTAATACGTTTAATATACTCCTGTAATACCAGAGCCGCCTTTCGTTCCAAATTTGATGGACGCGAGGAAATAACGATTTCAGTTTCGGCTTTCTTATCGCGAACGATGTCCACTTGCTGTGCCATACAGCTGCTAATGAACAGTAATCCAACAAGAACGAACAGGTTCAGTTTATAATTTGCATTCATCATCATCCCGCATTAAACTATACCGCCAACTCCACTTCTTGCTTATCCATGATGGCACAATCCACAAAAGAAGCTATCGTATCAAGTACCATGCGCAAGCGGCCCATATTTTCATAATAAGGTAAACCAAAACGCAGTACATGTCCAACCTTCGCTTCTATTCTACAGTGCTTAATGCATTTAATATGGATGTCTTTCTTTCTCAAAAACTCATACAGCGGATAAGGATCATAATCTGACACCAGCAGACTTACGACCGGAGATACATCATCTCCCATAAAACAGTGCGTAATGCCTGCATGGCCAAAGATCCCATTAAGCTCTCTTTTCAGATAAGCTGCCAGATAGGTACTGCGATCCAGGATCGCTTTCGGCCCAATTTCTCGATAACGTTTTAGGCTTTGCCTCAACCTTTCATACAATAAGAAATCCTGCCCCCCCGGAATGCTGAACCCATGGGTTTGCGGATCTTCAAAAAGATGCTGCTTATTCCAATACAAGGCCCCGATCCAATTTGCAAAATCTTCTTTGAACCAAGCTAAACCACCACCCAATGGCCCATGCAACCATTTATGTGTACTCCCGATCAGTACATCGGCATCCCCAAAAGGAAGTTGCTGAATCCCTAATGACTGTGCTACGTCAAGAATCAGAATTGCATTCGGAACAGCCTTTTTTATATTGCTCAGGCGCCACTTGTCTTGCATCAGTTTTCCTGTGGGATAATAGACATGGGATAAGAACACGATGTCTGGTCGCATTTCGCGCAAGCATCTGTTAAATTCCTCCGTGTCATTAAGGACAACATCAGGGAGATAAGTGAGCTTATATTCTGGCAAATGTTCAAAAGGGCCAATACCGCCCGGATGTTCATGCTCACTTGTCAGGACCTGAAAACACCTCTTCCCATCCTCCTGCAACCTCCGTAAAATCACCAATGCCAATAAATTCATGGCCTGAGATGTGCTGGAAGTCACATTACAGCGATAACCGATAGCCGGCCACACTTTAGCACATTCCTCCTGTATGGCATTAAAAGCTTCCCTCCCTAAAGCATATAAAGAAAGTGGATTGCCGTTTACCTGATTTTTGATGGTTTCGAGCCGATCCTGTGGCAACGTAGCCAGACAGCCCGGATTCAGATTCACCCGGGCCGAAGGAAATGTATTATTTCTGATCTGATCCCAATACGCTTCATTTTCTATTTTTCGGACGGCATCTACTCTTTTAGGATCAAGATTTATCCCATCAGAACATTCGTTCCAGGCGCTATGGGGTGAAAAATGATGCGATAGAAGTGTACTATATTGTTTCTGTAAAAGACTAATGGATTCTCTTATCACGGTATGGAAATCGGTATGATACAAATGACTTCCCTGTAAACTTGTCTCAATGCTGTATATAGGTTTCCTGGCAGCACTTTCCCCTCTAAGATCGGAGGTAAAAGAAATCTTGGGATCCAACCCCATACCTCTGGCAATGTCAGCAATATCCGCCGCTAATTCATTGATGGAATAGTGTGTTTCTGTCACATGGTTCACCACACGATGTTCACCCATCGGTGGTATATCTACAGCAAATCGGGCCAGCGAATTGACCGCATCGTTCAACGCCATGAGTCCAGTACGCTGATTTCCGCTACCATAAACTGTCATCGGAGAACCAGAAACTACCTGCGCTATAAAACGGTTGGCTACCGTTCCAAATATCGGATCGTAATCAAAACGGGTAAAAAGATCAGGCGAGGCATCCATTTCGGATGTTAGCAGACCAAAGACCGTTGCTTGCATCACTTCCGTGATGCGAAGCCCCCAGGTACGCGCCGCCATCGCTACGTAATTCGAGTCATTTATTTTGGAAACATGATAAATATCGTTTGCCGCCCTAGGGTAAGGTAAAGGCGTCGACGCCAACTGTCCTTGATAACCAGGCTTAAAATAGCCTTCTGCGATCGGCAATCCGCCCTTGGCATATTCACCAAAAGATCCAAGCTTAATAATATGGGCTTGCGGAACATACTCGCGTACTGCCCAGAGCAGACGCATATTTCCTTCTTCATTGTTACGGATCGTGTAAAGAGCCTGTTGTAATCCCAACATCGAATAACTCGCCGAACACTGCTGTGCGAGATGATAAATCGTATGCGGCCGTTCCCGGCGAATCAGTTCTGCCAATTCGTCCGAACAAACCTCAGCGTGCACAGCGCACATATTAGCTAAACCATATTTTTGGCCAAATACTTCGATACGACTTGAGAGATGCGGGATCTGTAACCAAGGGCCAAATCCGAGATTGGCAACCGTGCTTTTGCGCCAGCCATTATCCAGCAATATAATTTTTTGGTCTGGATGGTGCAGCGCTAACTTCATGGCTAGCGGCCAGCCCAAATACCCTTCGGCGCCTAAAATTAAAATTGTACCATTCATTGTTCAGTTATTGGCTAGAGTTAAAATTTCACCTGTAAAGCAAGCAGTAGATCGTATTGATTACGAAATGTTGCCATACCAATTTTTTGACTCGTGTACGTACCATTTATACCTATCGATGTACGATAATTTATTGTACGTCTGTATCCTGCGCCCATACTTCGACTCATAACACCACCCAATTCAGGCAATAGAATAAGCCTGCTTCTGTCGTCTGGTGAAGTTCCAAGTCCAAAATTTGCCTGCAATAAATCGGCTTCAGTAAGCTCATATTTTGCGCCTGCCTGAAAAGCAAAGTAGAAATCCTTTTCCTCCTTGATGGCAAAGATTCGTGCATTCAGCAGAAAAGGGTCAAAACTTTTGCTCGCACCAGCAACCACTGATACCGCTTTGATCGCGACAACTTCCAGAAAACGCGCCCCAATCTCCCCTTCGAAACCTTTTCCGAGCTGTCGATAAAGCGAATAGGCCAATCTATATTTGGGGAGCAGCACATTATTGGATATACCTATCGAAGCATTCCAGTAAAGCAATTTATTCGCCGTATACGTCAGGTCGCCTTCTCCCATAATGCCCGTACCAGATTGCCTTCCTGTGAATAACAGCTGTGCACCATAGCTTATTTTTGGCGACAATCGACGGGTGTAATATAGTGTCGCAATACGGTATGCAGGTGGCGCTGGATTATCATCAACACCTGAAAAGGAGCTATTCAGCAAAGAAATTCCAAAAGCGTTCTGCATGGTTTTACTTCGCAAAAGAGCTGCATATTCCCTGTGCTTCCGTAGGTCGAAGCGCTTGGAGAGCGTGTCGGCAAAATGTGCCGCTTCAACAAACCGACCCAAACTGTCGAGTACGATTACTTTCTTTAGGAGAAAAGGTTCTGCATACTCAAAATGCTGTAATGCCGTATCCACACTCTGCAAGGCATCTACAAAGTCTCCTTTTGCCATCAGAAGGTTTATTTTATTACTATAGGCTAGCGAATCTGTTCGATTGTCCTTGAGCACGCGATCAAAACAAAAGATTGCGCTATCGGCTAATCCTTTTTTTTGAAAAGCCAATCCCGCCGACATCCATGCATCCTGTACCATTGTACGGTACTTTTGATTGTACGGATATTCTGTCCGCAGCATAGTGGCGACCTGAGCAGCTGCCATATACTGCGTACTATTATGAAGGATTGAAGCTTTCTTCTGAAGAAATTCGCGGTCACCCGGATAACTTTGCAGGGCCTGCTGAACAACGAGCAAAGCTTCCGGATAGCGTCTTCTGAGGTCAAGAATATTAGAAAGGTAGTGTAGGGCTTCTTTATTATCGTTGTCTTCAATGAGTAATTGACGAAGATGCGTTTCCGCTTCTCCGTACTCTTCCACCAGTATGCAGGCATTGGCTGCGGCCAGCTTTTGCTCCAAATAAAGCGATTTAATTTTCGGATTTCCCGGATAACTGGCGTAAAGTTTTTCGCTTAAAGCTACAGCCTGCTGTATTTTGCCCGATTGTGCCAGGAAACCCGCCTTTTTTAACTGTAAATCGATATCATTTGGATAATAACTGATCGCCAGCTCCAATTCCCGAAGGGCCGAGGATAAATTATTTTGCAGGATAAGAGCGGAAATACGCCCTTGCAGAGCTGGCATATTGCTCGGATCTAAGTGAAGCGTACGATCGTAGTAAACGATGGCACTGTCGGCTTGTTGCTGTTGCAAATAATAACTCCCACAGGCATTGATCATTTGCAATGCTTCTGATCGGAAAGCTTTATCACCGTTGCCCCCATAGAGCTTAATAGCAATATCTGCCGCTGTCTGATAGCGATGTAGCTGATATTCAAAATCCATTTTTCTGCGCAGTAGTACACGATCGGCTGCATTTCGCTGTAAGGCACGGTCTACCCAATACAGTGCCTGTGTCGTCTCCCCCCGAGAAGCGGCTATGCCCACCACCTTTTCCAAGGCTTCCCGGTCGCCTGGATTCTGATCCAAAATCGACTGATAAAGAGCATAAGTATCTGTGTTCTGATAATATCCGGCGGCTTCTTTCCGTAAACTATTGTTTAGGTCAAGGGCTTTTTTATCTTTCGGATAATAGCGTAAGATCAGGCGTAACACTTCTAGTGCCTCTGCATAACGATGTGATTCCTGTAGCAGACTTAGCTTTTGGAATAACGCTTTGTAAGATTTACTATCGCTGTTCAATATCGCATTTGCCTTGGCAATTCGGGCATCATAATCACCGCCTTGGGACACAATATTGTTCATTTTTTCGATGAGATCTGTATTTTTCGGCGCGAGTTCGAGCGCCTTTTCATAATATGAATTGGCGAGATTATCCATTTTATTTCCTTTATACCAATCCGCTTTTGCCTCATAATGACCGGCCATAGCAAGTCTTACGCTCCCATCGGTCGGAAAACGCCGTATAAGAACCTGTGCCCAGGAATCTCCATCCTGATAGCGTTTGAGCATATCCAATATATTAAGCTTTTTGATCCCGAAATCTTTATTGGTAGCAAAACGCGCCAATCCCATTTCGACGTACCGCAAAGCTTCAGCAGGTCGATTTTTTGATAAATAAGAACCTATAATATAATAATAAACATCTTCATATTGGGGCGAAGCACGCAGTACCAGTTGTGCAGTACGGATCGACTGATCATATTGTTTCTGCGCCATATAGATTCGGGCGAGTTGCACCTGCGCATCGATATGGGCTGGATTCAGCTTTATGGTCTCCTCCAATGACTTTAAAGCTTTCTGCTGTTGAGCAGATTTAATGTCTACCAAGGCCTGCTGGTACAATTTTTCGGCACGCACGGAATTCCAGGTCTGCGCTTGCAGGACAGGTGTAGACAACAGGAAGAGAATAAAAATAGTATAACGGAAATTCATAATAGCTTAAGCTTGATTTTTGTCGGAAGATTTTTGGCTTGCAAAACCTTTACGCTGCATATTTCCCCACACCAGCTTTTGCCTGAACATGGACTGTATGTAGCCTTTAATACTAAAAAAAACAATGAGCGGATGATAAATAAACGGCTCAGCAAAGGCCGTTAGGCAAAGGCCTATCACCTCACTCGTTTTGCGGTAATGCCTTTCAATCAATTGATCCCACAGTACGGCAATGGAGCTTACCAAGACGGAAAACATATAAAGAAAAGCGAGTAATGTAAATGTATTTTCCCAATTGATGGCGCCTATTACAATAAGATAGATGTAAAACAACAGCCCCAATACCTCGAAAATAGGCGCCAAAAACTCAAATAGAAAGTTATAAGGAAAGACTATCAGCCCGAGCCTTTTAAACTTAAAATTAAATAAAACATGACGGTGGAGCAGCATGATCTGGATCAACCCCCTAGCCCAGCGTACACGTTGTCTACTGAATACCGGCAAGGTTTGTGGTCCTTCCGTCCAGCACAATGAAACGGGAATATACCGAATCGCATATTTGTGATTATTCTGGATCATGTAAACACTCATGCGTGTCACCATATCAATATCTTCGGCAAATGAGCGTGGATCATAGCCCCCAACCTTAACGGCAATATGCTTGTCAAAAAGACCAAGTCCTCCAGACACATTTGGAACACAATTAATTGAGCTCCACGCCATTTTTGAAAGCAGGTATGCACGAATATACTCCAGTTCCTGAAAACGTGGGAGTACTTTATGTGGCGGTTTAAAGCGTGTTATTACTCCATTATCCACTTCAGACGAATTGATCATCCGCAGGGGCGCCCCCACCGCTATGACCCGTCGTTGATTGTTCTCCACGTGGATGTATCCGGTATCGGGTATCACCTGGATATCTTTTAGGCGGCTCCGGCTCTTTTCGTCTAAAATGGGACGCATTAGTCTGGAAAGTGTGTCTTCATGCAGGATGCAATCTACATCTGTACAGAGAAAATAATCAAATTTTGAGGCATTGATGCCGGCATTCGAAGCGTCTGCTTTGCCTTTTCCGTTCTCTTTATCAATGACTAGCAACTTTTCGTAGGCACGATTAGTAGATCGAAAAAAGCGCTTTACAGTCTTCGTTTTGATCTTTTCATTGTAAGGGAGATCTACTTCCTTAAGTTCGAAATGCTGAACCAATTTTTCCAATGTATCATCCGTACTACCGTCATTGACAATAATAACTTCATACAATGGATAATTCAGATGCATTAATGCATATACATTATCAATGATTGTCAGGCCCTCGTTGTAAGCCGGGGCAATGACCGAGATGCCCGGTGAAAGTGGGCTCGAAATTACATTTTGGGTGTAGTGCTCTCTATTTTTCCGTCTATATAACATAATTCCCTTATACGATAGCACCGCCATGATGACATAGATCACCATGGTCAGGCTACTGTAGGAAAATATAAAAAGTTGGAAAACGTCAATTATATCTTGGATCATATTGTATGCGTTATTGTTCGTGCAGATAATAGTTTAGAATGCGCTCTTTTCGTGAAGGCAGATGTAAAGGATTCCAGGCCAATTGTTTGTTGCGTACTAAACGGGCGAGTATCGCGGCAACATGATTTTCAATTTCAAAATCAAAGGCCGATTGAAATTGTTCCGTCAGAAATTCCATGGCTCTCGGCGTTCGAAACATGCCGAGCGAAAACAGGATTTCGCACTGGCAGTCTACCGGCTGGTTCGGATACATTTTAATCAGCGTTTCTTGTGTATGTACAGCCCTCAAATGCCCCAGCGCATTGATGGCATGCGAACGCAGGCTATGGTCGTTCACATTGAGCAATCCTTCAATACTGTCGATAGCCTCCAGGCTCTGCTCGTGCGCAGCAAGCTTCATGCAGCAAATAACAACTGTTTTGTTGCGCGAATAACGGATCCAGTTGGCAAAATTGGATTTTACGGTATCGCGGGATTGTTCGAGAATCCGAAAAAAACCGATCAATTCCCAAATACTCAAGGGATCGCGCACTTCATCAAAAAAGCGGAAAGGCTCATTCTTGCTGAAACGCATGAAAGCGCTTCGTGCGGCAGAGCGCAGTTCAGATTCTTCACTGAGATTGAATCGGAGAATATCAATATCGGAGATCGCGTAGTCCATTAGCGTCAGCTCGTGCAATCCCTGAACATTGCGATACCATTTGCGCGATTTCATCTTTTGCAATGAATCCAGATTTAGCCCAAGAAGCACATAGATACGATGAAGAATCAGCGCATTTGTTCCGGCCACATGCCATCGGAGACGGATCAAAGTATCAATTAGGGTCTGGCGGTTTCTTTTGTCCATCAGCGCCAACTCATCCAGCACCGCCTGATCAATGGATACATGCGCGCTTTCATTACCCATTTCCTGAATAAACTGCGGCAGTATACGATCTTCTATCAGTTGGTCAAGCTTATTTTGCCGACGCTGTGCTTGTGCCGTTCGGAAACGGAGTACCATGATCACAGCATAAGCGACAAAAGTTCCAATAAAGGATGTTGCCACAATCCCTTGAATCACCGCAATAAAAGTTTGATCTACCGTCATACCTTAATTTTCAGCAAGGGCAACACGCGTTTGTATATTCCCAATATCGATCCCGACCGGCAATTTGGACTGATCCTGAATGTAACGCATGGAATTGAGTAAATACCCTTTTACAGCGAGGGATTCAGGCTGGTCGACAATTTTAACACCGGCAATATCCCCAAACTCTTCGAGAATACAGTCGATGAGATCGCCATAATGCGCACCACCACCACATAGAAAGATTCGATTTGATTTAGCTAGATTTCTATCATTGACCACATCACCCAAAGCTGGTGACACAATTTCGGCATAATAGGTCTGTATCGCCTTTTTGCGCAGTCCCTGAAGGTCAATTTTTTTACGGTTAATATAGAGGTAGCCGTTTCGAAAAGCCTCATCGAGCTGCTGAATGCTCTGAAAAGAGAGGTCATACGTCTGCTGCAGCTGTTCGCGGAGGATATTGACAGCATAATGCATACCCGGAGCACTCCCCATCGCATTTTCTACTACGCCCTCATCGGTACTTAGCCCAGTTTCCAATGTACCAAACCCAAAACTAAAAACGAAGAAAGCCCCCCTTTCACAACTTTCTCCTCTGCGCAACGCCACCATACAACTCACCACCTCCGGCAAAACGTCAATATGCGCGACCTCAATTGGTAATATACCGGATCCGTCCTCACCATAAACAGCGGGATCCGACTGGATAATATGTTTACCACGAAGCGTTTGTTCGGCGGTTTCTCGATACAAGCGATAGGTGCTATTGGGCAAGCCGATGGTTACCATAAGCGGAGTGTCGGCGTTGACACCACTGCTTAAAATTGCTGCCTTAAACAACAGTTGGCATTCCAATGATTCCGGAGATGCATTCAGCGGTCTTCTAGGGCTATTCCCTTCATTTAGTGCCAATTTACCACAGATATACCACTGCTGCCCCATTTGTATTTTCAAGCCGGTCAATAGTGAATTGGCGGTGTTTACCAAGGGGGAATTTGTCGCCTGCATTAGGCTTGAGAATGACTGTATTGTATACATAAAATTTTTCGTGTGTACTAATTATTTACCACCATCGTTTACCTGACATGACTGGCAACTTCTGTGTAGCCGCTAGTAAAACAGGTTGTTCAGGTACGATATCTATTGCCAAGATTTCTTCCCTTGCCACATATTCAGCGACAAAAAGCTCATTCATCGCATCTTCTTGCGCACGTACCACCGCCTGCATATCTATCTGTTCCTGTACCTCTTCTATCTCATGCAAATCTACCAGCTCCTCCACAGCTATTAGATCCTGTACAGAAACTACTCCCTGCAGTTGTTCGGAGTGAGCTATTTTAGCATTTTGCAGGAAAGAATCTAACTGCATTTGATGCGGCTCAGCTTCGTTGGTCTGGCTCTCGGAGATGTTTACGACCTTAGACCCAACTTCTGGATGTAATTGCCCTGCAACGTCCGTATCACCTTCCATGATTAGCTTCACTCTTTCCAATAGTTTTCCCACGACCAGCGGTTTTTTAAAACAATCTTCACGCACAATTTCCAGTCCCTCACGGATATGGAGATAACTCATGTTGGATGTGATAAGTGTCCTGGTGCGCGGCGATTCCTTCATCACCTTATTGATAATTTCATATCCATTTGCATATTGCATATGCATTTCGGTAATGACGATATCATACTGATAGTCCTTCGCTTCCAGAAGGGCAAAAGCTTCTTTTCCATTGGCCGCGGAATCCAGCTGAAATGCTTCATTGGAGAAAACATTTGAAATTATTTTTCGCATGAGCAGATCGCTGTCTGCATGCAATACCGAAAACACCCTACATTGCTTAGGTGGGAGATCATAACTTTGCATACTTTTAATTAAATAGATTAAGTTGCTTTAAAATGGCATCACAAATTTAAAAATACAAGCAAAGTGATTACCTACCCATAAGGGTGGTTTTCACAATAAAATTTAACTTAAAATAGGTATTTATCGGTAAGATAGAATTTTCTTAAGATGCTCTTAAGAAGATCTCAAAAACAGATAGTGTACACACCGCATAGTTAATCCATCGATTGAAACGAGCAGCATATTTTCTTTAGGTATTGTTTTTCACGAAAAGAAGTTCTGTCAAATCGGTTTATTATATTTCAGCATAAGCTCCGAACGGCTGTTAACCTGTAATTTTCCATAGATATTCCTAATATGGAATTTCACGGTATCTACACTAATAAATGCAGTTTCAGCAACTTTTTTATAGGTATACCCCTGTTGCAAAAGGGAAACAATTTCGATCTCGCGAGGGGTAAGCTGTTCGCGATGCCGGTAATCGACTTTATGCTCGAGTGCTGGGTTAAAGTGAGATATGACCATACGAGCCACCTGCGGACTCATCACCGAACCTCCCTTCATGACTTCCATGAGCAACTGCTCCATCTCCGGTAACGGCGTACTTTTAAGCAGGTAGCCGGCGGCACCCGCACAAAGTGCCTGAAATATATGTTCTTTATCATCAAACACCGTAAACATAACGACCTGTATATGCGGAAATTTGCGCTTTATATACCAAGTTATTTCAATGCCATTTTTATTCGGTAGTCCAATATCGCAGAGCAGCAAATCTAAACATTCAGGAGTCCAGTTCGCTTCCAGCAGCTCATCAAGTTCACGTGCAGCAACCACCAGATCAAACTGAGTGTTATCCTCGAAGTAAGATTTTAATGATAAGAGAACAGGCATACGGTCTTCTATGATTGCAAGTCTAAATTTTGTGTTTGGCATAAAAAATAAAGATAAGTGTGTTATTTTAAGTAGTATAATTTTGATTTTTTATTTCCATCCAGCATAAACCACAGGCTAAACAAAAGAAAGCAAAAACTTACCCAGACCAGCTTATCCAGACTTTTAAGAATATAGGCCTCCTGACTGCTGTTAAGGATAATGGCTAACACGATACTACATTGCAGCAGAAGATAAATGCTGTAAACGCTGTTAAAAATCAGCACTTCTCTTTTTGTGGCTTTCGCATCTACATCTGCATTATAATATAACCGCCATTGTCCAATAATATAAGCAATAGCGAGTCCAAATCGCAGCATATAATGTAGTTGTTGATCCACAAAACCATAATGGTGCTTAAATCCTAGGGGGATGTCTTCCACCAGCATCCTAAGCAGTTTTTTCTGTTCTTCTAGCGGGGCTATTGCATACGGAATGACATCAATCAATCCAAAGCAAAAGGGCAATAAATGTAGTAGCCAATATTTAGGCAGTGTGGCATTGGGATTAAATTTGAGCCAAACATAAAAATAAAAGCAGGGGCCCACCAGATAATAAAAGGGTATCCCTTTGTTATAAATACGCGGATAATATTGAATTTCCCCCGTATAGATCATGCAATAGATCATGACATGCCAAATTAAGGCCATCACCCCCACACTGATCAGTAGCTGTCCTATATCTCTGTATTTAAAACAACGATAAAAGCGGAATAAAAGACCTGATATGCAAAAAGCTCCCCCCAATATAGCGAAGCTCAAACTTATCCAAAATTGGGGGTTATGCTGCATCATATCAATTAAAAAAGTCAAGAAAAAGTTTATTCACGTTGAGTTTCGCAACTAATTGAATACGATAATGTGTTGTGGACTTTTCGGCTTCGAATTTAGCCCCTATCGCCTCGGCCCGACGTTTCATGTTTGCCGTACCCTGACCATATCTCAGATACTTCGTTGGCGAGATGGTTCCTTCCTTCAATTGTATGGTATTACACAACCTTAAAATCAGCTGATGACGGTCTATTTTTAAAAATATATCAACTTTCGCATTAGGGCTGTGCTTGCAGATATTATGCAAGGCTTCTTTAAAGATGAGATATACATTCTGACGTACATATTGAGGCAGCTGGTCAGCACTTTGTAGATTTATATCAAATTTGACATCGACATCCTGCATCGGCAGGATCTGCGAAACCAAAAACCTCATCCGGTCTTCTAAGCTTCCCTGACTATTATTGCGCGAGTCTATTGCCCAGATGACATCATCCATCGTTTGTACCGCCTCCCGGCTATAGGCTGCAATTTTTTCTAGCGACTGATGCCGTCCAGCGGACTGCTGACCTATAGCCATAAGATCAGTCTGCATCGCAATTCCAGTGAGCAGGCCGCCAACCTCGTCATGCAGATCGCGCGCGAGTTCCAGCCGGAGCTTTTTATCCCGCTTGAGCTGCGAAGACCGCATAATAGCAATGACATAAAGAACAACGCCCAGCCCTAGGGTTACCAGCACATAAAAAAGCTGTGTCTCATAAAATTTCGGCTTTTTATAAAACAGCCACCGCTTGGTTTTCACACTTAGACCATTGTCGCTTATCGTCTTCAATTCAAGTTCGTACTCACCTGTTTTCAGATCGGAAAGGTTAATTTCTCCCGATGCCGGCACTTCCTGAAAGGTTTTAATGAGGGGCCGGAGGCGAAAGTAGATTTTGTAATTTTGCTTATAAGCATCTATTTTTGCTATCCTAAGATTTGCAAATTCAATTTTTTTGTCGAAAATCAGCGTGTCCTGACCATCCTTTGGTGTAAAGGAAGTTACGATATTCCCGGAGTTGGTACCCATAGAAATTGTTGACAATACCGGCAGCGGCACTGTTTCCTGCTTCAGATTATACAAAAACTGCTGCGGCTGGATGGCAATACAGCCGAGTACACCACCAATAAACAATTGCCCTTGAGGCTTATCATCGAGTATAGAAGCCTGATTAAATTCTTCAAATGGCAGCCCATGCATCGCATAAGCATTATAAAAATTTTTACCGTCCCAGACCGACAGCCCCCGGAATGTCCCCAAAAACAACAGATCATCTACCCACGCCATATTAAAAACCACATTATGCGCTAACCCACCATTCGTATTATAGGTGTCAACATGTCCTGTACTGGCGTCGATGGCTATCAGCCCCTTTCCTTTTGTTGCCAGGAAAACCTTATTATGCCGAAATGAATGGCTGTAAACCTGGAGTTTCTCACTCTGTTGCGGATAAATTTTCCGTAGCTGGCCCGCCAAGTATTCAAAATATCCATTTTCGGTAGTGAATGAGATGACCTGCTGTCGTACTTGAATGGAATTGACTCGTTCACCCATCCCAACAAGCTTTCCCATATTATCCCTTAATGGACTTACTGATCCCGTATCGCGATTGTAGATCCATAGCCCACATGAGGTCCCTATCAGATAGCTATTTTCCCGGTAGTGACAGAGGCTGTACACCATGGTGGACAAATCCTCAAGGGTACCCTTAGCCTTTTTATAAGATAAGGATCTAAATTTTCCATGGGCCAATAAACCCAGAAAGTTACCCTCCAACCCGACAAGCGCAGTATCTTTGTCGATTGGCAGAAAAGCATAATAATTATTGAGTGGGGCCGATTCTTTTATGGCAAGGTTATTTGACATAAAATATTTTAACGGGGCATAGCCGCCCACGTAGTATTTATCCTGCTGTTTTACGATTGCCCTGGCCGTGCCCGTATTCCAGTAATTCAGCTCAAAGGTTCTTCTGGCAAGGCTATACAAGCCATTCTCTGTTGCACAGAGACCTTCCTGCCCATTAAAATCGAGCTGGTTGAGCCTTGATTTGAACAGACTGCTGCGGATATCGTGTTTATCCTGACGTAAGAGCTTCATTTCGAGGTTATTTCTAAATTCAAAATAGCGACCATCACCGAAAAGGAAAATGATCTTTTCCGTTTCAGCAAAGGACCAATGGGCCCAATCGCGCATATCACCACTATTGAGGCCCTTCAGATGTAATTGGTGAAATTCCCTTCCGTCAAAGGTCATATAGCCTAAACCATAATTTCGCAGCAGCAGACCATTTTCCAATAAAAATAGATCATCCAGCTCCCGATAAACCCTTTTTGGCATCTGAACCTGCTGCGTTTTTCCCGATTTTAAATCTACAAAAAAGAGTATGCTGTTGTAAGCAAACCAAAGCCTGCTTTCATCCGCAATAAGACTTTTACCTATCGGCCGTCGCAATCCCGATAAAGCGGGCTGAAACTCCATCAGCTTTTTCTTCCGAAAACCGCTGATCTGCCAGAGAATACCCGATCGAGTTGCCACAAAAAGGTTTTTCCCTTGATTAGATAGCGCAATGACATCCTCGCCCACGAGCCCTTTAGAAAACGTATCTTTTTCAATAAATTGCCATAGCTGTGTATCAAAGATGAACAGCCCATTTCTTGTCTCCAACCATAGCCGTCCCAAATCATCGGTGGTCAGTTTATTCACTTCCGTGAAACCTAAAGGTTCTGTATAAAGTTCATTAAATGCTTTTATTGCAACGCCATCATACCGGTAAAGAAGGCTTCCAGCAACAAACCAGATAAACCCTTGTTTATCGCGGGCCGCAGATTCTATATTACGGTGAAAGGGATCTATTCCCGAAAGAATCTCGATTTCAAAATAGCCAGAAGCCATTACCCTGTTAAAAACAGGCATAGCAAAGCAAGTGCT
>JAITLV010000286.1 GCA_031277685.1 Sphingobacterium sp. | reverse complement strand
TCGGCAAATTGATTGGTTGAATTGATGAAAACCTTATAATGAGGCCATCCAAACCAGTGACGAATGGTATCCAACGAACCATTGGTAAACACTTTGTTGATATTTTCTTTTGTAAACTGTTGGATCGGCTGACCATAAAGTTTACTAATTTCGGGGTCTTTTGAAGCTTTGATTGCCGGATTATTGTAAACAAGATCCGTCATATCCATCCACATTCCCTTTGCATGGCGGTAATCTGTCTGATCTGTCCATATTTCTTTGGTACTGTAGTAAGTACCGCGATAACGACCAATACCACGACCATACATACGTGTCAACGGAATCTCTGCACCCACAGCGTCAACAATGGCCTGCAGACCACCCTGCGGGATATTCAGATTGTTAAAATGCCATGCTGGAACTGTATTTCGCATCAGCTGAGAACCAAGATCCGTACGACCTTGCAAAGTTTGTCGGTCAATCACCAATAATAAAGCTTCTTTATTCGCCGGTATTGCCTTGTTATCCATCCGATGCAAATCCCAAATCACATTTTTGGACAAATCTCCAGCCGTACTACCAAAACGGTTTTTCATCAAGGCATACTTGCCGCCATCAATCACCTTATTCGCCGCTGCAATAGCTCCATCAAAATCCCCTAGCGCCAAGTCCACTTTCGTCAACAAATGACAGACTGCTCCATTGGTAACCTGACCTTTGTCTACATCATCGGTCACCCATTTTTGAGCAAACTCCAAATCTTCTTTCATTTTTTTCAGGATAACCTCCCTTTTGGTGGAGTAGAAATCGTACTTAGGCGCTGTAAGATCTTTCAAATTGAGTGGCACATCGCCAAATTCGTGCACCAAACGATAGTAAAAATAAGCCCGATAAAAATAAGCGGATCCTAATATTGCATTTTTCTGCGCTTCAGAACTATATGTTGGACGGTCAATGGCGCTAATCAGTGTATTAGCAGATCGTATGGCTGAAAAAAAGTTAGTCCAATACCAGCCAATTTTATTAAAATCATCGCTATTTAAGTTCGCATCTGGAGTAATTAAGGAAACTAAATTTTGCGCAGGTGTTGCTTTATCCGTTGTACCATCTACAGCAATATCAGAAAACAACGACTCGGTCAACAATGGAGCTGAATCCCCAAAAAATTCACCTCTTGTTGCCCTACCTAAGGCATTCAAAACACCCACCAATGCATCGACATTGTTTAGATCATTGGGAGAATATTGAGACAATTGATTTGAATCCAAAAAGCTTTTTTTACATCCATTTGCGGCAAGTAACGCCAGAGAAGCAAATACAGCAGCTACTTTTATATTTATTTTTTTCATGTCGTATTTAAATTAGAGTGACACATTCAATCCTAAGGTGTAGTAACGTGGTGTTGGCCCATCATTCTGTGGATCCCAATAGTTCCAAACAGGTGCATATACCGCAGCATTATTGACGTTCATATATACTTTCAGGTTTCTTACCTTAAGTCGTTCTGATACCTGTTGAGGGAGAGAATAGGCTACGGATATATTGTTAAGACGTATAAAACTGTTTTTCCAAAAAACATTGAAGCTTGTTCCGTTCGCTCCGCTTCCTAAACGAGCATAGTCGTTGCTTGGATTTTCGGGAGTCCAATAGGGTTGAATGTAAGATGTTGAACGTCCAAAACCGACACTTCCGGGATTGTTCTTCGCCTGATTGTATTGCTTTTTTTGCCCCCAGTTTGAGATCAGTTGGAATGAGAAATCAACACTTTTAAATAAATTAAATTCATTGCGCATAGACCATATAAAACGAGGAGACTTATATCCAATAAACTGCTTATCTTCATCCGTGTACACAAAATCTCCATTGACATCCTCCAATTTGAAGTCCCCCGGCTTAATGCTTGCCTTGGTAAATTTCTTAGCCTCGTCCATTTCATTTTCCTGCCATACACCTTTGATTTTGTAATCCCAGATGACATCAATATCCTGCCCTATAAACCAACCATTACCTCGGTCATCATTTGGCGTCGCCAAACGTACAATCTTATTTCTATTTAACGAGAAAACAACATTGGTATTCCATTTGACATTTCCCTCAACTAGATTGCGGCTTGTCAGACTAAACTCTAACCCATTATTTTTAACCTCAGCCAAATTAGAATAAACAAATTCATATCCCGAGACATTGGTTACAGACTGTTTCACTAGAAGGTCATTAGTCTTTTTGGTATAAACATCGATCGCTCCATTGATACGGTCCTTTAATACAGAAAAGTCTAGCCCGGCATTCAATGAAGTCGTTTGTTCCCATTTCAGATCCGGATTACCCAATCGCGAATTTACAACGACGGTATTCACCTCTTGTGGCGCACCAGAACCGTTCACATTTTGATACTTACTTACTGTAAGTTGTGATAAAGCGGCATAAGGATCGACGGTTCCATTATCAGGGTTACGAAGATCCCTGTTCCCATTGATGCCATACGACAGACGTAATTTACCATAATTTAGCCAGGTTAAATTCTTCATAAAAGGCTCGTCAGAGAAGGTCCATGCCGCTGCAACAGCCGGGAATGTCGCTCTTTTACTATTGACTCCGAACACGGAGTATCCATCTCTACGCACCGAAAGTGTCAAATTATAGCGATCCATCAAACCATAGTTCACACGGGCCATTAATGCGTCGCCTGTATACACCTTATCTTCACTGTTCACTGTAGGCAAATTTCCACTCGATAGATTATGGTAACCTAAATTATCATTCGGGACGAACCCTTGATTATTGGCTTGTGTCCACCAGGTTTGATATTTTTCCGAATTGGCCAAAAGTGTCACGTCAATATTATGAATTTCCGCAAATTTGCGGTTCCATTTCAAGAGATTATCGATCTGCCAGTTGTAACGGGTTTCATTCGCACGACTGACGGTCCCACCTTTAATCGTTACGTTTGGATTTGCAGATGAGCCATGGTTGAATGTTCGGTACATATCCACCCCGGGACTAAAGTTAAACTGATAGGTTATCCCAAATGGGAGATTAACTTTGGCAAATAAACTTGCAAATAGTGTATTCTGCTTGTCCATTCGGTCGTTGTAAGTCATATCTAAAAAAGGATTTCTAGCATTTAGACCATTATCGTCGGTAGGAATGCGTCGCAACGAACCATCTGCATTATATTTATCACCATAAGGCGATAGATTTGTTAATTGCCTCCAATCTGCTTCAATTGCACCTTCGTCACGATCGGCATATTGAACATTGGCTCCCAAGCGTAAGAAATTAGTCACTTTTCCTTCCAGATTCAACCGGGTACGGAACGTATTAAATTCACCGCCTTCGATAATGTTCTGGTTTTTGTTGTAACCGACAGACATGTAGTAGTTGACATCTTCTTTTCGTCCGCTCATACTAATGGTATGGTCCTGTCTGATGCCCGTTCTAAAAATATCGTCATACCAATCAACAGTTTTCCCCGCCTTATAATTAGCTATCTCATTTCCGACAAATCCAAGTCTAGCTAACCAGATATCTATAGGATCCGCGTCCTTATTTCCTCCAGAAAGCCACTGGTCATAGGTAACGCCTTCTGACAAACTTCTCGGGTCATCGTAAAAGTAGGCTGGCTTGGATCCTGTAGCTCTTCCCACATCCGCTCGCCATTTCAGAAAACCAGGACCATCGTAAACACGTTGATTACGTGCTAGGGTAGCTAACCCCCAGTTGGTATTCGCCGTCAACACGGGTTTATCGCTTGTTCCTTTTTTGGTGGTAATGGCAACTACCCCTGTAGCAGCTTTAGCGCCATAAACAGCCAAGGAGCTCGCATCCTTCAGAACATCTATGGTCTGTATGTCATTGGGGTTAATATCAGAAAGCTGCCCATTGTAGATGATCCCATCCAATACGATCAATGGTGAAGTCGAGGCACTGAGCGTGGTTTTACCACGTACCAATAGATCTCCGCCTCCTTTCGCAGAAGTATTTTGTGAAACGCTCAGACCTGCGATGTTCCCTTTTAGCAGATCCGCAACACTCTGCGGATTCTCATTTTCAAGCTGTTCAGCTTTTACACTTGCAATGGAGCCCGTGACATCCTTTCGGGAAGCGGTTCCATAACCGATGACAACAACTTCGGTCAATTCGGTATTGCCCGAGTCCATGGTTATGTTCAACGTTGTCTGTCCATCGACGTCCTGCTCCTTATT
>JAITLV010000247.1 GCA_031277685.1 Sphingobacterium sp. | reverse complement strand
TCCATAAATACCGAACCTAAGCCCCAGTACCACTGCCACGATGACCAGTAGCTTTTTGATAATTTCTAATCTGAGGTAGAGATCCGAACGACCTTTTACCTGTAAGATATTTAAATTGTAGTTGTGTATCGGCTGGAAGAGCGCGCCCAATGCCAGGATCTGAAAATACGGGATAACAGGCAACCATTTTTCGCCCAATAACAGGCCTATTATTGGTTCCGCGGCAATCATCATCATACAGATCAGTGGTGCGACTATAAAAATAACGAGCTTAAGGATTTGACGATAAGCATGACGCAGTTTTTCATTATCGTTGCTAAATTTCGCAAACAACGGATAGGTCACTTTATTCAGTGCGGTAGAAACATTGTTTATAGGCAGGTTTTTAAAGGATTCGGCCCGATTATAATAGCCGAGCGTGGTTTCCGCAAAACGTTTTCCAATCACGATGGAATAGACATTGTTAAAGAGCACATTCAGCAACGCAGATAAGGTAAGCCGAAATCCAAAAGCAAAATGGTACCTAAACTTTTTGCGGTCAAACTCGAATGTTGGTCTCCAATCACTGTAAAACCAATATTGTAGGGTATAAAGTGAATTTTGAATCAATGCAGAGTAGACTAATGACCATACCCCAAATCCCGTTAGGGCAAACCCTACACCACATAGTCCGCCCACAATAATCGAAGGAAGCCGAACTTTAAACGTTGTTTTAAAATCCAGTCTTTTATCGAAAAGCACTGCCTGCACATGCACAAAGCTATCAATGATCAATACGACACTATACACACGAATAATCGGCGCCAAAATAGGCATACCATAAAACTGCGCGATGTAAGGAGATATAATAAATATGCCCAAATAAAGCAACAAGGTCATGACAATATTAAACCAAAATACAGTCGATAAATCGCGGTTGTCCACAGACTGGGTCCGGACCAAGCTACTGCTCAAGCCCCCGTTGATCAGTACAGACGATATATTAATGACGACATTAAAAAGCGCTATAGTCCCAAAGTCCGCCGGCATTAATAGCCGAGCCAAAACCAAGCTCACCAAGAATGAGACTAACTGTACAGCAAACTGGTCTATAAATACCCAGATTGCTCCCTGTGTGACCTGCTTTTTTAAATCCATGGTAATGACGCTATGTGATTAAATGATTATACTTTGGATGCAAGGGAAACGGGAATGCCATCAGTAGACGGTGGCGCAAATTGTCGAGATCGACCTTACTTGTGGCTTTATCCCTATTGGATTCAAATAAAGACAACCAGGCACTTTCAGTTGCAAAGATTTCTTCCAGCTGTTCAAAGCCTTCATAAAACGGAATATCAACAGAACTAAAATAATCCCGAAATTTGAATCCATCCGTATCGATGTATCCTGCTTTGATCCATAATGCCGGTATGCCATAGGCATGCGCTACAATCAGTCCGTGCAAGGATGTTGACAGGATATATTCACAATCGCAGATAGCCCGTACGATACGTTCCACATCATAGGTACGTAAATCGATAATGTTAAAATTCCCATCCAGCTTATCCTGAAATGTGGTCACCTCTTTCCAATGCGGGATGACACCAAGCTTGTGCTTTTTTACCGTCCTTGCAGGTATCCATAAGGGAAGCAGCAGCGCTGGATCACCATATACCTCACAGCTTGGATACCCCATCTCGACGAGCTTCCGACTTGTCAGCTTACCGCGTACTGCATATATCTTTCCTCCGCCAAAAGGTTCATCTGAATTCATGAAACCTGATCCCCAAACCAGGGATCTTGAATTTCCCCATCGGATCACCGACCCCACGGCAATCATCGATTGCTGGCGGGGCCACAGAATAGTGCGCAGCTCAGCGAAGCGTAAACGAACAATCTTTCCAATCAAACTCTTTATTCGAACTGCATGCGAAGGCTGCCAGCTTTTGTACTGAGTGGATATGCCCGTTAGTTCCTCAACCAGCCTCGGACTCAATACGTCCCCAAAGTTCTGCCCAGACCAGTATATCAGGTTTATATTTTTCATTGCTTAGATTTAGACAAGATTTTTATTTGAGGCTGAAAATTCTGTTTTCAAAACCTGTTTTAATCCATCTTGCAGCCCATATGGTGGCGTAAATCCCGAACTCATGGCCTTGTTAGCGTCATACTGCGTCACGGCACAAAATTTTTTGACGCGAACAGAACTAACGGATAGCTTGCGGCGCAGTATAAAAGCCAGCGCATCAAACCCATAGCCAGCCAACATCCCGAGCCAATAGGGAACACGGATCGTTGGTATTTTTTTCCCGAGAAACACTGTGGTATAACGCACCAGATCATTCGTTGAAAGATCAGGTTTATCAACATAGTTGAAAAGATTATATCCTACAGTCTGTTCCTTTATCAAGTAACTGATAAATGCAATGATATTACCCACATAAGACATTGACTTCCGGTTGGTTCCTGGGCCAATCATCACAAATTTCCCGGAAGCTATCTGATGCAATAAATTATGGACATTGCCTCGATTTCCCTCACCAAAAATGACTGTAGGGCGAATGACATTCATGTTCCAATCTTCGTGTTCGTTATACCACTTTTGCAGGACCATCTCTGCTTCCAGCTTGCTCTTTGCATAGTGGTTAAAAGGATCAGTTGGCGTCTCTTCATTCGGATTTTCTTTGTCCAAACCATACACGGCTACTGAACTCGTAAAAATGATCCTTTTTATCCCATTCGCTTCCATTGCGTTAAGGGTATTTTTCATCCCATTGACATTGACATCATAATATTTTGATAC
>JAITLV010000171.1 GCA_031277685.1 Sphingobacterium sp. | reverse complement strand
TGAGAAACTCAATCAGTAAGATTTTGTTGTCCTCCCTACCAAAGTAAAATTTCCAACCGAAATCAGTACGTGGATCTACATACCTACCCAAATGTTTTTTTGATCTAGCCATAATATTTATTAATTGGTTATCAGTCAAATATACAATAATAAATTTAAAAATACTAAAATAATTAGTAAAAAAACACAAGTAGACAAGTAAATTATATTGATAATCAATCGCACGAGCTAAAAAGTTACAGAAAGACTATTCTTTATCAAATTTTATGAATTACTTAGTATGTCATAAATTAGAACAATAACCTAGTAAATAATATCGATTATGTATAAATTACTTTTAATCACTTTTCTTAACGTTTGTTGTCTTAATAGCAGTTCCGCACATTATCCTATTAACGCTTTAGATAATTACTCTTATTTGCATTGTTGTAACCATACGTGATTGCCGTGCCATTATCTACACATATCCCTCTGAATAAGCGGGTTCCCTATGATAATGCGTCTCAAGCTATAAATAATTTAAACATTATCGGTGTAAGAGAAGCGCATCTGCTGGCCTCAATTCTCAATAGGCATCGTCCACTTTTTAGAGATTTCGGGACTTTAGATATTCAACCAAATTCTCACAATTACAGATCTGCACTCAGATCGATTATAGCTATTTCATCAGCAATTCATATTTTAATCTAGCATCATTGTCTTGGGGCTCTTTTTCAAGGTATAACTTTAGATATTCAATAGCCTGTTTTTTTTGACCAGAAACCATGTATGCCTCACTGATGTAATAATAGCCGTTGGCTGAATTAGGGAAAAAGTGAAGATTCAGCTTAAACAAATCGATTGCCTGATTCGCTTTCTTTTCGAACAGGAACTTATAAGCATATCTTTCAATCAGATTTTCCCTCAATGAATATTTCTTAGAATTCTGTTCTATTGCGTTAATACCAGCTTCATAACCTTTATCGCGTACAGTTTGGATGATATCCTTCGTGTAAAAGAAATTGTCAATGGATGGTGCTGAACCTACTAATTGCTTTTTGATCAGATTACTTGCTTCCCAATAATTTTCGACTTCTCCGTTGGTTAGAATCACAACAGTATAGCCCAAATCCGGATAAATCATAAGTTCACAAGCAATACCATCGTGTCCACCGGTATGTCCAAAGACGCGGTGTCCGTTGATTTTGTTTTCTTCAAATCCGTAGCCGTACATTCCCTCTCGGTACTTTACTTTGCCCGATGTACTAAGCGTAATACTTTCTTTACTCAATAATATATTCCTTTGCAAAGCATTGGCAAAATTTAGCAGATCATCGGCTGTTGAATAGCCGCCACCAGCTGGTGTTCCTTTGTATAGATTTGAGGAAATATTACTTTTCCATTGTCCCGGCTCTTCCAATGACATGGTGTAGCCGGTGGCCAAATTTGGGATTACATGATCCAATTCGTATGCATCCGTATTGATCATTTTTGCGGGTTTGTATATGTGTTCTTTTACAAAATCAAAATAATTCTGACCCGACACCTTTTCAATAATTAATCCTAAAACCATATACCCAGAATTGCTGTAGTAGAAGTCACTACCTGGTGCAAATGCTAATTTTTTATCTACAAACAGTGGGAGATAATCAGAAACTGTTTTGAAGTTTACTTTTGCAAGCTTGTCATAGTCCTCCCAAAAACTTCGCATTCCTGAAGTGTGTGTTAATAATTGATGGATGGTCACAGAGTCGGCAACCGTTTTATTGGGGTAATCGGTGAGATATTGACCTACTTTATCCTGAATCGAAATTTTACTGGATTCCACCAATTGCATGATTCCCATTGCAGTGAACATCTTGTTGATAGATGCTAAGTTGAACTTTGTGTCCGGTTTATTTTTAACACGGTCTGGCAAATTGGAAAAGCCAAAGGCTTCCCGATAGATTGGCTTACCATCTTTTGCAATCAGAACAACCCCGCTTAAGTTATTTTCTTTTTTAAGATTTTTAAGCTGTGTCTTTATCGGATCAATGAAATTTCTCAAATTTTGGGCGTGGATTGCAACAGCCTGCAAAAGAACAATGAAGCAGATGGCTATAATAAAATAGATTTGACGAATGGTCATAGTGTTTTGATTTATGATTAAGCAGCAGAGCTACTTTAAGCCGAAAAGGAAAAATTGTATAATTGTAAACCTACCTATAAAAACAGCCAGTGAATTTGCTTTTTTTCCAGCACTGTCGTCTTTTCAAAGAAAACCTTTGGCGAAAACCCTGTCACTGATTTGAACTCTCTGATCATATGCGACTGGTCAAAATAATCAACACTATAGGCAATATCTGTTAAGTTGTTTTTTGCTTTATCGGATGAATATTTATTAACCGCATTTCTAAATTTTATTATCTTTTTGAATTCAGATGGTGTCTTGCAGATATGCCTGCCAAAGTGTTTGTTTAATGTGGTGCGCGAAATAGCATTCTTTTCGCATAGTTCTGTTATGGTTACTGCACCATTTTCTTCACACATCATTTCAGACAAAATAGTTTCAAGGAAACTGTGCTGAAATCCTCTTATTTTGGACAACCAATATCTTTCAATGGTTTCGATTTTTTCAATGTCATTTTGCAAAGAAAGAATGTCGATCATTACTCTTCTGTAATCTTCAAAAGGTACAAATTCAGAAAAGCTGGAGCTGTTGTAGTGGTTTAATTCGTGCTCCAAAAATGAATTAATAGCTAGGGGTTTAAAATAGATAGTGATTTCGTTTATTGTTCCTTCGTATTGTACAAACACAGGTTTATTAAAATCAGATACCAAGTTGGTTTCCACTTCGTTATGATCGCATTGTCTGATGACTAATTGATTGCCGTTACTGATCGATTTTGATTTTTCACTGCTCGATACAATGGTGAAAATAGATGGGAAAGTGATATACTTAGCAGGCTCTCCTTCCGAGCTATGGGTGAGTATATAAATACACTCAATGTATTTTTTAAGTAAAGGATTAATGGGGGAATAAACTTTTATTTTCATAGGTTTTGCTAGAGCCTAATTTACTTTTTATAAATATATAAAATTGGACTCATCGCTGGCTTGTATTCTTGTTATTTGTCATTTCTTTGCCTCATCCTCGGAAAATCGGTTGCCAAAACAATTTCATTCATCTGCGATTCTGGATATTCAAGTTTTTGAACTGTTTTCCGATAAACATTTCAGGTGTCAGATCCCCCAAACTGCTGTGGGGCCCGAAGTTGTTGTATTCTTCCCTCCAGACTTCAATTTTTTCCTTCGCATCTTCCCATGACAGGAACCAATGCGCGTTCAGACACTCGTAACGAAAACTTCCATTCAATAATTCAATATACGGATGATCTGTTGGTTTTCCTGGCCTGGAGAAAACTAATTCTACCTGATGTTCATAAGCCAGTCTATCGACCTTCTTGGAAATAAATGATTCACCTGTGTTTGTTTTATTTGGTGTTCATGATTGCTCCGCAATTTCGATTCGTTATCCACTTGGAATTTTCTGGTTTTTGCTTGGTGGAATAGTCGGAGCTCTTCCAAAACAGAAACAACGTCACTTCCTTTAAGCCCCTGTCAAACTGCAATAGCCATACTTTTACGACTATAGTTATCCACTATAATTGAGCAGCGGATAGGAAGCCTTGAGATCTTCCCAGACTCAAGTTTTTTTTATTCCTTTTATATCCTTTTTCATCGAATATCGTCTTTTATCCACTTTAATTCCCCACGTTGTATCAGGACTATATACTTTTGCACATGATCATTGGTCAGTAAGCAATTGTCTTCAAGGTGGTAATTGAACTGCTTAGTGAAAGTGTGATATTGAATACTTCCTACATAAGCATTATTGAGATAAATATGCCAAAGGCTGTATTTCTTGGCCCGAACTTCCACGACCTGGCGTTTTCCATGATGATAAAACAACTCGGGCACATCCGTATCAAAGCGAAGTATAAGGGCGTCAATTCCTCTTTTCCCATTTGCTGAATCGAATTTAAAAATTCTTTATTTGATACAGTTTACTTTACTCAATCCCAGTTAGCGTGAGATTATAATTCATTACCATTCACTGTTTACCCTCATTTCCTCATTGGAAAAATATTTATTTTTGTGTAGTAATTCCAGATAGCAACAGTATATCGTAATAGCTGGTCCAAATTTAAATAAAAATGGATTTGTGACCTCTCAGCGTAATTTTCAAATAGTCAAAATTATCCATATTGAATGGTAAGCGGATTTCGAATCTGGATGGTCAATGGTATTGAAATCTCCAATATATAAGCTGAACAAAAAAACAAAAATCACTACATTTGATTAAGATAGAGTAAGAATGGAACATGGGTTAATTTTGGAGAATATTGCTAAGCACATAACATTAGACGATAATGAAGTTGCACAATTTCTAAAGGTATTAAAAAAAGTAAAAATACCGCGTAGAAGCATGATATTAACTCAGGGACAATTATGTAATTCCATTTATTTTGTTGATACTGGAGCATTACGAGCATTCTACCTCGATGTGTCCGGCAGAGAATCGACTATTATGTTTGCCATAAAAGACTGGTGGATAACAGATATGTACTGCTTTATAAATGCACTTCCCGCCATGCTTACCATTGACACTATTGAAGATAGCATCATCTATCAGCTGCAAAAAAAGGATCTGGAAAAACTCTATTTAACAGTACCAAAATTTGAACGTTTTTTTAGGATCTTGATGCAAAATGCCTATATAAGGGAACAATTGCGTGTGATTCAAAATCTCTCGCTAACCGCCGAAGAACGCTTTGACATATTCCTGAACAAATATCCGGATGTTGCCAATAAAGTGAAGCAAAAACAAATTGCTTCATATTTAGGAATCACTCCTGAGTTTTTAAGTATGATCAAGCGAAA